>JBJTWV010000037.1:0-19168 GCA_046081925.1 Bacteroidota bacterium | reverse complement strand
CTATTCTCAGGTCGATTGGCCTCAAATGGGAGCAACTGCTCGTATCGACATCCTTCAATCTGAGATCCCTTGAATCGATGCAGGATGGTCCAAGGAATAAGTTTGTCCTTCTCGTTGTACGCGGCAAAATCTCCATCCTTTCCCTCCTCCTTGAAATGTTTGGCGAGCAGTGGCTCGGCCAACACAACGTGGATGAGTTGATGGGTGTATGGATTGATGGTCTTTACGAGTACATAATCAATGTCTGCACCAACGGTTAAACCGAGATTGGAGGGCAACGTCCAGGGCGTGGTGGTCCAGGCGAGGAAGAAACACTCGGCACCGCCTGTTTTATCGAATAAGAATTCAGATCGGTCGTTGCGGATGGCATTGAACATCGCTACAACGGATGTGTCTTTTACATCCTTGTACGTGCCGGGTTGATTGAGTTCATGCGAGCTGAGTCCGGTACCCGCTGCCGGAGAATAGGGTTGAATACTGACACTTTGATAAAGCAGCCCTTTCTTATATAGTTCGCTGAGCAGCCACCAAAGCGTTTCGATGTAGGAATTTTCGAAGGTGATGTACGGATGTTGCAGATCGACCCAGTACCCCATTTGGGTGGTGATCTGATCCCATTTATCCTTGTAGCGCAGCACGGCCTCGCGACATTTGCGATTGTACTCCTCTACCGTGATCTTGACGCCTATATCTTCTTTGGTGATGCCAAGTTCCTTTTCCACCCCCAGCTCGATGGGCAATCCGTGCGTATCCCATCCGCCTTTCCGTTTTACCTGAAAACCGCGCATGGTCTGATAGCGACACACCAAGTCCTTCAGGGTGCGTGAGATCACGTGGTGGATCCCGGGCATTCCGTTGGCACTGGGCGGACCTTCATAAAAGACAAATGCAGGGGCACCTTCGCGGTGTGCGATGCTCTGCTCGAAGGTTTGTTCTGCTTGCCAACGGTCCAACACCTCTTTTTCGAGGGTGGGCAGATGTAAGCCGGTGAACTCGCGGTATTTGGCGGACGTACTCATTTTTCAGTCCGCGAAAATACGGATTAGAGTTGAGCAGATGAGGGGATGAGGAGATGAGAGTTCAATGGTTAGTTGTATACTGTTGACCCAACAAAATGAGTCCCCTCAACTCTCATCTCCTCATCCTCTCAACTAAAATTTCGTGTATCGAAACGTATAATACCGCTGCTCGTTGATCTTCACACTATCCGGCGCCGTGGCCGATGGGGTCACCCCACCACGGTAGTAATTTATTACTTCCACCTTGGCTTTTTGTCCGTTTGCCGTGCGGATCACGAGGGTGCGCCCGGGAATGGGGGTCAAAAGATTGCTCGGGCCATCATAGGTGTACCAGGCCTTACCCGATCCACGAGGAATGGCATAAGAGATCGGATGATTGTCCACCCGAAAAACCGAATCGGACGGAACGCTGGTCAGGGATTCAAATGTGCCATTGTACACAAAGGCACCACCGGCACCCGGACCACTCGTGGCATTGTTCACGCGCACTACGGTTCCGGCAAATGCCAAATCCCATTTGGTCGTGTTTGAATCGGCGTTGGAAATCCACTGGCCGGTTTCCAGACTGAAGAAACTGTACTTCCCGGCTCCATATGGCTGGCCTTGAGCCGTCATGCCAATGATCGTATCAGCAGGGAGGTTGCGGACCGTCACGATGTTATTAGACAGGGTTGTTACCACGGAGTACACAAATGGGTCGGGGACTGGATCTGGGCTGTATTTCTCTTTTTTACAAGCGGCGAACACGAATAATGTTGAGAGGAGGAGGAGTTGATTGCGCATGGGATTGAAGTTTGAAGAGTTTGAGAAGTTTAAATAGTTTGAATAGTTGGTTTAGCGTTTGAAGTTTAGAGTTAGATAGATGTTGCGGCCGGGGAGGTTGGGGAGATTGTTCACGTCCTGGTAGTTAAGTAAGTTGTCGATACCGCCTTGGAGGCTCCAGTGCGTATTGATCGGGAGTCCGCCGGAAAGATTGACTTGTACAAACCCACGTGCATATTCATCCTGCACATCGTGAATGCCATTACCATTACTATTGGCGACGGTCCAACGACTCCGATAGATCAACCGTAAAAACACAAATCGATCGACAGCAGGTTGAAAGCGAAACTTGGCTTGCGCCTGATGTGCACTCCGATTCGGAAGCCCCACATACTCACGCAATAACATCACCCGACTGGTACCATCCGGATTTCGGACATATTCCAACCCCTTTCGGATTCGATCGCGTTCATCTTTATCCCCGGTGCGAAGCCATTGATAACCCGTACTCAGCTGCCAACGTGATTTCCATTGAAAACTGAAATCTGTCTCCACTCCTTCGGTGAATGCCCGCCTTACATTTAGATAGCTGAAGATCTGAGATCCATCGATGCGAGTGGCGACCTGACGAACGTCGATCAGCGAGCGGATATCGTTTCGAAAGCCATTGACACGGAAAGAAAATGATTGGCCCAGGCGATATTCCACCCCGCCATTTAACCCGGTGGCGTATTCGGGGGTTAATTGGCTCAGTCGGGCAAAATCGGGTTTCAGCTCAGCGATCTGCCCAAGTCGATCCAACGCTGTGATGATCCGGATCGCATCCTGGGTGCCATAAACCGAGTAACCACCGGCCGCATTGTTGGTGAAATTGAGGTAGAGCTGGCGAAAATCAGGCGCCTTGAAACCTTGTCCGACGGAGGCGTTGAACGACCATTTTTCGTTGGGCTTGTAGCGTAGTGCCCATTTCGGCGTGAAGGCGGCAGCGAATTGCTGATTGTCGTCATATCGTACGCCGGCAATGGAAATCCATTTTTCATGCAACCTCCATTCCCACTGCCCGAAGGCATAGGCCATGCGATTTTGTTTTCGGCTCGACAATGCATCGTATCGGGTAGATCGGGCTTGATCGATCTGATAGCCGATCCCGAACACGAGATCAGAGGAAGAGAGGCTCCAGTCGATCTGTTGTTCACCCCGAAAGAGATTTTGTTCAAACCGGTCGAGGTAGCTGCTATCCGGTTTTTGAAGGAAGTTCAACTGCTGATCTCCCACATAGCGGGTGAAATATCCGCGCGTATGTACTCGCATGTTTTTTGTTGCCCGAATGGTGAGAGTGGGTTGCAGATTGAGTTCATGATTTTGTTCGCGGCCATAGGAATCGATGGTTTGCCCGTTGTTGCGCACCGAGAATTCCTGTTGGATACGGTCTTGATTGGCGCGAAGTAATATGCGTAACTCGGCTTTTGTTCCCAATGCTCGCAGTAAGGTGGTTTGGTGTGTGAGTCGTCTGATGGGGCGAGGCACCCGATCGGTCGAGAACGGCCGAAAGCTGATGCCATCGGAAAACAACAGATCGTTCGACTGTTTACATTTCCATTTGCCTAGGTGATAGCCGGCTTGCAGGTTCAGATCGGTTTGCTGAAAACTATTGGTAGAGAAGGGCAGCGCCCATCCCCGGTCTGGATTGCCCACCCCATAACGAAGCGAGGCTTCCAGTGAACGCGGGCCCGGACTTTCCGTGATCAGATTGATGACACCGGCCATGGCCTCGGAACCGTACAAGCTCGAAGAGGGACCTTTGACGATCTCGATGCGTTTGATGCCGGCAACGGCGATGCGGTTCAGATCGAGTATACCGGATGTTCTGCCTACCAGCGGTTGCCCGTCGATCAGAATGAGCGTATGTTCCGGGTTGAGTCCCTGTAATTGCACCCCCGAGCCGAAACCACTGGTAAGAAAAAGGCCGGGCTGCTCTTGCAGGATGTCACGAAGCCGCAACGAGCCGGTTTGCTGGATCTGTTGCCGATGAATGAGCGTAACGGGTACTGCCACATTGCCCAATCGCCGCTCCTGACGGGTAGCCGTTACCACCACCTCCTCCAATGTTCTGGAGGAATCTGACTGCGTGAACGCAGTAGCCTGCAAGAGAATGGATGGAAACAGGAACAGGATTCGCTTCATCGGCCGCGAAATTCGAACGCATGCCGAAAAAGATTATCATGGAATTGTCATACGAGACAGGATACGAGGAATATGACAGTTGAATGACAGAGGGGATGAAGGGTGAAAGGTGAAAGGTGAAGGGTGAAGGATGAAATTTGGAAATGAGTTTAATTCTTAGTCGACCCCTCTACTCTCTACTCTCTACTCTCTACTCTCTACTCTCTACTCTCTACTCTCTACTCTCTACTGCACCACAACGATACCACTGGCCAGTACCCGAACTTCTTGTTTGGGTTCCTTTATGGCATCGATCTCTGCTTGTGATTTTTTGGCATCCTCGGCATAGTGTTTTTGCTCGGCCACGGAGATCGTTTTCAGATTGACCTCGCCCTTGATCACCACATTTTTTCCAATAGCCGCTAACGGGAGGAAGAATCCATAATCTTTCATCTTAACGGTGGCTGTCTCGCCGTTCGCCAACTCCAGCTTCAGCCAGCATCCTTTCTTCGGGCAAACATCCACCACTTTAGCGGCGATCTGCACCTGCGAGAATTCGGAACCACCTTTGAGTTTCTTAGCCACATCGTTTAACGACAGTGCCTCTTCCACTTTAAATTTAGCCCCATATGCATCGCCCACGTTGGCATCTCCGGCAGGAGGCTGCGCCACAGCGAACTGAAAGGTTCCAATAAGTAAGGCGAGCAAAAAAAACTGTTTCATATAATAGAATTTTAGATGATAACCGATTTACAAAGATAAGGCGCCTTCTCAAATAAATCCCCGGCACTGACGGGCGCCACATCGACAAGGCAGCTTTCCCTCATGATGCGTTTCACCATAATCGCAGCTTAGCTCCTCCCCTTTTCGGATACGGCGCAAAGCATAAAACTCCACGCGATTTTTTAGCACCCGCATAAAGGTGTTGGGCGCACAGGAGTGATTGATAAATCGTATGTCATTGGGATTGGCCGAAGCATTGAGGGCGAGGTCATCGTCCAACTCGACCAGGTTGATCACTTTTTTATTACGGATCAGTTTGCGTGCTTCCCGCATCGTGATGATCACCCCGCCCAGATCGCCGATCTTTCGACGAGGGGGGATCAGGCCCGTTGCATAGGCCCCCAAACCGGCGATGCGGCTTTTGGCCACCCGGACCGGATGCAGGATCCGATAAGCAGGCGTATGGATCAATCCTTGTTCTTTTTTAATTGGAAAACGCGGGACAGATTGAACCCCATGCGGATCTCTCCTTTGCCCCATTGGCCGGTGGTTTCAGTGATGAAAGCCCTTTCATTCATGCCGGTGGCATTGGAGAGATGTAGTTGGAAAACGTGGCCACCCGTCTCAATATCGATCCCAAGTGAAAGCGGATTGTAATAGCCCGCGGTCAATCCATTCAATACATGGGTATAATCCCAGGTCAGCGCCATTCGCTTATTCATTTTCAGCCGCCCGCCAACGCCCACTCCAATGATATCATTTGGATCGGTTTGCAATTGCACCAGGTTCTTGTGTACGACTGTGGGTGTTACCTGCAAGGTGAAACGCTCATTGAATTTACGGCCAATGATGGCCGAAAAATAATAGGCCATCCGGGAAGTGAAATAGTTGGTGCGTGTCGGATCGGCCCAGGGAAGTCCGTCGATGGTCATGGCGCCCACGAAGGCCACGGTGACGGGAAAACTACCCGGTCCGGTCGATTGACGGAGTGGTGCGTATTTAACGAAGGCATCTACCTCTTTTTTGAATGTACTTCTGCCGATGCCGGCCATCAGGTTATGTCTGATCCCAAAATCAAATCCCATCCGCATGGTGGCCTGATCCAGTCCGAAGAAGTTCTTGTACCCTTGATCCAATTGACCGAATCGGTGCAGGATACGAAAGTCCATCGTGCCCGGATTGAGGAACTCCATGGAATGCGCGTTGATCACGCGACTGGATTTAAAAGCCGCTTTGACAAACTCTTTTTTAGGCTTGTCCTCGCCGAGCAAACCCAACAAGTCGTCTTGGGCATGAACAACCTGTGTGAACAACATTCCTGCCAGCAGGATCGAGCCGATGCGAATAGACATGCGTTTTATTTTAAAGGTTCGAGTCCGCAATTGACGGTGATCTTGGCGGTTTTGGACACTTTATCCGTCACCACACCCGGGACATTTACTTTATAATCGCTCAACAACACGGAAAAGCTGGCAGTGGCTGTGATCTTTCCTTTGGATATGTTGATCTTACCGGTGGTTTCCACGTCGCGGGTTTCACCATGCAGAGTCAATTTACCTTTTACCGTGGCAGGGTAACTGCCATCCTTGACAAATGAAACGGAGGCGATGTTGGTGATCGTTCCTTTAAAGATGGCCTCCGGAAACTTACTGCTCTCCACATAATTCTCATTGAAATGCTCCTGCATCAAAGCCCGCTCAAAGGTGAACGCCTTAATAGCCGCCTTGAAAGCAATTTCTCCTTTTGCTGCATCCACCACACATTGTATGGTTCGGTTATCGGCCGTGATGTTCTCCGGAGATCCGGGCGACGTAGCATCAAAGCTGATAGTGCCATTTTTGGTAAAATACTTCTGGGCAGAGGCTAGATGACTCAAGCCGATCAGGACCATTGACAAGAAGAGAACTTTTTTCATTTGCTAATTTTTCAGTTAGATAATAAATAACATTTTATTGGATAACAACGATTGAGGATCAGGTCGGCGCCCAATCCCATATCATCTTTATTGAATTGCACACAAACTCCGCGAACACGGGTGGAGGATCCGACCGTCAGATCAACCGCGTTCGATGTGTAGATGCTATCGACCACACAACGAACCGACGACGTGAGGCCCTCGGTACCCAACACCAGCGTGATAAAACCTTTGTCATCCTTCTCAACAGCCTTGACAGGCCCCCCAACCTCCAAAATCTTATCGGCATATTTCTTCAGGGCGACTGAATCATTTGCTTCAAACTCACGCAACACCTGCTCCAGGGTGAACTGATGATCGGCCTTCAGGTCGGCCATGTTGGGGTTGCGACGATTGTACTCGGTGTACGCATAATAGCCGCCTGCTGCTACAAGTGCCAACAACACCACTAAAAAAATCTTGAATTTTTCGCTTCGAAACATGACGGATGGTTTAATTGTTTGGCGCGCCGGCCGTTACCCACTTTTGGATCACGGCGATGTTACAGGCACTGAGTTTTGAACCGCCTTTCGGCATGGGAGAAAAGCCGGTGGCATGGGTGATGGTTCCGATCAATTTTCCGTTTGTGGCCATGGCTTTATCGGTGGTATAGGTGCCCATGGCTTGTCCGCCGGAGGGACTGCCACCGCTGTGACAGCCGTAGCAATTGGTCTGAAGAATGGGCACTACTTTAGTGGCATAGGAAATAGTGCCTGTACTGTCGGTACAGGGCAAGGCCGGCCCATACAGAAGGTCTGCTTTATCATAATAACAGGCGGAGAGAAAAACCAATCCCCCGATCAACAGCAAGGCATAACGATTTTGAAACATGTTCAATTAATTATTTAAAGACCCGGCCTGTATCCAGCGTTGCACTTGGCGGATCTCACAGGTCGATAATTTGACACTGTTCTTGGGCATGGGCGAGTAGCCGGCCGAGTGGTTGATGGAACCGTATAATTTTCCATTGAGTGCGGTAACGCGGGTAGCCGTGTAGGTGGACAGGTCCACACCGCCCCCCAGGTTTCCGGGCGCATGACAACCAACACACTTACTATCCAACAATGGCTTTACGGAGCCTGCGTACGTAAAGGTATTGGTGTCGCACCGGCTCAGGCACATATTGTTTTTAGCCCCTTGATTGATCCATTTTTGGATGAGGGCCTTTTGGGCTGTCGTGAACGGATTCATGGGAGGCGGTGGCATGCGCTCATTGTCGGTACGAATGATCACCTTGTATAGCTTACTGTCGGGTGCATTACCAGCCTTAACCTCCTCCATGATATTGGCGTAATCGGTCATGCGCACCCCGTCCTTGTGTGAGGCGTTATCATGGCAACCGCTCATGGCGCAATTGGAATTGAGCAGGGGTTGGATGTCATTCACAAAATAAACGGAGTCTGAACTGCAGGTTTCGGATACCGTAGCCCCACCATAAGGGGGCAGGATCTCATGTCGGCAAGCAATGATCCCTGCCGCAATCAGCAAAAACGCAACGAGTTGTTTGAATATGGAGGAAAGTTTCATAGCGGAAGGATGCAGGATAAGGGAAAATGGTTGGCTTTAGGCCGGAAAAAGATACGAATAAATCGGAAGGTCAGATTTGAGATTTATCATAGCGCCACAGCAGATCACAGGGTTTGAGTCCGGTGTGTTTCTTGAACGCCGTCGAGAAATGGGAGATCGAGGAATAACCTAGTTGCAAGGAAACGTCCGTCACGCTTATGCCCTTTTCATAGAGCAAATAACGCGCATGCTCCATGCGCTGGCTCTGATAGAAATCAAAAATGGTGGACCCATACATCAACCGAAAACCCTTTTTCAGATAACACTCATTGATGGCCACTTTACGGCTAAGCTCCTTGATGGTGATGGGTTCGCCGATGTGTTCGATGAGCCAGGAACGCGCCTGAGCGATCTTCTCCCGATCGGCCGGCTGGGCCAGAAAAGGGGCCTCCTCCCGGTCCGCAGGCTCATCCAGCATATCGAGTGCGTGCAACAAAAGCATCTGCGATTGGGCGTTCACGAAAATATTTTCCAGGTTGTCCGAATACGGATGATTCAGGATCCCTTCCAAGATGCGCAACACCTCGGGGTTCAATAGCAGACTTTGACGAAAGGTCTCGTTCCGTTCGAAGCGAAGAATATCATCACTCCGTTTTCCGGAATCCGCAGGGGTTCGTACCCATTGGTTGACATGCTGCGGCGAGTATCGAAAACTGACCAGATCCACCGATTCGATGCGCTCCACACAGCTGTCGGACGCCTGAAACTGGCAGTGATCGCAAGTCTTTTCCTTTTGACGACAATAGACCTGACCGCTCAAACAAAAATGAAGCTCCAGGTGCGAGTGGTTCTTTTGACCGGGTTCGTATTGATAAACCATCAATCCTTCGTCGGGAACCGACCAATCCGGGAGTCGCTTATAACGACGAATGGTATATTGTACGGATCCCGGTATCTGTTGGGTCCGCTCTTGCAATAAGGGCAGTGACCGCCCGCCCAAAAGTCCCTGATAAGCCGGATCGATGGAGAGGGATTGCAACATGGTACAAAGGTACCTTTTTCGCCAATGGCCACTTGGCAATCCCCTTCCTTTTGAGGTTGTTTAACAGATTCGGGTGGTCCACCCCCGTAAATCGCCCCAAAAAAAGGTATTTTTGTCCACCGCCCGCAGATGATACACCCACACACCTATATCCACCCCAACACCAAGATCGCCCCCAATGTGAAGATCGACCCATTCACGGTGATCCACCAGGACGTGGAGATCGGTGAGGGAACCTGGATCGGCTCCAATGTGACCATCATGGAAGGTGCCCGCATCGGCAAGAACTGCCGGATCTTTCCAGGAGCCGTGATCTCTGCCGTGCCGCAGGACCTGAAATTTCAGGGCGAATATTCCAATGTGTTCATCGGCGATGGCACCACCATTCGGGAGTTCGTGACCATCAACCGGGGCACTAAAGACCGCGAAAAAACCGTGATCGGCAAGAATTGTCTCATCATGGCCTACTGCCATTTTGCACACGATTGCTTCGTGGGCGATAACTGTATTACTAGCAATAACACACAAGTGGCCGGACACGTCACCATCGGCGACTGGGCCATTTTGGGCGGCATGTGTGCCGTACACCAATTTGTCAAGATCGGACAGCACTCGTTCGTGAGTGGCGGATCATTGGTCAGTAAAGACGTGCCACCTTATATCAAAGCCGGTCGCACACCGCTCAGTTACGCCGGCGTAAACTCCATCGGACTCAAGCGAAGAGGCTTCAGTGTAGACCGGATCAATCACATCCTGGATATTTACCGCATCCTGTACAACCGCGGATTTAACACCAGTCAGGCCATCGAATACATCGAAGAAGATATGGCCGCTTCCGATGAGCGCGACGAGATCGTGACCTTCATCCGGGAGAGCGGACGAGGCATCATCAAACGCTTCACCAAAGGCGCCAGCGATGACGATCTCCCTGTCTAATGCCGGAAAGCGATTCAATTACGATTGGATCTTCCGACGCTTGGATTACACGTTTACCACCGGAAACAGTTATGCGATCGTTGGACCGAACGGTTCCGGGAAAAGCACGTTGCTCCAAACACTGGCCGGATACAGTTGGCTGAGCGAAGGCACGCTCACAGCCAAAGACATGAATGGCAATGCCATTGCCGACGATACACTGTATGAACAGGTAACGATCGCCGCTCCCTACCTCGAAGTGGTAGATGAAATGACCCTGATGGAGTTCTGGCAGTTTCAGGAAAAATTTCACCCGCTTTTACCGGGTGTAACACCTGCGCTCATTTGTGAACGATTGGGATTGGGATTGGCATCGGCACAGCAAAAGCAAATCCGCTATTTCTCTTCGGGGATGAAGCAACGGGTGAAACTGGGACAAGCATTCTTTTCATCGAAACCGGTATTACTGCTCGATGAACCCTGCACCAATCTGGATGCAGACGGTATAGAACTGTATCATACGCTACTGTCCGAATTATCAAACGGTAAACTCGTCGTCATTTGCAGCAACGACCACAATGAGATTCGCAGCTGTACCCAGCGAATCGACATTCGCGATTACAAATAAGCCGGAAGTTATCGCTGCGAGGCGATGAGCAGATTGAGATCGGTGTACTTGAGATCGAATCGCTGACTCATATAAAAATTCGTGAGCGCACCACGAAAGACATAGATCCCATTTCGCAGGTGAATCTTGTGCCAGATCAGATTGTCAAATCCGCCCTCCTGACCCGCTTCGATCAATAAAGGGGTAAGCACATTGCTGATGGCTTGAGAGGCCGTGCGGGAAAAACCGGATGGTATATTGGGAACACAATAGTGAATGACGCCGTATTTGGTAAAGACCGGTTTCTCGTGCGAAGTGACTTCGGATGTTTCAAAACAACCACCCCGATCGATGCTGACATCGATGATCACAGCCCCCGGTCGCATGTGACTCACCATTTCTTCTGTTACCACCATGGGCGTACGACCCGACTCCGAACTCAGCGCCCCTACCGCTACCTCACAGGTCTTTAATTGCTTGGCCAGCAAACGCGGTTCGATCACGGAGGTCCACAGCCGATGTCCGATGTTATTCTGTAATCGTTTCAGTTTGTACACATCGTTATCGAACACTTTGACGGAGGCGCCCAAGGCGAGTGCGGTACGAGCGGCATATTCACCCACGATCCCTGCTCCAATGATGATGACTTTCGTTGGGGCGATGCCGGAAATGCCGCCCAACAACACGCCTTTGCCATGATTTGCAGAGCCGAGATACTGGGCAGCGACAAGCATAACGGCCGAGCCCGCTATTTCACTCATGCTGCGAACGATGGGATACGAATCACTGTCGTCTTTCAGGTGTTCGAAGGAAAGGGCGGTGATTCGCTTTTCCATCATTTTTTCCAGGATATGAGATGTCATGCCCGGTAAATGAATGGGCGATATGATCTGTTGATACGGTTGCAACAACGGCAGATCGGCTTCGATGATGGGAGCACTTTTTACCAGCACGGGCGCCTGAAATACCTCCGACCGCTCATACACGATCCGAGCGCCGGCATCGGCATAATCCTTGTCGCTGAAATGAGATGCTTCCCCTGCATGGTGCTCGACCACCACCTGATGACCATTGTTCACCAACAGGTTTACGGCATCGGGGATCAACGCCACGCGATTCTCTTGAAAGGCGATCTCCCTGGGAATACCCAAGGTCATCCCGGTGGGTTTAGGCGGAATTTCCAGGGTCTCCTCCAATGACTGGAGACTGATTCCCGGATCGATCTTCGGTTTGGGATGACTCATAAGGAAAACAACGATTCCAAATATACTATTTATTGAGGAGCTGAATACTGCGTTTCTCCTCATCAACCATCTGTATGTTCAGGTGAAGTGCGTCGGGAGGCAGTACCTCCGGCACTTTTTCGGGCCATTCCACGAAACACATCGACCCGCTGTAGAGGGCATCGGATACACCAGCGCGCTCAGCCTCCTCGAGATCGCTCAGCCGGTAAAGATCCATATGATAAACCACCCCGCCGTCGTTCCGGATGCCATATTCGTTGATAATGGGAAAGGTGGGGCTGCCAAAGGATCCCTGCACATCCAACCGCTGACAGATCGCTTGTATGAGAGTTGTTTTGCCAACACCCATTTCACCATGGAAACAGATCACCCGTGCTGAGCCAAGGGATGAAAGCACCCTTTCAGCAGCCTGATCGATGTCAGCCAAATCATATCGGAAGAACATACCACAAAGATAGTAGAGAGTAGAGGGTCGAGGGTTGAGGTTGAAGGTTTTGGGTTCAGCGTCAAAACTCAACTGGCCACTTTAAACACCAAACCTCAATGCTCTACCCTCAACGCTCTACCCTCAACGCTCTGCTCTCTACCCTCTACTCTCTACTATCTTTGTAAGATGGAGAAAGTCGCCTGGCGAGTAGAGGGAATGGATTGCAACACCTGTGCGCTGCACATTCATAAATACCTGGAGAAAAAAGGGATGCAGGATGTGCGCGTGAACTTTGCCACCGGTCATGTCAGTTTTGAAAATCCGGGGACACAATCCGAAGAGACACTGGCCACCGGCGTACAGGATCTTGGATACGAAGTGGTCGAACACAAACGCGAAACCGTACGAAAACCTTGGTTCCGATCGCAGGTACAACGATTCTGGTTTTGCTTTCCTTTTACCGCCCTGCTGATGAGCCATATGATTCCCGGCCTGCATTGGCATTGGCTGATGAATCACTGGGTGCAACTGGGACTCACCCTGCCGGTCTACATCGTCGGCATGGGCTATTTCGGAAGAAGTGCCTGGAAGAGCATTCGGCATCGAATGCCCAACATGAATGTGCTGATCACCATCGGTGCCACTGCCGCCTTTGTGTACAGTTTGTATGGCTCCCTCACCGATCCCTCGGGCAAATACCTCTTCTACGAAACGGCCGCTACCATCTTAACGCTGGTTTTCTTTGGCAACTATCTCGAAGAGGCCTCGATCGGATCCACTCAACGTGAATTGAACAAGTTGGTGAAATCACAAAAGGTGATGGCCACCATGATCGCGTTCGACGATCAGCACCAGGAGCAATTATTTCAAGTAGAGAATACCGCCCTTCGCGTGGGCGACCTCATCCTCATCAAATCAGGTGAACAGGTTCCGATCGATTGCAAGATCCTTTGGGGGGATATACACGTCAATGAAGCCATCCTCACCGGCGAAAGCGCACCCATCCACAAACAGAAAAAAAATTTATTGATCGGCGGCAGTCTGATCACTGACGGAACCGTAAAGGCACAAGTGACTGCCATTGGAGAGGATACGGTTCTTTCCGGCATCATTCAACTGGTAAAACAAGCACAAGGTGAAAAGCCTCCTATCCAACAACTGGCCGACCGGATCAGCGCCGTGTTCATTCCCCTTGTATTGGGCATCGCCGTCCTGACCTTCGCACTCACCTGGATCATCCGGGGCGAGTTCTCCGTTGCCTTACTGAATAGCATCGCCGTGCTGGTCATTGCCTGTCCTTGTGCCATGGGACTGGCCACGCCGGCCGCCATCGCGGTCGGACTGGGTCGTGCAGCCAGAAACGGCATCTTGTTTCGAAATGCCACCAGCCTGGAGTTGTTCAAAAGCATTCGTCGGGTGGTATTTGATAAGACGGGGACCTTGACCACTGGAAAATTTGAGATCGCGCAGTATAATATTAAGAAGGTTACAGGCGTGGAGGAAGTTGAGTTCAAGAAGATCGTGTACTCGTTAGAGAAGTATTCCAATCACCCCATTGCTTTGTGCATCACCCATTCGTGGAAAACATCCGATGAGATCAAATGGAAGCAGATCGAAGAAGTGAAGGGATTGGGAATGAAAGCGACTGACAACGAAGGCAGAACATATCTGGCTGGCTCGTATAAAGCCGCCTCCGAGCTAAACACCGAAGCCGATCACAACGTTTATATCATTCGGGATGGAAAACTACTGGGATGGATCGACGTAAAAGATGAGATCCGCCCCGAAGCAAAATCCGTGATCGAACATTTGCATACACGCGGCATTGAAACCGTTCTGCTGAGTGGCGACCGCCGATCCAAATGCGAGGTGCTTGCAAAAGAGTTGGGGATCGATACCGTGCTGGCGGAGCAAACACCCGACCAGAAACTGGAAAAGATCGGTGTCTGGTCGGCGGAGATGCCCACGGCCATGGTGGGTGACGGTATCAACGATGCGCCGGCCCTGGCGAAGGCCACCATCGGTATCTCCTTGAATGAGGCCTCGCAGATCGCCGTCCAAACAGCACAGGTGGTGCTGATGAACAAAGGATTAAAGCATTTGCCATTGGCGCTGGGATTGGGCAGACATACCTTTCTGACCATCCAGCAAAATCTCTTCTGGGCGTTTGCATATAATATCGTTGCCATACCCGTAGCGGCCCTGGGCTACCTGGAGCCAACCTGGGGAGCACTGATCATGGGCATGAGCGATGTGGTACTGGCGATCAATTCCGTTCGCTTGTTTGTGAAAAAAGTTTATTGATTGTCTTCACCCGTCTCCATCCTAAAACGCTATTGGGGCTACGACAGGTTCCGTCCCGGTCAGGAGGATATCATCGATTCTTTTTTGCGCGGTGAGGACACCCTCGCGATCCTTCCTACGGGTGGAGGCAAATCCATCTGCTATCAGGTGCCCGCGCTGATGAAGCCCGGACTCATGCTTGTCATCTCTCCACTGATCGCGCTGATGCGTGATCAGGTGGAACAATTACGAAAGCGAGGCATCACTGCCTATGCTATACACACGGGTATGAGTCGGGCCGACGTCATCAACATCCTGACCATCGCCGGCGAGAGTAATTGCAAACTATTGTATGTGTCACCCGAGCGATTGGGCAGTTCCTTGTTCCGGGAATACCTGTCTTCGCTGAATATTCAGGGCATCGCCGTAGATGAAGCCCATTGCATTTCTCAATGGGGCTACGATTTTCGACCAGCGTACTTACGGATCGCCGAACTGCGATCGCTGTTGCCCGATGTACCCATACTAGCCCTGACCGCATCCGCTACTCCGGCCATACAGGAGGATATCTGTGCGAAACTATCAAGAGAGGGTCAACTAGAGAAATCTTGGAAATGTTTCCGAAACTCGTTCGAAAGACCCAACCTCTCTTACAGTGTAATGCTGGTGCCGAATAAAATAATGCGACTGCGACAGATCCTGGAGAAACTCTCCGGTACAGGCATCGTATATGGAAGAAGTCGAAAAGGCGTGGAGAGTGTGGCCGAACAAATTGGGCAGTGGGGTGAGTCGGTTGATTTCTATCATGCGGGGCTGAGCCTGGAGCAACGTCGAGAGCGCGAAACGAACTGGATGAGCGGAAAGACCCGGGTGATGGTTTGCACCAATGCATTTGGCATGGGTATCGATAAGTCGGATGTACGATTTGTGGTACACGTGGACGCCCCCGATTCGCTGGAGAATTATTATCAGGAGGCGGGACGGGCCGGACGGGATGGCAAGCGGGCCTATGCGATCTTATTGACCGAGCCACACACCGTGTCCGAGCTGGAAGAAAAGGGACGGATGCAATTCCCGTCTCCCGACGAGATCCGTACCATCTACCAATCGGTCGCCAATTATTTACAAATGCCGGTAGGGGCCGGCGAGGGAGAATGGCATGAATTTGACTTGGTAGATTTTCGGCGAAAATTCAAACATCCGTCTTACGGACTCAAGCAGGCGCTTGCGCTGCTGGAAGAAAATCAATGGCTGAATTATCAAGAAGATCTTTTTTTGCCGCCACAGATACAGGTATTGGCCGGACGGGAAGAGTTGGAGGAATTTGAAAAAGGATTTCCGAGGGAGATGTCACTGCTGAAAACACTCCTTCGACAGTATGGCGGTATTCGCGAACAGGCAACGGCCATATCGGAATTCTCCTTGGCCAAGGCACTGAAATGGGATAAAGAGTATGTGATTCATCTTTTGACAGGATTGCACCGGCAGGGATTGATCGAGTATCAACCCAAAAAGGAAAAGCCGCAGATTCAATTTATACGCCCGCGAGCCTCCGCTGCACATATTGCCCTGGATACGCAGCGGTATACGTTCAGAAAGAACGAAGCCGAAAAACGATTACAGGCAATGCTTCGGTATATACAGGAAAAGCGTGTTTGCCGAAGCAACTGGATCGGGCGCTATTTCGGAGATACGGAGGGGAAGGACTGTAAAATTTGCGACATCTGTCTGGACAGGAAAAAGAAAGCCAACCAACCGGATCCTTCTCCCTTGCATCTGGAGTTGATGAAGCGACTTCGAGAAAGACCCATGGGTTGGTTGATGCTGAAAGAAGAGTTCTCGGATATAGCATCCGACTCGATAAAGGAGGCGATCGATTACTTATTAGGGGAAGGCAAATTGCATGTAGCGGATGATGGAACCTTGCGACCAGAGTGATCACAGATCCTCTTCCCGCTCGAGCATTAAGATCGCACTCTGCGGAACGATGAAATATTTTTCCTTCTCATACATCACCTCCGTCGCGCCACTGATGAGAAAGATGGCCAGATCGCCTTCTTTGGCCTGCAAGGGTACATACTTGACTTTTTCCTCCTCTGCCTTCCAGGACTCTTCTTCCAACGGCATGGGAATCGCGTAGCCCGGACCGGCCTTGATCACATAGCCTTGCTGAACTTTTTCTTTTTCCTGTACGCCGGGTGGCAGATAAAGTCCGCTGGCGGTACGCTCCTCCGGGGAAGCGGGCTTGATAAGCAGCCGATCACCGATGACGATGAGCTTTTTCAGTCGATTGTCGGGTGTGATATGCATAGGGCAAAGGTAGGATGCCCACCACGATCAGCCGGGAGGGTTTTAACAAAATATTCCGTTGTCGTACAAGCGCGCTGCATTTGAATTATCTTTATTTGAATTCGGGAGTCTTCCCCAAAACCAAAATCGGCCGATCATGGAAACCACGAAAGCGCGTGTCCTGTTATGCGAGGACGACACCAATCTTGGAAGCGTATTAAAGAATTACCTGGAGCTTAACGACTTCGAGGTTGTATTGGAACGGGATGGCCGGCTGGGGCTTGCCGCCTTTCAGCGGGAGAAGTTCGACATCTGTTTGCTGGACGTGATGATGCCGAACATGGACGGCTTCAAATTGGCCGAAGAGATCCGCGATGTAGACCCCGATATTCCCCTATTCTTCCTGAGTGCGAAAACCATGAAGGAAGATGTGATCCAGGGCTATAATTTGGGAGCCGATGATTATATCACCAAGCCGTTCGACAGTGAGGTGTTGTTGCTGAAGATCCAAGCCATGCTCAAACGCAATGAAGAGCAGAACCGGGAAACGCAAAATCGGGAATTCGAATTATCTACCTATCATTTCAATCCAAAGCTTCGTCAGCTTGCTCACAACGGCATCACACAAACCCTATCGCCTAAGGAAAATGATCTGCTTCGGCTGTTGGCGGAGCATCTGAACGACCTGCTTCCCCGTGAACAGGCCCTGAAAAAGATCTGGGGCAGTGACACCTACTTCAACGGCAGAAGCATGGACGTATACATTGCGAAACTCCGTAAATATCTGAAGGACGACCCCCAGATCGAGATCGTGAACATTCACGGAAACGGCTTCCGATTGGTGGTCAAATCCTGATAAAAAAAACTAAGACTCAAACAATGTCCCGGCTGGTCCGGGACTTTTTTTACCTAAATGATTATAGGCCTTGTGAGTGGCTTCCCGTCCGCGCGGGGTTCGCTGCAAGAATCCTTCCTGTATCAAAAAAGGCTCATATACTTCTTCGAGGGTGCCAGGCTCTTCTCCGACGGCCGTGGCCAGGGTAGTGATACCCACTGGTCCGCCCTTGAATTTTTCTATGAGTGTGCTGAGGATACGATTGTCCATTTCATCGAGTCCGTGTTCATCCACATGTAGCGCTTGCAGGGCGTGGCGGGTGATGCCGATATCGATCTGTCCGTCATTCAATACCTGTGCAAAGTCGCGTACGCGTCTGAGCAAACCGTTGGCGATACGCGGGGTGCCGCGGCTGCGTCTGCCAATCTCATCGATGGCACTGGTTTCAATGGGGACTTTCAACAGATTAGCCGAACGACCGATGATGCGATGAAGCGTGGCGGCAGAATAATATTCCAACCGCGATTTAATGGCGAAACGGGAAAGTAACGGAGCGGTGAGTAAGCCACTTCGGGTGGTTGCCCCTATCAATGTAAAGGGACTGAGGTTTATCTGTATGCTTCGGGCATTGGGGCCACTATCGATAAGGATATCGATCCGGAAATCCTCCATGGCCGCGTACAGATACTCCTCCACCACCGTACTCAATCGATGGATCTCATCGATGAACAGCACATCATTGGGTTCGAGACTGGTGAGTAATCCGGCCAGATCGGCGGGTTTTTCAATAACCGGACCGGATGTTTCCTTGATCGAGACGCCCAATTCATTGGCTACGATCCGGGAAAGGGTGGTTTTGCCTAATCCGGGCGGACCATGAAATAACACGTGGTCCAGTGCCTCTCCCCGCATTTTAGCGGCTTTGATGAATACCCTAAGATTTTCGATGACCTGCTCCTGCCCGGCGAATTCGCCCATTTGCTGTGGCCGTATCTGATTCTCGAATTCCTTTTCAGCCGCAGATTGCGGGCCTTCGGTTCCGTGTAAGAGCGGGTTGGACATAAATCAAAACTAAGGGAAAGTTGAGAAGGTGAGGGGAAGAGAAGATGAGAGTTGAGGGTTGAGGCTAAAAAAAGGCACTCCGGATGGAGTGCCTTATGAAGGTTGGTTTTGGATCGATTAGTGTTGAATCAACATCTGGTATCCGCGGTCTTCGTACAGATTACCGCCATCGTAGATGACGCGAACCGTGTAGACGCCGGCCGGCAGGTGACGCATGTCAACCGGCAGTACTTGTCCGTATACCAGTCCGCTCCACTGCTTGGTTGAGATCAACTGACCGAGGTCGTTGTAGATCCGCATTTGCAGGTACTGGAAGCGCGTGCTGTTGACGCGGATG
>JBJTWV010000036.1:0-2381 GCA_046081925.1 Bacteroidota bacterium | reverse complement strand
TATCCACCAGCCGCTGAATCACATCCATCAGCTTGTGCACGTCATAGAAGCTGAGACCGGTGGTGGGCTCATCAATCAGATACAGCGTCTTACCGGTGGCCCGGCGTGAGAGTTCCGTGGCCAGCTTGACACGCTGGGCTTCACCACCGGAGAGGGTGGGCGCCGGCTGACCGAGCTTGACGTACCCGAGCCCGACATCGACAAGCGTGCGCAGGCGATCGGCCGCCTGGGGAATGGCAGAAAAGACATCGGCATCCTGCTCCACCGTCATCTCCAGGACATCGGCGATCGTGAAGCCTTTGTAGGTGACCTGCAGGGTTTCGCGGTTGTAGCGGGCTCCCTTGCAGACATCACACTGCACATAGACATCCGGCAGGAAGTTCATCTCAATCACGTTCACCCCCTGACCACTGCAGGCTTCACAACGTCCACCCTTGACGTTGAAGCTGAACTGGCCGACCTGATAGCCGCGGGCCTTGGCTTCCACCGTGGCAGCAAACACCTGGCGGATCGGATCAAAGGCGCCGGTATAAGTGGCGGGATTGGAACGAGGGGTGCGGCCGATCGGGCTCTGATCGATCACGATCACCTTGTCGATCGACTGGATGCCCTTGAGGGATTCGAGCCCCGAAGGAAACGGCACCTTCAGTCCCAGCTTGTTCTCCAGGGCCGGATGCAGCAGTTCATTCACCAGCGTGCTCTTGCCGCTGCCACTCACCCCGGTGACGCAGACGAGCCGCCCGAGCGGGATCTCCACATCCAACCCCTTGAGATTATTGCGATGGCAATCGCTGAGCGTGAGCTTGCGGGTACAGGAGGCCCGTCGCTCCGCCGGCGTCGGAATCGCGCGACGGCCGCTGAGATAGGCACCGGTGAGGGAGTCCTCAGCGGTGAGCAGATCATCAAGACCGCCCTCAGCGACGATGTGACCGCCATGCACTCCAGCGCCCGGCCCGATGTCAACGATGTGATCAGCTGCACGAATCGTGTCCTCATCGTGCTCAACGACAATCAAGGTGTTGCCGAGATCACGTAATTTCACGAGCGTCGCCAGCAGGCGGTCGTTATCACGCTGATGCAGGCCGATGCTCGGTTCATCGAGCACATAAAGCACACCGGTGAGGCCGGCACCGATCTGTGTGGCCAGCCGGATGCGCTGGGCTTCACCACCCGAAAGGGTCATCGCCGGCCGATCCAGACTCAGATAATCGAGGCCCACATCGAGAAGGAACCGCAGGCGCAGGCGAATTTCCCTGAGCACAAGATCACCGATCTGAATCTGCCGAGGCGTCAGCAGCGGCTCTGAGCCTTCACTGGCACCGACGCCCATCAGAGCCTCGATCCGCTGCAGGGTTTCAGCAACGCTGACCGCTGTGAGCTCGTGGATGGCATAGGGACCGACCCTGACCGCCAGGGCCTCGGGCTTCAGACGCAGGCCCTGACAGGTGGCGCAGGGCACCAGATCCTGAAAACGCTCCAGCTTCTGACGCACGGCCTCACCACCGGCATCGCGCAACTGACGCTCCAGGATCGGCAGGATTCCTTCAAACGGACGCACATATCCTTCGCTCTTGCGATAACGGCTGTCAGCGCGAATGGCGATGGGCTCGGTGCTTCCATTCAGCAGAATATTGCGCTGATCATCGGTGAGCTCATTCCATGGGGTCTTGAGCTCGAAACCGAAAGCCTCGCCAACGCTGTAAAGCAACGAGAAGTAATAGCTGTTGTCTTTATCGCTCCAAGGAGCGATAGCGGCATACACCGGCAATCCAGGATCAGGGATCACCCGATCCATCGTGAACCGTCGCAGATGGCCGATACCGTGGCAATCGGCGCAGGCTCCATAGGGGCTGTTGAAGGAGAACAGTCGCGGCGAGAGCTCCTCCATCACCGCACCATGAACAGGGCAGGCGAAATTCTCTGAATACAGGCGCTCCCGCTCCAGGCCTTCGGGCAACTCCTCCCCAGTCTTGGGCACCACTTCCACCAGGGCCAGGCCATCGCCGCGCTTCAGGGCCGTGCGCAACGAATCGGTGAGCCGCTCCTGAATACCATCGCGGGCGACAAGTCGATCAACCACCACCTCGATGTTGTGAGCATGATTTTTATCAAGCTCGATGTTATCAGCAAGTTCACGCACCTCACCGTTGATGCGCACGCGAGCGAAGCCTTCCGCCACCAGGCCGGACAGCAGCTTGACGTGCGTGCCCTTTTTGCCGCGCACCACCGGAGCCAGCAGCTGATACCGGCAACCTTCGGGCAGGGTCAGGATCTGATCGACCATCTCATCGATGGTCTGGGGACGGATGGATCGATCACATTGGGGGCAATGGGGTTCACCAGCCCGCCCGAAAAGAAGCCGCAGATAATCCTGAATTTCA
>JBJTWV010000035.1:0-78340 GCA_046081925.1 Bacteroidota bacterium | reverse complement strand
CGCCAAACTAGCGGCCAGATTGATGGCTGTGGTAGTTTTCCCTACGCCTCCTTTTTGATTCGCTACGCCTATGATTCTCGCCATGACCTGTTTGAATGAACGTAAAGGTGAAAGGCTCACAAAATACGGCAAAATATAGTTATGCCCACCGGCGGAGAACCTTCTTCCGCAGGGATTGTTTGTGAGGTGGCTAATTTTGCCTCCCATGCGAATCACCACCTTTGGAATCGTGGCTACGGCCCTCTATCTGATCATCGACCTGTACGTGTTCTGGGTCCTGCGGGGCTACCTGTTGAGTTCGGGTATCCGTCGGGCTGGCTGGTGGCAGCTTGCCTATGTATTCTTGGGTCTGTCCACCTTACTGTTCTTCTTTTTCATTCCTCGGTTGTCTCAGCTTGATTGGTGGAAGCCGATCGGCATGACATTCTTTGCCATTGGCGTTTCGTGGTTTTTGGCAAGAGGGGTCGCCGCCCTTTTCTTTTTGATAGATGATATTCGCCGGTTGCTTCAGTGGGGCAGTATACGCGCCTACCAATTGGCCGTTCCCACTGCTCAAGTGGATGCCGGTGTCAGCAGATCTGTATTTATGAGTTGGATGGGCGTGATCGCCGGTTTCGGATTATTAGGAAGCCTGGTGTATGGTTTTGGGAACAAATACAGATACGAGGTGAGGACCCAACGGATCCGTTCGCCCAAATTGCCCGACTCCTTTAAGGGAATTCGCATTCTTCAACTTTCTGACATCCATGTGGGCAGTTTTGATGATCCGAAAGCGGTGGAGCGGGGCGTGGAAAAGGCACTGGCACTGAAACCGGATCTGATCGTATTTACCGGTGATCTGGTCAATAATATGGCCTCTGAGGTAGGTGAGTATGAACAGATCTTTTCCAAGCTCCGTGCACCGATGGGGGTTTATTCAATTCTGGGAAACCATGATTATGGTGATTATGTGTCTTGGGACAACCCCGAAATGAAGAAAGCGAATCTGGAAAAATTAAAGCGCATACACGAGCAGATGGGTTGGCGGCTATTGCTTAATGAACATGTGCGATTGAAACGTGGCGAGCAGGAGATCGTGCTAATTGGCGTGGAGAATTGGTCCTCCCGGGTCAACTTCAAGCGATACGGCAATATGTCGAGTGCGTATCAGGGTGTGAACGCCGATGATTTTCAGATCTTGTTGAGTCATGACCCGTCCCATTGGGAAACAGAGGTGACTCAATCGTACCCATCCGTCGATCTGACATTATCCGGCCATACACACGGGATGCAATTTGGCGTGGAAGTACCCGGATTCAAGTGGAGCCCGGTGCAATATGTATATGGTCGGTGGGCAGGCCATTATGTAGAAGGCACGCAACAGCTTTATATCAACCGGGGATTTGGATTTTTGGGGTACCCCGGCCGGGTGGGCATCTTACCAGAGATAACACTCATTGAATTGTACGCATAAATCCTGTTAATCAATATTAACAGTCAATCTGATATAACAAATAGTAGATTTGTCCCGTTAGGCATTTATAACCTTAAATCTATGAGTATGAAAATCCGAAACCTCCTGACCGTAGTGGTCCTTTTTGCCTCTACTTCTTTATTCGCACAGTTTGATCTCGGTGTAAAGGCGGGTGTGAATATCACCAAGATCGACGGGCAGTCGTTCAAGGACCAATTTAAATACGGGTATCACCTGGGTGGTTTTGCCGCCCTCGGATTAGGTAAGAAGTTTGGCATCCAGCCGGAGGTGTTATACAGTCAAAATACCCTCCGGGTCGATAGCAGCTATACCAATACCATAACGGGGGTGTTCCAAAACGGACTCACCGACGTAAAGCTGAATTATATCACGATCCCGATTCTGCTCAATTATAAGCTGGTCGGTAAATTTATCACCCTGCAAGCCGGTCCTCAATTTGGGATCCTGATCGATCAAAACCGCAGCCTCCTTCAAAATGGGGGAGATGCGTTTAAAAAAGGCGACTTTTCTATGCTTGGTGGCGTTCAGGTCAAACTGGGCCCCCTGCGTGTAAACGGCCGCTATGTGGTTGGGTTGAACAATATCAGCGACATCGCGAACGACAACCGTTGGAAGAGCCAGGGGTTTCAGGTTTCTGCCGGCCTCGCGATTTTATAAGCCTGAAGATCAATCAAATCTGACATAACTACCCAAACGCCCCAAACTCTCAAACCGGCCTGCCGTAGGCAGGCCTTTCTGTCAGTCCCCGCCCCGTTGGTACAAGAATTGTTCATACGGTGCGGGGACTTTATATTTATCCTCCTTTACTCTTTTCAATAATCTGACATACATGATCTTACGTCCGGAAGAAGAAATGGATTTCCTGCCAATTATCCCTTTGCATGAGGGTGATCAGGAAGAAGCGGCAAACCTGGAATTGCCGGCGGAACTGCCTTTATTGCCGTTACGGAACACGGTGCTTTTTCCGGGCGTGGTACTGCCCATTACCGTAGGGCGTGACAAGAGTATCAAGGCGGTGAACGATGCCTACCGAGCTGACAAGCTGATCGGGGTCATTGCCCAAAAGGACAGTCAGGTGGAAGACCCTCAGGTTGGCGACCTTTCCTCGATCGGTACGGTGGCCAGGATCGTCAAGCAAATAAAAATGCCGGATGGCGGTACCACCGTCATCATCCAGGGGAAGACCCGGTTTCGTATTCAAGAGGTGACGGCTACCGATCCCTATTTCAAGGCTGCCGTTGAAAAATTATCGGAGCAGCCGGCGCCGGTTGATGAGGACTTTCAGGCCTATGTGGCCAACATCAAAGAGTTGGCCTCAGAGATCATTCAGTTATCGCCCAACATTCCCACCGAAGCCGGGATCATTCTGAAAAATATTGAGAATCCCACGTTCCTGATCCATTTTGTATCCAGCAACCTGAGCGTGGAACTCGTCGAGAAACAACGGCTGTTGGAGATCGATGACATCCGCCAACGGGCCGACCTGCTGATGCAACTCCTGCAGCGGGAGTTGCAGTTCGCTGAGTTGAAAAATAAGGTCACTACCAAAACCCGGACGGAAATCGATAAGCAACAGCGCGAATACTTTTTGCAGCAACAACTCAAGAGTATCCGGGAGGAGCTGGGGGGCGATAGCAACCAGCAGGAGTTGAAGGAAATGCAGAAAAAGGCCGAACAAAAAAATTGGCCGGCGGCAGCCAAAGAGCTTTTCCAGAAAGGGATCGAAAAGCTGGAGCGGATGCATTCCAGCACACCCGATTATTCGGTGGTATACAATCACCTCGATCTGATGCTCGATCTGCCCTGGGGCGAATGCACAGACGATAATTATGATCTGAATGAGGCTCGGCATACGCTCGATCGCGATCATTACGGAATGAAAAAGATCAAAGAACGTATTCTGGAATACCTGGCGGTCTTGAAACTCAAAGGGGATATGAAAAGCCCGATCCTTTGCTTTCTGGGTCCTCCCGGTATTGGCAAAACCTCTCTAGGAAAAAGTATCGCACAAGCCCTTGGTCGAAAATATGTACGATTGAGCCTGGGGGGATTGCATGATGAAAGCGAGATCCGTGGTCATCGAAAAACCTATATCGGTGCGATGCCCGGCCGTATTCTGCAATCGATCCGAAAAGTGAAATCCTCCAATCCCGTCATGATCCTGGATGAGATCGATAAGGTTGGTCGTGATTTTCGGACAGATCCATCCTCTGCCTTATTGGAAGTGCTGGACCCCGAACAAAATCATAGTTTTTACGATAACTACCTGGAAAGCGAATACGATCTGAGCAAGATTCTGTTCATCGCCACGGCCAATGATATTCAGCAAATACAGCCGGCCTTGCGCGACCGACTGGAGATCATTGACCTCAGCGGCTATGCATTGGAAGAAAAAGTTCAGATCGCCAAACGTCACTTGGTGCCCAAACAAAAAGAGCAGCACGGATTGGGTACCTCCGCCATCCAGCTTTCCGACAAGGTATTGGAGAAATTGATTCAAGATTATACCCGGGAGAGCGGTGTTCGCGAACTGGATCGTCAACTCGCATCTATCATGCGTAATCAGGCAAAAGAAGTAGCCCTCACCGGAAAATCCAAGCGATCGGTATCCGTGGACGACGTTGAGCGCATCTTAGGAAAGCCACGCTACTCGAATGATATATATAAGACAGCTCTCATGCCCGGCGTAGCTGTGGGATTGGCCTGGACCTATGTTGGCGGCGATATATTATTTATGGAAGCCAGCGTCAGCGATGGCAAGGGTGAAATGAAACTTACCGGCAACTTAGGACAGGTCATGAAAGAGAGCGCCAGCACCGCGTATACCTACCTACAGGTAAATGCCCATAAGTATGGCATCGACTCTACCTTGTTTGACAAGAAGACCGTTCACATCCACGTGCCCGAGGGAGCAACCCCCAAAGATGGTCCCAGTGCCGGCGTCACAATGCTGACCGCCATGGCCTCTGCCTTCAGCGGAAAGAAAGTAAAGCCCTACCTCGCCATGACAGGCGAGATCACGCTACGCGGACAAGTATTGCCGGTTGGAGGCATAAAGGAAAAGGTACTGGCCGCTAAACGAGCCGGATTGCGGGATATCATTCTTTGCGCACAAAATGAAAAAGACGTGGCGGAGATCGATCCGGAGTACATCAAGGGGTTGTCTTTTCATTATGTGAAAACCATGAACCAGGTACTTGATCTGGCAATTCCGGGAATTCCCATCCGCTAACTCGTTGCCTTTTTCTATTTTCGGATGTGCGCGCATTCTCAGTTTTTGTACTGCTAGGCTTTTTGCAGGCTACCGGTTACGCTCAATTATTGGGCGGATCCGCCTCCATGAGTTTTTTGCGTTTGCCCTCCGGAGCTACACCTGCCGCTCAAGGGGGATTGGTACTGGCACAGGACGATCCCGATCTGTCCATGTCATCCCAAAATCCTGCGCTGCTTGGTTTGACAAAGTCGTCTCGTTTGCATTGCTCATTCATGATCTTGCCCGGAGGGACGAAAGGGTATTTTCTCTCGGCTATTACCTCTCCTCGTACCGCTAGCCTGGTTACCGCGTTGTCTGTGCAGTATATCGATCATGGCACGGTACCTTCCACAGATGCCGGAGGAAATGTGCTGGGTTCTTTTCGTCCCCGAGAGTTGTCTCTGCAACTCACCGGCTCTTTGCCCTACAAGCAACGATGGCGGGGAGGTGCGACCATTCAACTGGCTCACTCGGCGTATGACTCCTACCGGGCAACGGCAGCAATGGCAAACATGGGGATACATTATCGGGATACCGCATTGGGCGTGCAAGCGGGTGCCATTTTACGGCATGCAGGTTTTTTTATCAGACGATTCGATGGCGGTACACAGGCACAGCTGCCGACCGAGTTGGCCTTCGGCGCCTGGAAGAAATGGAAGGGGTCTCCTTTTTCAATTGGGCTGGTATTGCAACGAATGCAACGATGGCAATTGGATGATGCATCACTTTTTGACCCAGCCCTTTCACCCATTGGGGTGGATAACCGTCGATCCACCTTTGTTGGACAATTATTCAATCACCTGATTCTTTCTACCCGTATCGAGTTACATCCTACTATACAATTGATGGCGGGCTATGATGTATTGCGCAGAAGGGAACTAAGCTGGTCCGGCGGGGCGAACGGCTTATCCGGATTTTCGTTCGGATTTCGCGCTCAACGAGATCGGTTTCAATTGAGCTATGGTCGTTCCCACTATCAGGCAGGCCAGTCCATGAACGTACTTTCGATCGGATTTGATCTTACACCCACATCCAGGGGGTGGAGAAGATGATTTTGAAAAAATCACTCTCTCAGAAAAACAGTCGAATCTTTTAGATAGGGGAGTTTCTCTCCAAAAAGGGAATTGAGTGTTGCTCGAAACAGATTTACATGGGAGATGGTTGGATAGAACGAGGCGTAGTTACGATTGGGTAACAAGATGGCGGCCAGGGTCTGAAAGTGATGAATTTCCGGAAGCTCTTTAATATTGTTGCGGGCTCCGTGATCTCCGATCAAAAGTATGGCAACCGGTTTTTTTGATTTCATCTGGATGGAATCTACCAATTCCAATAGCTTATCATTTGTATAGATCAAATAGTCTATGAATGCAGCAGAATCCCGTCTAGCCCATTGCGGGGAAGGGCGCATTTCTCCCTTTCGGTCAAAATAATAGGGGGAATGTGGCATGATCAAATGTGTGTAACTGAATTGAGGATGTGTTTTTTCAACGGTTTTAATTGTCGCATCAAACAGGTACTGATTGTTTTTAAGATTCAATTCATCCAGCGAAAAAAGATCTCTGTTCCAAGGTATGTCACTGATGAGGTGATAGCCGACATCCCTGATCACCCGTCCGCTGAATGTTTGCTCGGAGAGGGGCTTGGATCTGCCGGGAAGCAGATAGGGTTTTACGGGTGAGGGTTGTTCGTAAAAATCAAAAATGGATAAGTTATTGAAATGATATCCCATCGAGCGTAATTGAGGCGTTAGCGGATTTTCTCTCAGGGTATTTATGCAATAGCGTAAGTGGTTCAGGCTGGCATTTCGGCCCTCCATTTTTCGCAGGTAATCCATCTTGAAAAGGCTTGCCACCGAAAATTCAGTGAAGTTGTAATTGCTCTTGGCACTATCTGCTACGTAAAATCCCCGGCGTTGGAGTTCTTGCGTGAAGCGGTCGTTAGAAAAACCAAATTCATTTTTCAGGGTTCCATTTCCCGGGTATTCATCGGCTATTATCAGGTAGATGTCTGGAAGCGAATCAGTGGGTATTTTTTTTGCGTGGGTAAAGTTGATCGATGAAAGATTGTTTCTGGTCTTGGTTTTAAAGAAGGCGAACGATCCGATATCTGCCAGTATCAGCCCTATCAAGACGGTCCGCAGGTACAATTGAAATTTTGGGCTTTGTAAATTTTCCCTTCGAGCGAGCTTCCAGCAAAGGATCATACCCAGTGCCACCAGCGGTAGCTGAATCGAATATTTATTCAGAATGGTAGAGGGGGCGATGGCGCGGAGGGTGTCTTGTGCCGCACCGAAAAAGAATTCGATGGTCAGTAAAAGAAAGGCGAATAGATAGGCCTGATCCCAGGAAGCCAATAGTATTCGTCCCATGGCTGCCAAAGCAATACCGATGATCAGATAGATAGTGCAGAGCCAACCGGCATCGGATAGAGGAATGATGGGAAAAAAATCAACCCATCCGTGCAAGACGAAAAAAACGAGTAGCAGGATGATCGGCCATATGCATCTGGATCGGAGCAAGTCAATTCTTTTTTTTCAGTTTGTACAGCCATCTTTCGGTGGGATGGATCTGACAGGATGTACAGATCTCAAAATCATTGGAGACCCATTTTTCGAATGATGTTCGATCATACGGATGAATTTGCCCCAGCTTCCCTTCCACCAGCAATTTGGACCAGGGATCATCTATAGGTACGAACTCGAGGATCAGCCATTGACCCGATAAGTTGCTCAGCAATTGAATGGCTTTCTCGATCGGGATTTGTTTGCCAAGTATGAGGTGATGTATCAGTGCCAATCCCATTACCAGGTCAAAATGGGCACGTTTCAGGAACGATCGTCTCTCCTGATTCAACAATCCTTGGTCGGGGCTGAGATCAGCCAGATCCAGTTGCAGGGGAAGCACGGCTTCGATCTGCGTTTGATCAGACTGTTTTTTGGCTTTCAGATAGGTCTCTTGTACGGTATCTGCATCATAGTCAACCGCCACGACACGAGTTGACCTATCCATATGCCGGCTGAAATGGCCCAGGTTGCTGCCGGCATCCAATACTTGTTCGATCGGTCCAATCTCCGCGATCCACTCGTGTATGATGCGCTCTTTGTTTTGCAGATAATCTTCCCGTTGGTCGAGTTGGGTGTAGTAATTCGTCCACGACGACCGTTCGGGTCGGTAGGTCAGCCTGTTCACAGCCTCTTGCAAACTCTGCAGAATCCTCTTACGATCCGTATCAGATTGTTTTCGCGCGGGCGTGCTCTGTTGGCTGGACTTTTTGGCAATGCGCGCATGAAGGTGAATATGAAGTGACACGGGCAAGTTCCAACGCGATCTCAGCGGTAGCGAGTTGGATGCTGTTCGTAGGGGTAC
Source organism: Bacteroidota bacterium (assembly GCA_046081925.1). Taxonomy (GTDB): domain Bacteria; phylum Bacteroidota; class Bacteroidia; order Chitinophagales; family Chitinophagaceae; genus JJ008. Next base: position 70,248 of record JBJTWV010000035.1, on the reverse strand, counting down.
CCCATCGGGCCAGGCCCGTAAACTGCGGCTCACAGGCTGCCCTACATACTGACTGATAGCCAACGGTGCCAGGAACATCTCACAGAATTGCCTGTATGCCACCCAGGGTGCTCCGGAATCCAATATCTCCCAGGACAGTGTATCGATAAATATTGGTCGGGCGCCAATAAATTGAATATTGTAAGGTGTGGCATCCTTCAACGTCATCCCATAAGTAAGAGATATTTGCTGGATCTCCAACGTTAACCTGGCGGCATCCTTCATTTGCTCATGGCACCATTCGTAAGGATAGCTGATGAACGGTATTCTTGCGGGTTTCAGGGTCTTGTAGGCTTCCGTGTTCGTTCGGTTTGGTACTTCTTCATGCGATACGATCAGTCCCTCATCCAACAGACGGGCATAAAGGCCCGATTGCATGAAATGATCGTAGTGGGATCGATAGACATGATTGATCTGACGGTAGATCACACCGTCTTCTTCAAATATGAATCCGGCGGGATCGCGGTAGGAGGAGGGATGACGTTGTTGGCTGTGATTCATTGGTCAGCAGATCGGTCTTTTCTGCCTAGGATTCGTTGAAAGAAAGCGCGTATGAGATGAAGGATATTTCGAAAATAAAAGACCACGCCCAATATGGCAGCGATAATGGCCTGCGCCAGGTAGCTGCCACTGCCGGGGTCTATGTAGAGCAGGTGGCTCACAAATAACTCAGGTTTGTTTTGGGTGTTAGGGTCAGCAACGTCTCATACATCAACCGAATGGTTTGTTCAATATCATCCTTGTGCAACATTTCCACGGTGGTGTGCATATATCGAAGAGGAATCGATATCAGCACGGAGGGGCAACCTTCGTTCGAATAGGCGAAGGAATCGGTATCGGTACCGGTGCTGCGGCTCAAGGCACGCCATTGAACCGGGATTTTTTTCTTCTCCGCCACTTCTTCCACCAATGCCAGCAGTTTATTGTGCACGGCCGGGGCGTAGGAAAGCGATGGACCTTTACCGGTTGCCACATCCCCTTCAATGGTTTTACTGATCATGGGTGTGGTGGTATCGTGTGTAACATCGGTTACGATCGCCACTTGCGGTTTGATGCGACGAGCGATCATTTCGGCGCCTCGTAATCCGATCTCTTCCTGCACGGCATTCACCACATATAATCCAAAGGGTAGTTTTTTCTTGTTCTCTTTCAATAAACGAGCTACTTCGGCGATCATGAATCCGCCAATGCGGTTATCGAATGCACGGCCGATCAGATTGCCGTTGGCCAACTCATCAAAACCATCCTGGTAGGTTACAACGGCCCCAATGTGAATGCCCAAGGCTTGTACCTCTTTTTTATTCCGGGCACCACAATCAAGCCAAAGGTTGTCGACGCGGGGATTTTGTTCTTTTTGATCGGCGTTTCCGATGCGGGTATGGATAGCAGGCCATCCGAATACCGCTTTTACCGGACCTTTTTTGCCGTGTATGAACACGCGCGATGCGGGAGCCGTCTGGTGATCTACTCCGCCATTCCGTTTCAGATAGATGAGTCCGTCGGGTGTGATATAATTCACGAACCAGCTGATCTCATCGGCGTGCGCCTCTATCACAACGCGGAAAGGATGATCGGGATTGATGACACCAACGGCTGTTCCGTAAGGGTCTACGTATTGTGTATCCACAAAAGGCTTCAAATAGTTCAGCCACAATTTTTGTCCCCAGGTTTCAAATCCAACCGGTGAGGCATTGTTGATGTAGTTCCGAAAGAACTGCATCGATGTATCGGGTAAAAATGATTTTACTTTCTTGGTGGCGGTTTTTTTACGAGTAGCCATGGGGGATATTGATTAAGGTTTTTTCAGGCGAATGGTGGGAGACTCGGTATAATTGCTTCGGTTCTTGGCCTTGTCGATCAGCAGAAGTCCGAACGCAGCGGTGGTGTCGCGCTGGCTTACGCCCGGCAATTTGGTCAGCTCGGGGTAGTTGTTCGTGTTGTATTCAAATTTTAAGTTCAGTTCGGCACGTTGTACACCTGCCGGAATGCCTAATTGAACGAATCCATATCGAAATGTGTCCTTTCGAACGGCGGTGGATCCGTTATACCATTTGTACACGATCAGGGCCGAATCGATGTCCCCTTCGAGGTCGGTGTACTTTCCGTTTACTTGAATAACGCTGCCGCTGCTGGCGATGGCGGGGGAGATGGATTCGATCGTTACTTGCGGAACGGTCGTGTACTTATCTTTTTGACAACCGATTGCAGCTGTCAGAAATAATCCCCAAAGTCCAATCCTTCTGAGCATGACCTAACTTTGTTCAAATTTACCGGATTTAACAGGATTCCATGGCAATGGATTGGGAGGAAATACGAACATCAGCTGCGGTCGATTTTTCGAAGGCGGCCCTGAACCTGTATCAATATCAGCGGGTGGGGAATCCGCTGTATCGTGCGTATGCTTCCGCTATCGGGTCCGATCCCGGTCGGGTCAGTGAATTGACCCAAATTCCATTTCTGCCCATTTCCTTTTTCAAGGAGCAGCTGGTGCAAACGGGTTCGTTTATACCGGAAGCGATTTTTGAAAGTAGTGGCACCACGGGTATGATTCCCAGCCGCCATGCCGTTCGGGATCTGCGTATTTACCAAAAGCAGCTGCTGGATAATTTCGAAGGAGTTTATGGACCGGTAGGGGATTGGTGCATTCTTGCGCTGTTGCCATCTTATTTGGAAAGAAGTAATTCGTCCCTGGTGTATATGGTGCAGCAACTGATTACGCAGGGGGGGCATCCCGACAGCGGTTTCTGCCTGAACGAGTGGGAGGCGTTGATCGATCAGATCGAAAAAGGAGAACGGGAGGGGCGGAAAACGCTGCTGATCGGCGTGTCTTTTGCCCTGCTGGATTTGGCTGATCGGTATCAGACCAGACTTGAAAACACGACCCTATTGGAAACCGGTGGGATGAAGGGGCGTCGAAAGGAGTGGATCCGGGAGGAACTCCATGCTCATTTGACGGGATGTTTTGGGGTGGAGGCGATCCATTCGGAATATGGGATGACTGAATTGCTTTCCCAGGCCTATTCGTTGGGTGGTGGGGTCTTTGCTTGTCCGCCCTGGATGCGGGTGCTGGTACGGGAGGAAGAAGATCCGCTAAGCGTGAAAACGACCGGCAGGGGTATGATCAATGTGATCGATCTGGCCAACATCCATTCCTGCGGCTTCATAGCCACCGATGACATAGGTGAGGTATTTCCGGACGGTCGGTTTACCGTCCTGGGTCGGCGAGATGGCGCCGAGTTGAGGGGGTGTAGCTTGTTGGTGAGTTAGGCGCTTTCTATTACATTTGCAACCCTGCCCGGGTGGCGAAACTGGTAGACGCAGCAGACTCAAAATCTGCCGCCAGCAATGGTGTATCGGTTCGATTCCGATCTCGGGCACAAGAAAACCCGACACGAAAGTGTCGGGTTTGTAGTTTAAAGGGCTTTGAGGTTTGAAGTACCTCTTTACACTGCTAGTATAAAGCGTAAAAGTGAAAAACTGCTTAAATTGATTTGTTTGTAGTAATTCTATCTACCTCAATCAACATCCGGGCTCAAGTAAATTCTCCTCATACAGGTAAATTGCGTCGTATTTTATCGGAGCAAGTATTTGACCCTTGTGCGAGATTATTCCATATTTATTTTCTTTTTGTGCAAGTAATAGGGTTTTGCTAAAATGTATTAAAACCTCTATTCCATTTTGAGGGAAAAGTTGTTCGCCTTTCTGGTCTATGATGTATATATTCTCTTTCACATTGATTTGGGCTAATCCATCTCTGAATGTATCAGCATAGTCGTAAATGCAGGGAATAATTATGCGATTTTCTTTGTTAATGTATCCCCATTTCCCATTTATGGAAATGGGTGATAAGCCCTCTGAGAATTTGCCGACATTTTCATAGATACAAGGGATCTTAATATTCCCTTTTTTATCATAAAAGCCCCATAATGAATTATCTGAAACAGCAACAAGTCCTTCAGAAAATTCAGCAATTGATTCAAATTTAATAGGTAAAATGATTGATCCATTTGTATCAATGAGACCCCATTTTTCATCCTTTTTTACTATTCCCATTCCTTCGCTATCAAAAGTACTTCGGAAGTAGCCTGCCTCACCGGAAATATTGATTTCATCAAAATCAAAAGGTGTGAGTTGCTGGCCAGTTGGGGTGAAAAATGCCCACTTTTCATTCTTCAGAAATGCAATGCGATTTCCTGAAAATTCATAGTCTTCAAATTGGCATGGAATAATTTCGTTAAACCCCTTGTTTAGTAAACCGAACAATCCATTACGCTTAACTATATATAAGTCGTCTTGAAAAAGGGATATATCATTGTATTTTTTATCTAGCAGGGGTATTCCATATTTATTTATTAAATGAATCGACTCATCATTATTCTTAAAATAATATATTCCTTTAGTAAGGCGATATATTTCGGTAGGTATGGATTGGGTCAATACATGGTTATTTGTGTCAATTATATTCCATATCCCTTTAATGTTAACGGTAATTACGTTTTCATCAAGAATATTACCAGCAGTTTCATATTTGCAAGCAATAATATTTGTATATGACATGTTTAGAAACCCCCATTTCCCATCCTCTTTTACGGGGATTATTCCATAATCTGCATTACCAATTTCATCATATTTTAAAGTTGTTACCTTTTTGCGCTCAAAGTCATAAAATCCCCATTTCTTGTTCAGTTCTACACATATCAGGTCATTTGGACTGCTACTGTACACTCTCTTGTATATGCATGGGGTCATTTTCCGTGATGCCAAGTCAAATACCCCCCATTTATTTTTGACACGAATGGCAGCAGCATTTTTATTTAAAAAGGCAATTGAGTCAAATATGAATGGGGAAATCTCATATCCATTGCTGTCTAAAAATCCCCATTTTCCCGATTTAATGGCTACGAATGTTGTTTGATCACCTACAGCTGATTTTATTTTATTACTTTCTTGATTATTTTGTAAGTATTCAGAGTTCGAAATTTCAGTGGTTTTGGTTCTTTCGATTTTAAAGTTGGTAGCTTTTACATGTATACATGCTAAAATTGTCACCAACGATACAATTGCTGTATACGTGTATTTTGTTTCAGTAAGTTTAATTTGCATATTTAATTTATTCAGCAACCACAACCCAAAAAGGGTATATCAAATATTACTTCCTCAATCCACTTTTCTTTTTTTATTAGCTTTCTTAGATCAGGTCCATCGTTTGGTGTTTCTGCCTCAATGATAAATTGATATGAATTATCTTTTTGATAATTTAATACGTCAACTACTTTTATGCGGTCTTGAGTCTTCCAAACAAGCTTTGGCCCTTCGGTTTTTAATTCCCAAATCGAGGTTATGGAAAGTGTTTGACATGTACACCCGTCTACAAGAGCAATCTTTAGGGAAATAAATAAGTTGCCGGATGTGTTCGCAAAAAAATGCCATTCTTTTTCGATATCTGGATGATCCCACCAGTAGTATGATTTCTTACCATAGCAATCCCGTTCTTGTAAATATTTTTTTTGAAGGGCTGGTCCCAGATATTTTTTGAAATTCGAAAAAATATTTGTTTGTGTTTCTTTGATTTTTGATGTGTTTGGGAATATCTCATCCAGCAACTTGACATTTTTTTCCTGTAATCTTCTGAAAGCATAGCCAATGCCGTCATTGTGAGTATTTATATTCTCATCAAACTCTGCGACTAGATAAAGTCCATTAGATTTATTTGCTAATTCAAAAAAGAATTGTGCGGTTTCTTCTGGTGTATGTGAAGACTTTTCTGATTCATTTTCGTTACCAAAATTCGGATACCATTCTTGTGCAACAGCATCGGAGGGGCTAGTTGAGCCGTAGATAATCAGACGCTTGATTTTAATTATATGATTAGTATTCCCCCTTGTTATCAATTCTAATTCTTGACCAAGAAATTGCTGATATTTTGTTGGAATATATTTTAGATTTACTTCACACCAAACATCCTGTGGATTATTATTATCCAAACACTTTGGATTTCCTTTGAACCAGGTAGAATCAATAGAGTCGGTTAGAATTAAATACCCATTTTTATACAACAGCCATTCGTCTGTGTGCTCTGATAAGTCAAGAATTTGAGCCGTCGAGCTACATGTTATGAAGGCTAAGATTGTGATAAGGAAATTGGGCTTCCAATTCATGGGTTTAGAATATTTCTTCAATTTACAATAAATTCACATCTATCGCACCCGATTGATTTCCTGCCTTAACTTATTTTTTATAGACTTTGTCGGGTAATTCTATCCAGATATTTCTTCCTGTAGTAATATTCTTTTAGCAAAGCGAGTTTGTCCGGTGTAATTACAAACGGTATTTCAGAGAAGTAGTCAGCTACCGGCTCCTGCATACCGGATTGTAGCGTCTCGATCTGCTTCTGAATTTTCATTTTATCATCCCCCTCCAGATCCATCATGGCCTCATTGATTTCCATAACCTCCATTAGGAAGTCCGGACTCAGTTCATATTTCTCGCCGGATGTCCAGGCTCCGTTGATCTCCAGCACATACCGAAGCAATTCATCCGGCTGCTGAAACGTTTTCCAGGCCTTATTTATAAGCGCGGTTTTTTCTAAGGCTGCCTGTTGTTCCTCGGGCGGACGATTCACAAAAAAATCGGGGTGATATTGTCTGCTTAAGGCAAAAAATGTGGGGCGAAGCGCACGCGTGTCCACTTGCAACTGAACGGGGATATCAAATAGTTCAAAATAGTTTTCCATAAGGCCTCCCGATCGGGTTAAATTTGTAGAACGATTGCAAAACTACCCAAATGATCCGAATCGGACTGATCCGGGAAGGTAAGGTGCCTGCCGATAATCGGGTGGCACTCACCCCCGCCCAATGTAAATGGCTACGACGTCAACGAAATGACCTAGAGATCGTGGTGGAGCCCTCTTCCACCCGTTGTTTTTCGGACAAAGAATATGAAACCGCCGGCGCCATCCTCAGTTCCGATCTCTCCGCTTGCGATATACTTCTGGGTATAAAGGAAGTTCCGGTAGCCAATCTCATACCTGAAAAAACATATCTTTTCTTCTCTCATACTAAAAAAGAGCAGCCGTACAACCAATCACTTTTCAAAGCCATGATCGAGCAGCGGATCACACTGATCGATTATGAATGTTTGGAGCATGAAGACGGTCAGCGACTCCTGGGTTTTGGGTTCTTCGCCGGCGTGGTTGGTGCTCATAACGGAATGATGGCCTATGGCAACCGAACCGGTCTGTTTCAATTGGGTCGGGTATACAAGCAACGTAGCTTTCGGGATCTGATCCATAGCTACTTCGGACTGAAGCTTCCTAATCTAAAAATCGCAGTTACCGGCAGCGGACGAGTGGCACACGGAATTCTGGAGGTTATGAATCTGATGGGTATACATGAGGTGGAGCCCGAAGATTACCTGTCCCGTCGGTTTTCCTATCCCGTTTACACACAATTGAAAGGATCGGCATTGTATCGCCACCGCGCAGATGGCCACTATAACCGAATTCACTTCCACGAACATCCGGCAGAATATGAGTGTCTGTACCATCAGTACTGCGAACAGACCGATATTTTGATGAATGGGATCTACTGGGACAGACAAATGCCCAGGCTCTTCGAAAAAGAAGATGTGCAATCCGATCGGTTCATTACCCAAACCATTGCTGATATCACCGACGATGCGGATGGGTCAGTACCCATTAACCTCGGCGATCAATCTATCGAGGATCCAATCTACGGAGTAGATAGAACTACATTTCTGAAAACCGCTCCTTATCTGCCCAACTCCATCGATGTAATGGCCGTTGGGAACTTACCCAACGAGTTGGCCCGTGATGCCAGCCGCTATTTTGGTGAGCAACTGATCAAGCATCTGTTCGAGGACTTGATCGGCTCTTCTTCACCCATGATCGAACGGGCTACTATGCTACGACAAGGTATCCTGACCGAGCCCTTTCAGTACCTGCGCAATTATGCGGGGTTGGATTGATCAAAAGGCCAAATAATACGCGCTCAGTAATTCTCTGATAGATTGGGAATAGCCGCCATCCTGTTCCTGTATACATATGAATTCGCGTCGGACATTGCTCGTAACGTTTCTACTGCCTGCCAATAGAATCCGCATCACCGGATGATCGTTGGAATGTTGCAAGTGAACAAGGTGATAAGGATACAATCCCATTTTTTGTAATGCCTCTACCCGTTGCGCCAGTCCTTTCGCCGGTAGCAGTAAAAAGAAACTTCCTTGCTGTGTCAGCAACCGATCCAGTTGAATGATCAGCTCACCGAACGATAAAGAGGCGTCATGGTGTGCTTGATTTTTAACCGGGTCTGGACTAATCAGATCCTGCTCGTAAAAAGGGGGATTGGATACAACCACCTCATATTTGTTATCCGTGATAAGCGATTTGATGTCGGCCTGTAAAACTTGTATCCTTTTTTTCCAAGGACTTTGAGCAATATTTACACGGGCTTGCCCGGCTGCTTGTTCATCGATTTCCACCGCCGTGATTTGAGCCAGTGGTAGAGCTTGCGCGATCATCAGTGATAATAATCCCGTTCCTGTTCCTATATCCAGCAGGTGTATCGGTTGATGATTCGCCTGCAGTTGACTCGCCACCCAGCCTCCGAAGATGCAGGAATCAGTAGTCACTTTCATAGCCGATCGGTCCTGCTCGATCCGAAATTGTTTGAATTGAAAATAGGGGTTTGCCATATTACCACTCGGCACGCGCTTCGGAGCGAACTGATAAGTCTGCATACTGTCCTGCCAGAAACTTGTAATACCCGGTAATGGCGATCATACCGGCATTGTCGGTGCAATAATGAAAGGATGGGATGTAGGTATTCCACTGATATTTCTTTCCGTATTCCTCCACTGCTTTACGCAAGCCGCTATTGGCCGAAACGCCACCGGCAATACAGATCTCTTTGATGCCGGTTTCAATACTAGCGCGTTTTAATTTATTCAGCAGTATTTCAACTATCCGGTGCTGTACCGAGGCGCAGATGTCGGCAAGGTTATTGTTTATGAAAGACCGTTGTTCTTCCTCAGTCGCGATCTGTTCCGGTTTGTATTGCAGGCTCTTACCGGCATTCTGCAAGAAATATCGAATGGAGGTTTTGAGTCCGCTGAAACTAAAATTCAACCCCTCGATCTTCGGTTCGGGAAAATGATATCGACTCGGATCGCCGGATTGTGCCTGTTTGTCAATCAACGGCCCGCCCGGGTATGGGATTCCCAATAGTTTGGCCGTTTTATCAAAGGCTTCACCGGCGGCGTCATCGATGGTTTCTCCGATCACACGCAGGGACGTGGGTGACTCACAGACTACGATCTGTGTATGTCCGCCACTCACGGTTAAACATAAAAAAGGAAATGTTGGCTTGGGGTCATCGATCAGGTTTGCCAATACGTGCGCTTGCATATGATGTACCCCGATCAATGGCACGTTCAGGCTCAGGGAAAGTGATTTGGCGAACTGTGCACCTACCAGCAGCGAGCCGATCAGTCCGGGCGATTGTGTGAATGCGATCGCATCTAATTGTTTTAATTCAATACCAGCCGATTTCAACGCGGTATCGACAACCGGTACGATATGTTGCATATGTGCACGCGAGGCCAATTCCGGCACCACGCCTCCATATTTTTCATGCACAGCCTGGTTGGCGATGAAGTTTGATAAGATCTTACCATCGACGCAAACGGAGGCGGATGTTTCATCGCAGGACGACTCTATGGCGAGGATGCAAGGCATATTATTTGCTTCGGATGGCTACTACGGGGTCCAGTCGGGCGGCTTGTCGGGCCGGAATGTAACCCGCCAAAATCCCCACCACAACGCAGAGCAGTATGGCCAAAAACATATTGGAGGCCGAAATGAATACCGGAAAGTTTAGTACTTGGGTGAGTACTTGTGTGAGTGCGAAAACCAGCGTTAGTCCGATCAGTCCACCGATCACACACAGAAAGGCAGCCTCCAACAGAAATTCCGTCAGGATCACCCTGGCTTTGGCACCGATGGCCTTTTTCAATCCGATCTGACTGGTTCGTTCCCGAACGGATACGAACATGATATTGGCCACACCAAACATGCCGACGATGAGGGATAGCATGGCAATGGCCCATCCGCCGATGTTCAAGTTCACGAATATGTCGCTGATGGCGGCACTGAAATCATTGATGTCGTTCAGTGAAAAATCATCTTCTTCGGTCGGACTGAGTGTGTGCAAGGCCCGCATGGTGCTCATGAGATCGTCCTTGAGCTGTTTGCTGGAGACATAGTCCTGACCCTGAACCATGATCAGCGGGTCGGCTCTTCGACCATCCATAATATTCCGGGCCATTCGGTACGAGGTTAGCAGGCTTTGATCGAATTGCCAGCCCCCTAAAAATGTATTTCCTTGTTTTTTGATCACGCCCGTAACGGTAAACTTCTTACCACGGGCCTGAATGAGCTTTCCGATGGCTGCTTCGGGGCTGCCAAAAAGTTGATCGGCCACTTGGAAGCCTATGACGGCAACCGGGCCGCCGGTTTGGAACTCCGATTCGGAGAGATATCGACCCAATGCGATCTCTACAGGTTGAATGTTATTAAACTCTTCCGATACACCGTAGAGCTGAATGTTGGAAAGCTGATTGCCCTGATAGTCGACTTTGTCCTGTGCGCTGATCTTGAAGGCCACGTATTTAGCGGAGGGCGTGCGGGGCTTGATCCCTTGCATCTCCTCATATTTGGGGGAGGGACGCTTGACAAATTTCCACCAAGGGTAATTGGGGCCACCGCTGTAATCCCATTTATCGACGTAGATGGTATTCGTTCCCAATGATTTCACCTCGTTCTGGATGTTCTGCTCCAAGCTGTTTACCGTGGCCAACACACTGATGATGCAAAAGATGCCAAAGGTTACGCCCAATAAGGACAGGAAGGTCCGAAGCTTGTTCTTCCACAGCTCCTGTACAGCCATTAAGAAGCTGTTGCCAACGATCTCCAGCGTACGACGGATCATGGGGCAAAATTACCGAATAGGAGTGGCTTTCGGGGCGGATTCTGTTACCTTTGCGGCCGTCCATGAAGTACACGAACGAGATCGAACGTCGTCGCAGTTTTGCGATAATTTCCCACCCGGATGCCGGTAAAACGACCCTGACCGAGAAATTTTTGCTATTCGCTGGGGCCATTCAGGTGGCCGGTGCGGTCAAAAGCAACAAGATCAAGAAGCACGCCACCAGTGACTTTATGGAGATCGAACGTCAGCGGGGAATCTCGGTGGCCACGTCGGTCATGAGCTTCGAATATCAAAATACCCTCATCAATCTGTTGGACACGCCCGGTCACAAGGATTTTGCGGAAGATACCTACCGGACGCTGACCGCGGTGGACAGTGTGATCCTGGTGGTGGACAGTGTGAATGGTGTAGAGGATCAGACCCGAAGACTGATGGAGGTTTGCCGCATGCGTGATACACCCGTGATCGTATTCATCAACAAAATGGATCGGGATGGCAAGAATCGTTTCGACTTGTTGGAGGAGATCGAGAAGGAGCTCCGGATCCAATTGCATCCGATGACCTGGCCCATCAACAGCGGAAAAGATTTCAAGGGAGTATACAACATCGATGCCAAGAGTTTATTGTTGTTCAGCCCCAACACCAAGACGGATGCGGATGGATTGACCATTCACAGCCTCAGCGATCCATTGCTGGACGATAAGTTGGGTGACCGGGATGCGTCGCAGTTGCGCGAGGACATCGAATTGGTGGATGGTGTATACGGGCAATTAAATGAGTCTGCCTATTTAGCCGGACAGGTAGCTCCTGTATTCTTTGGGTCGGCGATCAATAATTTTGGCGTTAAGGAGATGCTGGATACATTCATTCGGATCGCTCCCTCCCCCAGGGCCCGGATGACCACTGCTCGTACGGTTGAGTCGCAAGAGGACAAATTCAGCGGGTTCGTTTTTAAGATACATGCCAACCTGGATCCCAAACATCGTGACCGTATCGCATTCTTGCGCGTATGTTCCGGAAAGTTTGAACGGAACAAATATTATCATCATGTACGGTTGGATAAAGATGTTCGTTTCAGTAATCCTTATTCTTTTTTGGCCCGCGAAAAAAATGTGATCGAAGACGCGTACTCCGGTGATGTGGTGGGATTGTTCGATACCGGAAATTTCAAGATCGGTGATACGCTTACGGAAGGGGAGGACTTCTACTTTACCGGCATTCCGTCCTTTTCGCCCGAGATCTTCAAGGAGGTGGTCAATAAGGATCCGATGAAGACCAAGCAGCTGGAAAAAGGGTTGCTACAACTTACGGACGAGGGGGTCGCTCAACTGTTCACACAATATGGGGGTACCAAAAAGATCATCGGATGCGTGGGCGAACTTCAATTTGAGGTCATCCAATATCGCTTATTGCACGAGTACGGCGCCTCCGTTACTTTTAATGCCATGCCTTTTTATAAAGCTTGCTGGCTGACGTCCGACCTGCCCGTAAAACTGGAAGAGTTCATGCGATTCCGCCAAACCAATATTGCGGCTGATAAAGATGCCCAACCAGTCTATCTGGCACAAAGCGAATGGTTCCTGAATACGGAAATAACCAACCATCCCGACGTAAAGTTTCATTTTACTTCCGAGATTCACTAGTGATCATCGACGGGGTAGGATGCCGGTATAATTGTGCGGGGTGATGGATCGGAGCTCCTTTTTGACTTTTTCCGTTACGTTCAGTTTATCGATAAACTTTTGAATGGTCTTTTGATCGATGGGGCCTTTGCCACGCGTCAGATCCTTCAATGCCTCATAGGGTTTGGGATAATTCTCCCGTCGCAAGATCGTTTGGATAGCTTCCGATACTACGGCCCAGTTCTTATCCAGATCAGCATAGATGACCTCATCATTTAAAACCAATTTATCCAGCCCTTTTTCTATAGAGCGAAAGGCGATAAGCGTGTGCGCCATTGGGACGCCGATGTTACGGAGCACGGTAGAATCGGTCAGGTCGCGTTGCAGGCGTGAGATAGGAAGTTTGTTGGACAGGTGATCGAATATTGAATTGGCCATACCCAAATTTCCTTCCGCATTTTCAAAATCGATGGGATTTACCTTGTGTGGCATTGCAGAGGAGCCCACTTCACCGGCCTTGGTACGTTGCTTGAAATAATCCATGGAAATATAGGTCCATAGATCACGACATAAATCCACTAAAACAGTATTGATCCGGCGCATGTTGTCGAACTGCGCGGCTAATCCGTCGTAATGTTCGATCTGGGTGGTGTATTGTTGTCTAACCAGTCCCAACGATTCCAGAAACTCATTACTGAATTTGATCCAGTCGATCTTGGGGAAGGCGGCATGATGGGCATTGAAATTACCTGTTGCACCGCCGAATTTTCCTGAAAAGGGGATCGTGAGGAACAACTCGATCTGGTTTTGCAGGCGTTCAATGAAAACATGGATCTCTTTGCCCAATCGGGTGGGGCTGGCGGGTTGTCCATGCGTTCGCGCCAGCATGGGAATGTCGCGCCATTCGTCGGCCAGCAGGCCCAGCGCAGTTTTGAGGTTTAGCAAACCCGGGAGATACTCGTATTCGATGGCGTGTTTCCAGGCCAGTGGGACGGCTGTGTTGTTGATGTCCTGGGAGGTTAATCCAAAATGTACCCACTCCACCCATTTGCTGCCGCCATGCTGTTCCTGTACTTCTTTTAAAAAATATTCAACGGCTTTGACGTCATGATTGGTTGTCTTTTCAATGGCTTTGATAGCGGCTGCATCCTCCATTGAAAATTCGTCCACACATTTTCGCAGGGCTTTTTGTGTGCTCGTTGGTAAAGAGATGATTTTTTTCTTGTGAAGAAAAAGTAGGTACTCCACTTCCACCAACACCCGGTACCGGATGAGTCCGAATTCCGAGAAATAATCGGCCAGGCTTGATGTCTGTTTCCGATACCGTCCGTCGATGGGGGACAGAGCGCTGAGGGTGGAGAGGTCCATAGTAGGGGAGTTGATTCGTACCTTTGCGTTTCAAATTTAGTTCAATTGAAGAAGATTCGGGTGGGGGCGGTCAGTTATCGAAATGCCAAGCCGTTGGTTTACGGGATCGGTCAGCCTCCTATGACCGATATCATGGATCTGTCCTTCCAGTACCCGGCCCGTTTGGTGGAGCAACTGCAGACGGGAACGATCGATATCGGATTGATCCCGGTCGCGGCTATCCAACACATTGCGGGTGCCCAAATCATCGGCTCGTATGGTATTGCGGCGGATGGACCCGTTGGTTCCGTAGCGCTTTTCAGCGCATGCCCCATCGAAGAGGTCACCGAAGTGGCATTGGATTACCAAAGCCGCACATCCGTCGCCTTGGCGAAGATCTTATTACACTACCACTGGCGTCGGGAAGTTCAATTCATACCCTCGACTACCGATGAGTATATCAATGATATTTCAGGCACGCGGGCGGGATTGATCATTGGCGACCGGGCCTTGCTGCAGGCAGGCCGGTTTCCATATGTATACGACCTCTCTGCCGCTTGGAAAGAGTACACTACGCTTCCTTTTGTTTTCGCGGTTTGGGTTGCTACCACTGATCTGCCTCCTGAATTTTTGAACTCCTTCGAAAAGGCCAATGAGGCGGGCTTATCACAGTTGGACGTGTTGGCCGAGCAATGGTCTTTGCCCGGGGTTGACATTCATACTTACTACAAGCAGCGGATCCATTACCGCATAGATGAGCCAAAGCGGAAGGGATTACGGACTTTTTTATCTCTGCTGGAGATGAGTTCAATCTCGTAGACAGAAAATATTCAATTGTACATCGAAAGGCAGTTGACCGTTCTTGTTTGGTTTGAACGGAATGGGATGTACCGGGGCGGCTTCGCGGATATAAAATGAGAATCCCGCCCGATTTACTATTTGAAGGATCTCCAGTAGCTCATTATTTTGATCGTATCGGCCGTGGTATTCTAAAAACATACGCTTCACCTGATGAAGGCAGTCGGCTGCATCTTTGATCACGTCGTACTCGGCTCCCTCAATATCGATCTTCAAAAAATCAATGGGTCGGTTCAGCAGGTCTTTTAAGCGGACAGCCCGAACGGTTACCCCGGTGTCGGAAGCATGGGTTTGGAGACTGCTTCCCATGCTGCCGGAGGATTTGAATTGAAGGGTGGTGTTTTCTTTCCAGATCGCGGCTTCGTGCAACTCAATTTGTTGCAAACCGAAAGCTTCCACATTTTTATTCAGCAAGGCGAAATTGGCTGCATCGGGTTCGAACGCGATAATATGGGCGTTAGGGCAATGTTGCTTCAGGTAAATCACACTCAGGCCAATATTTGCTCCACAATCCAAAATGAACGCATCGGATGGGAGGGCCTGTTCATAGATCTTGTCCACGAAGATCTCATTCAATCCATGGATCAATTCGGAGGGAGACGTGAACCAAATTGATTTTCCTAACAGCGTGCGGGTACGAAGCGGACCATCGGGAAGATGTTTCAAGAGTTTCACTTGAAACCAGCTCAGGCCGATGGCTCGATACGGATTGGCGAACCATCGTTTCGTCAGGGATCCGATCCCGGTGAGCAAATTTTGAAGCAGGCTTTTACGTTCCATTGGAAGATGGCGAAACTACGAAATTGACCGATTTGGTCTACCTTGGATTTCATGATATCGGTATTGATCTGTTCCGTGCGTCCGGACTTGTTGGATCGCGTCAAGCAGTCAGTGGCATCCACCATTGGGGTCGATTATGAATGCCTTGCATCGGACAATCGGAATACGGGAAAGGGCATTTGCCAGGTGTATAATGAACTGGCCGAACGGGCTCGTTTCCCTATTTTACTATTTCTTCATGAGGACGTTACGTTCGAAAATACAAATTGGGGACTGCGATTTATCGAGCAGTTTGAGCATGATAATCAATTGGGATTAGTAGGATTGGCCGGGTCTAACACGAAATCTCGTTCGGCCTCCGGGTGGTACACGGCCGATCCGGCACATGATCGATATCATATTCTGCATCAAATGCCCGGCGCGTTCGAGCAATTGCACCAAGTGCCAGACGAAATGAAATCATTCTTTCGGGTGGTTTGTTTGGATGGCGTTTTTCTATGTTGCCGTAGGTCGGTTTGGGAATCCATTCGATTCAATGAACGGGATCTCAGGGGTTTTCATTTTTATGATCTGGACTTTTCCCTTCGGGTGTCGAAACAGTTCCACGTTGCTGTAACCACGCTTGTGGAGCTCACGCATCATACGGATGCGGGAGGTGATTATAGCTCCAACTGGGTGCGGGAAGCGTTGGCCTTCCATAGTCGATGGGGTGATCAGCTGCCTCTTTCGATCGATCAGCAACATATTTCTGAATATTCCATCCAACGCATCTGGATGGATCGATTGAAAGATCAACCTATATCCTTTACTGACAGACTGAGATGGATCTTCGCGCAGCGGCTTTGGCGCACCCCTGCTAACCTATACTCGATCGGGAAGTTTTTACTGTATCGTCCCTTGCGACTTCGGTACCTGCATCGGTATCTTCGCAGCAGAAAATCTGCCCATTGATTCCGCTGATTTCCATATTGATCCCCACCTATGAACGTCCCGATTATTTGCGGCGTTCGCTGGATCAGCTCGCCTTGCAACGATTTACTGATTTTGAAGTGATCATTACGGACGATTCCGCCAGTAATGCGGTGGAGGCTTTCATGGGTTCTCATTCATACGCTTTCCCAATTCGGTATCGTCGAAACCATCCGGCACTTGGCACACCACGCAACTGGACGTCCGGCATGGATCTGGCAACCGGTGATTGGATCAAAATTTTGCATGATGACGACTGGCTTTCAAGCCCAGATTCGTTGGCTCAGTATGCCGATGCTATCCGCCCGGAATTGGATTTGATCTTTGCGGGGTATCAGGCCGTTTATGAGGAAACAGATAAAAAAGAAGTTCGGGTGCTGCGCCCCGATCAATTTAAACGTATTTGCAGCGATCCCTATCGGTTGTTCGCCGGTAATTTGATCGGCCCTCCCAGTGTATTGATGTTCCGACGAACCATGGATGTCTCATTCGACCCCGCGTTAAAGTGGATCGTGGATTGGGAAGGATATATCCGCATGTTACAAAAGCATAGGGCGGGCTATATCGGCCAGCCATTGATATGTATGAGCTATAATGCCACACAGGTGACACAGTCCTGCTTTGGAAATCCGGCGGTGGAGATCCCTGAATCTTTGTTGTTTTATCAAAAGCATGGCGATCGCACCCGTTGCTCGTGGCTGACGTATGATGCGTGGTGGCGAATGATCAGAAATCTCTCTATCCGTTCGGTGGCCGAATTGAATCAGTACGCCGGAGAGATGTCAGTGCCTGCATTTTTGAAGCGCATCGTCCGTCACCAACAGCTACTGCCTCCTGCTTGTTGGAAATTCGGGGTGCTCTCCAAGATCGGCATGTTCATTTCTTATAACTTCAATCGCTGATGGTTTCGGTCATACTCATTAATTACAACACCTTCGGACTCACCTCCGCCTGTTTGCGTAGTATATATGCCCATACGAAAGGGGTGTCGGTGGAGGTGATCCTGGTCGATAATGCCTCGACAGAATGTGATCCGACCGATTTCCTGCTCGAATTTCCAACGATCAAGTTGATCCGAAGCGAACAGAACCTTGGATTTGCGGGAGGAAACAATCTTGGACTCCAGGAAGCACAAGGGGAATATGTGTTGCTATTGAATAGTGATACGGAGTTGACGGAGGATAGCATTTCATTGGCCTGTCAAGAATATAATCAACAGTCGAATATTGGATTTCTGGGCTGTCGAATGGTGTATCCGGATGTGCAGGTCCAATACACCGCCCGTCGTTTCCGCAGCATCCGTTGGGAATTATTGGATCTGTTTCGGTTCATCCCCTTGGTGCATGGATACAAGGCCTATTCCAGGGAGATGCTTGGTAAATATTTCAGGCATGATGTCAGTACCGACTGCGATTGGTTGAATGGCGCCTTTTTATTTTTTGAGCGGCGGTTAGTCATTCATTTTCCGGAAGGCAAATTGGATGATCGGTTCTTTATGTATGCCGAAGATCAGTTGTGGTGTGAACAAGCACGGGAAGCGGGTTGTCGAAATTATTTCTATGCCGGCACAACGGTCGTGCATGTAAATAGTGGTAGCAGTTCGGTCAGGCGGCAGTTACAAAACCGTCAGGTCATGTTCCGACATGAGTTGGATATTGTCCGTAGACGAAAGGGCACGGGCTTCTACTATGTTCTTTTTGTTATGATATTTGGATTCAAGGAATACAGCCGTAATGCCATTAAGTGGATCGTCTATCAATTAACGGGACGTCTGCTCCGATAGTAATTTCGGGATACATTTTACTACATTACCCCAATTGTATCGTTCGTAATAGGCCTCTGGGGTTGGCAAACATTTGGAAGATTCCTGCACCACTGCTTCGCAGAATCCATCCCAATCCGAATCGGCAATCAGTTTCAATTTATCGTCGCAGGATTCCGGTACGATACCGGTAGATCCTGTTATGGTGGACACAACAGTTGTCCCAAATCCAATGGATTCTACCATTTTTGTTTTGATTCCCCCGCCACTGAGAACCGGATTCAGGAATACATCTGCTCCTTTGAAGTAGGTTTCAATGTCTTCTACAAAACCGGCGAAGATCACATTTCGGTCTTTTTCGGCTGTCAGTCCTTGATAGGAAGCGGGCAGGTCTTTTCCGCAAATGACGAGGCGGTATTCGAAATCGGTTTGAGTGAGCAGGCGCGGGTTGATCTCTTGAAGTAGGTCATCCAATGCTTGTCGGTTGGGTGGATAGCTGAGTAAACCGTTGAACAATAGAATTTTTGCTGTTTCGGGAATCCGATGTTGTTCCCGGATTCGTTGTTGGCAGGCTTCTCGGTCGGTAGGATTTTGTTGTTGTGGAATGCCAAAAGGCAGTACGTCGCATTTGGTTTGAGGCAGATTCCATTCCGAGATGCCGGATTCCATATCATTCGGAGAGATGAAATATACCTGATCGGCCATTTTCAGGAAAGCACCTTCATAGCGTTTCAAAATTGGCCACCACCATTTTCCCATGGACCGAAATCGCTGATATTCGATATTGTGGGTGTGTATGATGGTAAAAATGTTGAATTTTTTTCGCAGGTAGCTGGCGATCCAGTAGTAATAGGGGTGCTCCCAAATAACGCCATCAAATTTTTCCGCTTTCAGCAGCCGTTCCAACTGGTTTTTAACTCGGATATCGAGGTAGCGATAGAATGAATCGGGTAGCCAACGTAACAGGCGGTATCCGATCGCATTATTCGGATCATTGCGTATTGTGCTGACCACCGTTAATTCGGTGTGTTGGGCCAGGTGCTCAACAAATTCACTGATCAGTTTTTGCCCTCCTGAGTAATGAGGCAAGTAGGAGTAGGGCGCTATGACCAGCACTTTTTTCATTCCGCGGTCTGGCGATATTCCGTTTTCCAGGACATGAATAATCCGCCGAATAGGATCAGCAGGATGAGGATGGAGCTGGCGTAGGAGATTCGATTTCCGGTTTTGAACGAATCGGGTTCAAAAATGAATCGGATCTCGTGTTTGCCGGCAGGAATAGGCATGCCTCGCAGCACATAATTCGTTTTGAAGTAAGTTACTTTTTTCCCGTCGATGTAGGCATTCCATCCTTTGGGGTAGTAGATCTCACTAAATACGGCGAACTGAGGCTGCGTGGATTCGAATTGATAGGAAATCGTGTCATTACTATAAGTAGCCAATTGGATCTGTGCAGTGGAATCGAGTTGCATAGCTGGTAGCATCGATTTATCTGCGGAGAATTCCACTACGGCCGAATCGCGCAGGTTTAGGGTGCCGATCGATTGTAAGGCATCGACCGGGTCAGCGGCGATTCGCACTTTCTTTACCAACCAGGCTGCTCCTAATGCGGTTGGTCGCATTACAGCGGTATCTGCATTTGTGAACGGACTCTGTCTGAGCATGTACTTCGCATCCAGCATATCCAAAACCTGGCTATTGATATTCTCGGATAAATAACGATCGATCAGGTCTTGATAGATCCGGAGCTTAGCGGGATGATATCCGCCGATCGACCGGTTGAAATAGGAGGTTTTGGATTCGTTATAAGGATTGTCGAGCATGTTAAACACCCGAAAATGTGAATCCGGGTCGGATGTCAATTGTTTGTCAAGTTCTCTTGGATTGAAATTCTGTGAATTGTAGGTAGATGCGTCGACATAGGCTTCTTCATTGAGATATTTCTTTCCTACGACGAAGAGATCGATGGTGGAGACCAAGGCCAACAGGGTGATCACCCAAACGGGCTGCAGCCATTTCTTTGCGTACGCATACAGCGCCCCAACCACTAGCAAAACAAATCCGGCATAACGCCAAACCTGGCCCATGAACATTTCCTGACGATCAGCTTTGAGTCCGGATATGATCAATTGATTGATCTGCTTGGAACCGGATTGATCGAAAGCAAGATTCATCACTTGGTCATCAACCCCCGCACTGTAACCCATGATCCAGCCCATCAGCAGTAAGATCGCCAGCGATCCACCTGTTACGTAAAGGATCGTTTTGAATTGTTTTTTTAACTCCTCTGCTGATTGATTGAAAAGTACCTGATGCAATGCCATGACAGCGGTGAATGGGAAAATAAACTCCACTATGGTGAGTGCCATGGAGGGAGCCCGGAATTTATTGTACAGCGGCAGGTATTGGAACAGGAATTCATTCAGTGACGGAAGGTATTTTCCCCAGGAAAGCAAGATGCTCAGCAGGGAGATGGCGAGTAATCCCCAGCGGAGCGGGGATTTGATCAATGCAAAACCGATCAATGCCAATAAACAGGTAATGGTACCCACGTAGGGCGGGCCGGAGGTTCCTTCCACAATACCACCCCAATACCGCATGCCATTATTTGTGCTTTGTAATACGTAATTAATTATTTCCCCAGCCGGTAAATTATTCTCTGCAAGTTTTTTAAAAGCATTTGAGTTCTCATCGATCATATTCGATGATCCTGACCCGAAGGCATCAGGCATTGCCAAAACGGCCGTCTCCGCTTTCCCTAAGCTGTATCGGAAAGCATAGTCATAGTCCAGCCCGCTTGTTTTGGTTTTTGTAACGGAATCGCCTTTGATCTCTATGTTTTTGCCACCCCGCATAGTGAATTGACTGTATTCGGAGGTGGTCATCAGGATCAATGCATTTCCGGCAAGTCCCAAGATGGCGGCTCCTAAACCGATGGCTACCACACGACCCGTATGTTTCCATTCTTTTGTTTTGACCCAGGTAACGAGGTATGAAAAGAAAATAGCAGCGGCGATCAATACAGCATAGTAGGTGATCTGGAAGTGGTTGACAGCGATCTGTTGAAAGATGCCGTAAGTGGCGAGAGCGGTACCCAGCCAATATCTTTTTTCAAAAAGGGCCAGGATACCGGCAAACATCAGGGGCATATAGGCTAGGGCCCACATTTTGGATTCATGTCCGGCGCCGATGATGATTGGGTTGTAGGTGGATAACATATAGGCGAGACCACCAAAAATGCCCACCCAAGGCGAAAAACGCATGACAAGGGCCAGAATATAAAAGCAAAGGGCAGCCAGAAAGAGGAAGTTCATGGGTTTGGGAAGTCCAAGCGAAAAGATCGCGACGAAATTGGGCATGATGGAATCCCCTTCCATGGCCACCTGGTAATTTGGCATTCCGCTGAAAAGATTTGTGTTCCACAGCGGAAAATGCCCGGTCTTTTCTTTGTACTCAAACGCATTTTGAGCCATGCCCTTCCAACCGACGATGTCATGCTGGTTCAATACCTGCCCATCTAGTACGGGCTTGCAGAATAAAACGGCCACGAGCAGGAAAACGAGGAGGGCGAAAGCGTGGGTAAGGAGTTTCTTGATCAAGGGATTGGTCATATGGGTGACTTTGGGTCGACAAATTAATGCTTATTTTAGCCATCTCCTTGTCATGTTTTCGCTTTTCTTTTTTGCCCGTCTCACCTTTATCTCCGGCCTCTTTTTTGGGGCTTCTTGGGGATTACTGTCCGTGAAACATGACCTGCATCCGGATGTGGTTTCCATGATTCTTACCATCGGATTTGGCTTGGGCGCGTTACTGATCCCTTTATTCAATTTGATTTGTTTTCTGCAATGGGTGCGGGGTAAGCTTCGTCAAACTGCTACGCCGCGCTGGCTTATTTTGGCCAACTTCATCTGGTTGCTTTTATTCATCACCTTTATATTATTTCTAAATGGTCCGAACTATTATCAGCCATAAGTCTACCCGACTTTTTTTGATCCTTTCCGGCTTCTTCGTGGCCAATGCGCTCATCGCCGAGATCATCGGGGTAAAAATATTTTCATTGGAGAAGACCTTGGGATTTGCCCCGCTGGGAATTAATTTGTTCGGGGAAAGGCTGGATGTGAACTTGACGGCGGGTGTATTGCTATGGCCGGTGGTTTTCATCATGACAGACATCATAAACGAATACTATGGAATGCGCGGCGTTCGGTTCCTGTCCTGGTTAACCGCCGGATTGATCGCTTTTGCCTTTTTGATCTTTCAGGGGGCTATGTGGTTGACGCCGGCCGACTTTTTTCTAACCAGCAAAACGGGCAGCAATGTTCCGAATATGCAAGATGCATACCGAGCTGTTTTAGGGCAAGGAGGTTTTATTATCATCGGCTCCTTGACCGCTTTCATCCTTGGTCAATTGATCGATGTATTCGTATTTCATAAGATCAAAAAAATCACGGGGGAGAAAAGCATTTGGTTGCGAGCCACCGGGTCTACACTGGTCTCTCAGTTCATCGACAGCTTCGTTGTCCTCTTTATCGCCTTTTATATCGGCACGCGCGTAAATCAGCAGGGCGATGACTTCGTTTGGCCGTTTCGATTGTTCTTGGCGGTGGGTTTGGTGAACTATATCTATAAATTCATCGTAGCGATCTTGATGACGCCGGTTATCTATTGGGTGCACCATTGGATCGAATCCTTTTTGGGAAAAGAACTGGCTACTGAAATGAAGAAATCGGCTATGGGGGATGAGTGATGATTGAGCCTCAACTATTCTTGAGCAGTTCCACCACCAGTTTGTCGATGGGCAGTGACAGGGATTCCGGAGTAAGCTCCTCCCAATCGATCAACCGGAAAGATTCGGTTTGTTGGGTAGTGGCGTAGGTGGCTAGTTGCTTTTCGTCAAAATCGAAGCGTTTTTGTCGAATTGGAACTTGGATGGGTTCCATGGCTTTCACCCGATAATAGACCGACAGGATCTGGTGTTTTTCATTAAAGGCTGATGCTTGAAAAAAATCGGTGGTGTAAAAATGGTCTAGTACGTCAATGTTCAACCGCAATTCTTCTTGAAATTCTCTTTTCAGCCCATCTCGCAAGCCCTCACCGAATTCCAACCCGCCTCCCGGAAATTTCGTGTAATAGTGGCCGCGGATATACTCGTCGCTCACCAGGATCTGTTGATGCTCATTAACTAGGAGCCCGTATACTCGTACACTGATATGACTCATTGCGATCAGATTGTTCCTTCGAATACTTTTTCGGCAGGGCCGATGAGGTGGATATCGTGAAAATGTTGAAAGTCCGTCGTTTGGAAGCGCACGGTCAATGTCCCGCCCTTCGTTTCTATCCTTGTTTCTCTGGAGGTTCGGTCTAGGTGGGCGAGGGCAATGGCACAGGCCGTCACCCCCGTTCCGCATGAGTAGGTTTCATTCTCCACACCGCGTTCGTATGTCCGAACGAATAGGGCGTTGGGATCGGCGGTTCTTTGCGCAAAATTCACATTGGTGCCTCCGGGCGAAAAACGATTGTCGTATCGGATGGCTTTCCCGATCCCAAAAACATCATACTGTTCCAGGTCTTGAACAAATTTTACCACGTGTGGAGAGCCTGTATCCAGGAACAGATCGGTTTCGGTGGATTCGATCCGGTTCAGGTCGTTCATTTTCAAACTGATCAGTCCATTCACAAGTAGCTCGGCCTCGTGTGGTCCATCGCTGGCAAAAAAATGGTATCTTTTTTTTTCGATGCCTCTGTCGCAGGCAAATCGAACGATGCATCGGCTACCGTTGCCACAAAGGCTTCCGGGGTTGCCATCTGCATTGAAGTATTTCATTTCAAAATCCAGCTCAGGGTGCGAATTGAGTAACATCAGTCCATCGGCCCCGATGCCAAACCGACGGTCACAGAGTTTTTGGATCTCGGCAGCGGACAGGTGAATACTTCCGGTTCGGTTATCGAATAGGATGAAATCGTTTCCGGCGCCTTGATACTTGAAGAATTGCATATCAGAACTGGTCGGCAAATGTCTGGATGAATCGTTGGATCAGGTTTTCTACTGCGGCTTTTCCGTCTTTGGAAAATTCCTGTCTCACGCGGTTGGCCACGATGGCGTTGATGGCCAGGCACTGGTGCCCCATGAGTTTACCCAGCCCATAGATCGCGGATGTTTCCATTTCGAAATTGCTGATGCGATGTTGTCCGTATCGAAAATCGGTCAGTCGGTTCACCAAATGGGGATTGCTGAGGCCCAGCCGAAGTATACGTCCCTGGGGGCCATAAAATCCGGGACAGGTGACGGTTATGCCTTGATGAAAATCTTTTACGAAATGTTTGAGCAAGGCAGGTGAGGCGCTGTGTATGTATGGATTTCCGATCTGCGAGTGGATCTGTGTATGTGTTATGAATGATTGCAGCAGTAATTGTTCTTCACTGTTTTGTTCGAGCCGGTAAAAGTTCAGCAGGTTGTCAACGCCCAACCCATGTGTGGACGCCACGAAACTGTCTACCGAAATATCGGGTTGCAGGGAGCCGGAGGTGCCGATACGGATGATCTGCAGGGACTGTAATCTGGATTTGATCTCACGGGTTTCCAGATCGATATTGACCAGGGCATCCAATTCGTTCATTACGATGTCGATGTTATCGGGACCGATCCCGGAGGAGAGGACGGTAATGCGTTTGTTGCCAACCCGTCCGGTGTGACTGATAAATTCCCGGTGCTGCTGTTTGCTTTCGATGGCATCGAAATATTTACTCACTTCGGCCACGCGATCGGGGTCGCCTACGGTGATGACGGTGGGGGCCAGTTCTTCCGGACGCAGGTTCAGGTGATAGACGGCCCCTCTTTCGTTGAGGATCAGTTCGGATTCGGCTATACGGGGCATGGTTTCAGGGGTTTATAGAAGCGTTCAAGTCAAAAATATGCTTTATTTTCGCATCCCTTTGGGTCCTGTGGCCGAGTGGCTAGGCAGAGCTCTGCAAAAGCTCCTACAGCGGTTCGAATCCGCTCGGGACCTCACTAGGAACGATGAATGATGAAGAGTGAGTTAATAAGTTCACCTTTCATCATTCATCCTTCATCCTTCATCTTTCACCTTATGTCGCCGGAGGAACAAAATTTCGTGAATTACTGGGCCGCTAATCGGGAACGGAAAAAGAGTTGGATCCGTCAGCTTTATATCGGTCTGCCTTTGTCGCTGGTATTGGTGCTCGGAATTTTCGCCAATTTATTGTCCGGTTGGTATGGCAGGGCCCAAATGGCCATGTTTCGTCAATCCAGTTCGCTGATCCTGGTATTATTGATCGCTGCGGTCGGGGTTGTCGCATTTCTCGTCATCTTCTCGGCTAGACACCGATGGGATATGCAGGAGCAACGTTATCAGGAACTGCAAGCAAAATATTCATCGCAAAAAAAATCTTCATGAAAATCCATTTAGTTGCCATCGCCTCTCTTTTTTTATGTAGCGGATGTTTGAAGGATGATACTTGTACACCGAAGACGGTGCAAAGTGAAACAGCTACCATGCTGAATTACGCCAACGCCAATGGGATCACGCCCACGACTCATAGCAGCGGAATGCTTTATCAGATCGTCAGTGCCGGGGCAGGTGCCACGCCAACGGCTACATCTACGGTGACCGTCCGTTATACGGGCAAGTTCATGGATGGAACGGTGTTTGACTCGAATGCAACAGGCAGTCCGATCAGTTTTGGATTGAATCAGGTGATCAAAGGTTGGCAGCTGGGTTTACCGCTGATCAAAAAAGATGGCCTGATCAAATTGATCATACCGTCCTCGCTGGCCTATGGATGTACAGGATATGGTTCCATTTCTGGAGATGCCGTACTGTATTTTGAGATACAGCTGATCGACGTTCAGTGATGGCTTTTCGGTAGTTTTGCCAAAACGATTGCTGTGCCTTACGAGGCGATTTCCCTATTTGACATTTTCAAGATCGGCATTGGTCCATCCAGCTCCCATACATTGGGTCCATGGCGTGCGGCGCAGCGGATGCTCTTGGCGTTGGAGCAATCGAACCGATTATCATTCGTTTCGGAATTGACCGTGGTGTTATATGGTTCCCTGGCCAAGACCGGCAAAGGGCACGGCACGGATGTAGCCATCCTGATGGGCTTACAAGGAGCCGACCCGGTCACGATTCCGGTTTCAGCTATTCAGCCGTCTGTGCAGACGGTGGAGTCCTCCGGGCGCTTGATGCTCAGTGGCAAGCACGAGATCGCATTCGATCCCGCCGTGCACATGCAATTCCTGACGTTGGAAATATTGCCCTATCATCCGAACGGTATGACTTTTTTAATTCGATTTACGGATGGAGTGGAGGAGGCTCGTACGTACTATTCTGTGGGCGGTGGATTTGTGCTGGAGGAAGGAGAGGTTTCTCAGTCGGCATCAGCCATTCAGCTGCCATTTCCGGTGAATACCGCCGAGGATCTGTTGCGATGGTGTATGAAGACGGGGCTGTCTGTATCGGAGGTGTCGCTCGAAAATGAAACGGCCTGGCGTACGGAGGAGCAGACAAGGTCTGGCGCCATGCAAATATGGGACGTGATGGAGTCTTGTATGTATCGGGGTGCGCATACAGAAGGGACGTTGTCGGGCGGGTTGGAGGTAAAACGTCGCGCTGCAGCATTGAACAGAAAACTAATTGGGGCGGCCTCATATTCGGATGCATCCGGTTGGCGGCAAGCGATCTCTTCGGGCGGACGTGATTTTACACGCACGCTGGATTGGGTGAGTTGTTTTGCCTTGGCGGTGAATGAGGAGAACGCGTCGTTTGGCCGGGTGGTTACAGCGCCCACCAACGGGGCTGCCGGCGTGGTACCGGCGGTATTACAGTATTTATTGGTTTTTCATCATTCATTATCGGAAGATGAGGTCTTGCGTTTTTTGGCCACCGCTTCCATGATTGGTTCCATATTCAAGAAGGGAGCCACCTTATCGGCGGCCATGGGTGGGTGTCAGGCAGAGATCGGTGTTTCTTCGGCCATGGCAGCGGCGGGGCTCACCGAATGTTTGGGTGGCACGCAGCGGCAGGTACTGATGGCTGCCGAGATCGCGATGGAACATCACTTGGGACTTACCTGCGATCCGATTGGGGGATTGGTGCAGGTGCCTTGCATAGAGCGTAACACCATGGGAGCCATCAAATCGATCACGGCCTCTCAGTTGGCCTTACAGAGTACGCCGGATTTTGCCAAGGTGTCTTTGGATGCGGTGATCAAGGCAATGTGGGATACGGCGCGCGATATGAATCACAAATACAAGGAGACGGCCGATGGCGGGCTGGCCATTCACGTGCCGATCAGTTTGCCCGAGTGCTGATCAGGCCTCGTACACCTTTATTTCATTGTACAGGGTATCTCGCTCTACGGGTAGGCGACGTACTTGTCGGATCAACTGCACCAATTCGTCGGTGGTGAGGGTGGGTGATTGTTCTTCCGAACCGGCCATGGTATAGATCTTGGTGGTATCGTCGATGGTTCCGTCCATATCATCCACGCCAAAGGAGAGTGACAGTTGGGCTTGCGTTCGTCCCAGCATCGGCCAGTACGCTTTCAGGTGCGAAAAATTATCGAGATAGATACGCGCGATGGCATAGAGGCGCATGTCTTCGACGTGGGTGCTTTCCGCGATATCACTCATATCGTTGTCTTTGTTTCGGAATTTCAACGGAATGAACGTCTGAAATTTTCCGGTGCGGTCTTGTAGCTCACGCAGTCTTCTCATGTGATCGATCCGATGCTCGTATTTTTCGATGTGACCGTACAGCATGGTGGCGTTGGAATGCAATCCCAGCTGATGTGCTGTCTCGTGGATCTTCAGCCAGCCATCCGCATTTACTTTATCGGCACAGATCTTCTCCCGGATATCGGGGTGAAAGATCTCGGCCCCGCCGCCGGGGATGCTATCGAGTCCTGCATCGATCAGACGTTTCAGTCCTTCTTCTACGCTAACTTTTGCTTTTCGGAACATGTAGTCGTATTCGACCGCCGTAAATGCTTTTATGTGGAGGTCGGGTCGATGGGCTTTGATGGCACTTAGGAGTTCGGCGAAGAAATTCAGATCCATTTTCGGATGTACACCGCCTACGATGTGCGCTTCAGTGACGGGTTGGCCATCGTATTTTTTTACCTGATCGACCATTTGCTGAATGGTCATTTCCCATCCTTCCTCTCGGTTGGCGTACAGACGTGAATAGGAACAGAAGGCGCAACTGAATACGCAGACGTTGGTGGGTTCGATGTGAAAGTTGCGATTGAAAAAGACCTTGTCGCCGTGTTTTTTTTCTTTGATGTGATTGGCAAGTCGGCCCACCAGACCCAGACTTCCTTGCTCAAACAGATGCAGACAATCCTCATCGCTGATGCGGGTCCCATGTAAAACTTTTTCGACGATGGGACGGATGGTAGGGGAGAGGCTTGTGTCGTGGAGCATGGGGATAAATTGGGGTCCAAAGGTACGGATGGGTTTGGTGTTCTTGGTATCTTCCCCATTCAACCAAAACAAGCCATATGGTTCGTTTTCAAGGACTCGTTGGTATCATTCTTATACTAGGTATTGCCTGGCTCGCCTCCAGTGATCGCAAACGCATCAATTATCGGTTGGTCGGTAGCGGGATCGCCTTGCAAGCATTGATCGCCTTATTGATTTTCAAGGTGGGTCCGGTGCAGTGGTTCTTCCAACAGGTGGGAAAAGGAATTGGTAAGATGGAGCAGTTTTCCAAGGCCGGGGTCAACTTCGTTTATGGGGGTATTGCCACCATGGGTGGGGGCGGTGCGCAGGATTATCGGGCCCCCGACTCATTTGTTTTTGCATTCAATGTAACCGCGACCATCGTACTGGTTTGTGCGTTGGTGGCTGTGTTTTATCATTATGGCATCATGCAACGCATCGTAGCGGTCATCGCCAAAGCCATGAACTGGGTCATGCGTGTGAGCGGGGCAGAAGCGCTCAGCAATGTTGCCAGCGCCTTTGTTGGGCAAGTAGAGGCGCAGGTGATGATTCGTCCCTATCTGAAAGGGATGACAAAAAGTGAATTGCTTGCCAGCATGAGTGGGAGCTTAGCGTGTATAGCCGGTGGTATTTTGATCGTGTATGCCAATATGGGTGCGAAGGCCGGTATGGACCTGGCTCCCACGCTGATCATGGCCAGCCTGATGGCCGCACCGGGGGCACTTGTCATTTCAAAGATCGTGTTACCGGAGACGGAAGAAAGTGAAACCATGGGAAATGTGAAGCTGGAGGTAAAAAGTAATTATGTGAATATGATCGATGCCATCTCACACGGCGCGGGCGATGGGTTCAAGATCGCCATGAATGTGATCGCCATGCTGATCGGGTTCATTGCCGTGATCGCTATGTTGGACTGGACCTTATTGAAGATCGGCCACCTTTTCGATCCAACCTTCGAACTCAGTTTGAATTGGATCTTTGCCAAATTGTTCTATCCGTTCGCCTGGGCGATGGGTGTTCCGCAAGTGGATGTGGGTAACGTGGCTACTTTGCTTGGACAAAAATTGACCATCAATGAATTTGTTGCCTTTTCCAATCTGACCGGCAAACAGGTTCCTATCGTCACGGACAAAGGATTGTGGATCGTGAGTGTGGCGATCTGCGGGTTTGCAAATTTCTCATCGGTGGGTATGCAGATCGGCGGAATTGGTGCCTTGGCTCCGGAGCGACGTGCCGACCTGGCCAAATTAGGCTTGAAGGCGCTGCTTTGCGGAACGCTGGCTTCGTACTTGTCTGCCGCCATCGCCGGCATCCTTTTTTAACTAAATCGTTCGCAAATAAAAAACCGCTTCAGAAGAAGCGGTTTTTTTCGTTGTTAACCCATCCGGTCAGATCACAGATTCGATTCGATCTTACGGACAAAATTTGCCTTCGGCTGCGCACCTACTAATTTATCGACCACTTGGCCGTTCTTGATGAACAGGATGGCCGGAATGGAGGTGATGCCGTAGTTCATGGAAACTTGGGGGTTGTGGTCCACATTGACCTTGCCCACATTGACCTTTCCATCATATTCTTTACTTAGTTCTTCGATGACGGGACCGATCGCGCGGCAAGGACCGCACCATTCTGCCCAGAAATCGACCACGGTCAACTTATCCGATTGCAGTACTTCTGCCTGGAAGTTTCCGTCTGTATACTCTTTTGCCATAGGAATGATTTGTTTTGAAGGGGGCAAAAATAGTGCCGCCGTAAACAAAATGCCAGCCTGTCAGACAAATGTGAACAACTCGTCCCCGTAGGCCGGATAACCGGTCAGAGGCACTGTACCCGCACCTGCCATTCGCGCCTTTCCTGCAGGAATTGGAGCAGGTCGTCGTTCAGTTCTAGGGGCTTTTCGAGGGTCCGCAGGGTCACTTGCTGTTTCGCCTCCGGATCGATCAGGTGGAAGGCCAACGAGGTTCGGCCGGGGTGTTTTTTTCGGTTCTTGTTCAGAAAATCGATCCACTCGGTTTTGAGACTGCCCGGATGTGCCACGATGGTCAACTCCCGCGTGAGCGATTTTTTGACCGATTCGCCCAGCATTACCTGTTGTACTTTCAATTCGTACTCCGATTTGTTGAATCGTTGCTTCAGAAAACCCGACAACAGCACGATGGATCCGGTTTGCAACAAAGGCGTGAAGCGCATGTAATCCTCACTGAAAAGCGGAAAGTCAAATTTCCCGGAATAGTCCTCGATCACGAAGCTGCCATACTTATTTCCATTTTTTGCGATCCGGTGTTGCGCATCGGTTACGAGTGCCAGTAAACGGAATGGCCGACTGGGGTTGGATTGTTGTACTATGTGGTTTCGGAATTCCAGAAAATCAGCGATCGAAGTCGTGTTATAGTGCGTCAATTCAAATCGGTAGTGATCCAAGGGATGCCCGCTGAGAAAAATACCGGCCACTTCTTTTTCGCGCTCCAACAATACGACCAGCGGCCAGGGGGGGCAATCCGGGATCTTGGGAGGCGGTATTTCCATCGTGGGAAGATCGCCGAACAATGTGCCGCTGCTTTGTTGCTGTTGGGTATTGACAATGTTGCCGTAGCGTACGATACGATCCAGGCCACTGGCCGTTTCTCCCTCGGGAATATGGAAATACAGTGCCCGGTGGAATTCAGGAAAGCAGTCGAAGCTGCCGGCAAAGGCCAAACTCTCCAAGGTTCTGCGGTTGACCGTCCGTTGGTTGATCCGCCGGATGAATTCAAAAACATCTTTGTAACGTCCGCCCTTCTCCCGTTCTTCAATGATACTCTGAACGGCTGCTTCTCCCACGCCTTTGAGTCCACCCAATCCGAATCGAATCTCACTTTTTTCGTTCACCGCAAATCCTTCCAATGATTCGTTGATGTCGGGACCGAGAACCCGTATCCCCATGCGTTTACATTCTTCCATGAAGAAGGTGATCTTATCAATGCTGCCGGCATGATTCAGGACGGCCGACATATACTCGGCCGGGTAGTGTGACTTCAGGTAGGCCGTTTGATAGGCTACGAAGGCATAACAGGTTGAGTGGGATTTGTTGAAGGCGTATTGTGCGAAGGCCTCCCAGTCGGTCCAGATCTTTTCCAGGCTTTCGGATGGATGTCCTTTTTCGCCGGCGCCGGAAATAAATTGCGCCTTCATTTTGTCCAGCACGGATTTCTGTTTCTTACCCATCGCCTTTCGTAGCACATCGGCATCGCCCTTGCTGAATCCCGCCAATTTCTGTGCCAGCAACATCACCTGCTCTTGATAGACGGTAATTCCATACGTCTCTTTCAGGTATTCCTCCATTTCCTGGAGGTCGTACCGGATCGGTGCTCGCCCGTGTTTACGATTCACATACTCGGGAATGTAGGCCATGGGCCCCGGCCGATACAAGGCGTTCATGGCGATGAGATCCTCGAACTGGTCCGGTTTGAGCTCCCGTAGGTGTTTTTGCATGCCCGGACTCTCAAATTGGAAGGTGGCGATGGTGGCTCCTTGCTGATATAATTGAAAGGTCTTGCTATCGTCTAGTGGAATTTTCTCGATATCGATCTCGATGCCGTGAAATTTTTTGATAAGCCGAAGTGCATCCTTGATGATGGTAAGGGTCTTCAGACCCAGGAAGTCCATTTTGATGATGCCGGCGCTCTCGATGTCGTTTCCTTCGATCTGTGTGACCCAAAGGGGCGAGTCTTTGGCGATGGCTACGGGTATCAATTCGGTCAGGTCTTGCGGGGCAATGATGATGCCGGCGGCGTGAATGCCGGTGTTGCGCACCGACCCCTCTAGTCGTTCGGCTTCATGCAATACTTTCCCGGCTACACTGTTCTTGTCATTGTATATCTCCCGTAATTTTTTTACACTTTCCAATTCATCATTCACCAATCCTTCCTTCTCTTCCAAGGAGGCGCCTTCCTCTTTCGATTTCATCGGCGCATGCAGTAAGCGTTTGAGTACGATCCCGGGTCGCTCCGGCACTAGTTTTGCCAGGGCATTTGATTCTGCCAATGGCAGGTCCATCACCCGGGCAACGTCTTTGATACTCATCTTGGCTGCCATGGTTCCGTAGGTGATGATCTGAGCGACCTGATTTTTTCCGTATTTGTCAACCACGTAATCAATGACTTTCTGCCGGCCCTCATCATCAAAGTCGGTATCGATATCCGGCATGGACTTTCGGTCGGGGTTGAGGAAACGCTCGAACAGCAAATTGTATTTGATGGGATCGATGTTGGTGATACCGATGCAGTAGGCCACCACCGAACCAGCGGCGGAGCCTCGACCGGGCCCAATAAAAACGCCTTTGTCACGGCCGGCCCGGATGAAATCACTCACGATCAAAAAGTATCCGGCAAATCCCATCATCTTGATGGTGAACAATTCGAATTCGATTCGCTCCCGGATCTCATCGGTGATCTCGGTATAGCGGTTGGCAGCGCCCTCATAGGTGAGGTGCTTGAGGAACTCCCATTGATTCTGTGATTCCGGCGATACCGTGTACTTACCGATGGTTTCCTCTTTGGTGTGTACCTGGAATCGTTTTTCTACGGGGAAGTTTGGCAGGAGGATATCTCTGGTGAGGTTCAGCAATTCTACTTTATCGACGATCTCATTGGTGTTAACGATGGCTTCGGGCAGATCGTGAAAGACCTTTGCCATTTCGTCGGTCTTCTTGAAGTAAAACTGATCGTTGGGAAAGGCGAAGCGCCGGTCCTTCATGTTGATGTCGTCATCTGCAAAATCGCGAAGGGCCGGGGTGGATTGTTTTTCACCGGTGTTGATACAAAGCAGAATATCATGTGCATTGAAATCGTCCTGTTCCACATAATGTGAATCGTTGCTGGCAATGATCTTGACTTTGTATTTGCGTGCCAACCGAACGAGTTCGGCATTGACCTTGTCCTGCTCAGCCATGCCGTGTCGTTGCAGTTCCACGTAGTAATCTTCCTGGAAAATATTCAACCACCATTTAAATTCGTTCTCTCCTTCTTCGACCCCTTTGGTCAGGATGGCTTGCGGTACGGCTGCGCCGAGACAGCAGGTAGTGGCGATGAGTCCCTTGTGATATTTCTTGATGAGTTCCTTGTCGATCCGCGGATATTTGCCGTACATCCCCTCGATGAAGCCGAGCGAGGTTAGTTTGATCAGATTCTTATATCCTTGTTCGTTTTTGGCGAGCAGGATCTGATGAAATCGCTTGTCCTTTTGGTCCTTGGTGTATGATTTTTGCAATCTTGTCTCCGATACATAGAACTCACAACCCACGATGGGTTTGACCTGGGGTTTCCCGTTTTCGTCCTTGTGCTTGTAAGCTTCGGCTACGAATTCAAACACGCCGAACATATTGCCGTGATCACTGATCGCGAGGGCGGGCATTCCATCTGCCAGGGCTTTCTTGTAAAGGCTCTGGATCGGAGCGGCTCCATCCAGTAGTGAATATTGTGTATGAACGTGTAGATGCGAAAATTTCATGGCACTCAAGGACTAACTAGTTTTTTTGAAAGGAGAATATATGGATGTTGCCACCCAGATAGCTGCAGACCCACGCTTCGATATGGGTATTGTCTTCATATAGATCCACGCCAACCGGATGCCCGGGACAGGGGAGGGAGGCTACTTTTTCAAATCGATCGGAGAAGATTTTATACACTTCCAGTTTGTTGCTGCTGTACCCGGTCACAAAAACGAATTGTTGATTTCTTGACAGCGCAATGGTGCGTGGTTGCGCGGCCGTACCGATACTGAACAACGTTTTTCCGTTATCGGGATCCAGACAGGCCAGGCGGGCCTGGGCATTATACGATACTAGTAATCGTCCGCTCGAATCACGTAGGATGTGACGGGGGCTTCCACTGATTGGCAGAATCGTATCGCGTGTCCAGTTCGTTTCATTTAGCACGGCCAAGCTGGTGCCGCCCATGATCGCGACGTAGGTCTTTTTTCGGATCGGGTCGGATACCATGCCTCGGGGAATGTCGGGCATTTTGATATTCAGTCCTGTCTTGGCGTATGGAGAAGCAGGCAGTAGATCCAACACACTGATCGTTTCAGCATGCCAATTACTGACCAGCAGTTTGCGTTCATCGGGTGTGGCGATGATGATCTTCGGAGTGGCGCCGGTCATGAACAGTGGCACGGTAATGGTTGTCGCTTTCCCGTTCGAGTCAGTCACCGCAATACGCTTTGTTTTTTCCGCATTTCCGATATTCTTCTCGAGTGAATCGACGCGTATGCCAACCACACCGCCGGCATTGTGCAATGACACCCACAGCACCCGATCTTGGTGGGTGAGCCAGGCTTCCACCGGTTTTTCTTCCCAGGACGAGATGGATCGATTGGTTGCATAATCCCAGCCTCGTCCTTTTGTTTTTTCAAATCGATAGAAACGCAAGGGTCTGCGACTGGCGCGGTCATATTCGGCTACACTCATGCCTTCGAGGTTCATGGCATAAAGCCGTTTGCGTTGTTGATCGAAGAGCACGGATTTCGTACCCGGTTCGGCGGCTATTTGTTCGGTGAAGGAATATTTCAACGACTCATAAGGCAACAGTGGAACGATCGTATCCGCGGTCGGCTTCACCGGGCTCGATTTTTCCATTTTCTTTTCCTGGCTTTGGCAGCCATAGGCAATCAAGCCGATCATCCAGCTGGTCAACAACAAGGATTGTTTCATCATGGCGTGGAAATTTGTTGGGAAGCATGTAAAGTAATTCAAAACTCAGTAGCTGTTTTATTTGTGGATATCTATCTGATTTCGGTAGTGCAAGCCGAGTCGCTATCAACTGGTTTTCAAGGGGTAAGAATCCTTAACATTTTCTTTTCATTCTGCCTTCGTTTCCATAGGGAAAATCGTTACTTTCGCGCTTTAATCCACCTCCCTATTTTTTTGTATGCGGTACACTTTTTTAGTCATATCATTATTCTCACTCAGCTCTTGCAGTCTCATACGTCAATCGGCCGTTAAAGAGGGTGCCGGGTCTTTGTCTATGGCACAGGCCATCGAGTACAATCGTCAGCCCCGTAAGTTTTTGGATGACATATCCGTCACCCCGGAAAAAACACGTGTCACTTTTGTGGCTCAGGTGGATCAGACTGAAAATGCCAGAGGGCCTTACGCCGGCGGTTTGAATTCTGATAACAGCTCGATCACCGGTGAAGCCAATCGCGCTAAAAATCTGGATCTGTCCAAACTCAGTGGCCTACAGATCAAATATGCCAAATTGATGGATCTGGAGGCAGGGGCGTTGCCCAGCCTATCCATTTTGTTGGCGTTGGAAGAATGGTATGGTACGCCGTACCTGTGGGGTGGTTCCACTCGTCGAGGGGTTGATTGTTCCGCGTTCACAAGAGCCATGTATCAGTCGGTATATGGTATTACCCTTCCCCGTGTTTCCCGGGATCAACATCGAGGCACGCAACGCGTTCAGATAACCAATTTGCAGGAAGGCGATCTGGTATTTTTCAATACACGTGGTAGCGGTGTTTCTCACGTGGGCATTTATTTGGGCAGCAACAAGTTTGCGCACGCTTCCTCCGCAAAGGGCGTTACCATCAGTGATCTTTACGAGAAATATTACATCAAGCGGTATCTGGGCGCCGGTCGTTGGAAGCCCGATGCCGAGAATTGATCGCATCCTATCTCCACTGTAATTTCTTTTTCAATGTATCCCATACCGGCTTGATGTCGGGTGACAGGTTCATGTAATATACACTGATACCGAAAATGATCAGGAATACTATGCTTTGCGTGAACAGGGCCAACCATCCATGCAGCGGGTCGGTCATGAATCGGGTAATGATATAGGTCGCGCCCCCGAGTAGTAACACCCAAGGTGTTTGCCGTGTGAAGGGGAATAAAGAAAATTGTTTCCAAAGAAAAATGATCCGGATCAGATTGTAGCTGGTAATCGCGATCAATTGGGCTATGGCTGTACCAATGATTCCGCACGATTTCGTGAGCCAATAGCTGCTCGGCAGCGTAACGATCAAAAGCGCGATGCCACTCCACAATTCAAAACGCCATTTGGTGGAGGTTTGAATGATCTGGGTATTGAGACCCGTTCCCATATCGACTAGTCGGGCCGTTCCCAGCAGCAATATCACCGGAAAGGCGGCCAGGTAAGAGGATTGTAATCCCACGGCCTCGATGCCTTCCTGAAAATCAAGTGCAAACAGGGCCAACAGTGCCGTGGCAAAGATCAACTGATTTATGGACGATCGTTGATAGATGCGTTGGATCTCGTTCATATTTTTTTCTTTCCAGGCTAGCGCCAGTGGAGGGATCGAAGCGCTCACCAATCCACGCTGTGGTGCCTGTATCACCGCGGCCATGTTTTGTGCCAGGGAGTAAACGGCCAATTGTGCCAACGCACCTTGCAGCACCGAGGAGATCACTAACGAATCAAAAACCAAGGCCAATTGCAAGATGGTCATCCCAAAAAAGATGAAAAGACATAGGCGAATGATAATGCCCCGCATTCTTTTGGTCAGACGACTGATACGGAAATGGAAATATAGTTTTCCAGTGTACAGTAAGTAGGATAATAAGATCAATGAAATGAACAAATAGCTCATCGAAAAGGCCTGAACAAATCCGGCAAAATCGATCCAATCGAAATATAGAGCCAGGATGAGTGCAGTAATGTAGAGCCGCCAGATCAGTTCTTTCAGCAAGTTCGTCAATACGGAACGCTGGAAATTCCAGGCCCAGGATTCAAGCAAGGCATACAGCGTCATGCCCAGGCCCAAGGGGAATAGCCATCCATAATACGTGATGAGGTCGGGGGCGTTGGTGCCATATTTTTGTACCACCAATCCTTTGCCCAACCATCCGAATAAGGCCACGAGCCCAAACCCCGCCAGGCTCGTTATCAGCGCGAGCGAGAATTGTTCATTCTTGCGTTCGGGACAATGTGCGCGGTAATAGGGGAAGAATTTGATCAGATAAACCGGCATCGCGAGGCCGGAGAAGGCCGACATCATCAGTGCAACAGCGATGAAGGCGTTATACAACCCAAACTCTTCCTTTTGAAAGATGCCTTGCTTGGTGAACAGGTAAATGTTCAGGAGCCCTACGACGAAACCGACATAGATGACAGCAGAAGAAATCAGGCTTTGTCGGCGGATGCCACTCATGCAGGGTTATTGAATGTATAGGTTGGCAGATGGTTTACCCGAAGGCAGGGAGGCATACACCGGCGTCCAATCGGTGGATACCCATACCCAGGGATCCGAGGCGTTGCTACGAACGGGCATGCGAAAGTGGGGGAGGCAATTGGTCCAACGGCATTCACACTGACCATTTGTGGTGCGCATCTCCAATTTGGGAATCTGAACGGTTCGAAGATACTGATCGAAGATGGGCTGCAGGTCCAGTCCGGTTTTCTTGATCCAGTATTGTTCTACCTGTGCCGTCGTAGTGGGCAGGACCGACAGGTCTCGGTTCATGCCACGTAAAATTTCTCTGAACAAGGAATCATTGTCAATGATATCACGCAGGGTATGGATCAGATTGGCCCCTTTGTTATACATATCTCCGCTTCCTTCCTGATTCACGCCATAGGCGGCAATCAGCGGTCGGTCATTATCGATCGATTTTCGGAGTCCTCTTACATAACTGTCGGCGGCGGCTCGTCCGTAGTGATAGTCGATGAACAGTACTTCCGAGTACATGGTGAATCCTTCGTGTACCCACATGTCGGCGATGTCGCGGGTGGAGATATTATTGGCAAACCACTCATGCCCGCTTTCGTGTACGATGATATAATCCCAACGCAATCCCCAGCCGGTTCCGGAGAGATCCGTTCCCAGGTATCCGTTCTTGAATTGATTGCCATAGGCAATGGCGGACTGATGTTCCATGCCCAGGTGTGGCGATTGCACGAGTTTAAATCCGTCTTGATAAAAAGGATAGGGACCGAACCAATATTCAAATGCGCGTAGCATTCGTTTGACATCTCGGTTGAAATGAGGCTTGGCTCTTTCCAGGTCTTCTGTCAGAACCCAGTAATATATGTCGAGTTTTTGTTTCCCTTCTCCCATGAGGGTATCGCCAAAATGAGAATAGCGACCGATATAGGGTACCAGGTTGTAGTTGTTGATGGGAGAGAGGACGTTCCAGCTCCATTGCTCTTTTCCGGGACCGGCCGGTTTTTTTCCGATGAGTCGACCGTTTGCGATGGCAGAAAGGGTATCGGGCACCACAATATTCATTCGCGCACCGTTGTCGGGTTCATCGCTTTGATGGTCTTTGCAGGGATACCAGACGCTTGCCCCCAATCCTTGGCAGGCTACCGACATCCAGGGGTTTCCGGCTTTGTCCTTTCGATAGATCCAGCCGCCGTCCCAAGGTGGGTTTACCGCCACGCGGGGTTTCCCGCTGAATTGGATCTCCAGCTGTGCGGCTATTTTTTTGCTTTTGGGTAACAGGGCTGCGTGCTTGCTTAGGTCGATCCAGTATACATTCCCCTCCCGCGTAAAGGGAAGTGATTGTTGCCCCAACGTGACCCGGTCGATCTGCATGGGTGTTTGCAGGTCAATTTGCATTCGGTCGGTAATAGGTTCGCCGGTGAGATTGAATTCGATCCGGTTCTTTCCTTTTAGTTGACGGGTGGTAAAATCGGGTTCAATGCTAAGGTCATAGTGCAGCACATTCCACCAGGACCGGTGGGGGCCGATGGTTCCTCGCAGGGTATCCTGATGACTGAAGCCGGTTGTTTTTGTTTGTGCAAGGGTGATACCACCACACAAAAGGAGGAGTATGGATGCCAATGTTTTTTGTCCGATCATGCAGTCCTTGGGTTGATTTGCTAATTTAGCCCGAAGGGTTCAACCGATGCGTTTCCGAATTCACAATTTTATGATCTGTTTATTGGGATTGGCCTGTGGCCGATCGCCCGATACGGACAAAAGCCATTTTCATTACAATGAATCGGCCGGTATCTCCTCACTGGATCCGGCATTTGCCAAGAGTCAGGCCACCATTTGGGCGGCACATCAATTGTTCAACACGTTGGTGGAAGTGGATTCCGTGGGGGGATTGTCTCCCTCCGCAGCCAGCAGGTGGGATATCAGTGAGGATCGCAGGTCTTACACGTTTCATTTGCGAGGTGATATTTTTTTTCACGACGATCCGGTCTTTCCCGGCGGATCGGGTAGGACCGTGCGTGCGTCCGACTGGGTCGTTTCGTTCCAGCGCTTGCTGGATCCCGCGGTGGCCAGTCCGGGTGCCTGGATCTTCCGGGGAAAAGTGGATACGATACGACCTTTTGAGGCGTTGGATGATTCTACGTTCCGCTTGAATCTGTTGCGTCCCTATCACCCCATCTTGGGTATTTTATCGATGCAATATTGTTCGGTGGTGGCGCCGGAAGCCGTTCAGCAATACGGTGCGGATTTTAGAAGACATCCGGTGGGCTCCGGACCATATCGTTTCGCGGCCTGGTCTGAGGGACAAACCCTGATCCTCAAACGTCACGAGCGATATTGGGAGCGGGATGGCAGGGGTGAACGGTTGCCGTATTTGTCGGGTATCCGCATCAGTTTCTATGACAGCAAGGCAACGGAATTTTTATTGTTCCGGCAGGGTAAATTGGATTTTATCAATGACCTCGATGCGTCTTTCAAGGATGAGGTGTTGTTAAAGACAGGCCAACTGAAAAAGCAATGGGCCGGAAAGGTGGTGTTGCAAACCAGTCCCTATCTGAATACGGAATATTTGGGTATAGTGATGGATACGGCATTGGCCGCGGATGCGCTTCGTTCCAAATGGGTTCGGCAGGCGATCAATTGCGGATTCGATCGTCGCAAGATGATCCTGTATCTGCGTAATTCGTTGAGTACGCCAGCCGAATCTGGATTTGTGCCCGAGGGTCTTCCTTCGTACGATTCGGCAAAAGTGAGAGGCTATCGATATGATCCCGTGCAGGCAGCCCGGTTGTTGGCGAAGGCGGGTTATCCGGGCGGAAAGGGGTTGCCTCCCATCCGGTTGCAAACCATTCCCATCTATGCCGAGATGGCGAATTTCATTGCTCGTCAATTAGGTGAAGTGGGTATGGGGGTACAGGTAGATGTGGTGCAGAAGTCCTTGTTACTGGATTTGACGGCAAAGGGCCAATCGCCTTTCTTTCGGGCCTGTTGGATCGCAGATTATCCGGAGGCAGAAAATTATCTATCGGTTTTTTATTCAAAGAATCCGGCTCCGCCCAATTATACTCGTTTTCAAAACAAGCGGTTCGATGAAATTTTTGAGCAAGCCATCCAGGAGGTCGACGACTCGCTTCGGTATGGATTATATCAAGAGGCCGATCGGATCATTGTGGACGAGGCGCCGGTGGTTCCGCTCTGGTATGACCGCGTGATCCGTTTGGTACGGCCGGGCGTACGAGATTTTTACCCAACCGCACAAAATCTGTTGGAGTTACGCAAGGTGCGAACCGAATGATCAGTCCTTTTTCAGTTTATCCTTGAAGACTTTTCGAAATTTTTCCACTTTGGGACGGATCACCAATTGACAGTAGGGGTTGCTCTCTCCGTTCAGCTCATAGTATTGTTGATGATAATTCTCGGCCGGATAGAATACGCTGAACGGGGTGATCTCTGTAACGATGGGTGCATCGAACGCACCGCTTTTCCCCAACGCCTCTTTGTACTGAATCGCTTTTTCGCGTTGATCTTCGTTGTGATAGAAAATGCCACTTCGGTATTGGGTGCCTACATCATTTCCCTGCCTGTTCAGGGTAGTGGGGTCGTGCGTTTCCCAAAATACTTCCAGCAGTTCATCGAAGGTGATCTTGGAGGGGT
The DNA here is from genome assembly GCA_046081925.1 of Bacteroidota bacterium. Taxonomy (GTDB): domain Bacteria; phylum Bacteroidota; class Bacteroidia; order Chitinophagales; family Chitinophagaceae; genus JJ008. Next base: position 28,584 of record JBJTWV010000035.1, on the reverse strand, counting down.
CGTACACGATCTGCAAACATTCGGCATGACCGGTTTCGCCGCTGCAAACCTCTTTATAGGTAGGGTTTTTTGTTTGGCCGCCGGTATAGCCGGAGGTCACTTGTATTACGCCTTCCAGTGAAGTGAAAACGGCCTCGGTGCACCAGAAGCACCCATTGGCCAGGGTAGCGATCTCGGTGGCGGGAAGTGTTGGATTGGGTTTTACGGTGGTGTCTTCCATGACGGTCTTGGGTGTTGGGTTGGGTTTGGGTTGCGCGCAGGCGGTCAGTCCGACCAGCAACCAAAGGAATAGAAAGGGGTGTTTGTTCATCTCGGGTGTAAAATTCCGAGTTTTGTGCCGTTTTAGAGCGAAACAGCGCTTTTTAACTTTTTCATGAAGCTATTTCCCGAATCAGCGGTTACACAGTTGGAATTCGATCGGATCGTCGATCGGGTGGTGATGCATTGCCAGGGAGAGTTGGCCAAAGAATCTGCCCGACGGATCCGAATTCACACGCAGATCGATCACATCAGAAGAAGTTTGGGGCAAACCCAGGAGTTCAAATGGATCTTGGATCAGGGGCTCGCTTTTCCCAATGAGGAGCCATTGACCTTATCTCGTGAGTTGCGTTTATTGGGCGTGTCGGGATCCGTTTTGATGGGTACGGATTGGATGCAAGTCAGGCGATTACTGACCGATGCGGAGTCGGTGTTTCGATGGTTTAATCCGGAGAGGCGGGAGGCGTATGGCGCTTTGTCTACCGTCTTATCGGATGCTATTTATGACAAAAAGATCGCGGAGCGGATCGATGCGGTGTTGGAACCCAATGGGCAGGTGCGCGACAATGCTTCTCCTCATTTACAGGATATTCGGGGCCAATTGCATCGGAAGCGGCAGGAATTGCGTCGCGTGTTCGAGCGGATCGTACAAAAACTTCAGAAGCAGGGTTGGCTGGCAGAGATCGAGGAGAGTTTTTTGAATGGACGGAAAGTTGTGGCGGTTTTAGCCGAGCAGAAGCGGGTGGTTCGTGGAATTTTGCACGGGGAGAGTGAGAGCAGGCGAACGGCTTTTTTGGAACCGGAGGAGACCATTGAGTTGAACAATTTGGTATTCGAATGGGAGAACGAAGAGCGGGCAGAGGTGTTGCGTATCCTGCGCGATCTGACCGCAGAGTTGTCGATTTATCAGCCATTGCTGACTCAGTACTACGAGATATTGGGGCAGTTTGATTTTATCCGGGCTCGGGCCCGGTTGGCCAGAGAGACGGACGGACGCATGCCAGACATGGTATCCGAAGCCGGGGTGCATCTGCAACTAGCTCGTCATCCCTTATTGATGTTGTATCATAAGGAGACCGGAAAACCCACCGTGCCGCTCAATATTAGGTTGGATGCCGAGCATCGGATCCTGGTGATCAGTGGCCCCAATGCCGGAGGAAAAACGGTAGCGATGAAGACCATCGGCTTGATCCAATTAATGGCGCAAAGTGGTTTGTTGGTGCCGGTGGGCGAGGGATCGCGGTTGGGTGTATTCAAGCAATTGATGATACAGATGGGGGATGCACAGAGTTTGGAATTTGAGTTGAGCACCTACAGCAGTCATTTGATGCACATGAAGGATTTTCTGGAGGCAGCCAATGGCAAGACGTTGTTTTTTGTGGATGAGATGGGCAGTGGAAGTGATCCGGACCTGGGGGGTGCCTTTGCGGAGGTGGTGCTACAGGAATTTTTGCGGAAGCATTCGATGGGTGTGGTTACGACGCATTATTTGAATTTGAAAGTGATGGCGGGTCGCACGCCCGGACTGATGAATGGGGCGATGGCGTTCGATGAGGAGCATCTGTTGCCTTTGTATCGGTTGCAGGTGGGTAAACCGGGCAGTTCATACACGTTTGCCATTGCGCAGCGTATCGGTTTGGAGGCGCGCTTGATCGATCGTGCCCGTAAGTTGGTGAAGGAAGATCATGTACGGCTCGATAAATTGCTTCACCGCACCGAAAAGGAATTGGCAGAGGCCCAGCAAAAGCAGCAGGAATTGAGTAAGGTATTGGCTACGAATCAGCGCTTGCGGGCGGAGATGGAGCGGGTGATGGATCGGGAAAAACATCGGCAGGAGGTGGAGTTGTTGCGCGAGCAAAATCGGATGGCCGCCGAACGACTCCAAGAGTTGAAGGATTTGGAACGCAAGTTGAAGTCGATCGTACATGATTGGCGAAAGGGTACGGACAAGGAAAAAGCCATGAAGGAAATGGGGCAGGTATTGTTTCCGAAACGGGTAAAACCCACAGAGGGAAAAATTGGGAAAGAGGGCGGGCCACCCCATGAAGCATTGGCGGGCGAAATGGAATTAGGCGATACGGTGCTCGTTCGGAAAACCGGGCGGACCGGATCCATTCTGGAGTTTCGAGGAAAGCTTGTGGTGGTCAAGATCGGTAAGTTGCCCATGCAGGTTGCCAAGTCGGATCTGAAGCGCATTCGTTTGTTGCCCGATCCCGATTCAAAGAAGCGGGGCAAATGATTACCTTAGCGTACTTAAAAAATTATCAAATGAGGAAGAATTGGTTACTGTTATTCGGAATGTTCCTGAGCTTGATTGGCGGCGCTCAAAAGTCGGAGATCGATATGAATGCGCCGGGTGTGATCACGGATGCTACGCTGCAAAAGCGGGCGTTCAAGGCTTCTCAGCCAACCGAGGATAAGATCGAGACTTTTGATGTGGCGGCATTGGGGCAGACCACCTATACCGCTGCCAATGTGATGGATGGATCGGTAACTAGTTTTCAGCATACGTTGCGAATTGTAGTTGGCTTACTGACGCCCGCATACAAAAATGGAACTGTGCAGCTGGTTTTTTATGGGACTGAGGAGCGGATCCAGCAGGCCGCTGCCAATGAGAACGGCTCCATCAGTATTTATTATCCGTTGGCCGTGTACGAATCGCTCCGTTCCCGCTTGGAGCAGTCGATAACGGCCCGTAAGAAGGTGACCATTAAAATGACCCAAAAAACCAATGGCTACCGAGAAGGGGTATTGGTTTTCTAATCAGATGTTCCAATAGTAGAATGAAAGCGCCCTTCGAGGCGCTTTTGTTTTGTGCGTAGGTTTTCTGGATGTACATTTGCCGCGGAGAGATGGCAGAGCGGTCGATTGCGACGGTCTTGAAAACCGTTGACTGTAACAGGTCCGGGGGTTCGAATCCCTCTCTCTCCGCAAAACAAGCGTGGACCCTGCACATTGTGCAGGGCTTTTTCGTTTTGTGGCGACCCGAGCTTGCTCGGGTAAGCGATCAAAACGAAACATACCCGCAGCTGCGTAGCAGCTAGGGCCCATGCTTGTTTAGCAACCTACCCTGGGATGTCCGAGCGCAGCGAGGACAATCCCATCAGAGAAAAGGGCCTTTAGCCCGCTATTTTCTGTTCGTTGAGCCACCCTCAATGGATCGCTGAGCGAAGCGAAGCGCATCCCAACAAGCAAGGTTGGCATTTTTTGTTATACCCATCCCGGGATGTCCGAGCGCAGCGAGGACAATCCGTTTCTCCTCAAGTAAAATGTAGAGCCACGCATGCACGCGGGGTTATTATAAAGATCTCATTCAGTAACTTGCACCGCCATTTGGAGAGGTGCCAGAGTGGTCGAATGGGACGGTCTCGAAAACCGTTGTATGGGCAACTGTACCGAGGGTTCGAATCCCTCCCTCTCCGCCTTCGCCCACCGAAGCTTTTGCATAGGCGGGTAACTCTTCTCAAATTGTACCAATTAATCACCTCGCTCGCTCCGTATTTCTGGCGATACCGTCTTCGGTTATTTGCCGGATTGGTTTTTGTGTCCCTGTCCAATTATTTCAACGTATTGTTTCCGCAGGTGACCGGATTCATTGTAGACCATGTGCAGCGTAGTTTACGATTACCCGGTTATCAACCCACCGAGCGGCCTGCGCGATATGATACGCTTGTTCAGCAATTTGTTGACTGGGTTTCAGGTAGGCCGTGGTCTTTATCGGCAGTGGTGGCGGTCTCCGGACTAACGATCTTGTTGTTGGCACTTTTGCGGGGGTTCTTCCTATTTCTAATGAGGCAGACGCTGATCGTTATGAGCCGTCATATCGAATTTGCACAGAAGCGGGACATTTTCATTCATCTTCAACAGATGGATTTGACTTTTTTTAAACGAAATCGCACAGGCGATCTAATGAATCGGATATCAGAGGATGTAGGTCGTGTGCGCATGTTCACCGGTCCGGCTCTCATGTATTTTTTCAACCTTTTCACCATCATCCTTTTTTGTGTGATCTCTATGTGGCGCAGGGATCCGGAGCTGACGTTGCACGTGCTTAGTCCCTTACCCTTGCTGGCCTATATCATGTATCGTGTGAATGAGCGGATCAACCGAATGAGTGAGCAAGCTCAATCGGCCTTATCGGATCTGACCGTGCAGGCACAGGAAACCTACAGCGGTATTCGCGTGGTGAAATCGTTTGTGCAGGAGCGATCGATCGTACAATGGTTTTCGGAACGGGCCGAGCGTTACCGACAAGCTGCCCTCGGGCTGGCTAAGGTGGAAGCGCTTTATTTTCCGTCTATTTCACTGTTGATTGGTATCAGCACCTTGCTCACCATTTTGATGGGCGGGGTCTATGTGATCCAAGGCGGCGGATTGGGGTTGAATGCATTGGTGGAATTCATTCTGTACATCAACATGCTTTCCTTTCCGGTGAGTGCCATCGGATTGACGGCTAGTCTCTCTCAGCGGGCGGCGGCCTCACAGGTTCGCATCAATGAACTTCTGGATCAAAGATCCACCATCGAAAACAATGGCCAGGTTCGCCTTTCATTCATACAAGAGATCGAATTTGAGCGGGTGCGGTTTGTATATCCGGATACCGGCGTGCTGGCTGCGGACGAATGGACTATGCGTTGCCTGAAGGGAGAACGTTGCTTGATGGTGGGCGCAACCGGAAGCGGAAAAAGTACCTGGTCGAACTTGTTTTTACGCTTTTATGATCCGTCATCGGGAGAGATCCGGGTGAATGGAAAATCGATTCGCGACGTAGCGCTTGCCGACCTGCGAAAGGAGATCGCCTATGTTCCTCAGGATGTTTTTTTATTCAGTGATACCATTGAGGCAAATCTGCGTTTTGGTAATGAGGAGGCTTCCTGGGCCGACTGTCTTCACGTATCAAAGGCTGTTTGTTTACATGAGGAAGTGGAACGTTTTCCGGAGGGCTATCAGACGATCGTGGGGGAGAGAGGGGTCACCCTTAGCGGTGGGCAGAAACAACGACTGGCATTGGCCAGGGCCCTTTTGAAAAAGGCTTCTTATTATGTGCTGGATGATTGTTTAAGTGCCGTGGATGTACAGACCGAACAACGGATCTTGGCTTCGCTTGATTCTATGTCGGGAGGCGCGGGTTGGATCCTCATTACGCATCGGGTTCCTGCCCATTTTCATTTTGACCAGGTCGTTTGCTTGGACAAGGGGCGAATCGTGGAGCAGGGTGCCCCCGGGGCGTTGGCGGGTCGGGGTGGCTATTACAGCCGTTTACTGACAGGACAGCGTACAGCAAATTCCGATCGGGAACCCACCTGAACCGTTGATATACAATTCTTTGCTCCGATTTGGCCATTTTATTTTTTGGATTATATTTGTCTTCAACCATTTTTAACCAAACGAACGAGCCGTGTCGTACGAGAACAACGAGCGAAAAGCCGACAGTATTTACAGCAAACGGGTTCGCGCAGGTAAGCGCCGGACCTATTTTTTTGATGTGCGGGCTACCCGTGGAAACGATTACTATTTGACCATCACCGAGAGCCGTAAGCGGTTTGATGACAATGGGTATGATCGTCATAAGATCTTCCTGTACAAAGAGGATTTCAATAAATTCGTAAAGGGGTTGAGTGAGGCGGTGGACTATGTGAAAACCGAGCTGATGCCCGATTTTGATTTTGATGCTTTCAACCGGGAGGATTTTTCGGAGGAGGAAGGTGGTCAGCCGGCCCCTGATCAGGCCCCGGACACCGACGGAACATCGGAGCCATCCCCCGAGGATGTGGACAAGTGGTGATCAATCGATTAGCCTAATAAAAAAATGCCCCATGGGGCATTTTTTTTGCTTGAAAAGGCTATTTTTACCCTAACCAAACATGACTGAATGAGGAAACTTTACGCTTCCCCTTCAATTTTATTGGCATCAGATAAACTCCGACTGGATCAGTCGGCATCTTATCATTTTAATAAAACTTGCGAAATGCAATCGATCAAAACCCTGCTTCGCCCGCTCTTCGTTGTGGTACTTGGCCTGTTATCATTTGTGAACGTTGGGGCACAGACAACGATCTCGACCTCCGGGTTCAACAACAACAACGGATTCGGTCTGGTCACCTTCAACTTCAAGAACAACAACGCGTCGGCTGTCATGATCACGGACATTGCCAGTGTTGTTTCCACTTCCGGTGGCGTTGATGTAAAGGCATTTTTTAAAACCACCGCCATCAACGGGGCTCCCGGTGCGATCAGTGCCGCGAACGGTTGGACACAATTCGGTGCAGCCACCATTACCGGGGTTGCCAACACCACTACCACCACCACTCAGCCATTCATGAGCGGTTTGACGCTATTGGTTCCTGCCGGTGCCACATACGGGATCGCCGTTCAGGCTGCAAATGCAGGATCCGCTACAGGATGTTTGCGCTACAGCACGATCGCTGCCGGTACGTACACATTCTCCGGTGGCGGTTGCGATCTGCTTACCGGAACCAGCATTGGATATGCAGGTGATATTTCTACCGGTAACCCACCGGCCAACACCCCCCGGGGCTTCATTGGTAGCGTAGGTTTCGTTTCCGCTACTGCCTGCTCGGGTACGCCGGCACCCGGTAACACGCTGAGTTCAGTGGCTGCGGCTTGCCCTGGAACCGGATTCACGTTGTCCTTGCAAAATGCATTGCCCTTCTCCGGCTTGACCTATCAGTGGCAATCGGCCAGTGCTGCAGCCGGTCCGTACACCGACATCGCCGGCGCTACCGGTAACACATATGTTGCCACGCAAGCGAATGCCACGTATTATCGTTGCAACGTTACCTGCTCCGGAAATACAGGTACCTCTACCCCCGTACAGGTAACCATGAACCTGCCTACCAACTGTTATTGCTCGGCGGGTGCCACCAGCACCTCCTTCGAGAAGATCAGTCGAGTTCGTTACAATCAGATCGATAACGCTTCTACCTCCACGGCTGGTTATGAGAACTTCCTGGCCGTTAGCACTCCGGCATACCTCGGCGCTACGTCTCCCATCACGATCACTGTATCGGGTGGCTTCAGTTCTGACCAATCTTTTGTTTGGATCGATTTCAACCAAAACGGAAACTTCTCTGATCCCGGTGAATTGGTATTCACGTCCGGACAGAGTGCCGGTCCGCATGTAGGAAACATCACGATCCCGGCCACTGCATTACAAGGGAACACCCGCATGCGTGTTCGTATGCATGATGCCTCCTTGGGTGCAAACAGTGCCCCCTGTGGCACCTCCACGTACGGACAAGTAGAGGACTATACTGTTAACATTCAGGTTTGCGTTCCGGTAACCTATGCTACACAACCGGCTAGCACCAGCATCACATGTGGTGGAAATGCCAGTTTCTCTGCTACGGCTAACGGATCTGCTCCGGTTTACGGATGGCAGTTCCGCGTAAACGCTTCTTCGCCTTGGCAGGATCTTGTCAATGGGGGTATATATGCAGGCGCCACCACCAACACACTTACACTGACCAATGTGCTGGCTTCATACAGTGGTTACCAATTCCGCGCGTTGTTGTCTGGTGCTTGCGCGGCGCTTGATTATAGTCAACCCGCTACGTTGACCGTTAACCCACCGGCACCCGTGGTTCTTCCGGCATCTGCTTCTATTTGCAACGGAACCATACAAGCACTCACGATCACCAACTCGGTTTCAGCGCCCACCACAGGGGTCTTTGCTGCCTCTGCCGGTTTGCCTTTGACGGTACCGGATAACAATACAACCGGAGTTACCAACGCGATTGCTGTTTCCGGTATTCCCGCTGGTGTGGTAGTGACAAACGTTGCAGTTAAATTTAACATGACGCATACGTGGGTAGGAGACTTGGTGATGAACCTGAAGGCACCTAACGGTCAGACCCTGAATTTGATCGCAGCCCTCAATGGCGGTACGGGATCTAACAGTACGGCTAACTTTACCAATACCGTTATTGATTCTGTATCAACCACTGCCCTAAGTGGTGCTCCAGCACCTCGTACGGGAACCTATCGAGCTGATAAATTCACTGCAACCATACCAACCGTAACACCCACCACCACCAACTCTTGGCTGCCATTATTGGCCACCTTGAATGGTAACTGGACTTTGGGTATGTGTGACATTGGGGGTGGTGATGTAGGGATTCTGACTAGCTGGGAAATCCAGATCTCATACGTGGCGCCTGTGTTCGCACAAGGCGTATGGACGGCAGCCCCGGCATCTCCGAACACGATGTTCACCGATGCTGCTGCCACAGTACCTTATACAGGTACACCGGCTACCACCATTTATGTGAAGCCAGCTGTCAATACGAACTACTCTGTACAATTCACTACACCGGGCGGTTGTGCCTCTTCGGTGGCTACCATTCCTGTTACGGTTAGTCAACCGATAGTAGGATTGAACGTTGCTCCTCTGACTCGCGCAGTTTGCGTAGGCGGTTCAACATCATTCTCAGCCACCGCAACCAGTGGCGGTCCGCTGACCTATCAGTGGGCTGTCAGCACCGACGGCGGTACCACGTACACCAACGTAACAGGTGCCACCTCCGCTACCTTGACGCTTAGTAACGTAACGCAGGCGATGAACGGACGCAAATACCGCGTAACCGCTACGGCCGGACCTTGCGGATCTGTTATCTCCACTACGGTCGGTACACTCACGGTAAATGCTTTGCCATCGGTAACCATCGGTGCTCCCATGGTGAAACTGGTACCCGGACGTACAACAACCGTCACTGCTACCAGCAACCCGCCAGCCGCCGCTAATGGTTATAGCTGGACGCTGAACCACAATGCCATCACCGGTACAGGAAATACGCAATCGGTCAACATCGATCAACTGGGAACTTATCAGGTAACCGTTACCGATGTAAACGGTTGCGTGAACAAATCCAACGAGCTGACCATCTTCGCTGAGGGATCCGATCGTCTTTGGATCTACCCGAACCCGACCGCAGGAGCCTTCCAGGTGCGTTTGTACCATAGCGGTGAGCGTGCGGAGAAGCGTGTGGTTACCATCTACAACACGATTGGTCAAGCATTGGAGAGCAAAGAGTTTATTCTCGTAGCGGGTACCCCAGCCTATTACCAAATGAACTTCAATTTGGGTGGCGGCGCCACCGCAAAAGGAGCGTACGTGGTGAAGGTGGCCGACCAGTACAGCGGACGAGTGGTATCCGGTATTCTCATGGTCCAATAAGCCGATATCTAATGCCCTCATATTTAAAGCCCTCCGGCATCCGCCGGGGGGCTTTTTTGTACCCGACGGTTTTTTGGGATTTGCTAAATATTAGCTAATTTGTACCCGGTTTATTCTGTCCGCATACGGTCAGGTGACTATACATTTAAAAATGTTTCTATGCAACCAAACTTTACGTTGATGAGAAGTCGGTCGTTCAATTATCTGACCTCTCTTATGCTTCTTGTGGCTATGCTCTTCGCCGGTTCGGTGTTTGCACAGCCCTATGTGAATGGTAACCTGAGTACCGGTGCCACTTCGAGTAATGGTACGGCTGCTCCGGCCGGTTTTACCTGGTCTGAGGTACAGGCAGGCAATGCCACTGCAGGATATGCAGCCAGTGTTGCCGGTGGTTTTACCGTAGCGGATAATTTTACGATTAACTGCGGCTCTTGGAATGTCACCAAATTCACCTTTTTCGCATACTCAACCGGATATGCAGGTGCCACTTCTCCCTTTAACGATGCTCGCGTACAAGTTTTCACAACCGACCCGAGCGTTGGATCTCCCACACCTATCTGGGGTGATTTGACAACAAACCGTTTCTCTGCCTCCTCCTCCGCTTCTATGTACCGCATCTTCAATGCTACCCCTGGCACCACTCGTCAGGTATGGAAGATCGAAGTGAATGTTACTGGTTTGAATCTTACTTCCGGTAACTATTGGATCGAGTGGCAGGTTGGAACCATTGGAGGAGTAACCAGTAACTTCTCCCCACCCAGCACTGTTGTGGGCACTGTTACACAACCTGGCAACAACGCCAAGCAGCACACATTGTCCGGAAATACTTGGGCCAATCTTCTGGATGGCACCAATCCGCAGGATATGCCATTCGTGGTGGATTATACAGGCGGACCTTGCTCTGGTACACCGGTGCCTGGTAATACATTGTCGACATTGTCAACCGCTTGTGCCGGCACAAACTTCACCTTGTCCTTGCAGAACTGTATCCCCGGAACGGGCGTGACTTATCAGTGGCAATCGGCCGCTTCTGCTGCTGGTCCCTGGACCGATATCGCAGGTGCGAATGCTTCCACTTTATTACGCAATCATAGTGCCAGCACGTTCTATCGTTGTAACGTGACCTGTGGTGGCAATACAGGTTCTTCTACTCCTGTTCAAGTAGCACTTACTCCCGCATCAGCCTGCTATTGCATACCAGGTGCCTCCAATTGCACGGATAATGACGTGATCACCCGTGTACGCCTTAGCACATTGGACAACTCATCAACGTGCAGTGTTGGTCCACCCGCCGGTTACACCAGCTACACGACTTCAGTAGCAGCTCCCATTGTTTATTCAGGTGCTGCCAACCCGATTACGGTAAATACGCCTACGGTTTGGTCTGAGAATGTAAGTGTATGGATCGACTACAACCAAAATGGTCAATTCGATGCCGCTGAGTATACCAACGTTGGTAGCAATGCCGGAAACGGTGGTGTGATCACTAACAATATTGCTATTCCTTCTTCAGCGCTTACCGGTGTTACCCGCATGCGCGTTCGCGTTCGTTTTGGTACAGGTGCTCTTACGTCTGCGCAGGCTTGTTTCGCATATACTTGGGGTGAGACAGAAGATTATAATGTAAATATTCAACCTTGCGTGACCGGCGTATTCACTACTCAACCGGCCAGTACCAGCATCACCTGCGGCAACAACGCCACCTTCAGTGTGGCTGCTGCCGGCTCCTTGCTCACATACACCTGGCAGTATCGCACCAGCGCAACGGCTGTTTGGAACGATGTAGCCAACGGTGGGCTATTCAGCGGAGCCACAACCTCAACCTTAACACTGACTGGCGTACCGGGCACATACAATGGCTATCAGTTTCGCGCATTAATGCGTGGTGGATGTACAGCGGTTGATTTCAGTAGCGCCGCTACTCTCACCGTGAACCAAATTGTTCCCGTCGTGAACCCTGCATCTGCTACGATCTGTACAGGAACGGTTCAGGCCCTCAGCCTCACCAACTCTGTATCTGCCCCTGTAACAGGTGTATTTGCCGCAACGTCCGGATTACCGCTGTCAATTCCGGATAACAGCACAGCGGGTGTAACCAACGCCGTTGCTGTCTCTGGTATCCCTGCCGGCGTAGTTGTTAAGAATGTAGCTGTCAAATTCAATATGACACATACTTGGGTAGGTGATGTGGTGATGAACCTGAAAGCCCCCAACGGTCAAACGCTGAACCTGGTGGCTGCGTTGGATGGAGGTACCGGATCAAATGGTACCGCCAACTTCGTCAACACGACCATCGACTCTTTATCTACTACCGCTTTGAGTGGTGCCGCTGCGCCCCGCAGTGGAACGTATCGTGCCGATAAATTCACCGCCACGATTCCGGCCGCAACGCCAACCACCACCAATTCATGGGCTCCGCTCTTGGGAACATTGAATGGTAACTGGACTTTGGGCGTTTGCGATATTGGTCCTGCCGACTTAGGTACCCTCACTAGTTGGGAACTGCAGATCACGTATGTTGCTGCCACCTTCGCTCAAGGCGTATGGACAGCTTCTCCTGCAGCTCCGAACAGCATGTTCACCGATGCGGCTGCAACAGTACCTTATACCGGAACACCGGCTACCACTATTTATGTGAAGCCTACGGCCAATACCAATTATTCTGTCAGCTTCTCCACCCCAACGCCTTGCCAGTCTGCCGTTACGACGGTGCCTGTGAACGTTACCAACCCGGTGGTAGGATTGGCGGTAAGCCCCACCACCCGTGCCGTGTGCTTGGGTGGAAGCACCACCTTCACCGCTTCTGCAACCAGCGGTGGACCGATCACCTATCAGTGGGAGCGTAGCACCGATGGCGGATTGACCTATGCTGCCATCACCGGAGCAACTTCCACTACATTGACCGTGAGTGGTGTTACCCAAAACATGACCGGTTATCGCTACCGCGTGGTGGCAACGGCTGCTCCTTGCGGCGCTGTTACCTCAAACGCTGCGACACTCACAGTGAATGCCCTTCCTGTTGTCACGCTGAGCTCACCTGTGGTGCGCTTGGTGCCCGGCCGTACTACCACGCTCACTGCCAGCAGTACCCCTGCCGCGGCTGCCAATGGTTGGTCTTGGACCCTCAATGGTGGCGCGATCGCCGGAACAACGAGCACACAAGTGGTCAATGTTGACCAACTGGGTAACTACCAGGCGTCGGTCGTAGATGTGAATGGCTGTACCAATAAATCAAATGTTCTTGCGATCTCTGCCGAGGCAACTGATAAGCTCTGGATCTATCCGAACCCAACCGTTAACGGTGCGTTCCAGGTGCGTCTGTACTTCTCCGGTGATCTTGCAGAAAAGCGTGTAGTGACTATCTACAACCCGCTTGGACAAGTGATCGAGAGCAAAGAATTCCAGCTGGTACATGGGTCCGCTCCTTATCAGCGCATGGACTTCAACCTGGGTGGCGGTGCCACTGCCAAAGGTGCATACGTGGTGAAAGTCGCTCACCTGTACACCGGTAAGGTTGTTTCCGGAATCGTTCTGGTACAATAACAAACAGAAGACCTTGATATAAAAATGCCCCTCATTTGAGGGGCATTTTTCGTTCAGAGGATGGAGAAAGTATAGCAGCCGGGTATCTCAACAATCTCCACTTGCTCAACTACCTCAACCGCTTAAATGTATTTATGAGTCCGTTCGTGGAGGAATCATGTGTGGTAACCGGGCGATCGTCCGTGAGCTCCGGTAAGATCTGATTGGCCAGTTGTTTTCCCAATTCAACCCCCCATTGATCGAAACTATAGATGTTCCAGATCACGCCTTGATAAAATATTTTGTATTCGTACAAGGCGATCAGTTCCCCTAACGTATACGGCGTCAATTGCTCAAGCAAGATCGTATTGGTGGGTTGATTTCCTTTGAATACTTTATAGGGCAGAATCGATGTGATGGCTTCGGGAGAAAGGCCCGCCTGCTTCAACTCACGTGTGGCTGCTGCCTTTGATTTTCCGTTCATCAGTGCTTCCGTTTGAGCAAAGAAATTACTGAGCAGCTTCAGGTGATGATCTTTTAGGTTGTGATGAGGACGTGCGGATGCAATGAAATCACAAGGGATCAATTGCGTGCCCTGGTGGATGAGCTGGTAGAAGGCATGTTGACCGTTGGTGCCGGGTTCGCCCCAAATAATCGGTCCGGTGGAGTAGGAGACGGGTTTTCCGTTTCTGTCAATAGACTTTCCGTTACTTTCCATGTTCCCTTGCTGAAAATAGGCCGGGAATCGGTGTAAGTACTGTTCGTAAGGCAAAATGGCTTCGCTGGCAGCACCCAGGAAATTCGTATTCCAGATGCCAATGAGTGCCATGACTAGCGAAATGTTCTCTCGGTCGGGAACTCGAACGACGTGCTCATCGATATGTTCCGCACCCCGAAGCAATAATTCAAAATTTTTATAACCGATGGCGAGGGCGATGGAAAGCCCGATGGCACTCCATAGAGAATATCGGCCGCCTACCCAATCCCAGAATACAAACATGTTTTTGGGGTCGATCCCAAATTGGATAACGGCCTCTCGGTTGGTGCTGAGCGCCACAAAATGCTTGGCGATATGTTTGGGATCTCTCGCTTTTTTCAAGAACCATTCCCTGGCGGTATGGGCATTGGTCATGGTTTCCTGAGTTGTAAACGTCTTGGATGCGATCAGAAAAAGGGTGGTTTCCGGATCGATCTTTTTCAAGACTTCAGCGATATGGGCTCCATCAATGTTCGACACAAAATGAATGTCGATGCCCGAGACCCAGTAGGGGCGAAGGGCCTCTGTCACCATCAGTGGACCCAAATCGCTGCCTCCAATTCCGACATTAACGATGGTCCGGATTTTTTTGTTGGTGTAGCCTCTTCTTTTTCCGGTATGTACCGCATCGCAAAAGCGCTTCATCTGGCGACGAACGGCCAATACGTCCGGCATCACATCTTTCTTGTTCACTTTCCAGGGCTTCTCGGAGAAACTTCGTAGCGCGGGATGCAGCACCGCCCGTCCCTCTGTTGCATTGATGGGCTCCCCGTTGCGCAATGCCTGCAGGGCCATCCCAACCTTTGTTTCTTTCGCTAATTGAAAAAGTGTCTGGAGTATTTTTTCGTCAACCCGATTTTTAGAAAAATCAAACACTAAGGAATCTGCGCAAAGTGCCATCTTCTGGAAACGGGCCCCGTCCCGTTCAAAAGCATCCCGGATGGAGAATTTCTTGCCAAGCTTGGATAGTTTCTTGAGGGCGGCCCAAGAAGGAGTAGAGGTGGGGTCTATCGAAGGGAACATGTGCGAATTTACTATATCGATTCAATGACCCGAAGGGTTGCTTCGATCAGAGAACGGGGTACATCCAAATGGGTTACCATGCGAACGCGGTTCGGAGCAATGGCATAGGCCAAAACCTGATGCTTTTTAAATTCCGCCACCAGATCGGGTGCCGACTGACCATCGTTCAATTCAAAGATCAGAATGTTGGTCTCCACCGGTAATACGAATTTCACAAAGGACTTGACTCCAATCGATTCGGCCAGCATCTGTGCATGCTCGTGATCTTCCTGTAGTCGGTCGATATGATGATCCAGTGCATATATTCCGGCGGCCGCCAAATAACCGGCCTGGCGCATACCGCCTCCAAACACCTTTCGAACGCGTCGGGCCTTTTTGATGAAGGCTCTGTCGCCGAGAAGGACGCTACCCACCGGGCAACCTAAACTCTTGCTGAAACAAACCGAGGCGCTATGGAATAACCGACTGTAATCTGACGGGTCTTCTTTTTGTGCCACGATCGCATTCCATACCCGAGCGCCATCGAGATGAAGTGCGAGTTGGTGATCATCGCATACTTGTCGGATCTCTTTCACTGTTTTGAGGTCATAACAGCTTCCTCCTCCTCGGTTGGCGGTATTTTCCAAGGCCACCAGGCTGGTGTGTGCCCGGTGTACATCATCGGGCTGAATATGGGCTTTGACTTGGCTGGCAGTAACCCGTCCCCGATCGCCCTCAAGCAGTTTTACCGAGGCGCCGGAGTTGAATGCGATACCACCCCCTTCATATTGGTAGATATGCGAGTTGATGTCGCAAATGACTTCATCGCCCGGCTGCGTGTGGCATTTGATGGCGATCTGATTGGTCATGGTTCCGGAGGGACAATAGAGACCGGCCTCAAAACCAAAATAGCGGGCTGTTTTTGCTTCGAGTTCGTTGATCGAGGGGTCTTCCCCAAATACATCATCCCCCACCGGGGCATTTTGGATGGCAGCCAGCATCCCGGGTGTGGGGCGGGTAATCGTATCGGATCGAAAATCGATGAGCCTGTTCATACCCGCGAATTTACCGATCTGTGCACGAATGATGCTCTTCTATCTTAGTAACTTCGTGAAAATACCTTCCTATGCCATCATTCGATATTGTTAGTAAAGTGGATGCCCAGGCACTCGACAATGCGGTCAATGTAACTACCCGGGAGATCACCAACCGATTTGACTTCAAGGGGAGCCATATCGTGATCGACCTCGATAAGAAAAATTTCACCCTGCAACTGGAAACCGACGACGATATGAAAATGGGCCAGTTGGTGGATGTGCTGATCAACCGGGCCAATAAGCAAGGTATTTCGCCCGAGGCGTTTGATGCCTCCAAAGAAGGGGCGCAAAGTGGAAAGGTTTGGAAAAAGACCGTCAAGGTGCGGAACGGGCTGGCACAGGAAGATGCCAAGAAGATCGTGAAATTGATCAAGGATTCCGGTTTGAAGGTGCAGGCGTCCATCAACGATGACCTGGTTCGTGTTACCGGAAAGAAGATCGATGACCTGCAGGAAGTGATTCAGGCCTGCCGCACGGCCACCCTGGGGGTCCCACTTCAATTCGTGAACATGCGGGATTGATCCTTATTTGGGGGTACCGACGCCAGCACGTATATTTGCATCCCTATTTACAGAATGGATACGGCAAAATCCGTATCCCCTTAAAAATCATACAGTTATGAAAAAAGGAATCCACCCCGATAGCTATCGGTTAGTCGTTTTCAAGGACATGAGTAACGGCCACAGTTTTTTGAGCCGCTCAACAGCCTCCTCCAAAGAAACCATCAAGTGGGAAGACGGGAATGATTATCCGGTCATCAAATTGGAGATCTCCAGTACGTCACATCCGTTCTTCACCGGTAAAAATATGCTGGTAGACACCGCAGGACGTATCGACAAATTCAAAAAGAAATACGCCAAGAAAGCGTAATCAAATACAGGACTTATTCAACAACCTCTCGATACCGGGAGGTTGTTTATTTTTGGGGCTATCATGTCGCAACTCTTTTTCCTGGAAACCAAGGGCCATTCGGACTCGTTGTATCCTTTCACCTTGATGCGAGCCTTAGCAGATATGCCGCTCGGAATCCTGACGTTGCGTCAAAAATGGAATGATACATTTGCTGTTAGCAAGCCTGTACGAACAAAAAAGCGTATCACTCTCGCCTCCGGGGTCTTGCCCGAGGAAAAATTATGCAAACAGATTTGGAGCCTTCCAACCGGTCGGTCACTTTTTACAGCCAACGGATCATGGATTGCAACGGCTGACGAAATCAAACAGATTCCCCGAAAGCCTGCAGCCAACGATGTCATTTATCAACATCCCATTTCACAAATTCTATTTCCTTGGGACCTGCTTACTCATTTAACGCAATCCCTGCAGCTAGACTTTTCGATACTGACAAAAGGGAAAAGAATCTCGTCCATCCCCAAGCACGTAGTAGGGTCGGGCAAGCACCCGGTATTTATAGAAAAGGGTGCCATCTTATATGCTTGCTGCTTAAATACAGAGAATGGTCCCATCTACATTGGGAAAGACGCGGTGGTGCAGGAAGGTTGTTTGATACGCGGACCTTTTGCACTGGGAGCTTCGTCTGTCCTTAAGATGGGTACTAAAATATATGGTCCGGTGGCTGCCGGGGAAGGTTGTTTATTGGGCGGTGAAATAAAACGTTCCTTGATCTTTCCGTTCAGCAACAAGGCGCATGATGGGTATATGGGGGATTCGGTGATAGGTTCTTGGTGCAACTGGGGCGCGGGAACCAGTAATTCGAATTTGAAAAATACGGCCGGCACCATCCGCACGGATGTGGCGGGAAAAAGGGTAGTGGTAGGTCAGAAGGCCGGGGTCTTTATGGGTGATCATTCCCGAACGGCCATCAACACCTCTCTCAACAGCGGATCCGTCTTTGGGGTAAGTGTACAGCTGGGCAACGAGGGGTTATCTCAAAAGCGCCTCGCCAGTTTTCGTTGGATGGATGGGAAGCGATACCGATTGGCCGAAGCGTTGAATCATATCCGAAATTGGAAATCATTAAAAGGACGCGAGATCTCCAACGAGGAGATCGATCGACTGACCCGTATTTATAAAACCGATAAATGATCAATATGCGTAAACAGATTGCTGCCGCGAATTGGAAAATGAATCTGGCCAAGGTAGAGGCAGAACAATTGATGGATCAACTACTTCACCAACCGATCGGGTTAGGAGAATCACAGGAGGTCGTTCTGTCCGTACCATTTCCTTATCTGAGTATGGTTCAGGAAAGGGTAAAGGGGCTTTCCGGATATCGGGTGGCTGCACAAAATTGTCACCACAAGGAGGCTGGGGCCTACACGGGCGAGGTATCTGCCAACATGCTCGCGTCGTTGGGTGTTACCGACTGCGTGTTGGGACATAGTGAACGAAGGGAATACCAACGTGAGTATGATGCCTTGATCGCACAGAAAGTGGATCGGTGTTTGGCAACTGGTATTCGTCCGATTTTCTGTTGTGGGGAACCGCTCGGCGTACGCGAGGCAGGGGATCAAAATGCCTTTGTGGCCGATCAGGTCCGTGCCGGATTATTTCATCTTGATGCAGAAACGATCGCAGGTATTGTGATCGCATATGAACCTATTTGGGCAATCGGTACCGGAAAAACAGCCAGTACGGAACAGGCACAGGCGATGCATGCAAATATTCGATCGGTGTTGACGGAGCAATATGGAAAAACGATTGCCGATCGCATTTCCATTCTGTATGGAGGCAGTGTAAAAGGAGCCAACGCATCCGAGTTATTTGGCTGCCCCGATGTGGATGGCGGTTTGGTTGGGGGCGCGTCCTTGAATGCGACGGAGTTCCGTCAGATCATTCAGGCGCTGTCCTAAGCTTGCTTCAGTTTTTCGATAAGGTCGGTATAGTCCTGCATGGCGGTTGATTGACTCATGCCCTGCAGTCCGGACCAGGCTTCGAACTTAGCTTTATTGACGAAGTCGAAGGGGTTCGTAGGGGGCTCACCCATACAATCCCCTTCGGTAGCCTGCTTGTACAAGCTATACAACCGAAGCAGTGTGTCATTGTCCGGGCGCTCCGGTAATGTTTTGCTGATCGCAACGGCTGCCTCGAATCTTTCTTTCAGATTGTTTTCCATTTCATTTATTTGATGACTTCGCCGATCGCTTTTCCCACGGTGCCACTGGGCATTTGAATGCGCAGTAAGCTGGCCAGTGTGGGGGCGATATCGGTCATGTTGGTTTCACGGATCACTCGTCCCGGACGAATACCCCATCCATACCAAAGTAACGGAATATGTGAGTCATACGGATTCCAAAGACCATGGGTAGTGCCGGTTTTTCCATAGGCATCGATGAAATGTGATTTTAAAATAACCTGCATGTCACCGCTTCGGCGAGGATGATATCCGTTATTCAGCATGGCTCGAACGGTAGCATTCAATGGAACTGAATTTAACTCATCCAGTGGGAATACACGGTCAACCCCAGGCTCCTGTAGCAAACTGCTGCGGATTTTACCCAGTACAATTTTGCTGTCGATGTTCGCGGAATCCAACGCTTTTCGGTTCAAATGAATCTGGTAGTTGTCGTCACTTACGATCATATTCGCGATCTGGTATTCTCGCAGCAGGGATTGATTCAACTGACTCATCAGGTTGCCAAAAAATACTCTTCCGGCCGGGATCTTGTTCTCTTGTAAAAATTCCGGTACGGGGGAGACTCCGTGATCAGCACTCAGGAAAAGGGTGTATTGATTGGCGCCGACTTCTTTATCCAGAAAGCGAAGGAAATCGCCCAGTTCTTTGTCCATCCTAAGAAATCCATCTTCGGCTTCCACTGAGTTGGGTCCGAAAGAGTGTCCGATATAATCGGGAGAAGAGAAACTGACTGCCAACAGGTCGGTGATTCCATCTTTGCCTAGGGAATCGGAGACTAGTGCTCTTTTGGCAAATTCGAAGGTTAACGTATTACCATGTGGCGTGGTCAGCAGTTTACTGTAATCTTTTCCGGTAAAACCTTTCAGGTCGTATGGAAGCTTGGTTCCGAACAGGGGGTTTTCATAATTCTTTTCGTCAGCAGTGCTGGCGGTATACGTGGCGATCGGATACAGTGGCTTCCACCCAAGTTGGTAAAGAGCATCCGGGCGCTTCGACGCATTGAACTGCTTGACCCATTCAGGTAATTCTTGTCGATAATAGGTGGAGGTGATCCAATTGCCGGTTTTGCTGTCATACCAGTACGCGGCATTGGCGCTGTGACCAGCCGGCAATATGGCGCCTCGGTCCTTGAGGGCGATCCCAACCACCTTGGAACGGAACTGAGTGGCCATTCGCAATTCGTCGCCAATGGTAGTGGTGAGCAGATTACGAGGACTCATCCATCCGGCCGTGTTATCCGAACCAACGGTTTTGACCGATTTGTCATCGGTGCAATAAACAGTAACCTGTTTATCTTGATCCCACCAGGCATTTCCGGTGATGCCATTGATCGCGGGTACGGAACCGGTGTATACGGAGGCATGTCCGCAAGCTGTAACAGTAGGTGTATAGGGGATGAAAGTATTCTCACAGGTGGCGCCTTGGTTTAGCAATCGCTTGAAGCCGCCATCCGGCGCATATCGGTCATAATAGCGATAGAGATAATCCCAGCGCATTTGGTCCAGGATGATCCCTACGACCAGTTTCGGTCTGGCGGGTGTACTCCCTTGTGAAAAGGCTGAAATGAAGTGCAGACCTGCACAGGCGATCAGGATGATTTTTTTCATAATTCTTTTTTCAATGTTCGAATAGGGGTGCAATGTTCTGATAAGATCTTGACTTGTTTTCGGTGTTTGACGATTGTAATGCTGCAGCGCTGCCTGTCGTCGAATTCTTGTCCGTGATAATATCCTTTCCCGCTCCAGATGGTATTGACTACGGCGGTGTTTCCATCCAATTGAATGGTTACCTCTTCCCGTTTCATGTTCTGAAGTGTGTATACATCCGATCCCGCTGTAGCGATCAAACTACCTCGGTCGAATGTGTTACCGGACTGAGTGAAATAGAGATATTTTGTTGAAAGGACAGAGTCGACCAGTTTGGCATCTTTGCGTTGCCAGCCGGCATCAAATCGTTCGATGACCTGTAAAACCTCGGCCTCGGTTAGCACCGATTCCGGCTGGCAGGCCAATCCGGGCAGAGAGATCAAAAGCAGCCATCTGAATGACATGAATGCAAAGATACTGTGTATTGGATGTGTCACTACTCTTCCATGCCAAACAGCCACTCCTTTTTAGTTTATATAAATGCCTGAAAACCGGAAAGGGGTAAGGAGCTTAGATTTCGGTCGGGGGTTAGTCCGCCTTTTTGAGCCACCAGTACTCCGTATTTTATGTCGTTGAATCCTGCCAGCTCGTGTGCATCGGGGTTGATCGAGATCCAGCCTCCTTTGTCAAGTATGTAGGGGATCCATTTCCAGTCGATATCGAGCCGGCGAGGGTGTGCGTTCAGTTCGATCACCACATTGTTGGCTATGCAAGCGTCAATGATCTTTTTATGATCGATCGGGTATCCTTTTCGGCTCAGAAGAAGTCTTCCGGTCGGATGCCCCAAAATAGTGGTGTACGGGTTTTCGATCGCCCGGATCAGCCGAGACATGGCTTTTTCCTCTGTCATGGTCAATTGGCTGTGCACGGAAGCGATCACCAAGTCGAAGGTCTTTAAGATCTCATCCGGATAATCCAATTGGCCGTCGGATAAGATATCTGCTTCGATGCTTTTGAAGAGTTGGAATGTTTTGTCCGGATGTTGTTGGCGAATCCGCTGATTGAGGGAATCGATCTCTTGCTGCTGCTGATGGATCCGGTCGTCGCTAAGTCCGTTTGCATAGAAAGCAGATCGGGAATGGTCGGAGATGACCAGGTATTCAAAACCGGTGCGTATCGCTTCTTGCGCCATCTCTTCGATGGTGTTACTTCCATCACTCCATTTACTGTGGCTATGAATGATGCCGCGGATGTCCTCGGGTTGTATCAGTCGCTGTGTCGATCCTATACGGGTTGGATCCAACCAGATCGGATCGGAGCGAAGGGCCGGGGGCAGATAGGGTATGCCGATGCGCTCAAACAGGTCGGCTTCGGAAGTGGCATTCGGTTTGGTGTTTGCCCAATTAGGGATCGACTCCAAAAAAGTTGGTTCGGCGGTAGTGGAAAATAATCTGTGGGCGAACTGGCCCGCAGATGCTGGAAATAATTGCAGGCGCAAACCATTGGTCAGTTGATACCGGATATGATGGGTCGTCTCTTCCAAAATAGTGGGCGGTTGAGCGGTTTGAAAAGCCTTTTTGATGGTTTCTATATCCGCCCGGATAACAAAGGAGAGTTCTTCGATGGTCGGATCTTGCCGACGATAGCTTCCGGTTACGGCTACCTGATCGATGCCGAAGCATTTTTGCAAGTACCCCTCGATTTGCGGAAACAGTGCTTCCACATCGGCCCAAAGAAAATGTCCTTGGTGTTGCATGTAGTATTCAATGGCCTCTTGAATATTCAGTTGTGTTTTTGCCCCAAAGCCTTTGTAAAGGGTTAGCCGGTTTTCCTGGCAGGCATACAACAATTCGCCGAGTGACTCGATGCCCATCTCTTTCCAAACGATCTTAATCTTTTTGGGGCCAAGCCCCTTGATCTGCAACATTTCCAGCACACCGGGTGGGGTGCTTTTGATTAGTGTGTCCAGTTCGCTCAATTGTCCGTGGTCAATTATTTCCAGTATTCGTTCACTGGTTCGCCCCCACAGGCCTCTGATCTTTCCGATCCGCTCGCGAGGCTCCTTCGCTAAGGGCTGATCGAGCTTATCGACCGTAAAGGCCGCCGCGCCCAGGATCTTCGTTTGCTCGGGCTCCATTCCATGGATATCCATCAATTTGCCCAGCAGGGCGAGTTGTTCGGAGATCTCGGCGTTGGTCATGTTGCAAATTTAGGCGGGTGGGGGTAGGGGTAAAAAAAGTCCCCCCGCAAGGCGGGGGGACTACTATTCACTTTCGAAAGCGTTGGAAGATTATTTCTTCTTCTTAGCGGCTTTCTTCTTAGCAGCTTTCTTCTTAGGGGCTGCTTTCTTTGCTACTTTCTTCTTAGCTACTTTCTTAGCAGCTTTCTTTTTGGGAGCTGCTTTTTTAGCGGCTTTCTTTTTTGTTGCCATTGTTTTGAATTTAATGGTTGGCAAAATGGGTTAACGATAGTAAAAGTAATACTTATTTTACTACACCCAAATTTTTTTCCACAAAATTCAACAGGGCTTACTTACGCCTCCGCGCCAACAACAGATACGAATGTTCTATTGTTGCGTCCTTTTTTGAACTCAACAACACCATCTGTCAATGCGAATAAAGTGAAATCTTTACCGACACCTACATTTTTTCCGGGATGATAAACCGTACCACGTTGACGAACGAGTATGTTTCCGGAAATAGCGGGCTGACCACCAAAGATCTTCACGCCAAGTCGCTTGCTTTGCGAATCGCGACCATTCTTTACGCTACCTTCTCCTTTCTTATGTGCCATGATGCAGAGAGTTTACTGAGATTGATTCAAATAAAATATTAAGCGATATCCGTGACCTTGATCTGTGTGTAGGCCGTACGATGCCCTTTCTTCTTGTGAAAACCTTTACGGCGCTTCTGCTTGTAAGCGATCACCGTATCTCCTTTCACATGACCCAGGATCTCCGCCTTCACGGTTCCTTTGTTACTGCCAACGGCAAGGTTACCACCGGCATCCACCAGCAAAACCTCTAACGGAACGGCATCACCGGCCGTACCCGGAAGTTGCGGTACATACAGGGTTTGGTCTTTCTCTACTTTGAACTGTTGGCCGGCTATTTTGACGACTGCTACCATAATGCAGAAATTAGGACGGCAAAGGTAGGCGGAAATTCTCAACCAACCAACAGAAAATCACTCTGTTTGACGGCTATCTTGCTGTGCGAGGGTTACCTTTGGGCTTCCCTATTCGGATGAAAATCAAGTCCTTCCTGGCACGCCCCTTTGCACAATATGTCCATAAAGGCATATTGCGGTCCATGCATTCGGCCTTGTCCGATCAGCAGGCCATTCTCTCCAATCTGATCAAAGAAGGGGGAAAGACGGCGTATGGGCGGTCATTGAATCTTGATCAAGTATATGATTATGAGGGGTTTAAGGAGTCGGTTCCGCTACTAGATTACGAAGGTTTTCGTCCTTGGATCGAACGGATAAAAGCCGGGGAGGCCAACATTCTTTGGAAAGGACGCCCGATCTATTTCGCCAAAACCTCCGGCACCACCAGCGGTGTCAAATACATTCCGATCACGAAGGACTCCATCCCCAACCATATCCAAACCGCCCGAAACGCCTTATTGTGTTATATGGCGCAGACGGGTAATACCGCCTTTGCCGATGGGAAGATGATCTTTCTGTCGGGTTCACCGGAACTGGAACGGGTGGGAGGCATCCCCACCGGAAGGCTAAGTGGCATCGTGAATCACCACATCCCGGCCTATCTGCGGACCAATCAATTACCCAGTTACACGACCAACTGTATCGAAGATTGGGAGCAAAAATTGGAACGCATCGTGGAAGAGACCTGGGACAAACCCATGTCACTCATCAGTGGCATTCCGCCGTGGATGCAGATGTACTTCGATGTGTTGATCAAACGAACCGGCAAAAAAGTAGGCGAGTTGTTCCCCCGGTTCCAGGTGATGGTGCAGGGAGGTGTCAACTTTGAGCCCTACAAGTCGAGATTGATGGAGAGCATCGGACGCCCGATTGATACCATCGAGCTGTTTCCGGCCAGTGAAGGATTTTTTGCTTTTCAGGATACACAAACAGAGCCTGGGCTTTTGTTAAATACTAAAAGCGGGATCTTCTTTGAATTCGTGCCGCTCTCGGAGATCGGCAAGCCGGATGCCAAAAGGCTTTCCTTGGCCGACGTTCGCCTGGGCGAGCAATACGCGTTGATCATCAGCAGCAATGCCGGTCTCTGGGGATATAATATCGGCGACACCGTGCGGTTTGTTTCATTGGATCCGTATCGGTTGGTGGTGACCGGCCGCATCAAGCATTTTATTTCCGCTTTTGGTGAGCATGTGATCGGGGAGGAAGTAGAGGCTGCCCTACGTGCCACTACGGAGGCATTTGGGATTGGAATCACTGAGTTTACCGTAGCGCCGCTGGTGAGTCAGGGCGAAGGGCAATCGCATCATGAATGGTGGATCGAGTTTCAGGAAATGCCGGCCGACCTATCGGCTTTCACGGCTTATCTGGACGAACGGATGCGTGAGAAAAACGTATATTACGACGACCTGATCCGAGGCAATATTTTGTCGCCCCTCCGGATCCGACCGGTGCAAACCGGCGGATTCATAGATTATATGCGTTCGATCGGCAAATTGGGTGGACAGAACAAGGTTCCCCGTTTGAGCAACGATCGAAAACTGGCGGAGGGGCTGGCCAATTGGTCGGTCAATCAATTAGGATGAGCACACCCACCCAGCCCAAGAAGCGCATTGGCATTTTCGGTTCCACCGGATCGATCGGCACGCAGGCATTGGATGTGATCCGTTCCAACCCGGATCGGTTTGAAGCTTCTATCTTAACCGCGCAACACAATGATGACCTGCTGATCACGCAGGCACTTGAATTTATGCCACACACGGTCGTGATCGGAGATACGGCCCGGTTTCAGAAAGTGAAAGAGGCTTTGGCGGGTAAACCCATTACCGTGCTTTCGGGAGAAAAAGCCTTGGAAGAGGCTGCCGCCAATGATGGATATGATATGATGTTGGCGGCTATTGTAGGGTATGCCGGCTTACGGCCCACTTTGTGTGCAATCGAAAATGGTAAGGCGATCGGATTGGCGAATAAGGAGACCTTGGTTGTTGCCGGCGACATCGTGATGCAGAAAGCCTTTCAAAAGCGGGTTCCTATCCTGCCGGTCGATTCGGAGCACTCGGCGATCTTTCAATGCTTGGTAGGGGAGACCCGAAATCCCATAGAAAAAGTGATACTCACCGCATCGGGCGGTCCCTTCCTGGGGAAAAAGCCAAACTTTTTGGTGAATGTGAAACGCGAGCATGCGCTCCAACATCCCAATTGGAGAATGGGTGCCAAGATCTCGATCGATTCGGCTACGCTAATGAATAAAGGGTTGGAGATGATCGAAGCGAAGTGGCTGTTCAATCTCCGTGCCGAACAAATACAGGTTGTGGTGCATCCGCAAAGCATCATTCATAGTTTGGTGCAGTTTCAGGATGGTAGCCTGAAAGCCCAAATGGGATTGCCGGACATGAAACTTCCGATTCAGTATGCGATGGCATTTCCGCAACGATTGCCCAATGATTTTCCCCGCTACGATTTTAAAAAGGTAAGCACCCTTACGTTTGAGGAGCCGGATCTGCGAACCTTCCGGAATCTGGCACTGGCGCAGGAAGCTTTGGAGAAAGGAGGAAACCTTCCGTGTGTAATGAACGCCGCCAACGAGATCGCAGTATTCGCGTTTCTTCGAAATCGGATCAATTTTCTGGATATGACCACGGTGATCGAGAAGACGATGATGCATGTTCCATTCCTTCCACAGCCCACTCTGCAGCAATATTTTGACAGCGACGGAGAAGCGCGTAGCTTTGCTGCCGATCTGATCCATTTATAAAGTTGCCCGCGGTATTCGGGTCTTTTTATCCATCCACATGACATCCATTGCTATTTCCTGGGGAGAAGTTGGCGTCAAAGCCGGACAATTGATCTTATCCTTGTCCATTTTGGTGATCCTGCATGAGTTCGGTCACTTCATCACCGCCCGTTGGTTCAAGTGCCGGGTAGAGAAGTTTTATTTATTCTTCGATCCCTGGTTTTCATTATTCAAGAAAAAAGTAGGGAAAACCGTTTATGGTATCGGTTGGTTGCCTTTGGGTGGCTACGTGAAGATCGCGGGCATGATCGATGAGAGCATGGACAAGGAAGCTATGAAACAACCGGCTCAGCCTTGGGAGTTCCGAAGCAAGCCGGCCTGGCAACGGCTGATCGTCATGTTGGGGGGGGTGATCATGAACATTCTTACCGCTTTTGTGATCTATGGGGTCATTTTAGCTGTTTGGGGTGATAAAAAGGTTCCGTCCAGTTCCATGAAATACGGTGTGCACGTGGGGGATAGCACCCTTTGGAAGATCGGATTCCGTAATGGAGACCGGATCATAGGGGTTGACGGCAAAGAGGTCTATGATCTTACCCGATTCAAGAAAAAATTGATCACCGGATCTAAGGTGCAGGTAGAACGCGCGGGTCAGAAGATCGAATTGCCCCTGCCCGAAAATTTTGTAGAGCAGCTGGTCGAAAATAAAAATCAACCCCGTAAAGGGTTCATCGAACCACGGATTCCGGCTTGGGTATGCCAGGTGGAGGATACCTCCTCGGCCTACCGTTCCGGGCTCAGGGTGAATGATAAAATTGTTGGCTTGGATTCGGTGCCCCTGCAATTTTTTGATGAACTCGCGGATCAATTGCAAACAAAAAAAGGGACTACGGTTCAGTTGACCGTTAACCGAAACGGGAAGGATACCAGTTTATCGATGCGGGTGAGCGAGGAGGGGCAGATCGGGTTCTATCGATTCAATAAATTAAGTCAACTCGATAGTTTGGGATGGATCAGGCTCGAGGTGACGGAATATGATTGGTTGCAGGCGATGCCCGCGGGTGTTATGATGACGTTTACCGAACTCAGTGACTATATCGATCAGATGAAAACGATTCTCACACCCGGCACCGGTGGCTATAAAGCCGTGGGCGGATTCAAGTCCATGGGATCCATCTTTGAGCCGGTATGGGATTGGGAATCATTCTGGCGATTGACGGCCATGCTATCCGTGATACTGGCCTTCATGAATATATTGCCCATACCCGCACTCGATGGCGGGCATGTTCTGTTTACCCTGTATGAGATGATCACCGGCCGCAAACCCTCCGATAATTTCTTGGAGTATGCTCAAATGGCGGGTATGATCCTCCTGCTCGGACTCATGATCTATGCCAATGCCAATGATTGGCTGGGATGGGGGAGATAGCCAGCCGATGGTTGGCGGTTTGGATAGTTTGGCAGTTTGGGTAGTTTGGAAGTTGTTTAAGATTAGAGGCAACACTCAAACTTTCCAAACTCACCAAACTACCGCCGGCGTAGCCGGCGGTCTGGGGGCGTTAGGTTTTGACAGCATAGCTCTTTGAAAGTATAAGCATGTACTGCGTTGCGTAATTCGCAGTTTAACGTGAATACGAGAAACACAAATGGCAATACTCAGTATGCCATGGCTGCCTAATCAGTGATTAGTTAGTCATTTGGGCCGCCGGGCCGGTTGACCTGTTACCACGCCCCGCCGCCGACTCAAAAACAAAACAGGTTGCGGTTTCTATAGGCTGTGCCAGAAATCTAAGACCCATACAGCTACGATGAACATCGGTTGTTTGTTCCCAGTGTTCATTCGACACCCTAAAACAAACTAAACATGTAGAAGGCTTTCTTTGACTTTGTTTGGACACCGGTTCGATTCCGGTCGCCTCCACTTGTTATTTCAGAAAATAATAATGGTCTTAAAGAATAATATTTAGACCATTAAAATTCGATGAGGGCAGTCAAAGCAGTCATAACCTCGTTAGAACCAGCGGTAGCAAAGCCTACACTACTTCCAAAAAGGCATTCCGTTTCTGGTTTGCCTTTTTTATTTTTTTCTGAATTCCTTGACAGCAAGGCGATTTGACCTAAGAGCGTATTGATTCTTGTGATTAGAACTTCATCATTTTTCTTACTATACAGCA
>JBJTWV010000034.1:0-12101 GCA_046081925.1 Bacteroidota bacterium | reverse complement strand
GGGGGGGGGGAGGGGGGGGGGGGGGGGGGGGGGGGGGGGGGGGGGGGGGGGGAGAACTCAAACGAAAACACCCCCCCCCCCTCCCCCCCCAACTCTCTACCCTCTACCCTCTACCCTCTACCCTCTACACAAAAAATCCCGCCAACAAAGCGGGATTTTTTATTTAACGAATTTCTGAACGAGCTTTTACACCGAAAAACTCTCTCCACATCCGCAGGTGCGGCTGGCATTGGGATTGGCAAAATGAAAGCCCTTGCCGTTCAATCCGTCGGAGAATTCCAGTGTGGTATTCACCAGGTATAAAAAGCTTTTCAGATCGGTGACGATCTTGATGCCCTGATCTTCGAACTGCTGATCGGTTGGTCCGATCTCATTATCGAAATCCATTTTATAGCTAAGGCCCGAACAACCGCCTCCAACAACCCCCACGCGCAGAAAGTAGGAAGCATCCGCCCCCACCCCTGCCTCTTGCATCAATTCACGCACTTTGGCGGCCGCTTTCTCTGAGATAAAGATCGCGTTCTGGGGTTTTGTATCAACTGCTATCATCTCACTCATACAGGTGGCCGGCGGCTAGTTTGAACAGTTTGAATAGTTTGAGAAGTTTGGGAGAAGGGTCAGTGGATAACTCCTTCTTCGAACTTCAGTTCTTCGAGCCCATTCTTTTTCCGGTAATCGTTGATCGCGGCTTTGATCGCGTCTTCGGCGAGTACCGAGCAGTGGATCTTCACAGGAGGAAGATTTAATTCCTCCACGATGGTCATGTTGTCGATCTTCACGGCTTCGTCAACCGATTTTCCTTTCAGCCACTCGGTGGCTAAGGAAGAGGAGGCGATAGCCGATCCGCAACCGAAGGTCTTGAACTTGGCATCCTTGATGATGCCTGTCGCCTCATCCACTTCGATCTGCAGGCGCATCACGTCGCCGCACTCCGGAGCACCAACCAGTCCGGTGCCAACGGTATTCTTGGATTTATCCAGCGTTCCTACATTCTTGGGATTCTGGTAGTGATCGATCACTTTTTCACTGTATGCCATGGTTATTTCTGATTATTCGATTATAAAATTAATGATGGGCCCATTCGATGGTGTTCAGATCTATACCTTCCTTGAACATTTCCCAAAGCGGACTCATCTCGCGCAACTTGTTCACCGTATTGGATACTTGCTCGATGGTAAAGTCGATCTGCTCTTCGGTGGTATAACGTCCTAACCCAAAACGCAGCGAGCTATGAGCCAGGTCATCGCCCAATCCCAACGCCTTCAACACATACGAAGGCTCCAGGGAGGCCGATGTACAGGCCGATCCGGAGGAGAGGGCAATACTTTTATTGAATCCCATCATCAGTCCCTCTCCTTCCACATATTTGAAGGAAATGTTGGACACATGCGGGAGACGATGTTCCTTATCGCCATTGAGATAGGACTCTTCTACTTTCAATAGCGCGTTTTCCAGCTTGTCGCGTAGCTTAATGAGACGGGCGGTATCGGATTCCATTTCCTGCATGCAGATCTCACAGGCCTTTCCGAATCCCACGATGCCGGGCACATTGAGCGTACCGCTGCGCATACCACGCTCATGTCCACCGCCATCGATCTGTGCGGTCACTTTCACGCGGGGGTTCTTGCGACGTACATAAAGAGCGCCTACGCCCTTTGGACCGTACATTTTATGAGCCGTAAATGCCATAATGTCGATGCCGTCTTTATTAACGTCAACCGGAATTTTTCCAACCGCTTGCACGCCGTCGGTGAAGAACAGTACGCCATGCTTACGCGCGATGGCACTGATCTCTTTCACGGGCATCACGGTGCCGATCTCGTTGTTGGCGTACATGATGGCAATCAGGATGGTGGTGGGCTTGATGGCCGCTTCCAGTTCCTGCAGATCGATCAGACCGTTGGGTTTTACATCCAGATACGTCACTTCACCCCCTTCGCGTTCGATGTGCTTGCAGGTGTCGAGTACGGCTTTGTGCTCGATGTTGCAGGTGATGATGTGATTGCCCTTGGAGGCGTACATATCGAATACACCCTTGATGCCGAGGTTGTCGCCCTCAGTGGCACCGGAGGTAAAGATGATCTCTTTGGGATCGGCTCCGATGAGTTTGGCTACTTGCTCGCGGGCATAATCCACCGCTTCTTCGGCTTGCCAGCCAAAAGGGTGATTGCGGCTGGCCGCGTTTCCAAAACTTTGGGTAAAGAAGGGGATCATGGCCTCCACAACCCGCGGATCGCAAGGGGTGGTGGCGTTATGGTCCAGGTATACAGGCAGGTTTAACATAGTCTCGTTTCTATTTCCGCTTAAGAACGCAAAATTACCTCAAAAGGTTGTAGTGGAAATGGTATTTTCGGAGGGAAACCTGAATTTTCCGAATTCGTAAGCCTTTCTAACCCCCTGAAAGCCATGGAGAAGCTTGAACACATAGGAATCGCCGTACGTTCGCTTACCGAAGCCATTCCCCGCTACGAACTGCTGTTGGGCGCATCGTGTTACAAAACCGAAGAAGTGACCGGCGAACAGGTGCGAACCGCCTTTTTCCATTCGGGCGAAACCAAGATCGAATTATTGGAGTCGATGAGCCCCGACGGGGTGATCGCCCAGTTCATCGAAAAACGGGGGGAAGGATTGCATCACATTGCTTTTGCGGTGGCTGACATTTATGCCGAAATGGAGCAGAAAAAAGCGGATGGATTTCAATTGCTCAACACAGAACCCAAACTCGGGGCGGACAATAAGTTAGTGTGCTTCATACATCCGAAGTCGGCCGGGGGTGTGTTGGTGGAGTTGTGTCAGGAACGTACGGAGGAATAGTTTGGAGAGTTTGTATAGTTTGGGAGTTTGGACAGTTAGTTTTTAGTTCCAACTACCCAAACTTTCCAAACTCCCAAACTATACAAACTTTATTATCGTGTCAAATCAAAGTTTATTCCAAATCGCACTGGTCGTACGGGATTACGACGAAGCCCTGGCTTTTTACGTAGGCAAGTTGGGTTTTACGTTGATCGAGGATACGGTCATGAGCGAGACCAAGCGCTGGGTGGTGATATCGCCCGGAAAGCAGGGTTGTCAGCTGTTATTAGCCAAGGCCGCCAACGAACATCAATCTACTCGGGTGGGCGATCAGACCGGCGGACGGGTGTTCCTGTTTATGCACACCGATGACATCAAAACGGATGAATTACGTCTGAAAAAAGAAGGGATCCGAATCGTGCGGGGACCCATCCGAGAACCCTTCGGTCAGGTACTCGTATTTGAAGATCTATATGGAAACTTGTGGGACTTGATTGAGCCCGCCTTCGGCGGGCAGTTTGAGGAGTTTAAGCAGTTTAATTAGTTTGAGAAGTTGTTCTCTACCCTAACTTTTCAAACTAATTAAACTATTCAAACTTTTCAAACTTCATCTATTCAATTCCTAAAACCGTGATCGCTTCCTGCGCAGCTATTTGCGAAGCATCCTTCTTGTTATAGGCCTTCCCTTCTGCAATGCGCTCACCGTCGATGACGGCAGCGATGGTGAAGAGACGGCGACCGCGTTCCAGCTTTTCATTCAGGGTTACAAACTCCAATGTTTTCCCTTGACGATTCACCCATCCGTATAATTTATTCTTGAGATTCAGATCAAGCACTTCCAGATCATCCATTGATAAATGAGGCTGAATGAGTCGTTGAAGCACCCACTTATCGGTGAAGCCATATCCCTGATCCAGATAGATCGCACCCACCAACGCCTCCAGTGTATTACCAAAGATCTGGCTGGTGCGCAGTGCCCCATCCGACTTATTGAAAATGGCGATCTTATTCAGCCCCATTCGCATGGCGATGTCATTCAATTGCTGGCGGTTCACCATTTTGCTCCGCATCTCGGTAAGAAATCCCTCCTCCTTGTATGGATACCGCTTGAAAAGATATTCGGCCACCAGCGAGCTCAAAATAGCATCGCCCAAAAACTCCAATCGCTCATTGTTCTGGTCGATCGGTTCTTTCAGTGAACGATGGGTGAGCGCCAGTTCGTAGATGGAAAAATTACGGGGACGAAATCCCAACAGATTGCGCAGGTTCTTTCGGAATATCCGTTGTTCGGCCGATCCGAAGATCCGATGCAGCAGGTTGGGGCGATCAGGCATATTTTTTCACGATCACACAAGCATTGTGTCCGCCAAAACCGAAAGTATTGCTGAGGGCTGCCCGCACCGGACGAGCCTGTGGTTCATTGAACGTGAAATTCAGTTTCGGGTCCAGCTCCGGATCGTCGGTGAAGTGATTGATCGTAGGTGGCACGATGTCGTGAATAACGGCCTGTATACTGGCAATGGCTTCGATCACACCGGCGGCTCCCAAACAGTGACCGGTCATGGATTTAGTGGCGCTGATATTCAGCTTATACGCATGCTCACCAAATACCTGTGTGATGGCTTTCACCTCAGCACCATCCCCAATGGGCGTGGAGGTTCCGTGGGTGTTGATGTAATCGATCTCATCTGGACGCATGCCGGCTTCGGCCAAAGCGGCGATCATTACATTCTTGGCACCTAATCCTTCCGGATGAGGGGCAGTTATATGATACGCATCGGCGGTGGCACCGGCACCGGCTACTTCACAATAGATTTTGGCACCGCGCGCCAGGGCACTGTCCAATGTTTCGAGCACCAGACATCCGGCTGCCTCTCCCATCACAAATCCGTCGCGGTCTTTGTCGTAAGGGCGACTGGCCGTATGCGGATCATCGTTTCGTTCACTCATCGCCTTCATGGCATTGAATCCGCCCACGCCGGCCTCACTGATCACCGATTCGGCTCCGCCGGATAAAATGATATCGGCTTTACCCAAGCGAAGCAGATTGAAAGCGTCCATGATAGCATGCGTACTGCTGGCACAGGCACTGACCACGGCGAAATTGGGTCCGCGCAAATTGTGCCGCATGGAAATATGACCGGCGGCAATGTCCAGGATCATCTTCGGAATGAAGAAGGGATTGAACCGGGGGGTTCCGTCTCCTTTGGCAAATTCAGTCACTTCGTGCTGGAAAGTGATGAGTCCGCCGATGCCACTGGCAAACACTACGCCCACTCGATCGGGGTTAATATTGTCTTTATTCAATCCGGCATCTGCCATGGCCTGATCGCTGACCACCAAGGCGAGCTGGGTGAAGCGATCGAGCTTGCGCGCTTCTTTCCTGTCGAGGAACTGGGTCGGATCGAAATTCTTGATCTCGCAGGCAAAGCGGGTCCGGAACTTGCTGGCATCGAATTGTGTGATGGGACCTGCACCGGATACACCGGCGAGCAGGTTTTTCCAATACTCATCCAGATTATTGCCAATAGGAGTAAGGGCGCCTATACCGGTCACCACTACGCGTTTCAATTCCATATGGGAAAGTTAGTCAGAAGATTTGGATTGAATGAAAACCGCCTTCTCAAGCCGGTAGTCCGATCGAGAAGGCGGATAATCATGTATCAGTCGTTTTGTCGAAGTTCGGCTGACGACTCAGAGTCAACTTATTTGGAATGCTCTTCCAAATAGGAAACGGCCTGACCTACGGTAGTAATGGTTTCAGCCTGCTCGTCGGGAATGGAGATGTTGAACTCTTTTTCGAACTCCATGATGAGCTCAACGGTATCCAGTGAGTCTGCTCCAAGGTCGTTGGTGAAGGAGGCCTCATTGGTGACCTCTGCTTCGTCCACACCCAGTTTGTCCACGATGATCTTTTTGACTCGAGATGCGATGTCTGACATGTGTTAAGGTTTTGTTTGTTGGGTGCAAAAATATAGTTTTTGATCAAATTGACATCTTCCGAAGCCTTTTTTCCGTTAGTCTATAATTCATTGATAATTAATGACTCAGATTGTTTAATATCCGACCAAAATCATTGAACGATGGTTCGTATCCCCTGAAAATCGTATATTCAAAATAGAACCTATTCCAATGGCCCTCAAGATCATCGATCACGGAACGCCCGAATACCTGGAGATGGCCCGCCTTCGGCAGGACATCCTTCGTCGTCCACTGGGGCTGACCCTCGAACCGGATGAACTGGATACCGAGCGCAACCATATTCACATCGGGGCGTTCGAGGATGAAAGCCTGTTAGGCTGTTGCATGCTGGTAAAAGAGAACCCAAAAACGGTGCGGCTTCGTCAAATGGCCGTGTCGGATAAACTGCAACGTAAAGGGGTTGGAAAGGCACTGATGAACTTTGCCGAGAACATCGCACGCGACCAGGGTTTCAAAAATATGAACATGCATGCCCGCAAACATGCCATTGGATTTTACGAGAAGATGGGCTATAAAGTGACCAGCACGGAATTTACCGAGGTCACCATTCCGCATGTGGTGATGGAGAAATCACTTTGATCCGGCTCCCGTATCATTCCGAAGCCACTCTCTCAACTGCAATCGATCGTCATCCGACAACGCCTCCTTCGGCACCAACCAGAAGGATCGTGCATCGAAGTACAGGTGAAAGAAAAAAGGAGTCTCCTTCCAACGCTGCACAGCCGACCAGTTCCAGGCATTTCCGTTCCCTTCATGCAACAATTCAAAACCGGCAGCATTGAATTTCATCTCAAAGACAGTTTGAAAGGCACGTGTCTGCCTGTACACCAACCATGGCAACAGCCACCACAGGGTCACCATCAGTACGACCCACAAAAAGGAACTTACTAGAAAGGCAACAGGCGCTATTTTCCCAATGGCATATAGAATGACGGATCCAATAGCAAACACATTCACCGCTATGATCAACAAACGGATCTCGATTCGACTGATGAAGTGATACCGGAGCGCCTGCATCACTTGTCGCTTGTCATAGGCGAAAGAGATGCGCATCGATTACCGAGGTGTTTTCAGATCCGTTTCATTGACCTCCCACACCCCAAGCTTCTCTCCTTTCGTGCCCAGAAAGTCAACCGTGAGTTTACGGGCACCTTTGAGACCGGAGATCGATATACGACCATAATTGTTTTTTTGATCCAGACCGAATACCCG
Organism: Bacteroidota bacterium; assembly: GCA_046081925.1. GTDB lineage: Bacteria > Bacteroidota > Bacteroidia > Chitinophagales > Chitinophagaceae > JJ008. Next base: position 5,114 of record JBJTWV010000034.1, on the reverse strand, counting down.
AAGCGGATTGTTCGCCTCCGGACCATCGAATTTGTGGGTGCCGGATGTAAGCGGACTCACCGTTACATCATATAAGGGATAGGTGCCGGGCCGATTCATTTTGATCACTTCACTGTGATGACGATCACCGGTTATAAAAACCACCCCATTGATCTTGTACGCACGAATGAAATCAAGAAATTCCTGTCGTTCTGCCGGGAAGTCGGTCCATTTGTCATAGAGCGACACATCATTCAAAACCTGGCTGCCCATCACGACGAATTTAAAGACCGCATTGCTGGCGAGTATGGCTTCTTTCAACCACTCCATTTGCTGCGAACCAAGCATGCGCTTATCGGGATTGGGCTGACCATTGACGGAATCACGCACTCGATCCTCACTTCTCCACCAGCGATCATCGGTCAGAAAAAAATCAGCATCCGCATAGCTCAACTTGGTGTAAATGCCCTGTCCGTTCTGACCGGCAGACGGATTCGGAAAATAGGAAGTGAATACTTGTCGGCTGGCTTCTTTGAGCTCATAACTTTTACCGCTGTTGTTCGGACCATAGTCATGGTCGTCCCAAATACCATAATGAGGCATCGCCTTCCAGAATGGCTGCAACACACCCAGGGATCGATCGCGACTGGCTCGGTTCCATAGTCCCCACTCGCTGTAATAATCCACCTCGCGGGTGTACCAGGCATCGCCCAGCCAAAGCATGAAAGCCGATTTCTCTTTGGCCATGGGTTCAAAGATGCTGCTGTCTTGTCCGTAGGAGCGACCGGGCCGGTCATACGGAGGCTCATTGAAATAAGAACAGGATCCGGTCAGAAAAGAAAAATCGGGCGCGGGCTTACGCCATTGCCACAACTCTTTCGTGGTAAAGGATCCACCACGATCCGTTTTCTTCCCATTTACATAGATGATATAATCGTAGGTGGTGTTGGGCTCCAGGCTACCAAGGGTGATCGTGATCGGATTGAATGTCTTTCCCAATTGACCCACGTAGCTGACGACTCCGGTCAACTCTTTTCCACTTTGTCCATACCGGACCGAAACGGATTTGGCATCGGAAGAGACTTCTGTCCATACCCGCGCATCCCGCAGTTCCACGCCCGCCAGCATAGGACCGCTGATGACACGTGGTTGTGCAAGCAGCACGAATGGGAGAAGGAGTATGGGTAGTAGTATCCGTTTCATGAGGGAGGTGGAGGTGGAGGGTGGAGGGTAGAGAGTAGAGAGTGAAGTGTAGAGGGTTGAGCTAAACACTCTCCCCTCTACACTCTACGAAATTATTTTCTCATTTGCTTCGCCTCAATACTGAGGGTGGCATGCGGAACGGCACGGAGGCGTGCCTTGTCGATGAGTTTACCCGTAACACGACAAACACCATAGGTTTTGTTTTCGATGCGCATCAGGGCTTTCTCGAGGTGATCGATGAATGTGATCTGACGGCTGGCCATCTGGCTGAGCTGCTCGCGCTCCATGCTCACGCTGCCATCTTCCATGGTCATATAGCGGGCATCCTCAAAATCGCCGCTTTCGTCCTTGCGAGTGATGAGTCCCTGTAAATACGCCAATTCCTTCTTGGCAGCATCGAGCTTACGAGAGATGATTTCCCGAAATTCCGCCAGATCCGAATCGGAATAACGCATGGTGGGTCCGCTGGGCAAGCTGGGCTTGGCATCCAATACGGATCGTGTAAATGCTGGTTCGTACTTAACGGCACTCTTGGTTGTCAGCTTGGGAATGACCACTTTGGCCGGACGGGGTGGTTCTTTTTTAGTAACGACTGGGGCCTTGGGCTTGATCGAAACCAAACTGGCCGGATCGTTCTTCTTGGAAGCGGATTTCGGTACGGGCGGCGGTGCCGGTACAGCCGGTTTGGCCGCAGGAACAACAGCCGGCTTCACGGGTGCAACGGGTTTAGCCGAGGCCACAGGCTTTCCTGCAGGCTTTACAGCAGCTTTCACCGGCGCCTTAACAACAGGCTTCGCAGCCGGTTTGACAGCCGGTTTGGAAGGTGCTTTCGCAACCGGCTTGACTGCTTTTTTCGGAGCGGGCTTCGGTGCAGGCTTTTTGACAACAGGCTTGGCCTTGGGCGCAGGCTTCTTGGAAGCCGGCTTTGGCTTGGCCTTGGCAACAGGTTTTTTAGCAGTTGGCTTAGCCTTAGGAGCAGGCTTCTTGGCAACAGGCTTCGCCTTGGGCGCAGGCTTTGCCGTTTTCTTTGGTGCGGGTTTTTTCTTGATGGCCATATATTAGCCTTTTTTTGCGACTGTAACAGTCAGATTTTCACCGTTTATTTCAATTTCCTGTGCTTGTGGCCCGCTTTCAAAAAACAGGTCGTCAGCCAGTATTTCCGCGCAAATATAGTCCTTAAAGCGTCCGAAAGCCTCAGCCAGCCCCGATGGTGCAAAAAGGCGCACCTGAATGCGATCGGTCAGTTCAAAGCCACTGTCTTTCCGGATCTTTTGAATACGGTTCACCAGTTCCCTGGCCTGGCCTTCCGCCAACAGCTCGGGGGACAGGTTCAGGTCCAACGCCACCGTGATCCGTCCCTTGCTGGCCACTGTCCATCCGGGTACATCCTCGCTGGTAATTTCCGCTTCACTCACGTGCAGCGAAAACACCTCCCTATCCAGCATCAATTCTTTGGATCCCTTTTGTTCCAGCTCGGCAATATCTTCCTGGGTAAAGGCTGCCAGGGCCGATGACATGGCTTTCATTTTAGCGCCCAGCTTCTTTCCTAAGGCGATAAAATTGGGCTTGATCTTTTTTCGGATGAATGTATTGTTTGGATCTAGGTAACTGAGCTCTTTTACGTTCACTTCAGCCTTGATGAGGTCGGCCACCCGTTCCAATTGCTTTTTCATGTTTGGATCGAGCACGGGGATCATCATCTTCTGCAACGGCTGCCGCACATTGATCTTTACTTTTTTTCGAAGCGACAACACCAAGGAACTGGCATCTTGTGCCCATAGCATACGCTCCTCCAACCCTGTATCGATCTTATTCGGATCTGCTTGCGGGAAATCGGCCACGTGAACGGAGTTGACCGAATGCCTTCCGGTAACCTTATTCAATTCACGGAAAAGCAGATCACTGAAGAACGGTGAAATGGGCGCCATTAGACGAACTACCGTCTCCAAGCACTCATACAACGTTTGATAAGCCGAGATCTTATCGGTGGCATATTCCCCTTTCCAGAATCGACGACGACACAACCGCACATACCAGTTACTCAATTGCGCATCTACAAAATCCTCGATCAGTCGGCCGGCTTGCGTGGGCTCATAATCCTCCATAGCCAACTGCACTTGATTGATCAACGTATGCAAGGAGGAGAGGATCCAGCGGTCGATCTCCGGACGATCAGCGATCGGAATTTCTTTTTCGGCATAACGGAATCCATCCAGATTCGCATAGAGTGCGAAGAACTGATAGGTATTGTACAACGTACCAAAAAACTTACGCTGCACTTCCTGAATGCCATCCATATCGAATTTGAGATTGTCCCAGGGAGAAGCATTGGTCACCAAGTACCATCGGGTTGCGTCCGCCCCGTATTTCTCAATGGTCTGGAACGGATCCACCACATTGCCCAAGCGCTTACTCATCTTATTGCCACTCTTATCCAGCACCAACCCATTACTGACCACGGTTTGATACGCGACGGAGTCGAACAGCAAACTACCCAGTGCATGCAGTGTATAGAACCAGCCGCGGGTTTGATCTACACCCTCAGCAATGAAACTGGCAGGGAAGGCCGAACCACCATCGTTTCCATTCAGTTTATGATAGGCAAAAAAGTTTTCCGGACTTAGCGGCCCATAGGCATTTGTGCTCGTATCGGGCAATCCCCATTGGGCATAGGGCATGGCACCGCTGTCAAACCACACATCGATCAGATCGGGTACGCGCTTCATGGGTTGTCCGCCCGGACTGATCAACACGATGTCATCCACATACGGTTTGTGCAAGTCGGATACCAATTCATCGATCTTGGCATCTAAATCACTCAACCCCTTTTTCACGCCACGCATTTCCAATCCCGCCTCGATCGCTTCACGGATCTTTTGTGTTAGTTCCGACACAGAACCGATACAATACATCTCGGATCCGTCATCGGTTTTCCAAATGGGCAATGGTGTTCCCCAATAACGACTGCGGCTGAGATTCCAATCAACCATATTCTCCAGCCAATTCCCAAAACGTCCCTCGCCGGTGGAGGCCGGTTTCCAGCGGATGGTCTTGTTGAGTGCCACCATTCGATCGCGAATGGCTGTGGTTCGAATGAACCAGGCATCCAGTGGATAATACAATATCGGTTTATCGGTACGCCAGCAATGCGGATAAGAGTGTTCGTATTTCTCAACCTTGAAGGCGCGATTCTCTTTTTTCAGTTTGACGGCGATGTCGACGTTCACATCAACATAGTCTTTCTGATCCTTGTAGTTCTTCACATAACGACCGCTGAATTCACCCAGTCCTTCCACGAACTTTCCTTCGCGGTCTACCATGGTCAGTATGCCGATGCCGTACCGTTTGTCTACTTTATAATCGTCCGCACCAAAGGCAGGGGCCGTATGTACGATACCGGTGCCGTCTTCCGTAGTCACGAAAGAATCGGTAAGTACGCGAAACGGATCGCCGTCACAATTTTCCGGGCGATTGGCCTCGTACGGGAGTAACTGTTCGTATCGACATCCTTCGATCTGCGAACCTTTGAATCGATGCAGGATGGTCCACGGAACAAGTTTATCTTTTTCGTTGTAGGCTGCAAAGTCTCCATCCTTTCCTTCTTCCTTAAAATGTTTGGCGAGTAGTGGCTCGGCCAGCACGACGTGGATGAGTTGATGGGTGTAGGGATTGATGGTCTTTACGAGAACATAGTCGATGTCGGCGCCTACGGTTAGACCGAGGTTAGAGGGCAAGGTCCAGGGGGTCGTGGTCCAGGCCAGAAAGAAACACTCGGCCCCGCCTGTTTTTTCGAATAAGAATTCAGATCGTTCGTTGCGGATGGCATTGAACATCGCTACAACGGATGTGTCTTTTACATCCTTGTACGTGCCGGGTTGATTGAGTTCATGCGAGCTGAGTCCGGTACCCGCTGCCGGAGAATAGGGTTGAAT
>JBJTWV010000033.1:0-9797 GCA_046081925.1 Bacteroidota bacterium | reverse complement strand
GAGTTAAGAAGGCTTAAAGGTTGAAAATTATTTTGAAATCTGAGTAAGGCATTTATTTAGGCTACTTAAAATGAATTATACCCAAACCAAGGAATTTTAGGCTCAAATCAGCCTGGATTTCCATACACCCCATGAAATAGATTTTCATTCATGACAGCGAATCCTGTAACTCGCTAAAATCAAACACAATTACTGTAAGCTGTGTGAAGTTTCGTAAATTAGATTATTAAATGATGGATCGATGACAAAACACGCATTACTTGGAGTAATTGTGACAATAGCTGCCACCACCTGCTTTGCCCAGCAATATGGCTCACTCAAAGATGCTCGTGATGGAAGAATTTACAAAACCGTGAAAATTGGTGAGCAGGTTTGGATGGCAGAAAATTTGAATGCTGACAGATTTCGAAATGGGGATACAATATTTGAGGCAAAATCTGAAGAGGAGTGGCGTCTGGCTGGAAAACTTGCAAAACCTGCATGGTGCTACTTTGAGAATGAAGTAAAAAATAAAGTAATATTTGGCAAACTCTATAACCGATATGCGCTTACTGATCCAAGAGGATTGGCTCCATTGGGTTTTGAATTTGCATGTGATCACGATTGGATGCGTATTATTTATAAGAATAAATCACAACTAAATTCAATTCTAGGAGTGGCCCTCGGTGGTTTTCGAGATGATGGTTATGCCGATGGAAAGCATGAGTTCATTGGACTGAATGAGGAAATTAAGTGGTGGTCATCAACCGGCATGGTAAGCTGGGACCTAAAGTCATTTAATGTGGATTTCGCTAATGGTGATTGGGATTATGATAACTCAGGCTTTTATGTGCGATGCGTGAAATATGTCATAAAACATTAAATAAACATTTAAACATTAATAATAAAGCACCGCATATATATAACTCCAATATGTATTTCCTAAATCCCAGGCGACTTAAAACATCGTCTTTTATAATAGGGTATTGTATATATTAAAGAGCTGTCAGCAGATAAGAATAAACAAATTAAATAATCAAATTTGATTTAATATTTAACATTATAAGAAATAAATCGAGATATTTTTAAGAAATTCAAAATTCCCATAAAAAATGTTTTTTAGTAATAACTTCCAATACAATAAGGTAATAATTCTATTTATTGGTACAGTTATGTATTTAACAAATTCATGCAATTCAAAAAATTCAAATCCCGTCCTACCGAAAATTGATACAATATATAAAGACACCTGCAAAAATTCAGTCCTATAAACAAGTGGGGTCAAATGTGAATATTGTCATGAAAATATAGACTTTACTTGGACGAGTTATAGCATACCCGTGCTTATTTATAAGTCAGATAATAATAAACATCAAAATGAAAGAATTAAAATAGTATTTAAAGAGGAGTTTGGAATGGAAGAATTAGCAAACGAAAACAAATCATCAGAATGGAATTTAAATTTTTGTTCACTTCAATGTGCATTTGAATTTCAAGAAAAACTGAACTCTTTTAAAAAAAGGGGTGGTGTCCTTGAAACATTTTAGTATTACTATCTCTTGTCTGTCAATTCAAAAAGGGAAATTCGATTTTTGGGAAAATGCCATATTTTTTCTCAATTTTATCCGCGAAAAGTGTGCTATTAATTTTGAAAATCAGTTCAATTATGAAAAATCAAACTGTAAGTTTAGTAGCGCTATCTCTATTCTCCTTTCTGATTTACGCGTGCAACTTCGAAAAAAAGAAACCGATTGGAGTTACCAGGGATGTCGTAATTGGCAAAAACCAATGGATGTTGTCTAATTTGGATGTGACTCAATTTAGTAAGGGCGATCCCATTCCTGAGGCTAAAACCCAAGAACAATGGATTCAGGCATTGGATGAAAAAAAGCCGGCTTGGGCCTATTACAATTGGGATTCCGCTCAGAGTCACCAGTTTGGAAAAATTTACAACTGGTATGCGTTAACGGACAAAAGAGGATTGGCGCCTGAAGGTTGGAATATACCCTCCTCTGATGATTGGAATGAGCTGGCCGACATATTAGGTTGGGAGGGCGAGGAAACCCTTATACCTTTTGTAGTTGCACCGTCAAAAGACAAATCACTAAACCCCACCGGCATCACACGTGCGACTTTCTTGGGTGATCCCAATGCCGGAACAATAAACTTAGAAGGATCTCCGACACAATCATTGCTGTGGTGGGGCACTGATCATGGCAGAAACGCAGTCTTATCGTCTTACTTTTTCAGAAAAACGGATGGGCTGTATGTCCGCTGTGTAAAGAAAAAGGGATAATACACTTGATAACTGCTGAGACTCGCTTTTATCTTGTGTGCACATGCCTACGAGCCGCATCGTACCCAATAAATAAGCCAGCACTTACCTCCCAGCAATCATTCTGCCGGGAAGACAGGATTGCCCTCGCTGCGCTCGGGCTTCAAATGGGCTCCAGCAAGAGCAAGCCTTGCGGCCTTTGGCCGCGCAGGGCTTTTATTCTCGTCTTTTGCAAGCAAGCTTGGATTGCCTTCGCTGCGCGAAGGCTTCCCGGAGGGGGAGTCCAATCCTCAAAAGCCTTGCTCGCTCCGCTCGCTTCAGCTTTTTTATGGCTTCACGCACTAAAGCAAGCTTTATGCGTTCGCCAATAAAAAAGCCTCCGGCAGTTGCCAAAGGCTTTTGAGGATTGTCGGGAAGACAGGATTCGAACCTGCGACCCCCTGGTCCCAAACCAGGTGCGCTACCGGCCTGCGCTACTTCCCGAGCGGTGGCAAATGTACGTATTCAGAGGGATAACAGATGCCCAAAACCGATGTTTCTGACTAAATTGAAGCATGAAAAATAGCCTACTCATCGCCCTACTGGCCGGCACCTGCTGCATCGCCACCCTTGGCTGCACCCCCAAAAAACCAAGCCCCGACACCCAGGTTCTGTCCAAACTCATACAAGAACGCATCGTCGAAAACGGCAATATGCCCGGCGGAAACGCCATCGACATCCACCGGTTCGAGATCAAAAAAGTAGAACCGGGGATCGAACCCAATTCCACCCGGGTTGATTTTCAAATTGATTTTACCCGCTACCCCACCTCCGGACTAGCCCCCGAATACCAAACCGAATCCCCCACCCGCCAAACCGAAGACCACCAAGCCCTGCTGATCCAGGAAAAAGGACAATGGTCCGTCCGAGATCTATCCCTGCACTGATCCTACAGCGATTTCTTCAGCAAGACAATCTGACCCAAGTGGTAATACAAATGCTCCACGATCCCGGTCAAATTGCGGTAATAATCGCCATACTTCTCTTCCACAAACGTGCCGGAAAGCTGCTCATCCGACAGCCCCTCCACCCGCTCAATAAATTCCTCGGCGATCGCCCAGGTACGTTGCAACAACGCTTGCCAGTCCGCCTCGGTCAACACCGGCGGCATATCAAAACTAAATTTGTCACGGATCTCCAAGGGACCACCCCTCAACACCGACAATACCCCTTCGTAGTAATAACCAATGTGAAATACCAACTCGGCAATGGAATGAGCGGCCGGCTGCGCCTGTGTCACTTGCGCAACCGATAATCCCTCAACGGACTTCCGCAAGGATACCCCACACCAGTTGTCCTCAAAGAAAGCGCGACGGATCTGCTTGGCGATGTGTTGGACTGTTTTCATACCTTGGCTTTGCTCAAAAGTAAGTACTCGCAAGCATGAATACTGCCACTGCCATTGCCCGTGAATTAAAAGCACTTGGTAATCCGGAAAAAGTTGCGATCCATCAACGCTTCTTTAAAACCGGGCCGGGCGAATACGGCACAGGCGATCGGTTTCACGGCATTCCCGTTCCTCTACAACGAGCGATCGCCCGCAAATACCAATCCGAGGCCACGAAGGAAACCATCCAATGTCTGTTGAATTCGGAATTTCATGAGGAAAGACTCACGGCGGTATTCTTACTGGTAGCCAAATTCAAGGAGGATCATAAAATCGGACTAGGAGAAAAATGGGTCAAGCTTTATCTGAAAAATACCCGACGCATCAACAATTGGGACCTGGTCGATTCCTCCGCGCATTTGATCCTGGGCGTTTGGCTGGAGGACAAAGACCGCTCCCTTCTGTATAAACTGGCGGACAGTTCGATCCTTTGGGAGAACCGGATCGCCGTGATCGCTACCCTGCATTTTATTCGAAAAAACGACCTGATCGATATCTTGAAACTGAGCCAACAACTCCTGCATCATCCTCATGATCTCATGCACAAGGCCGTGGGTTGGATGTTGCGGGAAGCCTGGGCCAAAGATCCGGACAAGATCGAGTCATTTCTGGAAACCAACGCAGGCAAAATGCCCCGAACCATGCTTCGCTATACCATCGAAAAACTATCGGAAACCCGACGGCAATATTTTCTCAAACTCAAATGAGACTTACCAGCTCTATTTCTTCTTCTTTCCCGGGGCCGTACTGAAATCAAGACTCAGTCCCACCACATGAAACAAGCGGTTGTAACTGGCTTTTGCATAATCGGGCCGATACATGTAGAAAACATCCAGTTTGGCATTGGAGCCAACCTTCCACTTGGTACCAATGGTATTGCGCCAGTTGTCCACGAAGCTGTTTCCGCCAAATTGCATCACCGGTTCCGTAGATAAATACCCCTCACACTTCTTCGTCAGCTTCTTTCCCACCTTCAAACGGGCACGCCAGAAGCCGGTCTTTTTGGAAGCCGAGGTCGGATCTTCAAAATCCTGAATATTATTCAACACCAAAATCCGGATGCCCAGATCAACGGCTTTCGATTTGGGTTGATACTCCCCGCCCACAGAAAATCGATGTAGCATAGCGCCCGTTACCAACCCCAATCGATATTCCGCCAGCAGATCGATTCGTTTGCTGATACCTTTTGACCCGGAGAAACTGATGTATGAACCCTTGTAAGAGGCCAGGTTATTTTGAAATCGGGCCTGATAATCGATGCCGGCCGACCATTTCTTCTTCAGATCCATCCCAACACCCACACCGTACCAACCCTGCACATCCACCGGATCGGAGGCACTGGTTTGCGCCTGAACACCGGAACATGCAACCAACAAAAAAAATAAAAGCAATGTACTTATTCTCATAAACCCAAGAAATGTTTATTGGTAATAAATCGTGATGCGGGCACTGTCTTTCAGCATATCGATCCGTCCGATCGCCACCCGTAGAATGTTCAAGCCGGTTCGCTCCCGGAGATCGGCCAAGAGTTCTTCCCGACGGGAAGGCTGGATCAACTCGATTCGGTCGTATTGTATCTCTTGGTCATAGGTACGCTTGATCAACCAATTGCTCTCCAACAAGGCCATCATGATCACGATGATGAGACCAATGAGCGACAACTCATCCCAATCGCCCTTACTGATAGCCATGACCAATCCGATTGCGATCACGATGAAGATATAGGTCATGTCCTTGGCAGAGATATTCTCTGTTCGGTAGCGGAGCATGGAAAAGACGGCGAACAATCCGAATGCCGCTCCCATTGTCATTTCTACTTTGTTCAGCAAAAAAGTGATCAGAAAGATGATGACGTTGAAAGAGAAAAATGTCAGGAACAGATCCGTGCGGCGGTAATGACGGTAATAGATACCTCGGATAATTAATAACACGGTCAGGAGGTCTATCCCCAGCCGAATGACAAACTTCAAACTGAATTTTTCAAAGAAGGCCAGATTTTCAGCTTTCTGGGCTTCCGTTACGATCTGCAGCAGGTCCATGGTTTCGAATTTGCTTATTGATTATACGCAGCGGCTGTTTAAACCGATTTCGCTTTACGGTTGGATAGAGATGCAAGATACCCAAACAATATTTGCTGATGGAGCCGGACCGAAATCCCGCCTGCTTCAGCTGACGAAGTACACCGGAGCGAACCGAACGATCCGTTTTGACTTCCACCACAACCATTGGTCCCATGGAGTGGGTCTGCTCCCCAACACGATAGGACAGATCGAGATCGATGGTGACCCGCTCCGTACCGGTTCGGGGAACCAACGTGATCCGCCGATAATTCACCTCCAGGGAAACCTTCAATAGTTGATCTTTTAGGTGACGTTCATCGAATTGGGCATATCGATTCATCAACTCATCGGTGGGCCCACTTTCCTTCAAACGCTTTCGCTCCTTGTCGGTAACCCCTTTGTTATTGCGGACCTTGACCTCAAAAAATCGCAGATCCGATTCCACATATTCACGCAACCGTAATTTGATACGGGAGGCCGCACCGGCATGATGCGCCCGGTACAAGGCGAGGTCAGGTGTATCCCAATACACGCTATGGTAATTGGAGAGCCGAATGCCTTCCACCTCCAGTGCCCGATGGGTTTGCTTCCACAATTGCAACAAAAACGGAAGTCGCTCGACGGAGAAGACAAATTTGGTATCTACCCGGCGAAGCAGGGCCGCTTGTTGGTTGGTCTCTTCCAACGAGATGGCTTCAAAATCGGCTAAACATTGAAGGATCGAATCCATGGTATCGGAAGCGTTCCTGAGGGTTAGCGTTTGGGCATTTTCATCGTAGAACTGCTTTTCATGTACATCAATCGATTCTTTTGATCGTTGGTCGGATCATCGAGCACCACCGAAAACTCTACGTAAATGGGCGAATCGCCGAGCTCGGGGATGTACTGAGCGGGCAGGAACATTTCAAAATTCTTGGTGGTTTGGTTGATGCCATATGTGGTATTTGGCATCAGGTTCAACTTGTAGTACGTAGCCACGGCACCTCCCCAGTTATAATATTGACTGCTGGTACGAACATAAAAGTCATCTTCATACACCAACCGGGCTACGAACCAAACCTCACCCAACCGGGCATTGGTCTTCATATCGATCTTGGGTATGATCACCAGGCCTTTTCGCTCGGCATTGTACGTAACCTGTAATCCCTTGAAATTATCGATCTGTACTTTGGGAACCACTCGTTTTTGTTCGGCGGGATTGCGCGGATAAAGAGCGGCGATGATGGATTTGTCGCCCTCCGATAAGGCATAATTATTACCAACCGAATATCCGTTGGTGGTTTGCCAAGCCTCTACAGAGTAATGCATGATGGATTTCGGATCATAGGCTGAACCGTTGGTGTAGAATTGATCGACCGCATCAAAAACGTTGTGATTGACCATGTTCCGATCCCAGCCCTGACTCTCCTCGTAATAATCATACACCGAGTCGGACTTATTCCATTTGATCGCCCCCGGAAAACTCTGCTCATGCTTTAACCCCAATGCGTGTCCGAACTCATGAACCACCGTGGCATAGAGTTCTTTCTCGTTCCAATGGTTGGGGTAGCGACTCATCAAAGTCCGAAATAGATTTTCATTATGGGGCTTGGGTAAATTTTCCTTCCGAACGATGGACCAATAAAAATCCAGATCGGCCAGATACAAAGTATCCAGGTGAAGAGTATGTTCATCGGGCGCGAAGGTCTTGCAAAGCACACCCACGGCCGAATTGTGTCCCAGACCCTTTCCCAATTTCACCCGGATATGGGTGTTGGGCTCATTATCGGGCAGAAACTGAAATTTGACATTGGCATATTTTTCCCACTCCTTTGCCAGCACCGTGACCTTGTCACGAAGAACCTTACCCCCACCGGGCATGAATTTGACCCGGATGATCTGACCGGGATCCCAGGTGAGGTAGTTATCGGCCACGCCGCGTGATTTGGTGGTATCCACCGCCTGAAAAAGGGTGTTCGATACCGGCGCCGAACAGCCCGGGCGGCGTAAAACCCGTACTTGTGACTGTGCCTGGCATACTCCTATGACCATAACGGTCGACAATACGAAAAATGACTTCATACCGGTGGGTTTAAGGGTTAAATCTACTCTTTATTCAGACACCACACAACCTGACATTCTGTAAGACAAAATGTTAATATGCGGGGAAAAGGATGATGAGACCGAACGGAAAATGGTGACAAACTGACAATCCGGATCCGCTGGTATAAAGATTGACAGGACAGGTCTAAAACACACCCATGGCCACCAAAAAAGGCAGTATTTCGATCAATACGGAGAACATCTTTCCGATCATCAAGAAATTCCTCTACTCCGACCACGAGATCTTTCTCCGGGAGCTCGTGAGCAATGCCGTCGACGCTACCCAAAAGATCAAGCGACTCAGCAGCCTGGGCCACGTAAAACAGGAATTGGGCGACCTCCGCATCGAGATCAAACTGGATGAAAAAGCAAAGACCCTGACCATTTCGGATGCGGGTATCGGACTCACCGCCGAGGAGATCAAAAAGTACATCAATCAAGTGGCCTTTTCCGGCGCCACAGAATTCATGGAAAAATTCAAGGAAGCCCAGGATGCCAATGAGATCATCGGCCGGTTCGGTCTTGGGTTCTACTCAGCCTTTATGGTTGCCGAAAAAGTCGAGATCCAAAGTCTCTCTTACCAGGAAGGTGCGGCCCCCGCTTTTTGGACCTGCGACGGTTCCACCCAATTCGAGATCGGAGAAGGAACCCGAAAAACCCGCGGAACCGATATCATTTTGCACATCAACGAAGAATCCAAGGAGTTCCTTGAAAATTATCGCGTACAGGAGATCCTGAACAAATATTGCAAGTTCCTGCCCGTCCCCATTCAGTTCGGCACCAAAACCGAATCGGTTGCCGATGGCGAAGACAAAGACGGCAAGCCCAAATACAAATCGGTGGAGGTCGATAACATCATCAACACCACCAACCCGATTTGGACACGCACACCCAGTGAATTAACGGATGAAGACTATCTGAGTTTTTACCGTGAGCTGTATCCGATGTCGGAGGATCCCTTGTTTTGGATCCATCTGAACGTGGACTACCCCTTCAACCTCACCGGCGTGTTGTACTTCCCCAAGGTGAAGAATGATCTGGAATTGCAACGAAATAAGATCAAGCTGTTCAGCCGGCAGGTGTTCATCACCGACGAGGTGAAGGACATCGTTCCGGAATTTCTGTTGCTGCTGCATGGCGTCATCGATTCACCCGATATTCCGCTGAACGTAAGTCGCTCTTTTTTACAAGCCGACAGCAATGTCAAGAAGATCAATGGCTACATCAGTCGTAAAGTGGCCGAAAAATTGCAGGAGCTGTTCAACAAAGACCGGAAGGCCTTTGAAGAAAAATGGAAAGACCTGGGCCTGTTCGTCAAATACGGCTCGATATCCGATGAAAAATTCTTCGAGAAAGCCAAAAGTTTTGCGCTGCTCACCAACACCCGATCGGAAACCTATACACTCGAGGAGTATCAGGCGAAAGTGAAAGATTTTCAAACCGACAAGAATGACCAGCTCATCTGGCTGTACACGCAGGATGCCGAGGGGCAACACAGTTTCATCGAAGCGGCCAACCGGAAAGACTATGATGTGCTGGTGATGGACTCTCCTATCGATATGCATTTTATCCAACACCTGGAGACGAAGCTGGAGAAGACCTCTTTGAAGCGAGTGGATGCGGACATAATGGATAAACTCATTGAGAAGTCGGATATTCCCACACACAGCCTAACAGAAACAGAAGCAACGGATATTAAGAAGGTCTTTGAGGAAGCGATCAACAACAAATCCATGCATGTCGAAATAGAAAGTTTACCAACCGATCAATTGCCCGTGATCATCACCCGAGAGGAATGGATGCGCCGCATGAAGGAGATGAGCAAGATGGGCGGTGGCATGAGCTTCTATGGTAACTTACCCGAAACCTTCAAGGTATCATTGAATGGTAATCATCCCCTGCTCAAAAAGATCTTGCAGGCCGATGCGGATCAACAACCCGCACTCGCCAAACAAGCGTATGACCTGGCCTTGCT
>JBJTWV010000032.1:0-241245 GCA_046081925.1 Bacteroidota bacterium | reverse complement strand
ACCAAGCAATACTATCGCCTGAAACAATCGGATATTGATGGTCGCAGCACCCTCAGCAATATCCTGATGATTCAAGGCGAAAAACCGACATTCCTCGAGATCGCTTCGGTATTCCCGAATCCTTCGAAAGGACAAGTCACTGTACTGCTAAACGCTCCGATCAACGAAACGGTCAATGTTCGTCTAACAGATTTGTCGGGCCGCATCATTGAAACCCGTCAGATCAACGTCCCCACCGGAAGCAACAGCATTCCGTTCGATCTGAGCAAATGGGCGATGGGGCAGTATTTAATCTCCGTAGGGGAAAAGACAGTTCGAGTCGTGAGAGAGTAGTTGTTGGGAAGGGTTTAGGTGGTTTGTGGATATTAGATGGTTTAGATCATTTAGAGGTTTAGGTGGTTGTGAGTTTGCTAAACCCCCTAAACCATCTCAACCCTCTACACATTATTCACGAATCAAGACTCTTACGCAAAATATCAATCGCGTACATGATCTGATCCCGCGTAATAACCAACGTCGGGGCCAGTCGGATCTTATCGCCATGCGTGGGTTTGGCAAGCAGGCCATGATCTTTCATACGTAAACAAATATTCCAGGCGGCTTCCGGATTCGGATCGTTGATTACGATCGCATTCAAAAGACCTTTACCCCGAATGATTGAGATCCGGGGGTTATTCAAGGCTCGGATCTTCGTTCGGAATAATTCGCCTAACTCGGCTGCATTCTCTGTTAAACTTTCATCCTTCAACACCCGAAGTGCTTCCATCGCCACCACACAGGCCAAGGGATTACCTCCAAAGGTAGAACCGTGCTCTCCGGGCTGAATACAGTCCATCACCTCGTTATCGGTCAACACCGCACTGATGGGCAATAGTCCGCCACTAAGCGCCTTGCCCATGATCAATACATCGGGACGAACATGTTCATGGTCACAGGCCAATAGCTTGCCCGTTCGACAGAGCCCTGTCTGTATCTCATCAGCCATGAATAATACGCGATGCTGTTCGCAGAGCGCTTTGCATTTGGCCAGATATCTATCGTCGGGCACCACTACGCCCGCTTCGCCCTGTATGGGCTCCACCAAAAATCCAGCAACGGTTTTATCCTGCAACGCTTCTTCCAACGCCGCCGCATCGTTGTAGGGGATGGTAATGAAGCCCGGCATATACGGACCAAAATGGGTACGTGCACTCGGATCGGATGAAAAGGAAATGATGGTGGAGGTGCGTCCGTGAAAATTACCCCCACATACCACGATCTTGGCTTGTCCATCCGGAATGCCTTTTACTTCATAGCCCCATTTGCGCGTAAGCTTGATGGCGGTTTCCACCGCTTCCACGCCCGTATTCATGGGGAGTACTTTGTCATAACCAAAATAGTTCGTGATGAACTGCGCGTACTCGCCTAGTTTGTCGCTGTGAAACGCACGGCTGGTGAGTGTGAGTTTGCCGGCTTGTTCGATCAATGCGTTCACAATACGCGGGTGACAATGCCCCTGGTTCACCGACGAATAACCACTCAAAAAATCTAGGTATCGCTTGCCTTCCACATCCCATACATAGGGGCCCTCGCCTCGTGATAAAACAACGGGGAGGGGGTGGTAGTTGTGGGCACTATGATGATGCTCGAGGTGCAAATAATAATTGTTGTCCATAATTGACATTTTGTACCAAACGGAGAGAGTTTTGATAGTTTGGGAAGGAGAGGGTAGAGGGTAGAGGGTAGAGGTCTCAACTCTAAACCCTCTACACTAAACGGCCCGCAGGGCCCGGCCCGTTAGTGATTCAGTAAGTCGAGATTGCCTTGTAGAAAAGAGGCATTACTATGTGCAGTAGTAGCGTTCACCGGATAAAACTACGAAATTTCACCCTTCAACTCTCATCTCCTCATCTTCTCATCCCCTCATCTCTCCAGACAAAGTAATCAGACGCAAACGCCACTTGAGCCGGACTCTCCTTAAAAATCCCGTACACCGTACTCCCACTGCCACTCATGCTCGCATACACCGCACCGGCATCCAATAATTGTTGTTTGATCCGTGCGATCTCCGGGTGATTGGGGAAGATCGAGTTTTCGAAATCGTTGATCAATTCGCCCTGCCACGTGTCGATCGGTTGTGAAAGGAGCTCAGAGCTGGAATGAGCTTGTTCGTTTGGTGTTACACCCGCAAAAGCTTCTTTCGTGGAAACGTGTATGCCGGGATTGACGAGAAACAGATGATATCCGTTCAACGAAAAGGGGAGGGGTGTTAAGATTTCACCGCGGCCGGCACTTACACAGGGTTCATCGTAAATAAAAAACGGACAATCACTTCCCAATTGCGCGGCATAGGAAATCAATTGCTCGCGCGACAATCCGAGTTTACATGTTGAGTTGAGTCCGCGTAAGGCATAGGCCCCATCGGCACTGCCGCCACCCAGTCCCGCACCGGTCGGAATGTTCTTGTGCAAATGCATGTACACGGGTGGGAGTTGCGGAAAATCCGCCTTCAATAATTTCCAAGCCTTGACACAAAGATTATCATCGGAATCGCCGGGGGGTGTGATGCCGGTTACTTTAAGTTCGGTGGTTGCTGCGGTGCTTGGAATGATCTCCAGCACATCCGTCAAACCAATCGGATAGAAGACCGTATCCAGATCGTGGTATCCGTCGGTTCGTTTTCGCAGGATGCGCAAACCGAGGTTGATCTTGGCCGGCGGGAACAGAACCATATTCGATTAGTTGCCTTTTCGGCGATTGATCTCATCGCGAATGGCGATGGCTCGCATATAATCTTCCTGATCCAGTACTTCGTTCAAGTGATTTTCCAATTCTGCCAGCGACATGGCGCTGAGTTCGGCGCTGCCCGCCGGTTTATCCTTAACAGGTTCTTTCTTTTTGGGAGTGGCTTTCTTTTTAGTTCCCTCGGAAGGTTCATCCCCATTGCTTACCGCCGAGTCCAATATTTCATCGGACGTGTAAATGGGACAACCGAATCGTACGGCCATGGCAATGGCATCCGAGGTACGCGAATCGATCTCGACCGTGTCGTGTTGGCTGGAACAAACCAGTTTGGCAAAGAATACGCCCTCTTGCAAATTGCTGATCACCACTTCCAGCAGATCGATCTCAAAGGCATTCATCATATTTTTCATGAGGTCATGCGCCAGCGGACGAGCCGGTTTCATATCCTCCAAGGCAACTGCAATGGCCTGTGCTTCCGCGCCGCCGATCACGATGGGCAAGCGACGCAGCCCGTTCATCTCGCCCAACACAACCACATAGTGATGTGTTTGCGACATGCTGTGTGAAAGGGCAACGATCTCCAGTTCGATCTTTCGCATAATCGAGTAAAACTACAATATTTCAGCCTAACCTGCTCAGGGTCAGCGACTGCCGGTCAAAATTGGCTGGGCAAATGATCATCGACATCAGGCGCCTGTCTTCAGGGCCGCGGTCAACTTGGGTACCACCTCAAAGGCATCACCCACGATCCCGTAATCGGCCGCCTTGAAGAAGGGGGCCTCGGGGTCTTTATTGATCACCACGATCACCTTGCTACGGTTCACACCGGCCAGATGCTGAATGGCTCCTGATATGCCAATGGCGATATAAAGGTTGGGGGCGATGGCAATTCCAGTCTGGCCCACGTGCTCGTGATGCGGCCGCCAATGGGCATCGGCTACCGGTCGGCTGCAGGCCAATCCCGCTTGTAACACATCGGCCAACTCCTCGATCATGCCCCAGTTCTCCGGGCCTTTCATACCTCTTCCCGCGCTCACCACGATCTCCGATTCGGTCAGGGTTCGGGCGCCACTGCTTTTGCTTTCAGAGATCACCTTAACAAGGGGCGTGATGGAAACTGATTTGTGTATCACCTCAGCTTTTCCTTCGTTAGTAGTGGCCGTAAAGGCATTGGGATTTACGGATACGATCTTCACCGGCGACTGTATGCGCACGTGCGCAAAGGCCTTGCCCGAAAAGACCGATTTCTTGACCACAAAACCGTTTGAGGTATCGGGAAGCGCGGCGGCACCGGTCACAAGGCCTGCTTTCAATCGAACCGATACCCGTGGGGCCAATGCTTTTCCGGAGAGGCTGTGTGAAAAGACAATCACGGTCGCATTCAATTCAGTGGCTACATCGGCAACCAGTTTAGCAAACGCTTGCGCATCGAACGATTCCGGTCCGTCAAGCTGATGTACTTTGCTTACACCGTACTTGCCCAGCTCCGACAAATCACTTTGAGTATGGCCGATCACGATCGCCCCTGCCGCCACACCCATTTGCTTCGCGATCGCCGCTCCATACGAGAGCGCTTCCAATGAAGATTTCTTAATCGATCCGTTGATGTTATCCGCATATATAATTACCATAACTCCTAAACTTTTATACTATTTAAACTTCATCTCTCAACTCTCATCCTTCATCCTTCATCTTCTAAACTACCTTCGCTTCTTCCTTCAACAACCTCACCAACTCCTCCACTTGCTCCGGTGAAACCAATTTCACTCCTGCTTTTGCTGGCGGCATTTCAAAGGAGACGGTGCTGGTGAGTGGCTCGCAGGCAACGGGCTCAATCACTTTCAGTGGTTTGGTGCGGGCGGCCATGATCCCACGCATGTTGGGGATGCGGGCTTCTGCCATTCCTTTCTGCGCGCTTATTACCACCGGGGTGTTGACTTCATTCAGTTCTTGTCCGCCATCAATCTCACGCGTCACCTGTGCAACTGCGCCGTTCATGTCCAATTTGGTGGCCAGGGAGATATAGGGCAAATCGAGTAATTCGGCCAACATGCCGCCGAGGGTGGAGCCGTTATGATCGATTGTTTCCTTTCCGGTCAGGATCAGCTCGTAGCCACCGGCTTTTGCCACATCGGCGATCTGGGTAGCAATCACATAGCTGTCGTCACTATCGGTGTTTACTCGAATGGCCTCATCGCCACCCAAGGCCAGTGCTTTTCGAAGGATGGGTTCCGCATCGACCCCACCAACGGAGATCAGGTGAGTGACGTGAGAGGCATCGGCTTCCTTTAACTCAATGGCTCGTACGAGGGCATACCATTCGTCGTAGGGGTTGATGATCCACTGCACCCCGTTGGTATCGTATTTCGTGTTGTTATCGGTGAAGGCTATTTTTGCCGTGGTATCGGGCGTCTTGCTGATGCAAACCAAGATCTTCATGTTGGCAGATTGAGGGATTAGAAAAGAATCGCGTTGCAAAGGTAAGTGCCCCCGTCTGAATGCCCCGACGCCGCCCCATTTGAATATCCACATGGACCGCTTACAACTCCTTAAAAATATGCTGGCTCAACAGCCTGGCGACCCGTTTCTAAACCATGCGATGGCGTTGGAGGAGATCAAACTGGGCAATGAGGAGGCCGCTCGTCAGCTGTTCGAAGGGTTACTCGCCCAAAACCCCGACTACGTGGGCAGTTATTATCATCTGGGAAAGCTGTTGGAGCGTGAGGGGGAAGAACAAAAAGCCATCGAGGCCTATGAACGGGGAATGGAAGCAGCCAAAAAAGTCGGTGATACCCATGCCTTTAATGAGCTTAGGGGGGCTTATGACAATTTGATCTGATGTCCATCTCCAAAACAGTCGTTGCTTCGATGCAGTCCTTCGGACTATCGCCCGCTTCTCCGGTCTATTTGGCCATCAGTGGGGGCGTGGATTCGGTGGTATTGGCGCATGTGTTGAAAGAAGCAGGGTATTCAGTCACCTGGCTGCATATGAATTTTCAATTGCGTGGGGATGAGAGTGATCGCGATCAGCGATTTGTAGAATCCTTGGCCGGGCAGTGGAATCAATCGTTACAAGTCAAGCGGGTGGATGCCGCTACCTATGCATCGGAAAACAAATTATCCATTCAGGAAGCAGCCCGTGCCCTTCGATATGATTGGTTTTCGGAAATGACAAGCGGACACGGAGGCGTTTTGCTGACGGCGCATCATGCCGATGACAATGCGGAGACGTTGTTAATGAATTTTTTAAGGGGGACTGGCTTGAAGGGGCTGACGGGTATTCCGCCGGTGAACGGTTCCATTCGTAGACCGTTGTTGAACGTAACGCGTGCAGCCATTGAGGCGTATGCGATTGAAAACGGTATTGAATTTGTAACGGATTCTTCTAACAAACACACCGACTACACGCGAAATCAATTGCGGTTGGAAGTGTTGCCGATGTTACGGACTCTTTATATGCAGGTAGATGGGAATCTGCAACAGAACATTCATCGGTTTCAGTCGGCCTATCTCATCTATCGGCAAGCGGTACAACGATGGCTTCGGAAATATGTGCAGCTCCAGGGCGAGGAGCAATCCGTTTCGATCGCCTTGTTGATGCAAGCGGAAAACCGGGCCATGGTGCATGAGTGGCTGTCGGGGTTTGGCTTCACAGAAAAGCAGGAATCGGAATTGATTCGTTTGGCCGGCAGTGAATCGGGGCATTTCATCGTATCGGCCGATGGGCGATATCGGGTGATCCGTCACCGCAAGCATTTCATCTTGTCTCCGGTACGGGATGCACAACCGGAGGAGCAATGGATCGAGGCGGGGGCAAAAGAAGTGACATTTTCAAACGGGCTACTTCAATTCAATGAGTCTGGCGACGGCAGTTATTCTGATACTGCGTCAGGTAGTCAGGCGGCATTGGATGCGGGTATGATTACATACCCTTTGTTGCTGCGAAAATGGCGGGCGGGTGATTATTTTTATCCGTTGGGGTTGAATAAAAAAAAGAAGGTTGCCCGTTTTTTGATCGATCAAAAATTATCGGTGTCTGAAAAAGAGCAGGTATGGGTATTGGTGTCGGAAGGACGCATTGCCTGGGTGATCGGTCAGCGCATCGATCATCGATTTCGGGTAACGGATCGTACCCGAGCGACCCTGCACATTGAATTATCGAGGTAATTGGATACCCATACTTTGAAGGTGTGCCTGCACGCGCCACCAAAATTCCTCAGCCGGTTGATAGGATGTTTTTAGTACATATGCGAGAATGATCGTGAAGGCCAGTCCGTATAGAGCCCCCCAAATATGGGCGGAGTGGTTGATGTTATCGCGGCCTTGGCGACTTAGTAATGAAGATAGAAACAGGTAAAGCGGACCGAAAATATATCCCGGAATGATCGGTGGGATAAAGAAGAAACCCATTTTGGCGGTGGGATTAAATAGGATCCCGACGAATACGATGGCACTCACTGCCCCGGAGGCGCCGAGGCTTTTATACCAACTATCGTTGAGGTGGTTAATAAAGGTTGGGATCAGACAAAAGAACAAGGCCGAAACATAGAGGATGATGTAATACGTCTTGCCTTGCCCGCCAAACAGCAAGGGATCGGAGAAGGCTCGTTCCACAACTTCTCCGAAAATATAGAAGGAGAGCATGTTAAATAGCAGATGGGCCCAGTCGGCATGAATGAGTCCGCAGGTGAAGAACCGATACCATTGATTTCTTTTGGTGATGGCAGGCGGGTAAAAGATCAGGTCGTCGATCAACTTGTGGTTGGAGAATCCGCCGATGGAAACAAAGGCGGTGAACAGGATGATCGTAAGAGTAATGGTTAGGTTCATGCGTGGTGGTATTTTTCGCCGAGTTGGATGGTGCAGGCGCGGTAGAGTTGTTCGGCGAGGATCAATCGAACCAGTTGGTGGGGGAAGACCAGTTTGGATAAACTCCACTGGTGGTTGGCACGTTTTAAAACGGCCTCGGAAAGTCCGTACGCGCCACCGATCAGAAATACCAGTCGCTTGCGGCTTTCGTTTGCGCGTTGTTGTATGAATTGGGCCAGGTCTTCGGAGCTGTGTTGTTTTCCGGTTTCTTCCAGTGCGATGAGGTAATCATCCGGTTGGAGCCACTCCAGAATGGTTTCCCCTTCTTTTATCTGCAGGTCCATTTCACTGAGCATGGCGCTGTGTTTGGGCGTGGGGATGAGCTGCCAGTCGACTTTGTAGTAATGTCCGATACGTTTCGTGAATTCCTCCACCCCGGCTTTTACATAGGGCTCGTGGGGTTTACCGACCGACCAGAGGGAAATGCGCATGAGGGAGGGTTTGAAGATGGGAGATGGTAGATTGAAGATGGGAGATTGAAGATTGGGGATTGGGGATGGGGGATTAAGTTCGAAAGTACAAAGGTACTCTACGTTGTACAAAACTTTAAACTCAAACTTCGATCTCCCATCTTCAATCTTTCTTATTTTCAAGTAACAAACCTGATTCATGCATCGACTATTCTTACTAAAAATCGTCCTGCTCGCATTCGTGTGTACGTCCAAGGCTCAATCCATACCCTTGTCCCGGGACGCCGATCAATGGAAGATCGTTTCTGCTTTTTTTGAAGGCAAGATGGATGCGAAAAGGCAGGTGTATGCGTTGGGGGAGAAGCACGGTGATCCGTCAGAGAAACCTTTTTTGTGGGTGGACACGGTTTTTCGGTATAAGCTGGCCGAAAAGGAATATCAGCATCTGATCTGTGTGAAGTCGCAACAGGACAATGAATGTGCGGGTTGTCAGGTGGCTGTTTCGCAGATCCGGTGGTATTTGTTAAGACCAAAAATGGATGGGGAAAAGATTTCTTTATTGAAGATCAGTTTGAGTGTGGTTCGAACGGACAATCGGGGGCCTTTGCTATTTTGCCCTTAACCCATACGGACGTGGCATTGGCCGTGGAGGATGATTTTTTCAGGGATGGCCTTATGACGACTTGGTATTATCTCTTCACCAAAAATGACCGTTTATTTGATATCAAATTGGTGGAGGATAATAGCGGTACGGGGGTGGAAGAGGGTAGTCAACACAGTTTTCAGGCAGGCATCAGTGTTGATCGGGCTCGTGGAATATTGACCATCCAGCGTTTTGGCACACAACCGGTAACGGATAAGGGAGGCAATACCAAGGTTCTGCCGGTGAAGGAAACGATCCGGTATGTGTATCGGGAGGGGAAGTTGGTTAAGATCTGATCACTCGATCTGTATCGACATCCGCCTTTGGCGGTTCGTCGGGACCTGAAATGTAAAAAGCCCTGCAAAAAATGCAGGGCTTTTGGTTGGTGACCTCGTCAGGATTCAAACCTGAAACCTTCTGATCCGTAGTCAGATGCTCTATTCAGTTGAGCTACGAGGCCATTGTTCTATCAGTTGAGTGCAGACGATCAGCTCTGCTGATGTCTGTATCCAGACATTCGCTTTTAGCGAATCGTCTGGACTACTAGGCCATCCCTTTTGGGGAGGGCAAAGATAAGGCAAAAATCAAATAAAAAAGGGCCCGAAAAGGGCCCTTTAAGGGAAGGATATTTTTCTTACCGGCGCTGCAATTTGGCCAGCAATCGAAGAATTTCGAGGTATAGCCATACCAGTGTCACCAACAGGCCAAAGGCACTGTACCATTCCATGAATTTGGGGGCTTGCATTTCCGCTCCTTTTTCGATCATGTCGAAATTCAGCAGCAGATTCAAAGAGGCCAATACCACTACAAAAACGGAGAAGCCAATACCAATGGCACTGGAATCCATGGTGGCGCCGGCAATGGGACTGCCAAAGAAGTAGGAAGAGACCCATTGGACCAAATAAAACAGCGAGAGGGCGATCGTAGTCACCATGATGATCTGCCGGAAACGTTGGGTAACGGGGATGATCCGGAATCGATAAACCAGGAACATCACACCTGCTACCAGTAAGGTCAACAGAACCGCCTGCGTGGGCAAGCCGGGGTAAACTTCATTGAAGAAGGCGGAAATGGAGCCCAGGAACAATCCCTCCAATACCGCATAGGCAGGAGCTAAAAATGGAGACCAGGACATTTTGAAGATCATGATCAATGCCATGGCCATACCCCCAAAAACGCCTACCCACATAAACGTGGTTGGGTCGGAGCCTTTTTGGAACTGATCCCAGGCGAACAAGGTGGAGGCGATCATCAAGGCCATCAGAATGCCGAACTTGTTCAGCGTGCCGTTCAAGGTCATCACATCGCCCTGATACTCGGAGGTTATGGAGCGTTCAAAAGTTTTTTCCTTCAGTGTAGGATTGCTTGAATCAAAAATTGCCATAGTGGATGGTTTAGATAATAAAGATACTGAAATCTCAGTAATCCCAGCGGACAAAAGCCTCCATCGCCGCGTAATGGGTCAGCCCAAGGTCGGCATACAGGTTGGCCGTATTTGCGTTGCGTTCCTCCGCCCGTTGCCAGAACTCGCGGGCATCCGTTCCCTGGAAGGGTACCATGTCCTTTTGTGACTGATGAATGAATATGCCATGACGCTTGCGAAGTACCTGGTCCGGACTCATCGGGATCGCCATTTGGATCTCATCGATGCTCCATTCCTCCCAGGCGCCTTTATACAACCAGAGCCAGCAATCCTGTATCCAAGGGTCTTGTTCTCCCTGGATCTGTTTCAAGGCCTCGGCCACCGCATGGAAGCAAACGATGTGTGTGCCATGCGGATCAGCAAAATCACCGGCACAATAAACCTGATGGGGTTTAATGGAACGAAGGAGTTCTTTCGTCAATAAAATATCCTTCTTGCCAAGGGGTTTTTTTTCAATGGTGCCGGTTTCATAGAAGGGGAGGTCCATGAAATGGATACGCTCCTCCGGAATACCCACAAAACGACAAGTGGCTTTCGCTTCCCCCCGACGGATCAACCCTTTGATGGCACGAATGGTTTTCGTGTCCGTTTGATTCGATTTCTTTTTCGCGATGTACCGACGCACCTCTTTCAGGATCTCAAGCGATTTTTTGCTGTTGATCCCGGCGATGGATTCAAAGCCGACGGCAAAATCCAGGTAGCGTGTTACAAACTCGTCCGTGACCGCAATATTTCCACTGGTTTGATAGGCTACGTGTACTTCGTGCCCTTGATCATGCAATCGCTGAAATGTACCACCCATACTGATGATGTCATCATCGGGGTGAGGGGAGAAGATCAATATGCGTTTGGGGAAGGGTTCGGAGCGTTCCGGATGTGCCGGTATATGTGCGTTCGGTTTTCCGCCGGGCCAACCCGTAATGGAATCGCGAAGCATGTAATACACCTGTAAATTCACTTCGTAGGCATCTCCTTTCTCCACGATCAGATCACCCAGGCCATTTTCATTGTAATCGCTGTTGGTCAAACTCAGCACCGGTTTCTGCAGTGCCAAGGCCAGGTTCACTACCGCCTTCTTCATCATGGGTGCGTTCCACTCACAATCACCCGTCAGCCAGGGCGATTTGAATCGGGTGAGTGAGGAGGCAGCCGCCTCATCACAAATGAATGTGACATCATCATGATTTTGCAGGAGGAAAGCTGGCACTTGTTCCGAATCATCTTCCTCTACGGCTTTTTTGATCACAGGCGCTTTGCTGCTGCCCCAAGCCATCAATAGGATCTTCTTGGCCTTGAGAATGGTGTCTATCCCCATCGTGATGGCCAGTCGGGGTACCTGTGAGATGTTCGCAAATTCATACGCATTGGCCAAGCGTGTGGAGTGGTCCAGGTTAACCAGGCGGGTTTTGCTGTAGATTCCGGAACCGGGTTCATTGAATCCGATATGTCCGTTGATGCCCAAGCCCAGGATCTGCAGATCGATCCCGCCGGCGGCTCGGATCTTTTGTTCATATTGACGGCAGTGCTCCTTTACGGCCTCCTTCTCGATACTTCCGGACGGAATATGGATGTTGGCAGGTTTTATGTCAATGTGTTCGAAGAGCTGACTTTGCATGAACCGATGGTAGCTCTGCAAAGCGGTTGGTTCGATGGGATAATATTCATCCAGATTGAACGTGATGACATTCTTGAAGCTGAGTTTTTCTTCTCGATGCAGACGAACCAACTCCGCATAAAGTGTTTTGGGCGTAGAACCGGTAGCAAGTCCCAGCACAACCGACTTTTTTTCCTTTTGTCGCTGACGGATCAGATCGGCGATCTGACGAGCCACCCAGCGGGAGCCATCTTGTTGGTTGGGAACGATCTTGACGGGGATTCTCTCTAAGCTATCGGTCAACTTGAGTGTATCAGGCATGCTGAAAAAGTTGAATCCCAAATATACTCAACTTTCAACTTTCAACCCTCTATTCAACCTTCATCTTTCATCTTTCATCCTTACTCCACTTCAATCTCATCCACAAACAGCCAGGCCTTGTTTCCGGCTCCAGCATTTCGAGCGGGAATGGTGCCCAGATTCTTTACGGAAACACGTACATATCGGGCATTTGTTGCCGGGAAGTTGAGCTGAAGCTTTTCGACACGTTTGCTATCGTCGGTCGAGGGTACAAACGAGCCTTCCACCATCCGAAAATCACTGCCGTTCTCGCTAACCTCCAGGGAGGCATCGGCAGGTGGGTGGATCCAGCTCGCTTTTTGCTCAAAGGTGTGTACCGTGATGGTTTTTACCGATTGAACATTTTCCAGGTCGATGGTGGCAATGCAATCGGTGCCGCTGAAGCCCAGGAAATCACGACTACGGGCCAACCCTTTTTCGTTTTGAACACCATTGACTAGCGTGAAGGCACCGTCGCCTCCATATTGCTTGGAGGGCGGATTGGCCAGGGTAATATCTTTTCCGGTGGCTTTGTTCAGATAAAAATTTTGTTTTACCACCATTTGAATACCCTTGATGTTGGATGTGGCCGTGGCCTTTGTATTGGAGCGGATGGGTTGCGGGCCTTTGTATGGCCAAATACTGTCGGCGTTATTGAAATTTATGATGATGGGATCCTGGAACTTACTCTCCAATTTCCATTGCACACCATTTTGATCGGCCGCTTGGATCACACTGCTTTTCATATCGAAATAGCCTTTGCTGTAATTGATCCGCATTTTTTCATATCGTTTGAATTGGGTCATCAGCCTTTTTTCGAAGAAATCCCAATCCTGTAATTTCTTGGGCGTCCAGAGGATCTCACTGAGGGCCGCCATTCGTGGAAATATCATGTACTCCACCTTCTTCGGGTTGGTCATGTATTCGGTCCAGACATTGGCCTGCGCGCCCAAAATATATTTTTGTTGTTCGGGTGTCAGTTCCTTCGAAAGCGGATCGTATGCGTAAACTTTCTCGATCGGATTGTAGCCGCCGATAAATACGGAATCTTCGTTTTCGCGCTGCCCGTTATCAAAATATAAGGGACTGCCCGGAGTCATGATCACTTTATGTTTTTGCTTGGCCGCCTCGATGCCGCCGGCCTCTCCGCGCCAACTCATCACCACGGCATTGGGGGCCAGCCCTCCTTCGAGGATCTCATCCCAACCGATCATGATCTTACCTTTTTGATTCAGGTATTTCTCGATCCGCTGCACAAAATAGCTTTGGAGCTCATGCTCATCCTTGAGTTGAAGATCGACCCGGCGTTGCTGGCAGCGCGGACATTTTTTCCAATGGACTTTCGGGCATTCATCCCCGCCAATATGAAAATAACTGGAAGGGAACAGGGCGATCACCTCATCGATCACATCCTGCAGAAAAAGAAAAGTGGTATCGTTACCGGCACAATACACATCATCGAATACCCCCCATGTTTCCTGAACGATCTTGATGCGTCCGTTCTTCATCTCCTCTTTGCTCTTATTAGAGAGGGGACTTTCCGGCAGCGGAGTGGGGAGTTTGGGGAAACAACTCAGTTGCGGATAGGCAGCGATAGCTGCACTGCTGTGGCCGGGCATTTCGATCTCGGGGATGATCTCGATGTATCGGGCTGCGGCATATCGGACCACCTCCTTGATCTCTTCCTGTGTATAGAAACCGCCATACGGCTGGTTGGTATTGGATTGCCCCGGATATCTGCCAACGATGGTGCCATTTCGCCAGGCGCCCACCCGGGTGAGCTCCGGATATTTTTTGATCTCGATCCGCCAACCCTGATCTTCCGTCAGATGCCAATGGAATATGTTGATCTTGTGATAGGCCAGCCAGTCGATGTATTGTTTTACGAAAGAAACAGGAAAGAAGTGTCGGCCCACATCCAAATGAACCCCTCTGTATTGAAAACGAGGTTTGTCAACGATGGTTACATAGGGAAGTTGAAAGGAACCGGCTGACTTTTCTTCCACAAGCTGGAATAGCGTTTGAATTCCGTTGAATATGAGCTGCGGGTTATTGCCCTGTAACTGGATCCCTTTCGCATTGGTTTGCAGTTGATAAAAATAATCGGCCGGTGTATTGGGTTGCGGTCCAACCAACCCGATCACGACCAGCGTTGCCGGCTCGGTGGCATTGGCCAGCTGAACTCCATAGCGAGCTTTCAGCTCTTGGGTGATATAAGGGATAATGAATCCGCTGTCAACTTTGGGTAAAGCCACCTGTAGCCGTATCTTTTTGGGTAGGGCAAGATTGCCTGTGAATTGCGTAACCTGACTGGGGTAGGGGATCAGATCCAGCTTGGGAAGTTTTGCCGGTGTAGAGTCGATCGGGGCGCTAATTTGACCACCGCCGGGGTTGTTTGTTGACCCAGTTCTGTTCGAACCCCGGTTGTCCGAGTTCGTTTTGGATTGATTGTAAGGATTTCCTTGCGCACCGTTGGAAGTAGGTATCAAGACAGCGGGTGATGACAAGGTGGGCGTTGGCTGAGAGATGGCCAACCCATGGAGGGCGAGAAAACTGACAAACAGGATCGTTCTCATAAGCGATTTTGTATCGCTAAATGTACAACTATCCGATGTGATGAATCAATCTTCCAATACGCCGAATTTTCCCGCATTGAAATCCTGAATGGCTTGTTCGATCTCGGCCCAGCTATTCATCAGGAAGGGGCCGTATGCCGCGATGGGTTCCTGTATGGGCTCACCCGATAATACCAGTATAACGGAATCCTGTTTGGCCTCCACCTGTATCCGCTCCCCATCCGAATTAAAAAGAACGAAATGGTCAGCCGGTACTGTATTTGATTGGATCGTAGCACTTCCCTCGATCAGTAAGAGCGCAGTGTTGTGGTTCACCGGAAGATCCAGCTCCACTTGCGCGCCTGCTTGCAATTTGAGGTTGTACATTTCGATGGGTGTGAAAGTGCGGGCAGGGCCTTTCGTTCCTTGGAAGTTTCCGGCGATCACTTCTACGATCCCTTTCCCATCTGGCAAGTGAAATTTTCCCATGCGCTCATTGGTGATCTCCTGGTAAGCCGGGGGGTCCATTTTATGTTTCGCGGGCAAATTGACCCATATCTGTACCATTTGAAAAGGACCTCCTTTTTTGCTGAAGCTCTCCTCATGATATTCCTTGTGCAACAATCCCGAAGCGGCAGTCATCCATTGCACGTCCCCTTCGCCAATGATGCCATGATGTCCGGCCGAATCGTGATGTGCGATCCGACCCCTGTATGCGATGGTGACTGTTTCAAATCCCCGGTGGGGGTGAACGCCTACGCCACGGGGCGTGTCGGTTGGCGGGAACTCGACCAGTGAGCCATAGTCCAACAAAAAGAACGGACTCATGCGCATTTTGCCCAGTCGGCCATCGCCCGGCAAAAAAGAATGTACACGAAACCCATCCCCCACCATGTGCGGCGGAGGTGGTGTCAAAATCTTATCAATGGATTTGATTGCCATAGGGGTGGATTAATTAACTAACAAATAGGCATCAGATGGGAGATTCCAGCCGGCCAAATCCATAATCTCAAATTGGTAGTCGAGTTGGCGCAATGCGTATGGCAACTGTAAGGCTGCCCGTTTGGTCAGACTCTCCTCACAGGGACTACCCGATAGGATCATGATTTTATGTAACAAAAGTATGAGTCAATGTTCAAACATCAAAATTATTCGACAAGCAATCTGCGCAATAATCGAAGCCCATTGTGTATTTTTCGGTCACAAGCGTTAAACATGTTGAATAGAAGAAAGTTTATCTCGGGTTCTGCCATGGGCTCACTGGGTTGGTTCTGGGCAAAGCAGCCGATCGCGGGATCGGTTTTGGAGGCACCTGACGCCCCGTTGGTGGTCTCTACCTGGGATGTGGGGATGGATGCCAATCGGGCTGCTTGGGAAGTATTGAAAAAGGGAGGACGGGCATTGGATGCCGTTGAACAGGGCGTGCGGGTAACCGAAGATTCCTTGAATTGTTGCGTTGGCTTGGGAGGTAATCCAGATCGCGACGGGCACGTTACGTTGGATGCATGCATCATGGATGAAAACGGAAATTGTGGCAGCGTGGCCTTTTTGGAACGCATCAAGCATCCCATATCTGTCGCTCGACGGGTGATGGAAAAAACACCCCACGTGATGTTAGTGGGAGAGGGCGCTCAGCAATTTGCGTTGGCGGAAGGATTTCCATTAGAGTCTGGGGCCTTATCGGAAGATGCCCAACGGTCCTATACACAATGGCTGGAGAAATCGAATTATACGCCACCCGAAAAAAATATTGAAAACAAAAACCAGCACGGGCCTGTTGCCCCCACGCGACTCGCTAATGGTGAATGGAATCACGACACGATCGGCATGGTGGCCCTGGATAAAAATGGGAATATGAGCGGCAGCTGTACCACCAGCGGGGCCGGCTTTAAAATGCGGGGCCGGGTCGGGGATTCACCACTGATCGGGTCGGGGCTCTACGTCGATAATGAAGTGGGCGCCTGCACTGCCACGGGTCAAGGAGAAGAAGTGATTCGCATAGCCGGTTCACATTTGGTTGTTGAGTTTATGCGCAATGGTCTTTCCCCGGAAGAAGCCTGTAAAAAAGCGATCGGTCGGCTGGTGAGTATGCGCAAAAACAAATTGGGCGATGTGCAAGTTTGTTTTTTAGCCATTGACAAGACCGGGGCCTTCGGCGGATTTTCACTACGACCGGGATTTACCTACTCGGTGCGTTCACGTCAGGAAGAAAAAGTTTTCAAAGCCAAGAGCTGGTTCGATCAATAAGTCATGTCAGTTCAACTCATCACCCTGGAGATCGCTACCGCCGACCTGGAAACCACTCGGCAGGCTGTGGCAGGCGGCGCTCATCGCATCGAACTTTGCGCTAACCTAAGTGAGGGAGGAACCACACCCGCTTACGGCACCATGCGTGTTTGTCGCGAGTCATTTGATATTCCCATTTTTCCGATCATTCGTCCCCGTGCCGGCGACTTCTTATATACCCACGATGAGTTTCGTTCGATGCAACTGGAGGTGGAGTTGGCCAAATCATTGGGATTTGAAGGCGTAGTGATCGGACTTCTTCAGCAAGATGGTCGCATCAATTTGAAACGAACGGCCATACTGCGCGAGATCGCCTACCCAATGGAAGTCACCTTCCATCGGGCCTTCGATCGTTGCCTGGATCCGAACGAAGCGTTGGAAGAACTCGTGCGCATCGGGGTCGATCGTATACTGACTTCCGGCCAATGTGCCACGGCGCCGGAAGGGGTGAACTGCATCGCGGCATTACAAAAGCAATCCAATGGCCGCATCGTGATCATGCCCGGCAGTGGGGTTCGTCCCGATAACCTGCACGAATTGAAAGAGAAAACGGGCTGTCAGGAGTTTCACACCTCATTGCGCAGTTGGCGAGATAGTGACATGCAGTTCAGGCATCCGAATTTCAAAGACAGCCCGGAAAGCTTTCGCAATCCGAACATTGATTCGGAGCAGGTGAGGAGGATGAAGGGGTAGAGAGTAGAGAGTGGAGGGTAGAGAGTGGAGGGTAGAGAGTAGAGGGTAGAGGGTAGAGAGAAGAGAGTGGAGGGTAGAGGGTAGAGGGTAGAGGGTAGAGGGTTCAGCCCTAACCGCTACTCTCTACCCCCCCACAGCCCCCAGGGCGCTCTCCGCTCTACGTCCTCTTCAAGTAATTGATACTGGCTACACAAGATTCCAGTGGACCGGCTCCGTAGTTGGCTTCTTGCTCCACGATCCATTTCTTGACTCCTTTTTCGCGGCCGGCTTTCAGAATCGTTGCATAATCGATGGTGCCTGTACCAAGCACCACTGAATTCTGGCCATTGTCGGCCACGGGCGTCTTGCTTCTGTCTTTCACATGTGCCAATCGGAATCGGTTGGGATAAAGGTTGAACCAATCGATCGGATCCGATCCGGCCGTTACCACCCAATAAATATCCATTTCAAAATCGACCAGGTCAGCATCGGTACGGTCCATCATCACCTGTTGGGGAATTTCGCCGTCCAGGGTTTTGAATGAGTAATCGTGATTGTGGTATCCAAAACGAACGCCGTTCTTTTTGCAGATCCGGCCCATCTCATTGAAACGGTCGGCTGCTTTTTTGAAATCATCGATCGTTTTTTGGGGGCCCAGCCAGGGGCATAGCACATGCCTCACACCCGCCTCCGCCGCATCGGCCACTTTTTTGTCAAAATTCTCAAACACGTTGCAATGGATCGAAGGCATAGCGAGGCCTTTGTCTCTCAGAAACGAGGCAAACTCCTTGGGCGATTTTCCCCAATACACTCCTTTTGGTCCTTCAAAACTTTCTATGAAGCCATATCCGGCCTCTCCGAGTTTTGACAGGATGCCCCAGGTGTCTTTGGCGATGATGTCTCGAAGCGTCCAAAGCTGTACTCCATACTTGTGTTTTTTGGGTGCCTCAAACAGTTCACTGGCGCCCAGAGGCAGTTTTGAAAATAAAAGTCCGCTACCCAAAATGGCAGAATAGCGCAAGAATTCTCGACGTTGATTGCTCATAGATGTTGTTTTATTCGGCCCAGGCTTTGTCTCCTTTCGCATATGGCAGTGCACCGTCGTATTTTCCGGGCACCGGAATATGTCGGAGGGTTTCGGTCATGCCGGTTTTGGATGTGAAGAAGCCCCACAGGGTCAATTGCTTCATCATCGTGTAATAATGTACCGGTTTGTCCTTCTCCTTTTTTTCGTTGAAGTCTTTGGCTTCTTTTTCAAGTTTGACCAATAGATCATGTCGTTGTGCGGGTGTCGCCTCGGTGAATTTCTTTCCGTTGGCTTTCTGACAGGCCTCCTCAATGGACTTCATCCCATCGTGGAAGGTTTTCTGCTCATCGGTCGTGTAGCAATCACGGATCATTATTTCCATGAATTTTCCGACCTCCGCTGCTTTGGCTCCGGGCGTTTTCGTAGTGGGTAGGATGGTTTCTCCAATCTCATCCAATAACGCTAATTGTGTTTTGGAAAAACTGCCGGCTGCGGTTCCGTTGGGAGAGCATCCCGACAGGAAGAAATCGGCACCTACGACCGCTGCTCCACTCAGCAGGGCGATCTTCTTTAAGTATTCTCTTCTATCCATAATATTGGTTTGATCAGTTTAGATTAAAGGGGACCTTTTTTTAATTCATTGTATGCAAAATCGACGGCCCGTGCTGTCATGGCCATGTAGGTGAGAGAGGGGTTAACACAAGAAGCACTGGTCATGCTAGCACCATCGGTCACGAAAACGTTGGTGGCATCCCAAACCTGATTGTTGCCATTCAATACGGATGTTTTCGGATCTCTTCCCATGCGGGCTGTACCCATTTCATGGATACCCATTCCGAATTCATAACCGTAATCATAGGTATTGACATTCTTCACGCCGGCAGCCTCCAGCATTTCGGCTGCGTCATTCATCATGTCCTTACGCATTTTTTTCTCGTTGTCCTTGATCTCAACATCCATGTCCAGTACGGGTAAGCCCCATTTGTCCTTCACGTTTTTGTTCAGCGAGATCTTGTTCTCGTGATAGGGGAGAACTTCTCCAAAGGCCATGATGCCCATGCCCCAATGTTCGCTGGGCACGCTCAGGGCTTCTTTCAGATCGGCACCGATCGTGAATTCGGCGACCTCCGCTCCACGTCCGCGTCCGGCACCACCCTGATAGCCAAAGCCACGGACATAGTCCCGCTTATCCTCATAAATATTTCGAAAACGGGGCACATAGATACCGGTGGGTCGTCGGCCGTATTCGTATTTGTCGGCGTATCCTTCCACCTGACCATTGGCGCCACAGCGGAAGTGGTGATCCATCACATTATGCCCCAGTTCGCCGCTGCTGCTGCCCAAGCCTCCTGGCCAGATATCTTGCGCCGAGTTCATCAGGATCCAGGTTGAGTTGAATGTGGAGGCGCAGAGGAAAATGACCTTGGCATTGAATTCATAGGTCTTGTTATCGTTTGCGTCCAACACTTCCACTCCGGTTGCCTTTTTGTTGTTTTTATCATACAAGACCTTTGTAACGATGGAAAAAGGCCGAAGCGTCAGCTTTTGTGTTTTCATGGCCGCCGGCAGGGTGGCCGATTGGGTACTGAAATAGCCGCCGAACGGACAACCTCGCCAGCAACGATTTAGGTATTGGCAATTGGTTCGATCGTGATGCGGTTGTGTGAGATTGGCACTGCGACCAATGAACATGTGCCGTTGGTTCTTGTAATGTTGTTTGATCTTGGCGGCTACGTCTTTTTCAACGATGTTCATTTCCATGGCCGGCATGAAATCCCCGTCGGGTAAAACGTCGAGGCCTTCTAAGCTGCCTTGAATACCGGCAAATTTTTCTGCATGGCTGTACCAGGGGGCCAGGTCTTCATACCGAATGGGCCAATCCACCCCGTGACCATCTTTCAGGTTGGCTTCAAAATCCCACTTGTTCCATCGATAACTCTGACGGCCCCACATCAGCGAGCGGCCACCTACATGATAGCCACGGAACCATGCGAATGGTTTCGTTTCGGTGTAAGGACACTCCTTATCCTTCACCCAATAGTCCAATACCTCTTCGTTCAGTGGGTAATCACGTCGCAAGACGGGATAATCCTGTAACATCTCCTGGGTAGGTTTCAGGCCTCGGTGCGGAAATTCCCAAGGTTCTTTATTCGCGTTCACGTAGTCTTTGATATGCTCGATGTTTCGACCTCTTTCAAGCAACAAAACGTTGAATCCTTTTTCGGTTAGCTCTTTGGCGGCCCAGCCTCCGCTGATCCCGGAGCCGACCACGATGGCATCATACTGTTGGTTTGGCATTGATGAGAAGTTTAAAAAGTTTGAGGGTTTGAAAAGTTTGAGTAGTTGTTAAATATCGCAGATTTGGATCGCTTTTTTCAGGCTGGCGATCTTTTCGCTATTTGTTTTTACGGCTGAGATGAACTCCTGCGCTACATAGCCTTGATAACCGGTTTCGTGGATGGCGCGCATGATAGCCGGGTAGAATAATTCCTGGTTTTCATCGATCTCATGTCGGCCTGGCACACCGGCTGTGTGATAATGACCGAAATAGATATGATTATCCCGAATGGTTCGGATCACGTCACCTTCACTGATCTGCATGTGATAGATATCATACAGCAGTTTAAAATTGGCATAGCCCAGCCGCTTGCACAGTTCGATCCCCCAAGCCGATCGATCGGCCATGTAGTCTTTGTGGTCTACTTTACTGTTGAAAAGTTCTAATTGAATGGTGATGCCGTTTTTTTCAGCGACGCCCATGATCCGTTTGAGTCCCGTCACACAATTCTTCAGGCCCGTCTCATCGTCCATTCCGTTTCGGTTGCCGGTGAAACAAATGAGATTTTTATAGCCTGCTCGAGAAATGACCGGGATCGCTTCCAGAAAATCCTTTACCAGCCACTCGTGATTTTCGATACGATTCCATCCTTCGGTCAAGCTGATCTTGCCGGCAGTATAACACATCGAGCAGTCGATGCCGTTTGCCTGAAGTGTTTTGAAGCCGCTGGGTGCAACCAAGTCGATGGCGGAAAAACCGATCTTCTTAACCACTTGACAGAGTTCTTCGAGCGAGAGAAAATCGTAGGTCCAGGAGCAAACCGAATGATGAATGTTTCCTTTCAGTTTGCCTGCATCAAGTGGCGCATTGGCCAATGCGGCCAATGGATTGACAACACCTAGCCCGGCAGTGCCTGCCAATAAGGAGCGTAATGCGGTTCGCCGCTTCATGCTTAGGCCGTGGCTGTTTTTTTGCCGTTTCGAAATAGAGCGAAAAACAGTAAGGCCACGCCTGCCGCGAAGAGGCAGGGGAATAACCAGATGGTTGGCCAATCGTGCCCGCTTTCTCCTACTTTGTATTTATCTACATATGATCCGGCCAGATAAAATCCGATGTACATCCCAACGCCATAGGTGGCCAATGTGATGAGGCCTTGTGCGGAAGAGCGTACACGCGGGCCGGCCACCTGATCGGTGTATATCTGTCCGGTTACAAAGAAGAAGTCGTAACAAATTCCGTGTAGGATGATACCGCCATACAGCATCCAGATATTAGAACCGGCATCGCCATAAGAGAAAAGTGCATACCGAAGAATCCAGGCCAGCATCCCGAACAGGATCATTTGCTTGGTGCCAAAACGGGCAAAGAACCAAGGCATCAGAAACAAAAAGACCGTTTCGGCGATCTGTCCCATCGTCATCTTGGCGGCCGCTTGTTGCATGCCGGCTTCATTTAGGAATTGGTTGGCTTGTCCGTAATAGAAGGCCAGCGGAATACAGATCAGGATCGAGGCAATGAAAAAGATCAGGTAGTTGCGATCACGCAGAATCTTCAGGGCATCGAGTCCGATTACCTCAGCCACCGAAACTTGTTGCCCGGCTTTTGGTGGGGGCGTGTTCGGTAAAAAGAAACTGAACACACCGAATGCGGCGGCCACGACGGCAGCTACTTTGTAGGTGATGCCCAATGAGCCTGGATTGGCTTCCCATGCCATCCAGCCGATGATCAGTCCGGACACGATCCAGCCGATGGTTCCCCACATGCGGATGCCACTGAATTCTTTCTCGGCGTCGGTAACTTGTTTTAGCGCGATGGAGTTGACCAGCGCCAGGGTAGGCATATAAAGGATCATATAGATCAGCAGGCTCGTATAGAAACTTCCGAAATCACTTTGGGTGGAGAGTGTATAGAGTAGTCCGGCACCCAGCAGATGTAATACACCGAGAATTTTTTGGGCAGCAAAGAATCGGTCGGCGATCATGCCAATGATAAAGGGGGCAATGATAGCGCCCAAACATTGGGTGCCATAGGCCAAGCCGGTCTGTTCGCCGGAGGCGCCGATGCTACCCTTGGTCAGGTATGTTCCCATGGTTACGAACCAGATCCCCCAAACAAAAAAGTTCAGGAACATCATGGCATAGAGTTGCAGACGGATGGTGGGTTTCATGAGCAATCGTTTGGTTAGCAAGCCTTATGGCTGAAGGACTAATGTAGGAATTTTAGAAAAAAGACTGTTTATTTGTTACTCACAAACTCTTTTCTTTTCAACATTTTATATGACAAACCGAAAACTACGCATGGCCATGATCGGAGGCGGCAAGGACGCCTTCATCGGTGCCGTACACCGACTGGCTTTCAATATGGATGGACAAGTGGAACTGGTAGCAGGTGCGCTGAGCGTCAATCCGGATATCGCCGTGGAATCGGGGCGAGATCTGTTCTTGCAACCGGATCGGATCTACACCGATTATAAAAAGATGTTGGAAGAGGAAGCGGCACGTCCCGCCGATCAACGCATCGACTTTGTCAGCATCGTTACACCCAATTTTCTGCATTTTGAACCGGCCCTACTGGCGTTGGGAAACGGATTTCATGTAGTAGTGGAAAAGCCCATCACCTTTACCTTGGAGCAGGCCAAACAATTACGGGATAAAGTACGCGAGACCGGAAAGCTACTCTTGCTTTGTCATACTTACACCGGATATCCGATGGTAAAACAAGCGCGACGGTTGATCCAATCTGGCGCGTTGGGAAAAGTGAGAAAAGTTTATGTTGAATATCCGCAAGGATGGTTGAGCACTTTTTTAGAGGGGGCAAACAATGCGCAGGCTGCCTGGCGTACCGATCCAAAGCGTAGCGGTAAGGCCGGTGCCATGGGCGATATTGGTACGCATGCTTTCAATATGGCTGAATACGTGAGTGGTTTGCAGGTGACGAAGCTGTGTGCAGACGTCAACACAAAAGTTGAGGGACGAATGCTGGATGATGATGGGGCTGCGCTTTTAAAATTCAACAATGGTGCCAGCGGCGTGTTAATGGCAACGCAGATTGCGGCCGGTGCCGAGAACAATATCAAGATCCGGGTATTTGGAGAGAAAGGCGGATTGGAATGGCAGCAAGAGGATGCAAACACGTTATTGGTCAGATGGCCCGATCGACCGACCGAGATCTACCGGGCCGGATCCGGTTATGTAGATATGTATGCCAAGCACAACGCCCGCACGCCGGCAGGTCACCCGGAAGGATACCTGGAAGCATTCGCCAATCTGTATCGGAATTTTGCGGCCACCTTGCGTGCGAAGTTGAATGGCACCGAGGCAACTCCGGAAATGCTGGACTTCCCCTCCGTGGAAGAGGGCATTCGGGGAATGGCATTTATTGATCACATCATTGATTCCGGTCAATCCGAAAAGAAGTGGATCGATTTCACGGTATAAAACAACCCTATGCGTACAATCAAAGGTCCTGCCATTTTTTTGGCCCAGTTTCTGGGTGATCAGGCACCGTTCAACGACCTGGCATCGATCTGCCAGTGGGCAGCCTCACTCGGATTCAAGGCGGTTCAGATTCCCACGTGGGATCCTCGTTGCATCGATCTGAAAAAGGCAGCGGAAAGTAAAACCTATGCCGACGAGATCAACGGTATCGTGGCCGCGGCCGGTATGGAGATATCTGAATTGTCCACTCATTTACAAGGGCAGCTGGTGGCCGTGCATCCCGCCTACGATGCCTTGTTTGATGGGTTCGCACCGGAGGCCCTTCGAGGAAATCCCAAGGCCCGAACCGAATGGGCGATCCAGCAAGTGAAATACGGAGCCGATGCGTCAAGAAACCTGGGACTGACCGCACATCCCACCTTCAGTGGCGCCTTGCTTTGGCACACCTTTCATCCCTGGCCACAACGTCCGGCTGGTTTGGTCGAAGAAGGATTTCAGGAATTAGCCCGCCGTTGGATGCCCATCCTCAATCACTTTGATGAATGCGGGGTGAATGTTTGTTATGAGGTGCACCCCGGGGAAGACATTTTTGATGGCATCACCTATGAAATGTTTTTGGAGGCGGTCAACCAGCATCCTCGAGCTTGTCTGCTCTATGATCCTTCTCATTTCGTATTGCAACAATTGGATTACATCGAGTACATCGACCTCTACCACGATCGTATCAAGGCCTTTCATGTGAAAGATGCCGAGTTTCATTCCTCCGGTCGGCAGGGCACGTTTGGGGGCTACCAATCCTGGGCAAATCGGGCGGGTCGTTATCGTTCACCCGGTGATGGTCAGGTCGATTTCAAACAGATCTTCAGCAAACTGACCCAATACGGATACGATGGGTGGGCGGTGATGGAGTGGGAGTGTTGCCTCAAACATCCGGAGGACGGTGCCCGGGAAGGGGCGGCCTTCATTCGTGATCACATCATCCGGGTTACCGATAAAACGTTTGACGATTTTGCCTCCAGCGGTACCGATAAGGAAGCGAATCGAAGATTATTGGGACTCGATTAGGAACTGTATATTCGTAAAGAACATGTCAAGTATGAAACATCTCTATTTCCTCAGTTTTTTCGCTGCCTTGATTATAACCTCTTGTGGTGGGTCAAGTGATACGGGTAAGTCCAACGGACAATCAAAGGATCCGTCCAGCGACCCTAATTATCAAAAAGGA
Source organism: Bacteroidota bacterium (assembly GCA_046081925.1). Taxonomy (GTDB): domain Bacteria; phylum Bacteroidota; class Bacteroidia; order Chitinophagales; family Chitinophagaceae; genus JJ008. The sequence goes on along the minus strand of JBJTWV010000032.1, from coordinate 215,763 downwards.
TTGGCCTTGGTTGGCGGAAGTGATTGTGCGACCTGTCATCGGGTTGCTGAAAAAATGATCGGTCCTTCCTACCAAGACATCGCAAATAAATATGAGGGCACCGATGCACAGGTTTCGTCGTTGGCACAAAAAATTTTAAAAGGCGGCGCGGGCGTATGGGGGCAGGTGCCAATGACGGCACATCCCGCACTCAGTCAGGCCGATGCAGAAACGATGGTCAGATATATTTTACTTCTTAAATAATTGTATATGCGATTGCTTCTTCCTCTTCTGTTGGGCGGTTTGTTCTCTGCCTCTGTCTATGCGACCGCGGCAACGATGCCGATAAAGGACACCGTTCCTCCACATAATCGACTTACCAAACAGGAACGAAAGGAGGGTTGGGAGTTATTGTTCGATGGGCTGACCACCCGTGGCTGGCATAAATACGGTGGCAAGGTAGTTGGCAGTGCCTGGAAAGTGGACAATGGTGCCATGTACCTGGACACTACCCAAAAAGAAAACTGGCAGATCAAAGGAGGTGGGGATATCATGTCCAATGATCAATTTGAAAATTTCCATCTTAAGTTGGAATGGAAAATTGCCAAGAACGGCAACAGCGGCATCATGATGTATGCGCAAGAGGATACGACCAAATATCGCTGGCCCTGGGAAACGGCCCCCGAGATGCAGGTATTGGACAACAATGGTCATCCCGATTCAAAGATCATCAAGCATCGGGCAGGCGACCTCTATGACCTGATCTCTGCTAAGCCCGAAACCGTTCGGTTGGCAGGAGTGTGGAATCAAGTGGAGATCAAATGCCTCGATGGCAATTTGGAATGTTGGCTCAATGGGGTGAACGTAGTTTCCACCACACTCTGGAATGATGCCTGGAAAAAATTAGTGGCCGGTAGCAAGTTTGCCAAGATGCCGGATTTCGGAAAATTCAAGAAAGGGCATATTGCTTTGCAGGACCATGGCGACATGGTGTGGTACCGCAATATCAAGATCCGTCGGCTCTGATTTTACTGCACCCGAGCGATCTTGATCACATTGGTAGGTAAGTGCAAATGAACCGGCGTGCTTCCGGTGCTGACGATTACATCCCCCTCCCGTAAAAATCCGCGCATCTTCAATATCTCGATCTGATCCTGGAAGATCTCATCGAGGCTTTCCTCTTCATCATAATAAAAGGCGCGCACTCCCCAGCTCAAACTGAGTTGGTTTACCAGTGTTTTTTCTTTGGTGAAAATATACAAGGGTGATTGAGGGCGGTAGCTGCTCAGCATAAATCCGGTGTAGCCGCTCTGCGTCATGCCAATAATAGCGTCGGCATGAGAATCCTCGGCTAGTTTACAAGCATTATAACATATTGCATCACTTAGTTTGGAAGGGGAATGGACTTGAGGTTTCAATTCATCTTCCCGGTTGTATTTGTAAGCTTTTGACTCGATCTCCAAAATGATCTTGCTCATGGTTTCTACGACCAGACGGGGATATTTACCCGTGGCGGTCTCGCCGCTGAGCATCACGGCATCCGTTCCTTCCAAAACCGCATTGGCCACGTCGGTGATCTCACTGCGATTGGGTTTGGTGCGATCGATCATGCTTTCCATCATCTGGGTGGCCACGATCACGGGTTTAGCCCGGTGTAAACATTTATTGATGATGTCTTTTTGAATGAGCGGTACCGCTTCCACGGGCATCTCTACACCCAGATCACCCCGCGCGATCATAACACCATCGCTCTCTACGATAATGTCGCGCAGATTGGCAATGGCTTGCGGCATTTCGATCTTGGCAATGACCTTGGCCATATGTTTCTTATCCTTGATCCGCCGTTTCAGATCGATAATATCCTCGGGGTTTCGCACGAAGGAAAGCGCCACCCAATCCACCGGATGGGTGAGGATAAATTCCAGGTCGGCCAGGTCTTTTTCGGTTAGAGAGGGAAGCGATATGTCCGTATCAGGCAAATTCACTCCCTTTTTAGGCAGCAAACTGCCCGGTAAGGTCACCCGAACTTTTACATCTTTATTGGCGGTGATCTCCTGTACTACCACTTCCAGCTTTCCATCATCGATCAGGATCTTTTCGCCCACTTTCACATCGGAGGAAAGGTTGGGGTAGGAGACGAAGATCTTTTCTTTGTTACCGATCACCTTTTCGTTGGTGAAGGTGAGTATATCGCCTTCAACCAGGTCCATCCGGCCGTTCTCGATCTCGCCGACGCGTAGTTTGGGACCTTGCAAGTCGGCCAAAATAGCGATGTTATAGGGCTCCGTTTTATTGATGTCAAGAATGTACTGGATGATACGGGCTTTGTCCTCATGTGCTCCGTGCGAGAAATTCAATCGGAAAACATTCACGCCGGCCTTTACCAACTCCAGCAGCTGCTCATAGGAGTCGCAGGCGGGCCCGACGGTGGCAACGATCTTGGTACGTTTATAGGCATGACGCTTACCTGCCTCGTTGTCATATTCCTGGTGCAGGTATTTTTCAATCTTACTCATAGTAGCATTTTAACTGGCTAGGATCTTAACGATCTTCATCCACTCCTCGCTGATCTTGCCTTTATTCTTGACGGCCGTTTCGAGGGGGATATAATTCATCTTGTTGTTTAGAATACCGACGAACACATTGTGACGGCCCTCGAGCAGACACTCGACAGCATGATAACCCATGCGGCTGGCCAGCACCCGATCCATACAACTGGGCGATCCGCCTCGTTGGATATGACCCAGAATGCAGACCCGGATCTCAGACTTGGGCAGATTCTCTTCCAGGATCTTTTGCACCTCATTGGCGCCACCAAAATCATCGCCCTCGGCCACCACGATCAGATTTACCATCTTCTTGCGGCGTTCTTTCTCCAGCAGGCCTTTGATGATGTTATTGATGTCGGTCTTTCGTTCGGGGATCAAAATATTTTCCGCACCGGTTGCAATACCGCTGTGCAAGGCGATATAGCCGGCGTCACGTCCCATCACCTCAATGATGAAAACGCGGTCGTGTGCATCCATGGTATCACGGATCTTATCAATGGCCTCCACCGCCGTGTTGACGGCAGTGTCAAAGCCGATCGTGAAATCGGTACCGGAAATGTCTTTATCGATGGTTCCGGCCAAACCGATACAGGGAATATCGTATTCGGCACTAAAAGCACAGGCGCCTCGGAAGGAGCCGTCGCCGCCAATGATGACAAGTCCGTCAATGCCATGCTTCTGAAGATTCTCGTAGGCCTTCTTTCTGCCGGCGGGTTCGAAGAACTCCTTGCAACGGGCGGTTTTCAGAATAGTACCCCCGCGCTGTATGATATTGGCTACGGAGCGGTTGTCCATCTGAAAAATGTCGTTATCGATCATGCCCTGGTAGCCACGCATGATACCAAATACCTCTATTTTGTGGTAGATGGCGGTGCGTACCACAGCGCGGATAGCGGCGTTCATACCCGGGGCGTCTCCGCCACTGGTCATAACACCTATGCGTTTGATTTTCTGCTGCATGGTTTTGAATCGGGGCAAAGGTAATTGATAAAACTTTCCGTCCGACAGAACACTTGTTCGTCCGTGTGTGAACTAGTTTCGTATCATGAAGGTATTGATTACAGGTGCCAACGGTTTCATTGGGCAGCATTGGGTGGAAGCCATGACCCGGTTCGGCTGGGAGGTAGTTGCTTCGGGTATGAGTAAACGATCCAGCTTGGCACCATTGGCGACCCAATATCTTACATTCGACATCACCGATGAGTTGGCGGTGAAGGAGGTGTTTAGTACAGTCAGACCCGATGCGGTTTTGCATGCAGCGGCCATTAGCAAGCCCGATGTATGTGCCTCCAATCCGGAAACGGCCCTTCGTGTCAATACGTTGGCAACGGAGTATTTGCTTACACAGGCCGCCAGCGTAGGGTCCTATTTCTGTTTTATTTCCACTGACTTTGTCTTTGATGGCATGCAGGGGATGTATACCGAGACGGATACACCATCGCCCATCAATCACTATGGCCACACGAAGTGGATGGCGGAGCAGTCGGTGATGCAGTATCCATTTGGTTGGAGTATTGCACGGACAGTTTCCGTTTATGGTCAGCCGGTGTTGGGGCGTGCCAATATTCTAAGTGTGGTGGTCGATAAGCTGCGAAGAGGCGAGTCGTATCCGGTGGTGGATGATCAGATTCGTACACCCACCTATGCAGGTGACCTAGCAGCCGGCGTGGCTGCATTGATCGATGGCCGACACAACGGTATCTTCCATTTGAGCGGGGAAGAAGTGATGACACCATATCAAATGGCGATTCGGACGGCGGCCCATGTGGGATTGGACCCTGCGGGTATACAACGAGTTACGGCCGACACATTTACGCAACCGGCCCAACGGCCTTTGCGTACCGGTTTCAAAATCGATAAGGCAAAGGATACGATCGGATTCAAGCCCATTACTTTTCAGGAAGGGTTGCAGCGCAGCTTTCCGAACGATTAATTCATCATCAGGATATTCACCGATCGCTGCAGGATATTAAATGCGATCTCCGCCATCAGATTTTCGCGGTCGAGCGTGGGGTTTACTTCTGTGATCTCCAGACAACAGATCTTGTGATTCATCATGAATTTGCTGATGAGATCTTCTGCTTCTCGTTCCCGTAATCCGTGCGAAACCGGGGTGCCCGTACCGCGAGAAATGGAGGCGTCGAGGCTATCCACATCAAAGGAAACATAGAGGTCGGTGCAATCGGAAAGATATCGTAAGGAGGAGCGAACCACACTTTCGATGCCTTTGCTTCGGATTTCTTTAATGCTGATGACTTTTATACCCAGTTTTTCGATCAGGTAGCGCTCCTCCTTTTCATAGTCGCGCAATCCGATGAAGATCACGTCGGCGGGTTTCACTTTCGGAAAAATTTTTCCGATCCGTTTCAGCTGCTCCCAATGCTTGAGGGTCTGCGCGTCGGGTTCGTGGCTGGCGCAATCGGAATTGTCCTCGCCCAGTGAGATGGCCATTGGCATGCCATGCAGGTTGCCGGAAGGGGTTGTGTATGGCGTGTGCAAGTCGGCATGGGCGTCGATCCAGATGACGCCTAGCCTGCTTTTGGGTTTTGCTATCCGCAATCCGGCAATGGTGGCACCCGAGGTACTGTGATCGCCGCTTAATATGACCGGGAAAAATTGATTTTTTACTGTGTCGGCTACCGTTCTGGATACTCGATCATACAGGGTGTTCATTCCTTTGATCCGCTTGGCATAGGGCGAGTCGATCGGTTCGTAGAGCAATTTATTCTCCGTTTCCACCCGCTCGGATGGGAAGTGCACAAAGAAATTACTCATGAAATCCAACGCCGCGATCCGTATGGCTTCGATTCCCAAACTCGCTCCCCGGGTACCGGCTCCGATTTCAGAGGGCACCTCGATCAATTTGATGTTTCGCATCTTTTCAAAGGTACGAGTTTTGCCACTTTGCGAATAACTGTTCGGGCTTTTTGGCAGGCGGTAGTGGGGAGCCTTTTGGCGGCTGGATAGCCCCTGTTCTAAGGGGTTGTTTCCCATCGATTTTTATCCCCATGACTGTGAATAAATCATTGAATCCCAGCTAATAGTTCGTGTCCATTCACTTCCTATATTCGCCATCTGACCAGACGTAAAATTTCATCCCCGTGCGCTTAAAAACACTAGAGATCAAGGGCTTCAAGAGCTTTCCCGATAAAACAGTTGTTCATTTTGACGAGAACGTGACCGGCATTGTCGGGCCCAATGGTTGTGGCAAGTCGAATATCGTAGACAGTATCCGTTGGGTGATCGGTGAGCAAAAGATCAGTCAGCTCCGTTCCGAGAATCTGGAAAGTCTGGTATTCAATGGTTCCAAAACCCGCAGCTCCAGTGGCTTGGCGGAGGTCAGCCTGACCTTTGAGAATACCCGTAACTTGCTGCCCACCGAGTTCAGTACAGTAACCATCACCCGTCGTTTTTACAAGAGCGGCGAGAGTGTATATCGGCTCAATGATGTTCAATGCCGGTTGAAGGATATTCAGAACCTGTTTATGGATACGGGTATAAGTACCGACAGTTATGCGATCATTGCGCTCGACATGGTGGATGACCTGATCAAGGACAAGGACAATAGCCGTCGGAAGATGCTGGAGCAGGCAGCCGGAATTTCCATCTACAAAACCCGTAAGAAGGAAGCGCGTAATAAACTCGAGGCAACTGAACAAGACCTGGCTCGTATCGAGGATCTGATATTCGAGATCAATAACCAACTGAAGGCGTTGGAGAACCAGGCCAAAAAAGCCGAGAAGTATCACGAGATCAAAAAAGAATACCGCGAAACCAGCATCGAGTTGGCCAAGGCATCCTTGGAAGGGTACAATCTCTCCTTTCAGGAGCTGACGCAGCAACAGCAGATGGAGTCGGATCGTAAGCTGGCCATCGAAGCCGCTATCGGTACAAAGGAGGCGGAGCTCGAAAAAGAAAAGCTGCAGCTGATCGAGGAAGAGCGTCAGTTGCAACAATTGCAACAGGCGTACAATGAGCGGATCCAGCAATTGCGAACATTGGAGTCGGAGAAGAGCTTGGCCCAGCAACGTCTCGAGCATTTACAGGAAAAGCAAGGGAGCCTCAGTGATTTTCTGCAAAAAGCCGCCGGCCAATTAACCGGGTTACAGGAAAGTATCAGCTTTTCCACGAAACAGATCGAGGAGGAGGAAAAAGTACTTGGGGAGCTGGAGCAGCAACTGCAAGTACGCACGGATGCGGTTGAGCAATTGCGTCAATCGCTGGCCGACAAGCGGACCGCCTGGGAACAGACACGTACTGCGCACCAGGAGTTGCAGCGTAAACAATTTGAGGCCGAAAAGCAAGTTGCCGTTGCCGATACCTCCATTCAAAACCTGCAGCGCGCCATCCATCAGATCGAAACCGAGCGTGCGCAACGTCATCAGGATGAGCAGCAGCTCACCCAGCAAAATCAGCAAGTCGAGAAAGATCTTACGATCAAGAAAGTCGACCTCGAACAGTTGCAAAAGCATCAGGAAAATACCAAGGAGCAGATCTTACAAACGCAATCCGTTTTGGAAGGGTTGCGAAATCAACTGGCCGACGAATCACGTAAGCTGGATGCCAAACGCAACGAATACGATCTGCTCAAAAGCATGATCGATTTGATGGAGGGCTACCCGGAGTCGGTGAAATTTTTGCATAACAATCCGGCCTGGGATCATCAGGCACCCATTCTGTCGGATGTGCTTTATGTTCGGGAAGATTACCGGACCGCGTTGGAAAACGTATTGGAGCCATTCCTGAGTTATTATGTGGTTGATGACCTTGCTACCGGCTTGAAGGCCGTTCAATTGTTGGATGCCAATCGCAAGGGAAAAGCGAATTTCTTTTTGTTGGATAAGCTGGCCGGACAGGCAACCGCCGATGCCGGACAACCGGCCGTGGCCAGACTCGTAGCCGCACTCGATGTGGTGGAAGTGGATGGTAAATACCGAAAGCTTGCCGAACATTTGCTGGGGCAGGTGTACATAGCGGAAACGGAAGAGGCACTGGCACAGGCAACCGCCCCGATCGTGATTGAAAAATCAGGCAAATATGTACGTGGCCGGTATTCACTGACCGGTGGCAGCGTGGGCATGATCGAAGGCAAGAAGATCGGTCGTGCCAAGAACCTTGAAAAACTGAATGAGGAGATCGAATCGCAAGACCGGATCGTAGAGGATCTGCGCGCCCGTATGCAAGCCAAGCACAATGAAGTGATCGCCTTTAATGAAGATTTGCGAGAAGCGGCCCTCCGGGAAGCGGAACGGGCCATCCAGACGCTTACCAACGAGTCGTTTGCCCTTCGAAATAAATTGGAGAACATTCACGGATTACAACAAGCCAGTGCTGTTCGGTTGGAGGAACTGCAAAATCAATTGATACAGACACAGGCCGGTGTTTCTGATGTGCGTTCTCTGCATGCCGGCTTGATCGAGGAGATCCAAAGACACCTCAGTGAATTGCAAGCGGCTGAGTTGGCACATAAAGAAGAAGAAGTTCGGTTTACGCAAGCCCAAGCGGATTTCAACGAGTTCAATTTGTTGATCACCCGCCATCAAAGTAAGATCGCCGGATTTAAACAGGAGCTGGAATTCCGAAACAACCAGTGGAATTCATTGCAGGAGCAGATATCCAGCAATCAAAGCCATCTTACCGACACGGATCAATCCATCGGAGAGATGCGCATCAACTTGCAAACGGTTGAGCAGAATCTGGCCCAACAACTGCGTGACAAAGAGGAATCAGAGAAAAAATTGAATGAATCCGATCAGGCTTATTATAAGCATCGGAATGAATTGCAGGAAAAAGAAAGTGTCATTCGCCATCAGGTCAAAGAACGGGAGCAAGTAGATTTCTTACTGACGGCGATCAAGGATAAGCTCACCGAACTGAAATTACAGTTGGCGGGTATGAAAGAGCGTCTGGATGTGGAATTCAAGATTCAGTTGGATGATATCCTGGGTCAGGAACGAAGCGGCGAGGTAACATTGGAAGAGCTACAGGAAAAGGCAGACCGGATGCGTAAGCGTCTGGAAAATCTGGGCGAGGTAAATCCCATGGCGGTGGAGGCATTCCAGGAAATGAAGAAACGCTACGATTTTATCGTGGAACAAAAAACCGATTTGGTTGATGCAAAGGAAAGTTTGCTGAAAACCATTGAAGAGGTGGAAGCAACAGCCAATCAGAAATTTTTGGAGACCTTCAACCTGGTCCGGGAAAACTTCCAGAAAGTGTTCAAGACCTTGTTCACAGAAGATGATCAGTGCGATTTGATATTGGAGAATCCGGAGGATTTGGCTGAGACCGGTATCGATGTGATCGCAAAGCCCAAAGGCAAACGCCCCAGTTCCTTAACGCAGCTCAGTGGGGGAGAGCGAACACTCACGGCAACCGCGCTGCTATTTGCTATTTATCTGATCAAACCAGCGCCGTTCTGTATCCTCGACGAGGTGGATGCGCCGCTCGATGATGCAAACGTTGGAAAGTTCACCAATATGATCCGTCAGTTCAGTGAAAACTCCCAATTCATCATCGTTACGCACAATAAGATGACCATGAGTGCCGTGGATGTGATCTATGGGGTCACCATGCAAGAGCCAGGTGTGAGCAAACTGGTTAGTGTTGACTTCCGAAGTCTGCAGGCCGCCAATTAACCTGTGAGTTCGACGAAGGGATACCCAAAAAAATTGGGGTCAGTTGTCGTTCGTGAATGTTTCCTGGATCTCTTTTCGTCGTGATTTTCGACTGATATCAGATTTCACTTTATGGACCGTAGCGGAGGAGATGAAATAGGCTGCGGCACATAATAGAAATGCAGCTACACCGGCTAGTACGTACCAAGGCCCGATCTTCTGCACTTCAAATAGGCAGAAAAACAAAAATGCAACGAATGCCCCGATCAACATGAAGCCTACCATCAGTTGCACCAAATAGCTATCTCTATGCGATCTCTCCGCCATAATGTTGAATTAATTCGGGGTGAATGTAAGAAAAGATCCAATCCCATTACCAATCCAGCCGGGCAATTCGTCCTTTTGGGCCTGCAAGAAAAACTGAACTACCTTTTTTACTTTTTGCACAAACGTGAAATCCTAGTTGACTGATCGGACGCCAACGCATGCCACCATCCTCACTCACGTCCACACCGCTGGTACCGCAGGCCAATAGTTTAGCTCGATTGATCCACACCACCCCGCTTCGATAGCCAAGCGGTGCGCGTTCCGGTTGTTTCCATGTCTTTCCGCCATCCGAGCTGATGGCACAGACCGCACTATCTTTTTTATCGTTGCTGAAATCACCGCCAACCACAACCAGATGCATCGCTTCCCCTTTGCCACAATTTTGATAGGAAGCGATCGCATTGGCGCCGGTCGATTCGCTTCCCTTAATGATCGGCAGTACCTTGCTGCTGTCGCGTCGGAAGAAACGGGATCTCATCCCGCCACTGACAAAAACGGCTTCGTCCTTTGAAACACGGGCCAGGTTGCTGCCGCTTGCCGCAAAACAAGCTTCTCCCTCGGTTGCTGTTGGACGATTTTCAATCGGTAGTTCACGCCAATTACGCCCCCCGTCAAAACTTCGCAGAATAAAGAATCGTCCATCCATTGGATCACCAATAATGATACCTGAACGATCGTTCCAAAACATCATAGCATCGAGAAAGATCCGGCTGTCCACATTTTTATAGACCACGGTCCAATTCTTGCCGGCGTCCGCCGTGTGTAATATATATCCCGGACTGCCCACGCCCATTATAACCGCGGTATGATCGTCGAAAGCCTCTATATCGCGGAAATCCACCTTTTCAAATCCCGGTATCTGTTTCCAGATCCAGGTTTGTCCGCCGTCGTCCGTACGACCAACCTGTCCATTCGTGCCGCTGACCCATATCACCCGGTCACTTACCGCAGAGAGTCCCCTTATATGAGCCGTATTGCCACTATTGAACTCGACCAGGGTTTGTGATGAGGCAGTTCCCATCAATGCGATGCATACCAAAATCGGGCGGAAGACGTTATGTACCTGTGACATACCCTAAAAGTAATATAGTCAGTCCGCTTTGCCCTTTTTTATACCTTTGCTAATCAAATCATCTAGTATGGTACGTTCCTTCAGTCTATTGGCTCTGAGTAGTTTATTTCTTTTCATCGCCTGTCAAAAAGAAACCAGTTTTGAAGGGGACAACAGCCCGGCGGAGGGATCCTTATTGGCGAACACCAGTGGGGATTGCTTACCAAAGACCGTGAACGGTACCTATACCGCCGGCTCCGCGTTGGTGTCGTCGGTCAATACCATCACCTGTGATGTGAATGTGACCAAAAAAGGTCCGTATCTAATCACCACCGATACCATCAACGGATATTTCTTCAGCGCCACCGGAACCTTTACAAGTTTGGGTAACAATACGGTTACTCTTCGCGGTAACGGAACACCCTTTTCGGCAGGGGTCAACAATTTCATCGTCAGTTTTGACAGTACCTTTTGTGATATACAAGTTACCGTGCAAGGAAGTGGAGGCGGTGGAGGAGGGGGAAATGGGGTTTACACCTTGGTGCCCGGTGGTACGCCCAGCAATTGCGCCTCTGCCGTTGTAAATGGGACGTACACACAAAACTCGGCACTGACGGCTGCTAATACCGTAACGATCTCGGTCAATGTAACTACGGTGGGACCATATTCCATTTCCGCAACGGGCGGTGGCATGACCTTTACCGGTTCCGGAACGTTCACATCCACCGGTAATCAGTCTGTAACGCTTTCCGGTACCGGTACACCCACTACTTCCGGTGCCAATACCATAACCTTCGCTACGCCAAATAACGGCTGCAGTTTCACGGTTACTGTGACCCCGGCCAGTGGCGGAGCAGCCGTCGGAACCTTGGCCGGTTCGCCCAATGCCTGCGCACCGATCACCGTGAATGGTTTTTATGTTGAATCTACCGCTACCGGTTCTACAAACACGGTTGGCGTAACGGTGAATGTGACTACCGCTGGTACATATAACATCACGACCAATACGGTAGGCGGTTTGTCATTCAGCTCCAGTGGCAGTTTGACCGTTGGAAACAATCAAGTGGTGACTCTGAACGCCACCGGTACCCCCACCGCCGCCGGCAACCTTACTTTCACCGTAACGTTTGGCAGTAGCAGTTGCACCTTTACTGTGCAGGTATTACCAAATGATTATTTTCCCCGTACCGTCGGCAGAAATTGGAGCTATGAGATCAACGATGCCGCGGCCGATTCACTTTATCGGGTGGTGAATCCTAACACGATCACCGCGCTTGGCAATGCCTTCCAGATTTTCCAGGCAAATGATGGAACCGGGCTCGACTCATCGGGTTATTATCGTCGTAATGCCGGCGATTATTTTGAATGGTTCGATGCGGGCGGATACCTCGGTTACGATGCGCCCGTGTGGGGACAATATATCATGGTCAAGGATAACGTAGCAGCCAACACTATTTGGAAATCAAGCGGCTTTGCCGGTACCGCACAAGGAACGGCCCTCAACGTTCGTTTCAGCTATAAGATCCTGCAAAAAGATGTGCCGGTCACGATCACCTCATCGGTTGGAAATACCACCTATCAAAATGTGATCGTGGTGGAAGAAAAGCTGGAGCTCGAAGTAACTCCCGGCGTGTGGCAGGACATCACCACTACCATCGACTTTTTCGGTAAGTCCTACTATGCACGTGGTATCGGCTTGATCCTCTACGAGGCGCTCAATGCCACCGGTGTATTGCAGAACAAGCAAGAGCTGAGAAGATTCAGGATCCTTTAGTCATCCTCCTCTTCCGAATCATCCGAACGCAGATAGGCATCCTCATAACTGCGGAAACAGTGTTGCCATTGTTGCACCTGTGCGTCGGAAAGACACTCCAGGATGTCATGCAAGGGATCATTTAACTGACGCCACTCCAATTCGACCGGAATGGCAAAGCGTTGATACAGCACACACCGGTCTGTATGCATCAAAACCTGCAACAATTGAATCGGTCCTTGCTCATATTCCCTGACCAGATAATACCTGCCTGCCTCCATCAATCCATAGGTGTACATATCCATGGGTTCTGAAACAAATCTCCGTTTGATGAGACCTCGGAAAGGAAGTGGTGGTCATCCTGAGCAATGACTGAGATTGCCCCTTTCTTTTCCCCAGTTGTGTATAAATCCGTCCTGCATCAGGGGCCCATCCATTGGTATATTTGTCAGCCTGTTTACCCTTCCGGGCAGGCACACTCAAACCGCTGGGAATCATAAATCTATGTCCAACTCCAAAGCCGCAACCAATCTTTTTGAATACACCGAGGACAGTATCAAGTCGCTGGACTGGAAGGAGCATATCCGTTTGCGACCGGGGATGTACATCGGAAAACTTGGAGACGGATCTTCCCCCGATGATGGGATCTACGTGTTGGTCAAAGAGGTGGTAGACAACTGCATTGACGAATTCACCATGGGCTATGGCAAAACCGTTGAGATCTCCATTGAAGGGAAAACGGTTACGGTGCGCGACTACGGAAGAGGCATCCCCCTGGGGAAAGTGGTGGATGTGGTAAGCAAGATCAATACAGGTGCCAAGTACGACAGCAAAGCCTTTCAAAAATCGGTCGGGTTGAATGGTGTAGGTACCAAAGCGGTCAACGCCCTCAGCTCTTTTTTTAAGGTGACCGCCGTACGGGAAAGCAAAGAGAAGACCGCTGAATTCAATCAAGGGACCCTCACGAAGGAACACAAGGAAAGCAAGACTACCGAGTCAAATGGAACCATGGTCTCTTTTATTCCCGACGAGACCATCTTCCGCAACTATAAATTCATACCCGAATACCTCGAGAATCAGATCTGGAACTACTGTTTTCTGAATGCAGGTTTGAAGATCCAATTCAATGGGAAATCCTTCCAAAGCAAGAACGGTCTGCTGGATCTGCTGGAACGAAAGTCCAATGCCGATGAGATCCGCTACCCCATCATACACCTGAAAGGGGAGGATATTGAGGTGGCCATTACCCATAACAACGATTACGGGGAGGATATCTACAGTTTTGTGAATGGTCAGCACACCACCCAAGGCGGAACCCATCAGCAGGCGTTTCGGGAGGCATTCGTGAAAACCATTCGGGACTTCTACAAAAAAGACTACGATGCCTCCGATATTCGAACCGGTATTGTGGCGGCGGTGTCGGTTCGTGTCGTGGAGCCGGTGTTTGAATCGCAGACCAAAACCAAACTGGGGTCCATCAATGTAGTTACCGATGGTCCCTCCATGCGTCAGTTTGTTGGCGATTTCTTATCTAAAGAGTTGGATAATTATTTGCATAAAAATCCATCTGTGGCGGATGCGCTAAAAAAACGCATCGAACAAAGTGAACGGGAGCGGAAGGAGTTGGCAGGCATCAAAAAATTGGCAAACGAGCGTGCTAAAAAAGCCAATCTGCATAACCGTAAACTGCGCGATTGCCGGTTTCACTTTAATGAAGAGCCACCCAGCAGGGGCAAGGAGGAATATGTTTCCAAGCAGCACGAAACGACCATTTTCATTACAGAGGGAGACAGTGCCAGTGGTTCCATCACCAAAGCACGGAACGTAGAAACACAGGCCGTGTTCAGCTTGCGTGGGAAACCCCTGAATTGTTTCGGCCTTACCAAGAAGGTGGTGTATGAGAATGAGGAATTCAATCTGTTGCAGCATGCGCTGAACATTGAAGAAGGATTGGAAGGACTACGCTACAACAACGTCGTGATCGCCACCGATGCCGATGTGGATGGTATGCATATCCGTTTGTTGCTGATGACCTTCTTTCTGCAATTCTTCCCAGACCTCGTCAAGCATGAAAAAGTATACGTACTGGAAACGCCATTGTTTCGCGTACGGAATAAGCAGGAGACCATCTACTGCTACAGCGAATCCGAGAAGCAGGCGGCCATGAGGAAGCTGGGTGGCAAACCCGAAGTAACCCGATTTAAGGGATTGGGGGAGATCAGTCCGGAAGAATTCGCCCAATTCATCGGCTCGGATATGCGCAAGCAACTGATGCGGCTGGAACACGGCGACCATATTCAGCAACTTCTTGAATACTATATGGGAAAAAATACCCAGGAGCGACAAGAATTCATCATCTCGAACCTGCGGGTAGAATTGGATACCATAGAAACTGACTGATCAACTGACACAAACCTTGTTCGATTTCCACCACGATAGAGACCGATACTTCGACATTCAATGCCAGAATGCGAAAAAATATGTGCTGCCGTTCGTAGAACGGGCCCTGTCCGTTGAACCTGGGATGCGTGTGTTGGAGATCGGTTGTGGGGAAGGTGGTGTGCTAAAGGCATTTTGGGAGAAAGGATGTCGCGGTGTAGGGGTTGAGCTGGATGAATCGCGGGTTAAGGATGCCAACAGACTGTTGGCCGATGCCATTTCAACGGGTGCGATCCAGATCGTTTCAAAGAATATTTATGACGTGGATATCGATGTTGATCTTCAGGGCGCCTTTGACCTGATCATCCTGAAAGATGTGATCGAACATATTCACGATCAACCCCGGTTGATCGGATGGATGAAGAAGTTTCTTCGTCCCGGGGGGTGCATTTTCTTCGGATTCCCGCCCTGGCAAATGCCTTTTGGCGGGCATCAGCAAATTTGCCGTTCCAAAATTTCCCGTCTTCCGTACATCCACTTATTGCCGAAAGCATTGTACCGAGCCCTGCTTCGCTGGCGAAACGAGCCGGTAGATGATCTGATGGAGATTCGTGATACGCGCTTGTCCATCGAGCGGTTTGAGCGTATTTGCAAGGCGCAAGGATATCAATTGTGGCAATGCGAACATTACTTGCTCAATCCGATCTATGAATGGAAGTTCGGATGGAAAGCGTGCCGACAGTTTTCTTTGATTCGATCGATTCCGTACCTGCGAAACTATCTGACCACTTGTGTTTATTATTTGATAAAGCCCAATACCGAAGCTATATGATGCATATTGTATTCAATGAGGTTGAACTGAATTTATTTCAAGAAGTAATGGCGCTTGAGCCGGAGCTGCAAGGGGAGATCCGACTGATTCGGGACGATTATGCGGTTGGTCCTATTGCCGCGATCGAAACAGAGGAAGGACAGACGAACCGGCGCGCCTGGTGGCAGCAGATACTAGCCGATTCAACCTATTCAGCCGATATGGTGGCCGCCGTTGACGACCTGGCAACGGTTTCCGATATTGAGGCTTGGTTGCAAACGAATCCGGAGGAGGAACTGTGGATATGGATGGGACAAAATCAGCACGATGTAATGGGGTATTACTGGCTGATCTCCCAACTGAAGGATTTCAGCGGTCGGGTGCAGGTATTGTACATGAACAACCTGCCTTTCATTAACGACAAGGGTCAGCTGTTCTATCCCTCTTGGTTGTCGGAAATTCCGGCGAAGGAATTCCGTAAAGCCAAAAAACTGGCTCGTCCCGTGACCTTGAGTGAGTTTGAGATCGATCCGGATGAATTCAATCGGTTGAAACAGGAGGGTTCTTTTGTTCGCATTTTGGAGGGAGGCAAAAAGATCATCGGACATCCGATCGATTATTTTGATAAAGAGATTCTTCGACAGTGCCCCGGTGATTTTCAGAAGGGCGCACGTGTTCTGCAACAGCTGCAACAACGGATGAAAGTGCGTACGGGCGATGTGTTTCTGATGCACCGGTTACGCGAATTATTGAGACAAGGTGTATTACAAAGCACGGGGGCAATCGATCGGGCCTGGAAGGACCTGGACTTGAAACTGGCCGGTTCATCCGTGGCATCGGCAACGGTGGAAGGGGAGTCAACAACTGAAACAGTCTAACGCACATTACACATGGCTGCAGCTAAGAATAAAGTATCGGACGTTCAGAATCAAGAACATGGCTTGCACGGTCAGTACCGTTCCTGGTTTTTGGATTATGCGTCGTATGTGATATTGGAACGGGCCGTACCGGCCGTGGAAGACGGATTGAAACCGGTACAGCGTCGGATCCTGCATGCCATGAAGGAAATGGATGATGGCCGATTCAACAAAGTGGCCAATGTAATTGGTCAGGCCATGCAATACCACCCGCACGGAGATGCCAGTATCGGTGACGCACTCGTGAATATGGGTCAGAAGGATCTGCTCATTGAAACGCAGGGGAACTGGGGCGATGTACGCACCGGTGACGATGCCGCGGCCGCCCGATACATTGAAGCCCGACTCAGCAAATTCGCGCTCGACGTTGCTTTCAATGCCAAAACCACAGAATGGCAGCTTAGTTATGACGGGCGTAAGTCGGAGCCCGTGACCCTACCCATGAAATTTCCATTGTTACTGGCACAAGGGGCCGACGGGATCGCGGTGGGCCTTTCAACCAAGATCCTTCCCCATAATTTTCAGGAGTTGATCGATGCTGCAATCAAACACCTGAAAGGAAAACGTTTTGAATTGTTTCCTGATTTCCAGACCGGTGGCATGATAGATGTGGCGGATTATAATCAAGGCAAACGAGGTGGTCGCGTAAAAGTGAGGGCCCACATAAAGGAGCTCGACAAAAAAACACTGGCCATAACCAGTGTTCCGTATGGTGTCACGACCACCCAATTGATGGAGTCTATCGTGAAGGCCAACGATCAGGGAAAGATCAAGATCAAAAAGGTGACCGATAATACGGCGGCTGATGTGGAGATTCAGATCGACCTGGCTGCCGGGATCTCACCCGATATTACCATTGACGCCCTGTATAAGTTCACCGATTGTGAGATCTCCATCTCACCCAATGCCTGTGTGATCGTAGCCCATCGTCCGCAATTTTTGGGTGTGCAAGACCTGCTTCGTTTATCGGTTGACAAGACAAAAGACTTACTGGATCAGGAGTTGCGTATCAAATTGAACGAGCTGCAGGAGAAATGGCACTATACATCCTTGGAGAAGATATTCTTCGAAGAGAAGATCTATCAGGAGCTGGAAAAGAAACATGAGACATGGGAGAAAGTGCTATTGGCTATTGAGAAGGCCTTCCAGCCGTTTCTGAAAAAATTGAACAGAGGGATCACCCGTGAAGACATCCTGAAGCTGACCGAAAAACCGGTGCGCCGTATCTACAAATTAGATATTGAGGATCTGATCGGTCAAATCAAAGAGCTGGAGGCACAGATCAAACAGGTCAAGCATGATCTTGAAAACCTGGTCGATTATGCGGTGGCCTACTTTGAGGGACTACTTAAGAAATACGGTAAAGGACGGGAGCGAAAAACCGAGATCAAGGCCTTTGAAGTGATCGAAGCCAAATTGGTGGCGATCGCCAATACCAAACTATATGTAAATCGGGAGGAAGGATTCATCGGAACGGGACTGAAGAAGGATGAACTCTTGTTCGAGTGCTCCGACCTCGATGACATCATCGTATTTACCCGGCGGGGGATCGTCAAGGTGGTCAAGGTGGCGGAAAAATCCTTTATCGGCAAGGAGATCCTACATGTGGCCGTTTTCCAAAAGAACGATGAGCGTACCACCTATAATATGATCTATGCAGATGGTAAGGGTGGTGTCAGTTATGCCAAGCGTTTCAACATCACCGGTGTAACGCGTGACAAGGAGTATGATCTCACCCGAGGAGACGAGAAGAGTCGGGTGCATTATCTCAGCGTCAATCCCAATGGCGAAGCGGAAGTGGTGAAGATCCTACTGACCTCGGGTTGTTCGGCCCGTATCAAGGAATTCGATTTTTATTTTGAGGAAATGGGGATCAAGGGGCGAAGCAGTATGGGTAATCAGGTTACTAAATACCCCATCCGGTCGGTCAAGTTCAAGGAGGCCGGGAAAGCTACACTGAGCAGCAGAGGACTTTGGTTCGACGATAAGTTTGGCCGACTGAACGCCGAGGGGAAAGGGAAATCGCTGGGCAAATTTGAGGCGGAAGACCGTATCCTGCTTTTTTACAAGGATGGTAATTACGAAGTCACCGACCAGGAAATGACACAGAAATTCGATCCCGAGCAAGTATTGTGGATCGGTCAGTTCGATCCGGAAGCCATCGTGTCTGCCATTTACGTGGATCAGGATAAAAAGCAATTTATGCTGAAGCGGTTCAAGATCGAGACCACCACGTTGAAGTCCAAGTTTCTTTGCATTAAAGAAGGGGACGGAAACTTTCTGCAGCTGGTGACTACCGAGGCCGAACCCATTTTGTCCATCCAGCAAGGAAGAGGGGCTCAGATGCGAAAGGCTAAATTGAAGATCGCCAAGATGGCCGACGTGACGGGCTCCCGAACCGTGGGGGTGAAGATGGCCGACTATACCAAGGCGACGGAGATGGAGTGGATCGAGGCACCTGCTACTCCGCAGTCCTCTCTGTTCGATCAATGATCGTTATCGGATCCGTAATCCTTTCCGTTTTCGCTTGATGCGCACCTTAGCACTTTTATCGAGTGTGCTGGAGAGACGAAGTTGGTAGGTTTTTTCACCGGCCTCTACGACCATCAAGGCTGTATTGGGTGGGATGGATCCCAGGTTTTCAGCAAACATGATGAGCTCAACATAATCTTGCAAGGAATCGAGTGGCAAGGTCAATTGGATGGGCCGGGTGGTCAATCGTTGATGCGTAGCGATCAATTTTTTGTTCAGAAAGATGGAGATGGAATCTCCATCCACCTCACCATTGTCATAAAGGCTGATCCGAACCGAATCGGCATCCACCTCCAGCTCCTCCGCCAGTACTTGCTCCCGCTTTTCCTGTTGTTGGACCGCTACCAGATTTTTGACCGGACGTGGCGTAACGGCGATGGGAGATTGGTTGTTATCTCCCTTTTGGGGTGTCCAAACCTGATATTGTTCCTTCCAAATTTTAAGGGCCTGTATCAAAGAGTCATTCACCGATTGCTCCCGATCGAGTGAGAGCCGGAACTGAATGGGTGGACAGGTGTATTTGTAATTATCCGCCGGTTTCCACAAGCCGCTCAGTGAAGAGCCGACTCGAGAGATCACCAGGTTGAAGGCACCGCTCATCTGACAGTCGACCTCCATTTGTTCAAGTGATCCGTAGTACAGAAAGGGTACCTGATTCAATGTTAGTTGTTGTTGCTTCCGGACAAAGGCGCCATCCACCGAAACGGAGCGATACAGATTTCGGAAATAGTAATTCATCACCCCTTTGACGGTTCGGCCATTATCGGTCAAAATAAGTTCTATGAGGTAATTGTGCTGACTTGCCTGAGAACCGGTCACGAAAGCAGATCCGTACCAATAGCCGGCGATCGATTGGGCAGTTGAGGCGAAAGGAAGTAACAGCGCGAGAAGGGTGTGTCTGAACAATTTCACCGGCCCAAATTAGCCTATGAAATTTCGCTAACCTCCGTTAAGTTGTACACAGCTGTTAAGATCTGTTATTCGCGTCCCTGTCTGCGCAATTCTCTGTCTTGTTCCCGGCGTTTGATGGTTTCTCGTTTGTCGTGCAGTTTTTTTCCTCTGGCCAGACCGATCTCCAATTTCAACAGATTTCGGTCGTTGAAGAATAATCGCAAAGGCACCAGTGTGTAGCCTTTTTCTTTGATCTTGGCGCGAAGGCGGGCGATCTCTCTTTTTTGCAAGAGTAATTTTCGGTCTCGCAAGGGGTCGTGATTATTGACCGTTCCGTGCGAGTAGGGGGGGATATGAAGGGATTTGACCCAGATGGCGCCATCTTGTTCCTGACAGTAACTGTCGTTGAAGCTGATTCGTCCTTCTCGAACAGACTTGACCTCCGTGCCCTCCATGACCATACCGGCTACGTATCGATCATCGATGAAGTACTGATGAAGGGCTTGTCTGTTGTGGAATTCTAGCATAGTGGAAAACAAAGGTAACCCGAATACCGCATGTGGCTTAGGATCGTAGATGCGACAGCACGACGGCCAGCTTTGATTTCAATTCCTTGCGGGGAACGATGAAGTCGAGGAAACCATGCTCAAGAATGAATTCACTGCGCTGGAATCCGGCTGGAAGGTCGCGTTTGATCGTTTCCTTGATGACGCGCGGGCCTGCGAATCCGATCAAGGCACCTGGCTCCGCGATATTGAGATCGCCCAGCATGCCAAAGGAAGCTGAGATTCCGCCGAAGGTCGGATCGGTGAGCAAAGAGATGTATGGCAGCTTGGCATCGCTGAGTTGGGAGAGTTTTCCGCTTGTCTTGGCCAGCTGCATCAGCGAAAAGGCACTTTCCATCATACGGGCACCGCCACTTTTGCTGATCACGAGATAAGGAAGACGATGTTCCAGACAATAATCGACCGCACGGGCAAATTTTTCTCCCATCACGCTGCCAAGTGACCCACCGATAAATGCGAAATCCATACAAGCCACTACCAAGCCCTGACTATTCAGATTCCCGGTCGCCACACGCATCGAATCGATCAGATCGGATTTGCTCCAGATCTCTTCCAGTCTTTTGCCATAGGGCTTTAGGTCGGTGAATCCGAGTTTGTCTTTACTCCGGATATTATCTGCCAATTCAGTGAATTGGCCATCGTCGAACAGGATCTCGAAATAATCCTGGCTGCTGATTCGGAGGTGATGATCACATTTGGGACAAACCCATTGTTGCTCCTGTAGATCAGATGCCGTCATGATATGACTGCATTCGGGGCATTTATTCCAAAGCCCTTCGGGGGTTTCTTTTTTTTCGGCGGTGGACGTGACGATCCCTTTTTTCATGCGCCGGAACCAACTGCTTTTGCCGGCAGGATTCGTATGGTCATCTCCAGTCAGTCGTGCATCCAGGTCTTCGAATTTCAGGGCCATGGGGTTACGTGTGAGTGAGGTACAAATATAAGCGACTTTATAGCTGAAGCTTATCGGGCCGGGCCTTTCAATACACGTTCAAAAAGGGCCAGAATTCGTTGATATTCATCTGTCCAGCTACTGGGTTCCACAAACCCATGGTCCTCCATCGGATAAGAGGCCAATTCCCAGTTCTGTTTTCCCAATTCGATCAAGCGCTGGGTCAACTTTACCGCGTCCTGGTAATGAACGTTCAGGTCTAGCATGCCATGACAGATCAAAAGGTGATTTTTTAATCCCTCCGCAAAATAAATGGGAGAGCTCCGGCGATAGGCGATGCTGTCCTGATTGGGTTCATTCAGGATATTGGAGGTGTATCCATGATTGTAATTGGCCCAGTCGGTCACGGGGCGTAGGGCGGCACCGGCTTTGAACACATCGGGGGTGGTAAATAGGGCCATCAGCGTAATGAAACCGCCGTATGATCCGCCATAGATACCGATGCGGTTGGGATCCACGCCGTATTGATCGACTAATAACTTGGCGGCGTCCACATGGTCGGTGAGATCTTTGCCTCCCATGTGCCGATAGATTCCGGTACGCCAGTCACGTCCGTAACCGGCACTGCCCCGGTAGTCGATGTCGAGCACATGATAGCCCATGTCGGCCAGCAGATTATGGAACATGTACTCGCGGAAGTAACTGCTCCACCATTTATGGGCATTCTGCAAATAGCCGGCCCCATGCACGAAGATGACCGCGGGCTTGGATGGATGCGGGTTAGCTGGTTTATATAGACGAGCGTAGATGCCGGCTCCGTCACGTGCCGGGATCTGGATCAGCTCCGGTACGCGCCAAGGGTACCGTTTGAATTCATCCGATCGGGCCTGATCCGTGATGGCTTGCGCCGATGCTTGCGGAATATTCTTTTGGAGATAGAGCTCCCAGGGTTGATTATAGGTGGAGAAAAGGATCGCCATCCGCTGTTCGTCGGGTGAAAGCGTAACCTGATGCGCCCCTTCGGCTGTGGTTAACTTGGTTCGCTGTCCATCGGCGATGCGGACCCGATAAAAATGTTGCTCTCCGGGATGTACTTCATTGCTGGTGATGTAAAAAGACTTTGCATCATTCGACAACGAGGCTTGCTGCACTTCAAAGGAACCGGAGGTAATGGCATGATTCGTTTTAGTGGAGACCTGAAAACGAAACAGATGAGCGAAACCGGATTTTTCGGATCGATACCAAAAATTATCCTCATCGATCCATCCGGCCGAATTACCTCCCCAGCCCGGAATGCCAGGTCCACCGATCCAGGCCTCATCGTGCTGACGGTCGGCGACACTTATTTTTCGGGTGTTTGCATCCCAGCATAAAAGCCACCGGTCTTTGTTATCCTGCGATCGAACTTCCAGCATGGCTTGTTTTCCGCCGGGCGACCAGTACGTGCCGGCAAAAATGATACCGCGAAGTTTGCTGGAATCGGTTCGTTTGCCACTGGTTTCCCGTTTGAAATCGGGCAGGTCATAGACCCCGGGGATGTCAGTTGAGGCAACCTTGATCAGGGTGTCGCCGATCCGGTCATAAAAGAACATTTCATACTCGCCTTGCGGGGCACCCACCTTGGTACGCGTTTCGATCTCCTGCGTAAATCCGCTCTCTGTAATATAATTGGGCACCTGCGCGATCTTGCCAGGAGCGGGTTTGAATAGAACATAACTGATGTAGCGACCATTCGGACAGATCTGTAATTGCTGGAGAGATTTATCCTCCAGGGAAATACTGCGCAGCTCGACAGACTTGGGCAAACTATTCTTGTATTTCTCAGAAGCATCACGTTTATCCTTTCTCTCTCGTAGTACTTGCATGACGGTCAGCTGCTCCTGTTGCAACCAACTTTCCTGAGTAGACGCTTTTGGATTTCGGTTGGTAATTCCACCCGGGCGAGGGGTGTTGCCACCTTCCGGGATTTTCACTTGTATCAATTGTTCGAGTGTACCGGTTTGTCGGTCCCAGGAATAGAGTTGTTGCTTACTGGTAAATACGATCCGTTTCCCGTCAAAACTGAATTGCGGGTTCGACTCCACGTCCACGGTGGAGGTGATCTGCGTGGTCTGATTTCGCTTTACATCCCATAAAAAAACATCTCCTTTATACGTGAACAGGGCTGCAGTACGATCTGTGTTGTACTGATACCGGCTGGTTTGATTCAAGCGTTCTTTGTCGGCGGAAATGACTTTCTTGGGTTCGATCTCATTCATACGCAGCGCATACAATGAATCGCTAGGTGCCTTGGTCGGGTTCCAGGAAAAATAAAGGGTCTGTCCATCCTGACTCCAAAACGGATTGCTGGGCGAGGTGCCGATCCATTTGGGATCGCGCATGATCCCTTCAACGCGCAGCGAAGATGACTGCGCATTCGAAGTGACACTGGTTAGTGACAATATAAGTAGCGTCAGTAATGGGATGAATCGCATGAGGAGGATCGTTTTGGTTTGAGAGGTGTCTGTTCAAAAATAGTCAGAATAAAAAAGCCGGTCAGCGACCGGCTTTTTTTGATCAAAAGGCCTTTGTTTTTTTAGTGGGCAGCTTTCGCTCTCCTTTCATTTTCGAAGCCAGTTTAACCGCTTCGTATGCATTGATGATGCCACCTGTTCGGGACAGGTCGTTCATCGAAACTTCTTCATCACTTCCCGGTTTGCGTACGGGTTCCTCGGTCTTTTGAGCAGATTGCTCGATCACCTGTTTAACCTGTGCAGCCGTCAGGGTGGGGAAATATTCCATGATCAGCGCAGCCAACCCGGCCACAACCGGTGAGGCCATACTGGTGCCTTCCAAAAACTGATAGGTATTAGTGCCCGGAACGGTTGACCAGATCTTTACGCCCGGGGCAAATACATCGACTTCATTCTTGCCATAATTTGAGAAGCTGGCGGTGGTTCCGCCGATCTTCGGATCGCCACTGGCACCCACGGTGATCCAATTCTTGGGTCGACCCCCATTCAAGAAAGCGGGGCAGGGGTAGTTGAAGGAGCTGTCCAGGTTCTTACCATCGTTGCCGGCGGCATGAACCAAGAGGACATCTTTCGATTCGGCATATCGTACCGCCTCATCCACCCATTTTTTCTCGGGCGAAAAACTCTTTCCGAAACTCATATTGATGACGCGCGCACCGTGATCCACCGCATAGCGAATGGCCAGTGCAATGTCCTTGTCATGTTCATCCGCATCGGGCACGGCCCGCAAGGTCATGATCTGAACGTTGTCGGCAACCCCATCCATACCAACTCCGTTGTTGCGTGCAGCTCCAATGATGCCCGAGACGTGAGTGCCATGAACGGCCGCATCCAAGCCCACCATCAGATTGTTGTTGCCATAAGATCGGTCGTTGAAATTCTCATATTGATCCTTGACCACCTGATTCCGGTAGGGGGTGGGAGCATTTTCCGCAGCATTGGCTTTTGCCTCTTCCGATTCCACATAATTTTTAAAATCTTTCAGGAAATCTACATTGCTTACCTCCAGCTTGTCGTTTGCAGCCAGCAGACCATAGATCATACTTTTTGCTTTCTTCAATTCGGGTTCTTCTGGCATGAACTCGCCAAGCTCCGTGCCGGTATATTTTTCTTTTCCCATCGCCAGACGTAGCAGGCTGTCTCCTTTTACAAAATTCAAATAGGCACGTTTCATCAAAAGAATCTCCATCCCGTTGTCATTACCGGCTATTTCGGCCTTTGCCCGCTTCCACATCTCAAACTCGAATAGTTCTTCGGCGTTGAGTGAATTCGGGTCGATCGTTCGGCCTTCCCATTTGTCTTTCAATCCATGGAAAACGCGTGCCGCCTCGTAGGAATCCTTTTCAACGTTATCGCCATTGGCATTGCCTAAAAAGTTCCAGCCATGCACGTCATCGATATATCCGTTATTATCATCGTCTTTTCCATTGCCTGGGACCTCTCTGGGGTTTCGCCAGAGTATGGATTTTAAGTCCTCGTGCAAGGTGTCGATACCGGAATCAATGACGGCCGCAATGACGGTCGTACTCTTTTTATTATTGCTTTTTAGCCACTGATACGCCTGATCTAAGGCGATGCCACGAAATCCCGCACTGTTATCGGCCAAGTGCCAGCCTTTGGGTGATTCGGGGGTGATGGCCGTTTGGGCCTGCGAAGTGATCAGGGAGGCCAATAGCCAAAGCGAGAGAAACCAGGAGCGGAATACAAGTTTGTATGACATAGATTGATTTGAGGGATGAAAAGTACTGAATCTCTTTACAGAGACCATAGGCGCGCATTGTTTTAAGGATTCATTTGCATCAAAGATCGAACTGAATTCCCTGTGCCAAGGGTAAATGCCGGCTGTAATTGATCGTGTTGGTTTGCCGGCGCATATACACCTTCCAGGCATCGCTGCCACTTTCCCGACCGCCGCCTGTTTCTTTTTCGCCCCCGAAGGCACCACCGATCTCGGCCCCCGAGGTGCCAATATTCACATTTGCGATGCCACAATCACTGCCGGCTGCCGATAAAAATTGCTCCGCCTCCCGCAAATTGAGCGTCATGATCGCGGAGGATAGTCCTTGAGGAACTCCATTTTGAATGGCAATGGCTTGATCCAGGGTTTCATAGGTCATGAGATATAAGATCGGAGCGAAGGTCTCGTGTTGTACGATCGACAGATCGGGTTTCACTTCGGCAATACAAGGTTTTACATAACAGCCACTTTCGAATCCGGCTCCGGTCAGTACGCCTCCATCGATGAGGAAGGTGCCACCTTGTTGTTTACATGCTTCGATCGAATGCAAGTATTGATCGACCGCTCCGGTATCGATCAACGGTCCCATATGATTTGTCGGATCCAACGGATCCCCGATTCGGATCTGTCCATACGCTTTGATCAATTTTTGCTTGACCGATTCGTAGATGGAGGTATGAATGATCAGTCTACGCGTGGTCGTGCACCGCTGTCCGGCCGTACCAACCGCGCTAAATACCGCTGCCGGTATCGCTATGTCAAGATCCGCCTCCTGAGTAATGATGATGGCATTGTTTCCGCCAAGCTCGAGTAAGGAACGTCCGAGTCGCTTACCCACCACAGAGGCAACTTCTTTCCCCATGCGGGTAGATCCGGTTGCGGATATCAATGGAACACGTGTATCAGCCGTCAGCCATTCACCTACTTCCCGTCCGCCATTGATCACTACACTGATCCCTTCGGGCAGATCGTTGCTCCGCAAAACTTCCGCGATGATCTTTTGACAAGCGATGGAGCAGAGCGGCGTTTTTTCGGAAGGTTTCCAAATACAAACATCTCCGCAGACCCAGGCCAGCATAGTATTCCAACTCCATACGGCTACCGGAAAATTGAACGCAGAGATAATGCCTACGATCCCAAGTGGATGGTATTGTTCGTACATGCGGTGAGCAGGTCGTTCGCTGTGCATGGTCAGGCCGTGTAATTGTCGGGATAGTCCCACGGCAAAATCACAGATGTCGATCATCTCCTGTACTTCGCCCCATCCTTCCTGCAGGCTCTTGCCCATTTCATAAGAAACCAATCGACCCAACGCATCTTTTTTAGCGCGTAGGGCATCGCCCATTTGCCGAACGATCTCGCCCCGTCGGGGAGCAGGTACATTTCGCCAAGTGTGAAAAGCGAGTGTTGCTGCTTTCAAGGCTTCTTCGTAAGACTCTCGATCGGCCGATCGAACCTGCCCGATCATTTTTCCATCCACCGGCGTACTGGATGTGATCCAATCTCCTGAAGAAGGCAACCATTTTTGGCCGGTACTGACTCCAAGTTCTTCGGGCAGAAGCCCCAGGGTTTGTAGAAATTCCATTTGATAAGTTGAATTATAAAATTACCCGAAATCCACCGGATAGCCATCTGCCCGGCATAGGCGCACCCAACAGGTCGCTATACCGCGTATTCAAAAGGTTATCGGTTTGCAGGTAAAGAGAATAGGTGCGATCCTTCCAGCCGAATTGGATTTTTGAATGGATCAATACATAGGAAGGAGTAAGGGCCGAATTCAAGGAGTTGGAGGTTTGCCGATTACGCAACTTATACAGACCACCGACCGACATCTCCCAGTTTTTGATTTGATAAAGCAACAGCGCGTTGGTCAGGAACCGGGCATGACTATTCAAATAAAATCCGGCAGCACCCGCGCTGGTTCGATTGTTCAGCAAAAGCAGGCCTGCATGCGTTTGTATCTGACCTGATCCAATTTTGCTCCGGTATTGAAGATCGATCTCCAGTCCTTGGGTACGCACGCGTTCTACATTTTTTGCGAGGCCGTACGTTCCGGTGGGCGACAGATTGATCGTTCGTGGCATTTGGACATAAGGCGTCGTGATCCAATCGATCAAATTGCGTTGATCCCGATAGAAGAGGCTGCTATGCAGCGTGAATTTGGCCGATGTGCGCCAGTCATATCCGACCTCCGCCTGCCACGCATCCTCCGGACGTAAATACGGATTGCCGATACGTCCGCTTGTCACCAATGGTTTGTTGTAATTATTGTATCGTTCTGTAAAATCTGCATCGCGGAATGAGCGACCCGCAGAAATTCTCCAATCATGATTTTTCTGAGTGAATGAGTTGCTCAGCTGAGGAAGCAGGATCGTGCCGTACAATTCATCCCACACCAACCGCAGACCGGCATTCAGATTTATCTGCGGAGTAGGAGAGATACGAACCTGGCTGAACAGGGCGCCTTGTTCGATCTGATGATTGCCTCTGTCGTTGGAACGGATCTGTCGTTGATATCCCTGCAAACCGAACTGATATTGGCATTTCTCTTTGTTCCCTGATTGATAGATCGCCTGGAATTGAGTGAAATCAATATTGTTTTGGTTGGGGATGCTGACAGGTCTGAATCGATACTCGTCAAACAATTGTTTGTGGCTCACATCCAGACGCAGTTGCCCTTGCCTCATTGTTTTGGTCAGCTGCACATGACTCCACCAGGTGTTCACTGATTCGGAGGCCGTATCGCTGATGAATCCGGTATAGAAATTTTGCGCACCAAATTTTCGTCGATCGAGGGATGTTCGCAGACGTAGGTTCCATCCGTGCGAAAGATCCTGTTGCCAAGCGGCTTGCGCGGTGTGCAAGTTGAAATATCCACGCGTACCACGTTGGGGTGCTCCATCACTGTTTCGGGTATTGCCCGAAAAGGAGAGCCGATGTTTATTTTTCTGAACGAATAAACGAGCTTGTCCATTGATCATGTTGTATTCGCCAACGGCCGCACCCAGTTGGATCGACGGCTTGGCTTGATCGACCAGTTTGGCAAATGTTTTGGTGAAGATCTGGATCACACCACCCACCGCTTCAGATCCCCAGATGGCGGAGGCCGGACCTTTCAGCACTTCGATCCGATCGATCTCCAATGGGTCGACAGGAATGTATCCGCTGAAATGTCCAGTTAACGGATCATTCAACCGAATCCCATCTACCAATACCAAAACTTGTTGAAAGGTTCCGCCCCGAATCAGCAGATCGCCTTGGGTGCCTTGCGGACCACGTTGCTGAATTTCCAGTCCGGGTATAAATCGAAGCAGGTCGTCGATCGAGTATGCGGGACTGCGCCCTAGCAAACTTCCCGGGATCACCCATATGTTTCGTCCGGTTTGCGCCACAGATTGAGTGACCCCGTTTGCCGTTAAGACCACTTCAGGAAGCGTTCGGGTAATGGAGTCTTGGCTCTTGGAAAGGGTTGGGAGAACCAACGCAAGGAGGGAGGACAAAAAAAGGATTGGACGCATGGAAATGATTGACGCCGCGAAATTAGGACGAAGGATTTGACTAGCGGCGAATCATCTTTTGTATCTGGGAGGTGGTGGAAAATCCCTCCAATATGGGATTGATCACGATTCGTCCACCTTTCTGAATAACCGATTCTGCACCGGCAATTTGGTCGGGACGGTAATCGCCCCCTTTGACCAATACGTCCGGCTCGATCTGTTCGATCAAGTTGGCAGGGGTATCCTCATCAAATATGACTACGGCATCGACGAATAGTAAGGCTGCCAACACGTGAGATCGGGTGGTTTCGGATTGTATGGGGCGGTCGGGCCCTTTCAATCGTTTCACCGATGCATCCGAGTTGATCGCCACGATCAAACGATCTCCTTCTTTAGCTGCTTCTCCCAGTGAGTATAGGTGGCCTTGGTGAAGCAGATCGAATACACCGTTGGTAAAAACGACGGTTTGTCCGAGCAGATGCCAGGACTGGACTTGTTGCCGGGCCTGTTCACCAGTCAGGATCTTTTGGAGATATAACTCAGGCCGTTTCATCTGTTCTGTTTTTGATGGAGATGCCGGCAAAGCTCGCCAATCCACCCACGATCACTACCCCTGTCTGTGCCAGCCACAACAGCCATCCAAATGCGATGGCGGCTGCTTCCTTCAGGCCATACAATTCCATGGTTTTCTGGATCAGGTAGGCATAGGCCCCAATACCTCCGGGAGAGGCGATCATGCCCACGCTTCCGGCAGATAGGATGCTGCATGCCACCGGCAGGCCGAGCGACTGCGTGTCGGAAAAGGCCAGCAGTCCGATGTACCCGCCACCCAGGTAACAACTCCACATGACCAACGTCAGGAATAGAAAATAGCCTCGCGCTTTCAGGTGTTGTATCGACCGAAGGCCTTCAACGAATTGCCGTTGAAAGCGACGAAGTCTGTTTTTTAATTCCTCGACCTTCATGTGTCGCAACTTCCACCAAGCCAAAATGCCCAAGCCGATCAGTACCAAACTTATGATCCAGAGGCCCGAGCTATCTTTTTTGGTAGAAACAGACTGACCGGATTCAAAGAAGGTGGTCATCAATTTTCCGTACAAGTCGGGTTGGATGGCCAGTGTGATCCCAAAAAATACCAACAGGCAACAGGCATCAAAAAGTCTTTCCAGCAAAATGGTGCCGATCAGTTTCTCTACCGGAATACCGGCTTTGCGTCCTAGCAGGGTACACTTCATCACTTCCCCCAACCGAGGAACGCCTTGGTTGACTAAGTACCCGATCATGACCGCATAAAAGGTGTCTCGTTTGCTCACTGTATGGCCCAGCGATCCGATCAGCAAGCGCCAGCGAAGGGCTCTTACCCAATGACTCAGAAACAGAATGCCGATCACCGGAACGATCAGGGTGAACCGCGTATTCCGAAGGGCCGCCTGAATATCGGTCCATTGATCGGCGTTCAAATGCCGAAGAGACAGCCAAATGAAAAACACCGCCAGGGCGGCGTAAAACAGGTTGGAAGTGATTTTGGAAATGTGCTTCTTGGACATGGTCATTGGTACGTAAAGCTACCAAATGTCGGGGCATCCTTTTTTCAAAACACTGATTTTCCCTATTTTCTGTACTTTTGCACCCTTGATGGATAGGTTCGGTCCTGGTTTCATCCGCCTGTCCGACGCGTATACAAAGTGTAGCCGATGTCAGCAAAAAAGCGCATTCTCTTTATCGCCAACGAGATGTCTCCCTATTTGGAACTGACGGAGTTCTCGGAGATCGTCAATCGTCTGGCCATTAAAGCGAACGATAACAACTTTGAGGTGCGTTGCATCATGCCTCGTTTCGGCACCATCAATGAACGTCGGCACCGGTTGCACGAGGTGGTTCGTTTGTCCGGTATCAATGTGACCGTTGACAATGATGATCTTCCTCTTCAGATCAAGGTGGCTTCCCTGCCCAGTGCCCGCTTGCAGGTCTATTTTCTGGATAACGAGGAATTGTTCAAACGTAAATCCGTCTTTCACGACGAACAGGATCAATGGTTTTTCGATAATGACCTTCGTACCGTATTCTTTTGCAAGGGTGCCTTGGAGACCGTGAAAAAATTCGGATGGCCACCCGATATCATCCATTGCAGCGGATGGATGACCGGTTTGATCCCCGCCTACCTCAAAACGGTTTATAAAAAAGAACCGGTGTTCGCGCACAGCAAAGTGGTTTATACACTGGGCGATCGCACTTTCAAAGAAAAACTGGGTCCGGCATTCCTTCAAAAAGCACTCATACATACCTCGCTGAAAGAGAAAGACCTCGAGGTATATAAAGACGGCACCAATCTGGCCATGTTCCGCGGAGGCGCGCAATTCGCCGATGCCATCACATTCGGAGCAGAGAAGATCGATAAAAAGCTGGCCGACGAGTTCACCAAGGTGAGGGGTAGAAAAACGCTGCCCTATCAGGCCGATGGCGATTTAACAGACTATTTACAACTCTATAGCGACCTTGCCGGCTAACCCAACCTTTCGTTTACCAATACCTATGGCAAGTCCAAACTCCTTTAGTAGCCGTTTACTGTTTTTGCTTGGCCTGCCGATGATCTTTTTTTTCAGTGCCTGCACCCGTATCAACGAATCCACCCAACTGGGCGGTGACCTCATCCCGCCGGTCGACAACATCAACACCTTCGAGGCATTTTTGCCGGCTGAGGCTGACAATCAGTTAATGACCGATTCGACCAAGGTGTATTTCACCGACGATCTGGCTATCGGCAACATTTCTGATCCGGAATTCGGCGGAACCCACGCGGATGCCTATTTCAATATCAGCCACCCCAATTATTTCATCTACCCCTATTACAACCGGGATTCTGTTGGAGTCGATTCGGTTGTTCTCTCTCTCTCGTATCAAGGCTCCTATGGCGATACGAACAGTAATTTGACATTGCGGGTTTTCGAGATCAGTCAAACGGTGGGTTTCAATGACACGACTTTATATAAATACAATCAGCCCGATTTCACCACCGTCGGTTCCGAGCTTGGCAACAAGACCTTTCAAGTGAAGCGTCTGACCGATTCGGTGCAATTCTTACGAAAAAGAGATACCAGCAAGATCGCCAACGCGATCCGTATTCCGATCGATCCGGCATTCGGACGACGCCTCGTTGGATACGATACTTCCAATACCGCTAACGGAGGCTATCGAAATGACTCCATCTTCAAGAAGTTGTTACGGGGGTTTGCGATCAAGGCTGATTACTCGGGTAATGCGTTGGTCTATATCAATCCAACCGACGTGATCAAAAGCAAACTGACGGTCTATTTTCGATACACTAAGAATGGGATCACCGACACCACACAAGCGGATTATTTCCACTCCACCGGTGGGCAGGCCAATCTGGTTCGTCGCACCGCGGGCGGAAATTGGTTGAGTTATCTTAACAATGGGCTGCCAGCGGATGATAAGGTGTTCCTTCCTGCCACCCCCGGATCCATGGCCCGTATACGGATACCGGCGCTGGATACTTTTCGGAATGTAGTGGTTCACCGGGCAGAGCTGATCGCGGCTCCTTTACCCAGTACCCAAGGGGGCACCTTCCCTTACCCGCTCGCCTTGTTCATGGATCGGATCAGTCCGAATGGTGATACCGCCTATACCTTCGATAACGACATGCTGATCTCCAATAATTTCACTTCTTTCAGTTACGATATCGCAACATTCGGGGGTAAGCTAAAGACCGATAGCACATACCGATTTAACCTCACCCGTTATGTGCAAAGCCTCGTTACGCAACGACTTCGAAACGATACCCTGCGGATCTACGTGCCCATACGTGCGTTCTTGTATTCACCCAATTACCGGGCACGCAACCAGATGTACATCACGGATCGGGTGGCTTATGGACGGATCGTATTGGCCGGGGGTAATTTCCCGGATGCCACCAAGCGTATGCGTCTTCGGTTGGTCTATTCCCGTTTATAACATACTGCCTTGCTGGCAGCGCAGAAAACCATTGTGCGCTTATCTTTGCCGAAATACATCCAAGCATGCCTTATCTGTTTACCTCTGAGTCCGTTAGTGAAGGACATCCCGACAAAGTCGCCGATCAAATCTCCGATGCACTGATCGATCATTTTTTGGCCTTCGATCCGCAATCGAAAGTTGCCTGTGAAACTCTTGTGACCACCGGACAAGTGGTGCTGGCCGGAGAGGTCAAGTCACGTGCCTATCTCGATGTGCAGGACATCGCCCGTGAGGTGATCCGCGAGATCGGCTACACCAAAAGCGAATATATGTTCGAGGCCAAAAGTTGCGGTATCCTGTCGGCTATTCATGAGCAATCGGCCGACATTAACCAAGGGGTGGAACGCAAGAAGAAAGAAGATCAGGGCGCCGGAGATCAGGGAATGATGTTCGGGTATGCCTCCAACGAGACCCCTCATTATATGCCACTGGCACTTGACCTGGCCCATAACTTACTCATCGAACTTGCCGCCATCCGTCGGGAGAAAAAATCACCCATGCCTTACCTGCGTCCCGATGCCAAGAGCCAGGTGACGCTTGAGTACGACGATAACAATCAACCCATTCGAATCGATGCCATCGTGATCTCTACCCAGCACGATGATTTTGATGAGGAAACCAAGATGTTGGCTCGCATCAAAAAAGATGTCATCAATATTTTGATTCCTCGTGTTAAAAAACGCTACAAGCGTTACGCCAATCTCTTCAAAGGGAATATCAAATACCACGTGAATCCGACCGGAAAATTCGTGATCGGTGGCCCTCATGGCGACACCGGACTTACCGGCCGCAAGATCATCGTGGATACTTATGGCGGTAAAGGCGCACACGGCGGTGGAGCATTCAGCGGAAAAGATCCCTCGAAAGTGGATCGTTCAGCCGCATATGCTACCCGTCATATAGCCAAAAACCTCGTGGCCGCGGGACTTTGCAGCGAAGTATTGGTTCAGGTCTCTTATGCGATCGGTGTAGCCAAGCCCACCAGCATCAATGTGAATACCTATGGTACCGCCAAGGTCAATTTGACCGACGGTCAGATCAGCTCGATCGTGGAGCAGATATTCGATATGCGCCCATACTTCATCGAAAAAAGACTGAAGCTGCGCAATCCGATCTATCGCGAGAGTGCTGCCTACGGACACATGGGACGGACGCCGAAAACCATCACCAAAACATTTGTGGCACCCGGTGGTAAGACCATCCATAAGAAAGTGGAACTCTTCACCTGGGAAAAGTTGGATTATGTAACCAAGGTTAAAAAGGCCTTTGGTTTATAATATCGACCCTGAAATGAGCAGGCCCATCCTCGGATGGGCCTTTTTTTTCCTTTCTTTGTTCCGTGAAATCATTTCGTCAAAGCCCCCCTCGTCCCAAAAAGAGTACACTGGTCATTGGCCCCAAAGCTGTGTTGGAGGCACTCGAGTCCGGACAGCATTTGGATAAAGTTTATCTAGATCTGAAATCATTTGGTCCGGTCGTTCAGCGCATTCGGCAGGCAGCCACGCTTCGGGGTGTACCCATTCAAATGGTACCGATCGCCAAACTGAATAGTTTTCATATTGAGAATCACGAGGGATGTGTTGCGCAAAAAGCCAAAGTTCAATACCACGATCTGCAGGATGTGATCTCTTGGGTCATTGAGCGGGGGCAGACCCCCTTGTTCCTTATCCTGGATGGCATAACTGACGTTCGGAATATCGGTGGCATTGCGCGGACTGCCTATTGCTCGGGCGTACACGCGCTGATCATTCCCGACAAAGGAGTGGGGGCGTTGCAGGAAGATGCTATTCTGACTTCTGCCGGTGCTTTGGAAAAGATCCCCTTATGCCGCGTGAACAGTTTACTAAAGGCCATTGATGAGTTACACCTGAATGGGATACAAGTTATGGCGACCGTGATGCGCGCCGGCATTCCGGTCGATACCGCCGATCTTTCACAGCCTCTTGCCCTTATATTGGGAGGGGAAGAAAAAGGAATTTATCCGGCTCTGCTGAAAGCAGCCGATGCACAAGTACACATACCCATGCAGGGAGATTTTGATAGTTTGAATGTTTCGGTGGCAACAGGCATGATCCTGTATGAAACGATGAAACAACGTCGTTCATGATTGACGATATTCAACTGATCGAGTGCCCCCGGGATGCCTGGCAAGGCAGGGTTCAGCTCATACCCACTCCCCAAAAGATTTCCTATATACAGCAACTCCTGTCGGTTGGGTTTCATACTCTCGACGTGGGCAGTTTTGTTTCGCCCAAAGCTGTTCCCCAATTGGCGGATACGCATGAAATGTTACGGGGGCTTGACTTGAAGGACACGCAAACAAAACTCTTGGTAATCCTCGCCAACCAGCGAGGAGCGCAGGAGGCCTCCCAACATCCCTATCTACAGTATTGGGGATTTCCTCTTTCCATTTCGGAAACCTTCCAGCAACGAAATACCCGTCAATCAATAGCCGAAAGTATCGAGCTGTCCAAGTATTTGCAAGAGCAAGCAAGCCGTTCGAAGGCTGAATTGGTGATCTATATTTCGATGGCATTCGGAAATCCGTATCTGGAAACATATCATTCCGATCAGGTGTTGTCCATGGCAGGGCAACTTCATTCGATGGGGGTGAAGATCGTGTCACTGGCAGATACCGTTGGTTTGGCCTCGCCCGAAGAGGTGGGTCATCTGGTGGCCACTTGCCAAAAAGAATTTCCCTCCATTCAATGGGGGGTTCATTTGCATGCCAGACCCGAAGGTCAACGAGAGAAAATTGCGGCAGCCTATGCAGCTGGCTGTCGTCGATACGATGGCGCCATTGGCGGATGGGGTGGATGCCCTTTTGCAGATGACGAAATGGTTGGGAATATTGACACAAAAGGGCTGATCGATTTCCTCTCGGATAAATCGCCCAACCTGCCGATCGATCGAACGCAGCTCGATATCTCCGCTCAACTGGCAAAAACGATATTTGAGTGATGCAATTTCAACTTCCATTGACCCCTGGCCCGTTGCCAACGCCGATAAATCATGATCACAAGATCCTGTTGCTGGGCTCCTGCTTCACCGAACACATCGGAGAGGCGTTAAAAGATTGGAAATTCAAGGTTTTGCAAAATCCGCATGGCATTCTGTTTGGACCGGATGCGATAGGTACCGCATTACAGGATTATTGTGAGGGACGTCTGTATACAAACAATGACCTGTTCTTTTGGCAAGAATGCTTTCACAGTTGGCATCACCATTCCCGATTTTCGGCTACGGATGCTGCTGTGTCATTGGACCGGATCAACCGATCGATAAAGGATACCCATTCCTTCATACAAGATGCGGACTGGCTGATCCTGACGCTGGGCTCTGCCTTTTCATATCGCCTCACCGATCGTGCTGCAATGGCCAACTTGCAAGCAGGCGATGCGGTGACTAATTGTCATCGGGCCCCTGCTGATTGGTTCAGCAAGGAAATGATGTCGACCGAGCAGATTCTCTCGGGCATGAAACGTTCTATCCAACGAGTGCGCGAACGCAATCCGAAAGTAAAGATCCTTCTCACTATCAGTCCCGTCAGACACATTCGGGATGGGGTGGTTGAAAATAACCGAAGCAAGGCGCGTTTGATACAGGCCGTGCAGGAGGTAACGGAACAACTGGCCGATTGCTATTATTTTCCTGCTTATGAGTTTGTGATCGATGTGTTACGCGATCATCGATTTTACGATATTGACCTGGTGCACCCGAATTTCGCTGCTACACAATTTGTGCTGGAGCGATTCTCCGATTATGCCTTTGAAGCACAAACCTGTTCGCTCATCGAGGAGATCCGGTCGCTGGTAACGGCTCGCCGTCATCGGGTACAATACCCCGATACACAGGCACATCAACAGTTTCTCCGCAGTCACTATCAAAAAACAGTTGGTTTGCAACAGCGGTTCCCCGAATTGGATCTGTCGGAGGAGTTACACTATTTCGCAGGGGGTCGGCTATAGACGACCTTTCTCTTTCAGATAGGCCTCCATCTTTTTTAGAAGGGTAAACTGATTCAAGGCTCGCTCCAGATTTTGTCCCGGATGATCGATCTGATAGTACAGATCACCATTTACGTGGTCCGTCAAAAATCGGAGTGTTTGCATGTAAGTGATCAACGGACCTGCCATATCCAGTTGTTCTTCCTCTTGCCGAGAAAGTGTTCCGCTCATACCAATCCGATAGCCTTGTAAGAGTGCCTCGTATATATCTGCACGAAACGAAATGTCGGAAGCCGGGCTGTCCTCTCTAGGGGCCGTATTGCAAAGCGAGCGGATCATGTCGCCTAGGTCCGAAAAAAAATAACCTGGCATCACGGTATCCAGATCGATGGGACACAGCCATTGGTCTGTCTGTGCGTCAATAAGTACATTGCTAAGTTTGGCATCGTGATGCATCATTCGCAAGGGGAAATTCGGGTTTTGCCGCATCCCACTATAAAAATTGACGTATACCTGTCGACCGTTCAATTCTTCGATCAAGGCCAACAAATCCTTTTTTCTTTTCGCCGGGTCGTTCCGAATGGCCAACTCCCATTGTGAAAATCGTGCTTCCAAGTCATGAAAGTTCGGAAGGGGGATGTGCCAATTACTGCTGTCAAGGGTTGATGCATGTCGGGTGAAGCGGGCAAAAAAATCAGCCAACGCATACGCCTGTGCGGCATCTTCCACGCCCGATCGTGTACAGGATCCTTCTATGTATTCACATAGTCGCCAGGTGTTTCCGGATTCGTCCTGAAACAACCAGTCTCTGTTCGGAAATAAAAGGGGTTGGGCTAATGGGTGTGTAAAGGGTGTGTCAGGAGCGAGAAAATGATCAAAGAGGATCAGGTGGTTATCGATCAGCCCTTTCGGATACGAAAAAATGTTTTTGTTAACCGATTGCAGTAGGTAGTTGGTTGTACCTGTCTTTAGCCGGTAAGTTCGATGGATCAATCCGTCGGTGATGAGTTTACTTTCCGAATCCCCGAGGCCGGAGGTGAGAAGATCGGTGAGTGAATGGGGGAGTGGGGTAGTCATGATCAGTGGATGCGGTCGCCTCTAACGTCTAAATTACTGATGATGTCCTTTTCGTACTGAAGCCACTCTTTCCACCGGGCACGTACTTTGGCCGGGTCGATATACTTTTCTGCCAGTTCAAGGAAAAGGGTGTAATGGCCAGCCTCGCTTTCCATGAAGCGGCGATAGAATTGTTGTAGATAGGCGTCGCTGAGTCCCTCACTCAATCGTTTGAATCGTTCGCAACTTCTGGCTTCGATCAGAGCCATGGTAAGCAGTTGATCCAGCATTCGGTCTGTTGGATCGCCACCTTTTTGCTGGAACTCGATGAGGGCATTTACATATTCATCCTTTCGTTGTTTCCCAAGCTGCAATCCTCGCTTTTGAAGTTCAGCCAATACCAACTGGAAATGACCCCATTCCTCTGTCACGATGGGGGCGAGGGAGCTTACCAAGGCTTCGTGCTGGCTGTATCGCTGGATCAGTGAGATGCAGGAAGTGGCCGCTTTTTGTTCGCAGTAGGCGTGATCGGTCAGGATGTCGGCCAGGGACAGGGCCGCAAGGTCAACCCAGCGGGGGTCGGTAGGCAGTTGAAGGCCCAAAATGGCCTTGGTATCAGCAGAAATTTCCATATTGCAAAGCTACTGGATTCGGCCTAAGACGTTGGCTTTCATGGCTTTTTCCTCAAAAAAATCACTTGTTCATTACAGAAGGTCTTCGTAGCTTTGCCCCCTCTAAAATCGGATGAAAAAAATCGGATGAACTAAAAAGAAAAAAAGATGTCACTAACAACTGAGAAAAAAGCAAACATTTTCAAGACCTATGCCGGCGATGCAAAGAACACCGGCTCTATTGAAGGACAGATCGCCCTGTTGACTGAGCGTATCAGCCATATCAGCGGACACCTGCAAGCCAACAAGAAAGACTTTTCTACCCACCGGGGACTGATGCAATTGGTAGGTAAGCGTAAGCGCCTGCTGAATTATCTGCAAAAGCATAACCTGACCGGTTATCGTGCCCTGATCGAAAAATTGGGTATCCGTAAATAATCACAAGCCCCCGCTACAAGGCCGGGGCTTGCTTCGTTTTACGACCTTCCTGACAGGACGAGTCGTTACACCCAGATCGATGCAACCAGCCTTAGTATCGGAAATCTTTTCCACCGAAAGCACCTGCGCGTGCCAGTCGCTTTCTTAAATTAATATTTATGTTACAACAACCCATTCGTAAAACATTTGATATGGGGGATGGCCGTATGGTCACCATTGAAACCGGTCGTCTCGCCCGTCAGGCAGACGGAGCCGTTACCGTATCCTGTGATAAGTGTATGATCCTTGCCACCGTCGTCGCTAACAAAGATCCCAGAGAAGGGCAGAGTTTCTTTCCCTTGTCGGTTGACTATCAAGAAAAATTCGCTTCTGCCGGTCGTATTCCCGGTTCCTTTTTTAAGCGGGAGGCCAAGCTGAACGATTATGAAGTGTTGACCAGTCGACTCATCGACCGCGCGCTTCGTCCTCTTTTCCCGGACGATTATCTCTGTGATGTTCAAGTACTGGTTACACTGATCTCCAGTGATCCCGAGGTCATGCCCGATGCGCTGGCCTGTTTGGCGGCATCTTCCGCTTTAGCCGTTTCGGATATTCCTATCAAGGAGATCATCTCCGAGGTACGGGTGTCGCGCGTGGAAGGTCAGTTTGTGGTCAACCCGACCCGCAGCCAAATGGAAAAATCAGACCTTGATTTCATCATTGCGGCCACTGATAAGAATCTGATGATGGTGGAAGGAGAAGCCAAGGAATGTTCCGAGGCCGACCTCTGTCAGGCATTGGAGATCGCCCACAACGCGATCCGCACACAAGTAAAAGCGCAGGAAGAATTGCGCGATATGGCTGGCGTGAAAGGGAAGCGTGACTACGTGAAGCCTGCAACGGATGAGGCGTTGCGAGACAAGATCTACGCCTTTGCACAACCCAAAGTATACGAGGTGGCTAAGGGCAAGCTCAGTAAACACGAGCGTAGCGATCGCTTTGCGGCCATCAAAAATGAAGTGGTCGAATTTTTGAAGAAGGACCTCGGACTCGCGGAAGGTGAGTCGTTGCCCGATTTGACCAAAAAACTTACCTCCACCTATTATAGCGACCTGCATTACGATGTGGTTCGTGACATGATCCTCGACGAACGTGTTCGTCTCGACGGACGTGATCTGGAAACCGTTCGTCCGCTGGATATGGAAGTGGACATATTGCCTTCTCCTCACGGGTCGGCCCTGTTCACCCGTGGCGAAACGCAATCGTTGACCACGGTCACATTGGGTACGCCGATGGACGAGTTATTGGTGGAAAGCGCTGGTAAATCAGTTGATTCTAAATTTTACCTGCATTATAATTTCCCGCCTTTCTCAACAGGTGAGGTGAAGATGATGCGTGGCCAAAGCCGCCGAGAAATAGGCCATGGTAACCTGGCTCAACGTTCGCTGAAGCAAATGATGCCCGGAGGGGATTTCCCATACACGGTTCGTGTGGTGAGTGATATTCTCGAATCGAACGGCTCTTCGTCCATGGCAACCGTTTGTGCGGGTTCATTGGCGTTGATGGATGCCGGCGTTGGTATGCCTAAACACGTTTCGGGTGTGGCGATGGGACTGATCTCCAAAGGAGACAAGTACGCGATCCTCACCGACATCTTGGGTGACGAAGATCACCTGGGTGATATGGATTTCAAGGTGACCGGTACCCGCGATGGTATCTGCGGAGTGCAGATGGATATCAAGGTGGACGGTTTGAAAATGGAAGTGATGCAGCAGGCGCTGGATCAAGCTCGTCGTGCCCGTTTGCACATCTTGGATCATATGTATCAATCCATCCCTGAATCCCGTTCGGAGGTGAAACCGCATGCACCTCGCATGGTGAAACTGTTCATTGATAAGGAGTTCATCGGAGCGGTGATCGGGCCAGGTGGAAAAGTGATACAAGAGATCCAACGTGAAACCGGTACCACCATCACATTGGAAGAAATAAACAACCGGGGCGAAGTCAGCATCTTCAGTGTAAACAAAGAGGGAGTTGAGAAAGCCGTATCTTGGATCAAGGGTATTGTAGCCGTTCCGCAGGTGGGGGATGTCTATGATTCAACCGTTAAATCCATCATGCCTTTTGGAGCCTTCGTAGAGTTCCTGCCCGGTAAGCAAGGATTGGTTCATATCTCCGAGATCAGCTGGAAACGTTTGGAAACGTTGGAGGGTATCGTGAAAGAGGGTGATCACATGAAGGTCAAATTAATCGGTACGGATCCGAAGTCTGGCAAATTCAAACTCTCCCGTAAGGTGCTGATGCCGAGACCCGAGTCGGCTCCGCGCCCGCCACATCCGGAAGATGATCAAAACGCTAATTAATACACCAAGACCCTGCTCGACAGGGTCTT
The DNA here is from genome assembly GCA_046081925.1 of Bacteroidota bacterium. Taxonomy (GTDB): domain Bacteria; phylum Bacteroidota; class Bacteroidia; order Chitinophagales; family Chitinophagaceae; genus JJ008. The sequence goes on along the minus strand of JBJTWV010000032.1, from coordinate 174,314 downwards.
TTACTTTTCATACTGATGGAGCAGCATATATGTCTCACTATAGAAATTGACTCACCGGAGCAATCGGATTCATTGATCGCCTTTTTGGCCGAGAATGGATTTGATGGATTCGAAGAAATGCCGGATCGGTTGTTGGCCTATCGGCCCGACAACGAATGGGTGCAGCAGTCGGATGTTTTGACCTATCTGTCGGAAAACAACGTTGCATATGATTTTTCGACCATCGAGAAGACTAACTGGAACCAGGTGTGGGAGTCAAATTTTACACCCGTGCGTGTCAATGACCTCGTTGGTATTCGCGCGGCATTTCATGCGCCCATGAATGATGTAACACACGAACTTGTCATCACACCTAAAATGAGTTTTGGTACCGGTCATCACATCACCACACGTCTGATGGTGCAAATGATGAATGGCCTGATCCGTCCCGGCGACCGCGTATTGGATTTCGGAACCGGCACTGGGGTTCTGGCTATTTTGGCAAAGAAGATGGGGGCGGGAGAGGTGATCGGAATCGATATCGAAGATTGGAGCATCGAAAATGCGATCGACAATGCCAAAGAGAACGGAACAACCGATATTGAATTCCGCTGTGCCGACCGTATCGACGTAACCGGTGCCTTTGAAACCATACTGGCAAACATCAATCGGAATATCTTGTTGGATCACATGACGGATCTGAAGAAAGTTCTCTCACCGGGTGGCACTCTGTTATTGAGCGGTGTACTGGAAGAGGATCTGACTGTTATGGACCAAGCCCTGAGCCAGGTTGGTTTGCATCGTATCAATATCGCAGCCGAAAAAGGTTGGATTTGTATGCAATCTTCAGATAATCAATAGAATAGGACGCTCATTTTTTTACGATATTTCTCCGTTTTTGGTTAGTTTTACGCTTCCTTGATTGTCCAATGAACGAATTCTTATTTCTCATACTGGCCTATTTAATTGGCAGCGTCCCTACGTCCGTATGGGTCAGCAGGCGTTTCTTCGACATGGATATCCGAAACTATGGCAGTGGCAATCCGGGTGCCACCAATACCTATCGTGTATTGGGGCCCAAGTGGGGAACCACGGTTCTATTATTGGATATGATGAAGGGGATGGTGGCCGTTCAATTGGCTTGGTTGCTGCCTGAATATGTGGAGTCGGAATGGCGACTGGATAATTTGATGACCTGTTTGGGCTTGGCGGCCGTGTTGGGACATATATTCCCGATCTGGGCTGATTTTAAGGGAGGAAAAGGTGTGGCCACCTTGTTTGGCATGATTTTGGGTATCTCCCCCTGGACCGCAGTGTCCTGTGTGGGTGTCTTCTTGTTGGTACTTTACCTGACCCGATTTGTATCACTCAGTTCCATACTGGCCAGTATCGCGTTTCCCATTTTCATTCTGGTTGTTTTCAATGTAGAGAATCCACTTTATCGAGTATTTGCCATATCTGTGGCGCTGTTGGTTTTGCTTACTCACCAAAAGAACATCGGCCGCTTATTGAAGGGAAATGAAAGCAAGATCCCGCTATTCAAAAACCGTAACAAACGACGGCTCGATCGTTCGGCCGACACAGACCGGTAATTCTTTGCGGTTTTTTAACGTCCTCTTCGTTAGATTTGGTTATGAAATACTTGCCCATGAGATGGTTGATCGTTTTTTTCTTGGGTGCCGGGCTTTTGATCGCCTGCAGCCAAAATGCCCTGAGTGGCAAACGTCAATTCACTTTGTTGCCCGAATCGGAGCTACAGGGTATGGCGAATAATCAATACCGTCAGTTTTTGTCCGGTAAGCGGGTGTTGGGTACCAGCTCCAACATGGATGCCTCCATGGTCAATCGGGTAGGGGAGCGCATCGTTCGGGCCGTGAACGAATTGTATGCGGAAAAAGGCTTGACCGACCGGTTAAAAGGGTATGACTGGGAGGTCAATCTGGTACAGGATAATCAAATCAATGCCTGGTGCATGCCGGGCGGGAAGATCGTTGTGTACACCGGCCTCTTACCGGTTTCGCAAAACGAAGACGCACTGGCAGCTGTAATGGGCCATGAAGTGTGTCACGCATTATTACAGCATGGAAATCAGCGGATGAGCCAGGCCATCGTACAACAACTGGGGGGAGTAGCCCTGTCGGTGGCACTTGCCGATAAACCACAGGAAACTCGAAATCTGTTTATGGTCGCCTACGGAGTCGGCTCCCAACTAGGCGTTATATTGCCATTCTCCAGGGGACATGAATTAGAAGCCGACCGTTGGGGCTTGATCCTTGCCGCCAAAAGTGGGTATGATCCCCGGGCGGCCATCGGCCTGTGGGAGCGGATGGAAAAAGCCGGCGGAGGTAAAACGTCCGAGTTTTTGAATACACACCCGGCAGAGGGAAAACGAATCGAGCGACTCGAACGTATCATGCCCGAGGCCTTGGAGTATTATAATAAATCAAAGCGTTGATATTCAATCTTTAATGTCTCTTTTCGAATATTTTAGTTTCAATAAATGGCGGCTCTAAGTTTCTAGTTGGCACATGCCTCAATTCGTCGTATTTTTGCTGCCCGACCAAATGATCACAATCAACGGTTGGACTGTCCCCAAATACGATCCACATGCTACAGACCCTACCCGAGAAACTGCTGTTGGCAGATGAGAAAAATTTACTGATCCAGGGGTTGCCCTCTTCCATCGAAAAGCAATTCAGTAAACTGTCCTTTGCAAAGAATATCACCCCCTTGCTGAAATCCAGAAAGATCGATTTTGCACTGGTTTTCGCGGTGAATGAAACGCAGTTAACCGGCATTATACGGGATGTAATGCCTGCCTTGAAGGATACTACCAAGTTTTGGGTAGCGTATCCCAAAACTACTTCCAAGATCGTGACTGACCTGAATCGGGAGTGCAGCTGGAACTGTTTGACCGGAGAAGGTTTTGAAAGTATCGATCGCGTAGAGTTAGATCACCTTTGGTCTGCCTTGCGTTTCTGTCGCTCGGAGCTGGTAGCAGCCACGGTGGCAATCAACACCGAAGTGATCGCAGAATAAAACACAGATATTGTTCGTAAGTACAGGCCCCTAAATAGGGGCTTTTTTTATCGCCATACGGCCGTGCCCATGGCGAGAGTCAGTCCGATCTCCATTTGCTTTAAATGCATATGTGTTTGGTGAAGCATGCGAAACTCATCTTCGCTGTGCTCCTTTTCCATGTCCTGTTGATTTTCCAAGATCATCCGCTTGATCTTACGGAGTTTTAGGTAGGTGATGGCAGATTGAACCTCCTCCAAACTTCTATCCTCTTCCATCAGCAAGTATTTCTGGAGATCCTCCGGATTGGGCGACTGGATCAATTTTACTATGTCAGCATAGTCTTGTTCGAACAGGCGTGGCTGAAAGCCACTATACGTGGTAGAACTGTCTCGCCAGCGGGGACTCTCCTCGTAAGGTGATTGAAGCAATGAAACGGCGAATCGGCTCAGCTCCTGATCGGCATGATAAACAAACTCTGACCGGCTGATCGGTCCTGTTTTCTCCAGCCGAAGGGTTCGGTATTGTTGGATCAACTGCAGCACAGTGGGATTGTCGATCAACGACTCGTCCAGCAGTTCCTCGAAAATATAGTCGGCGACCAATTGATCCCCTTCCCAGGGACGCATGCCATACTCCAGCAGTATGCGCGCGATCTCCTTTTCCTGCAGGTCGTCTTTGAAAAGTAGCTGAAAGGTTGTCTCGTCATACTCATTGCGCTCGGCCTGTTGTGCGTTCTCTTCAAATGTCTTTGCCTCTTCAAAGGGCATTTTCTTTTCGATGAGCGAGATGCGGTCCCGAATGTATTTATTGACAAGGCTATGCAGGCCTGCTTCATCGATCTTCAGCAAGCCGGCACATTGGCGGATGTAATCTTGTTGGCGGGTGAAATCCTCCGCCTTGTTGATACGGGCAATGGTCTCAGCGATCCGGTTGACCACAGCTGATTTACGAATGGAGTCCGAGCCGGCATCCTGCAACGCCACTTCCAATTGGAAAAGGATGATATCCTTTTTGTTTTGACGGATATACTCTTGAAATCCGGACGCGCCCTCAGCGCGTACATAACTATCGGGGTCATGTCCGTCGGGCAAAAGAACCAGCCGTACATTCAGTCCTTCCTCCAGGGCCAGGTCCATCCCTCTAAGCGCTGCTTTTATCCCGGCAGCATCTCCATCATATAGAATGGTCAGGTTGTCTGTATACTTTCTGATCAGCCGAAGCTGATCCGGTGTAAGGGCTGTTCCGCCACTGGCTACGGTATTTTCCAATCCTGCCTGGTGCAAGGATATCACATCCGTATAACCTTCCACCAGCAAACACTCATCGGCCTTGTCCATCGCTTGGCGGGCGAAGTAAGAACCATATAAGATCCGACTCTTGACGTAGATCTCATTTTCGGGCGTGTTGATGTATTTGGGCGCCTTGTCGCTGCTTTTTAAAATGCGGGCACCAAACCCTAGAATTTTTCCGCTGTGGTTATGGATCGGAAAAATGACACGGCCCCGGTAATTATCTACCCATTGCTCGTTTCGGTTGGCGATGAGTCCCGCTTTCTGCAACAACTCGGTGTTGAATTGCTTTTGGATCGCTGACTGGGTGAAGGCATCACGACGTTCGGGGGAGTAGCCGAGCTGAAATTTTTGGATGATGGCTTCTCCGAAACCACGCTCTTTGAAATAACTTCCACCGATGTCCTGACCTTCCTCCGTATTCAGCAGTTGATCCGAAAACCAATCTTGCGCGAATTGATTGATGATAAAAAGGCTGTCGGCCTGTTGCTGCTGTTGTCGCTGTTCGTCACTCGCATAGGTTTCTTCAATTTCAATTCCGTAGCGATTGGCTAACCAGCGAAGGGCCTCCACGTAGCTGTATTTCTCATGCTCCATGACGAAGCTGATGAGATTACCGCTTTTGCCACAGCCAAAACATTTGAATATCTCCTTGCTGGGGGAGACGGTGAAGGAGGGCGTCTTTTCATTGTGAAATGGACAAAGGCCCAGAAAATTAGTGCCCCGTCTTTTCAGCTTGACGAAATTCCCAACCACGTCCAGGATTTCGGCGCGGCTCTGGATCTGTTGAATGGTTTGGGGAGCGATCATGTACCCTGCAAATTAACGGATACCGGTCACTCCCGGAACACCGTCACGGATACGGCCCGGTCGTTCCATCAATGAGGTTCAGACCCATACGAGAGGATGTTAAGGTGTAACTGGCCCCACGGAGGTTAGGTTGATCGTATAAAACCACCCGGTAACCGGAGGGGATTTGGATGGAGCTCAAGGATTGGTCCGGAAAGCCCATAGAGGAGAAACTGGCATAGGTGCCGGGCGGTAAACTCAAAGATTGCCCCCGGTAGTCGGCATCGGTATAAAAATAGACCGGCTGACCGCCATAAATGCCACCCCCATTTCCGTTGTTACCTCCATTTCCATTGGTGCCACTGCTTCCCCAGCCATTGTTGATTTCCTCCACTACCAAGGCGCCGATCCGGTTGATGTACTGCGAGGAGAGGCAGGGCGTCGACTGACTGATCGTTTGCGAGAGGCCGCTCAGATTTTCCGTATTCAGGTAGGCTCGGATGCGCAGGTTCTGCGGTAGCTCTATAGACTGGATCGCGAATTTCAATATCCCCAACTTGCTGCCATCATAATAACCGGGTTGTAGCCGGAGTGCGTTTCCGGCATATTGACACTCGCTGTACACCGTAGCATAGGTACGGGGTCTCCAGCCACCGTTGTTGTTATTGTTATTATTATTGTTGTTGTTCTTGTACTCGATCGTAAACGAGCCGATCTTATCATTGTACGTGCTTGGCAAGCAGGTGGACGAATTATCCAGCGTAATGGCCAAACCGGAATTGTACTCATTGTTCAAATAAGCTTTAACGACCACGTTTCCCTCAATTCGCAGGGAGGAGATATTGAATTTCAATTGACCGATTTGAGAACCGCTGTAAACACCCTGTGAAAAGGATTGTGAATACCCCCGGTAGTTACAATCATTGAAAAATGTTACATAATCGGAATTGTTTGACCCGGATTGCCCGTTGGTATATTCAATTACCAGGGAGGAGGCCATTCCTCTGAATGCCGGTTCGAGACAAGGCTGATTGTTGAAATACGTATTCGACTTGCCCTGAAAATTATCGTGCTCATAGATGGTCACCTTCATTCCATTTGGAATTTGCATGCCTTGCAAGCGATCGTTCCCGATCTTCATTTGAAACATGCGATACTGGCCAACCCCCAGGGTATGGCCGATGCCTGAGTAATTACATCCCTCATAGAGCCATACATTCGTTTGGGCAACTACGGATAATAATGAGAAAGCTGTAAGCGATACTGCTAGTAGAATTTTTTTCATTGGTAATTTTTTAAATACACTCTTTATTTTCTTTGTCCGTATAATTCAACCCGTACGACGTCAGAACCTCCTGTGGCACCCCTTTCCAGGTATTGGGTTGGTTGCCCATGTAGTTCAGGTCTTTGATGCCCTCGGCGGAGGTGTAGAAGCCGGTGATTGTCAGGTTTCGCATCAAGCTGAAAAATTCTACGCCTGGCTTCATTTCGGGTTTTGCCTTGTCTGGGTAAGCGATTTGATCAACCAGTTCTATGCGTTGCGACGGGGTGCATTGGGCAAATGACTTTTCATATCGGTGGAGACTTTGGATCTCGAGCCAGCGTAGGCCACCACGCATGGGCACTTGATGGGAAGACATATCGCGAACGATGAAGTCGATAAATGCAGGAACACCGGCATCACTTGCTGATCCGCTCACCTCGTCCTTCGGAATTATTATATCGGCCAGAATCGTGATCGTGGCCAGCTCTTCCGGTGTAAAAAATGGTCCTTCAGCGATCAATTTCTTTTCTCGCGCGAGTTCATCCGGATTTCGATCGAGCTCGAAATGCGCTGCCTCTTCTTTTTTCTGTCCGGGTTCGCATCCGCTAAGGACAGCCGGAGCTGCGATCGCACCGGTGGCTAGTAATTTTAAGGAAGACCGACGATCCATGGTGTCCGTTTTAGAGGGTTTGTTTTTTCAATTGATCGATGATGTATTCAGAGGCACGCATACTGAGGGCGAGAATGGTCCAGGTTATGTTTTTATCGGCCTGGCTCACAAAGGCACCGCCATCCACACAAAACAGATTTTTGCAATCATGGGCCTGATTCCATTCATTCAAGGCCGATCGTTTTGGATCACTGCCCATACGCACTGTTCCGGCCTCATGAATGATCTCGCCGGGTTTGGAAAGTCCCCATTGATTGGTTTCATTGTCATCACCGCCCCAGGTGATCACCGCGCCCATATTATGCATGACCTCTTTGAACGTTTCCTTCATGTGCTTGGCCTGTTTCACTTCGTGTTCGCTCCATTTCACATTGAATTTTAATACCGGGATGCCGTATTTATCGACTGTGCCCGGGTCAATGGCACAGTAGTTCGTTTCTACCGGAATGGCTTCTCCTCGGCCAGCCATGCCCACGCCGCATCCATAGAAGTAGCGATTGTCTTCTTTCAGCGACGCGCCATATCCACCGGATTCTTTTTTCTTCCCATGCACCAGGTACTTGCCATTCAATCCTTCAATGCCCCAGTTGAATCCGTAAGAAGGTTGACTCATCCCGCCCCAATATTCGATATGATATCCGCGCGGAAAATCAAGTTTCTTGTTATCCAGCCACCATGGCGAATAAATATGCATTCCGCCCACGCCATCCTCGTTGTATCGTTTACGATCGAACAATTGCGGTAGAATACCCCCCAAAGCGGATCCGGTGGAGTCATGCAAATATTTGCCCACCACATCACTGCTATTGGCCAGTCCGTTGGGGTGGCGGGCCGATTTTGAATTCAGCAGGATGCGTGCGCTTTCACAGGCACTGGCCGCTAACATCACCACGCGACCCTCCACCTGGTTTTCTTGCATATCGTCTTTACTCACATATGACACACCCGTGGCTAACCCTTCCTTGTTGGTCAGTACCTCCCGGGCCATGGCATTGCAGATCATATCGATATTGCCTGTTTTCAAGGCCGGATAGATCAGTACATTGGTAGACGAGAAATCGGCCTTGGCTGCCGAACAGTTTCGATTGCATTGACCGCAATAAAAGCAAACACCCCGGTCGTCATTCAATTTTTGGGTGAGGATGGACAGTCGAGAAGGAATGACCTTTACACCTGCCTGCGAGGCTGCATTCTTGATGAATAATTCATGCAGCCGGGGTTTAGGAGGTTTCAGAAAGATGCCGTCGGGGTCGTTCTCCAGTCCCTCATTCGTTCCGAAAACTCCGATCAATTTGTCGACGGCATCGTAGTAAGGCTTGATATCTTCATATCCGATCGGCCAGTCATCGCCCAGACCATCAATGCTTTTTCGTTTGAAATCCTTGGGCCCAAAGCGAAGAGAGATCCGTCCCCAGTGATTGGTTCGTCCACCCAGCATGCGGGCCCGCCACCACATCCAATCGGTGCCTGTCTCCTTCGTGTAGGGTTCGCCGTCCAGTGACCAGCCTCCATAGCAGGCATCGAAATCGCCGAATGGTCGGATCGATGTGCTAGCCCCACGACGGGGTGAATCCCAGGGATTCTTCAATTGCGTCACATTCTTTTGAGGGTCGTACTGATATCCCGCTTCCAGCAGGCATACCTTCAAGCCGGCATTCGCCAACACATACGCGGCCATCCCGCCTCCGGCTCCGGAGCCAACGATTACGACATCATATTTCTTTGTTTGCTTTTTGATCTGCAAGTTGCCCATGAAAACGTGTGTTGAATGGACAAAATAGTCCATTCCCTCTTCCTATAAATAAAATCCTGTCTCTTTTTTCCAACAGCCACATAACTTTAGGCAAACTCCCATATGCGCTCCCTTTTCCTTTCTTTTTTTCTTTTCCTACAACCACTGATCGGCATGTCACAATACCTCAACCCCCACACGTATCCTATCTATACCGGCTCCGATCTGGGGCTACAGTACTCTAAGAATAAATCCGTCCTCAAGTGTTGGGCACCCACCGCAAATGCGGCAGAGTGGATCCTATATGAAACCGGTGAAGGCGGATTCCGCGTAGGCATCATTCCAATGGTAAAAGGCGAACAGGGTATTTGGGTTGGGCAATTGGAAGGGGATCAAAATGGTAAATACTATACGCTTCGCGTACGCATCGGGGATACATGGTCAAAAGAAGTGGTGGATCCCTATGTTCGTGCCACCGGCGTCAATGGGAAAAGAGGTCAGATCATTGATCTGCGGGAGACCGATCCAAGTGGTTGGCGGTCCGACCGGTCGCCGGCGTTTCTGCAAAAAACCGATGCCATCGTCTATGAGCTGCATGTGCGCGATGCCAGCATACACCCAAGCTCAGGGATTCGTAACAAAGGAAAATTTCTGGGACTTACGGAAACCGGAACCCGCAATCCGCAAGGTCGATCCACCGGTTTGGATCACCTGGTCGAATTGGGCATTACACACGTGCACCTGTTACCTGTATTCGATTTCAATTCGGTGGATGAGCGGCAACCCGATAAAAAATATAACTGGGGATATGATCCGCTTAACTACAATGTGCCGGAGGGGTCTTATGCAACTGATCCATACGACGGCGTCATTCGGATCCGTGAGTTTAAGCAACTTATTCAAAGCCTGCATAAAAAAGGAATCCGTGTAATCATGGATGTAGTGTATAATCATACGGCACTGACAGATAATTCCAATTTCAATCAATTGGTACCAGGCTATTATTATCGACAAGATGAAAAGGGCGGGTTCTCCAATGCTTCTGCTTGTGGAAATGAAACGGCCAGTGAACGACCCATGTTCCGAAAATTCATGATGGAATCCATGAAGTATTGGGTGGAGGAATATCATGTGGATGGATTTCGTATCGACCTGATGGGTATACACGACATTGAAACGATGAATCTCATATCCGCTGAGTTGCATCGCATCAAACCCGATATTCTTTTGTACGGGGAGGGTTGGACGGCCGGCAAAAGCCCCTTGCCTGATTCCGACCGCGCCCTAAAAGCCAATGCTTACCGACTCGATTGGATCGCCGTGTTCAGTGATGATATACGGGACGCGATCAAGGGAAGTGTATTTGACCATCAGGATAAAGGATTCATCTCCGGCAAAAAAGGAGCCGAGGCCTCCATCCAATTTGGCGTGGTGGCTTCGTTGCCGCATAAACAGATCGACCTGTCAAAAGTGAATTATTCCAAGCAGCCCTATGCGTCGCAGCCCTATCATACGATCACGTACGCGGAATGTCATGATAACCATGTGCTCCGTGATAAATTGGCGATCGCGGCCATAAGTGAATCAGATTCCGTTCGCGCAGAGATGCATCGGCTGGCTCTGGGTATATTGTTTACAAGTCAGGGCATCGTTTTTATGCATGCCGGTACGGAATTTCGACGAACCAAGCGCGGGGTCGAAAATTCGTTCGAAAGTCCCGACAGTATCAATGCCATCGACTGGTCACAGAAGTCCGATCAATTTGATTTTTATCAATACGTACGATCCTTGATTCAGTTACGTAAGCAACATCCGGCTTTTCGATTTGCCGATAAGGAAGCCTTGATCAACTCCATTCAGTTCGATGATCCGGCCGCGTCTGGGGTAGTCAGTTTTCAGATCGATGCGACAACGGCAAAGGATCGATGGAAAAAGATCTGGGTACGATATAATGGCATTGACCGTACGGAGGAATGGAATGTTGGCAGCGGATGGAAAACGGCCTATTTGAATAATCGACCGGTATTTTCGCAGCGGGAGGTGAAGGCTGTGTCGATCAAACCGCTTACACTGTCGGTTCTCTATCAGTAGCGGTCCCGGGGTGTTCGGGAAGAATTGAAGGGGCGTCTGTCGTCGCCGGGGTGGGGCGATGAGGATCGTCTTTCCTCAGCAGGCTTTACGACCATGACTTTTTTCCCGATGCCTAAATTATTGAGCCCTTCGATGGCTTCCTGCGCTTCTTGTTCGTTTGGCATTTCCACGAAGGCGAATCCCCGGCTTTTCCCGGTTTCTTTATCCATGGTGACTTTGGCAGAGGAAACAGTTCCGAATTTGTCGAAGAACTCCATCAGTTCCGCATCGTCCATATCATAGGGTAAACCTGCAACAAATAATTTCATGGATATTGAGTTGAGTAATGTCTGATTGAAAGTAGCTGTAAAGGTAGATCAAAATATAAACGGCACACCAATCTTGAGCAGAATCAAGGATAATGAATCACAGCCACCATTGTAGTACCTTAGCTCAAACATTTTTGCCATGCGTGATGTTGTCATCGTTGCCGCTGTGAGAACCCCCATGGGGAGCTTTGGCGGTACTCTTAAGTCGTTAACCGCTACTCAATTAGGGGCCATCGCGATCAAAGGGGCGATGGACAAGATCGGTCTCGATCCATCGGGTGCTACTGACCTGTTCATGGGTTCGGTCATACAAGCGAATCTGGGTCAGGCACCGGCTCGTCAAGCGGCGAAATTCGCCGGGTTGCCCGATTCGGTTCGTTGCACAACGGTCAACAAGGTTTGTGCCAGTGGTATGAAAGCCGTTTCCATGGCCGTACAGCATATTCAGTTAGGAGATGCGGAGGTAGTGGTGGCAGGTGGTATGGAAAGCATGAGCAATGTTCCCTTTTATTCCGAACATGTGCGCTGGGGGAATAAATATGGTAACGTCAGCCTGATCGATGGATTGACTAAAGACGGGCTAACAGATGTATACGATGGAAAAGCCATGGGCGTGGCGGCTGAACTATGCGCCTCCACCTGTCAGATATCCCGGGCAGACCAAGATGCCTTTGCCATTGAGAGCTATCAGCGTTCGCAGAAGGCCTGGACAGAAGGAGTTTTTACGGATGAGATCGTTCCCGTTACCATTCCCCAACGCAAAGGCGACCCGATCATTGTGTCGAAAGACGAAGAGCCCTTTCAGGTAAAATTTGAAAAGATCCCTCAGCTTGCACCGGCTTTTTTGAAAGAGGGAACCATCACAGCAGCCAATGCCTCGACCATGAATGACGGAGCTGCAGCGTTGATCCTGATGTCGGCTGATAAAGCCAGGGAACTCGGGTTGACGCCATTGGCGATCGTTAGGGGATATGCGGATGCAGAGCAAGCACCCGAATGGTTTACGACCACTCCCTCTATTGCCTTACCCGCGGCTCTTGAAAAAGCACAGCTGACGATTTCTCAGATCGATTGCTGGGAGATCAACGAAGCCTTTTCAGTAGTGGCTATAGAAAATATGAAGCGGTTGGGATTAGATCCCGCCAACGTAAATGTATTTGGTGGTGCCGTCTCGCTCGGACATCCGTTGGGATGTAGCGGTGCCCGGGTCCTGGTGACATTGATCAATGTACTGAAACATAGACAAGCCAAATTTGGGGCAGCAGGTATATGTAATGGTGGAGGAGGAGCCAGTGCCATGGTGATCGAACGCATCAGCCAATGATCTCATTGATCAAACATATCACCTGCCTGGCCGGCGTTCAAGATCCAACAGAACCGCTACGGGGGAATGCGTTATCCTATTTTCCAACGATCCGTAATGCCTATCTGAAGATCCAAAATGGATCTATTCTTTCATTCGGCGAAATGTCCTCGCTCGACCCATCTCATGAGGGTATCGGTCAAATAATCGATGCCACCGGACAATTCATCTTACCGGCCTGGTGTGATAGTCATACACATATGGTATTCACCTCTTATCGGGAAGAAGAGTTCGTGGATAAGATCAACGGCTTGTCCTATGCAGACATAGCCGCGAAAGGAGGCGGTATTCTGAACTCTGCTTTAAAATTACAGACCTGCTCGGAGCAGGAGCTGTTTGATCTGGCCTGGCAACGATTGCAATCAGCGATCCGTCTCGGCACCGGTGCCATGGAAATAAAAAGTGGATATGGGTTGACCGTCGAATCGGAACTCAAGATGTTACGGGTCATACGGCAGCTCAAAGAAAAATCGCCCATTCCGATCAAAGCTAGTTTTCTGGGCGCTCATGCTTATCCGATTGAATACCGAAACGATCATGATGCCTATATCCGTTCGATCCTGGAAGTGATATTGCCCGTCATTGCCGATCAGGGACTGGCCGATTACATCGATGTCTTTTGTGAGTCGGGATTTTTCAACCCTTTTGAAACCGACCGGTTGCTGAAAGCGGGCGCAACCTATGGATTGATTCCCAAGATACATGCCAATCAATTGGGTGTATCGGGTGGCGTGGAAGTGGGCGTAGCCAATGCAGCCCGTAGCGTCGATCACTTGGAGTTTCTTGACGATGCTTCCATCCAATGCCTATCTGAATCTTCCACCATTGGCACTTTGTTACCGGCTTGTGCGTTGTTTTTGCGGTCACCCTATCCGCCCGCTCGAAAACTGATCGAATCGGGTGCAGCCATTGCGATCGCCTCCGATTACAATCCCGGTAGTTCTCCCTGCTACAATATGAACCTGGTCGTCGCATTGGCTTGTTCGCAGATGCGCATGCTGCCGGAGGAAGCGATCAATGCGGCTACGATACAAGGAGCTTTTGCGATGGACTTGCATCGAGAGGTTGGCAGTATCGCCATCGGGAAAAAAGCGAATCTGATTTTTACCAAACCCATTTCCTCATTGGCCTATCTGCCATATTCCTTTGGCGAGAATCTGATCGAACGGGTCATGATCAATGGTGAATTTTATTCTTAACCGAACCGACAGAATATGAAGCGTATCATCGAATGTGTGCCCAATTTCAGTGAAGGAAGAGATCCGGAAATAATCCGGCAGATCACGAACGAGATCGAAACCGTTGAGGGTGTTCGACTCTTGAATGTTGATCCGGGGAAGGCGACCAATCGAACGGTTGTCACATTCGTTGGAGACCCCGAGGCGGTAATTGAGGCTGCATTCCTGGCTATTCGGAAGGCAGGGGAATTGATCGATATGACCAACCATAGTGGAGAACATCCGCGCATGGGCGCTACCGATGTTTGCCCCTTGATCCCCATTAGTGGGATCAGCATGGAAGAAACCGCTGAATATGCGAGAAGGCTGGCGAAACAAGTGGGAGAGGAACTGCATCTGCCTGTCTATTTATATGAGGAGGCACAACCCGACCCATCGAGAAAGAACCTATCCGTTATACGTGCCGGCGAATACGAAGGGTTTTTCAAGAAGATTCAGTTACCCGAGTGGAAACCGGATTTTGGTCCGGCCACCCTGGATGCGAAAAGAGGAGCTACTGTGATCGGTGCCCGAGATTTTCTGATCGCCTACAATGTGAATTTGAATACGACCTCCACACGTCGGGCCAATGCCGTTGCGTTTGATGTGCGGGAAGCGGGAAGAGTGAAGCGCGAGAATGGACAAATCGTGAAAGATGCGCAGGGCAATCCGGTAAACGTGCTCGGCTCTCTCAAATCCGTCAAAGCCATCGGGTGGTTCATAGAGGAATATGGGATTGCACAGATCAGTATGAATTTGACCAATATCCGGGTTACACCCTTGCATGTGGCATTTGATGAAGTATGCGAACGAGCAAGGGATCGTGGTATGCGTGTAACGGGAAGTGAACTGGTTGGATTGGTGCCCTTACATGCCTTGATCGAAGCCGGAAAGTATTTTTTGCGTAAGCAAAACCGAAGTGTGGGGGTTTCTGAAAAGGCCTTGATCGATATGGCCGTTCGATCTATGGGGCTTGACGAATTATCCCCTTTCAAACCCGAGGAGCGTGTGATCGAGTATTTATTGCAAGATCCGGCAGAGCAAAAACTAATCCGTCAATCCCTGTCGGCCTTCTCCGAAGAAACTGCCAGCGAAAGTCCCGCGCCGGGTGGCGGGTCTATTGCTGCGTATGTGGGAACACTGGGCGTTTCATTGGCCACCATGGTCGCCAATCTTTCAGCGCATAAAAAAGGATGGGACGATCGCTGGGAGCTATTTAGCGATTGGGCGGAAAAAGGAGAGCGGTTGCGAAAACAATTATTGGGCTTGGTCGATGCCGACACACGTGCTTTCGATGCCATCATGGCCGCTTTTGGCTTGCCTAAATCCACTGATACCGAGAAGAAGATTCGTAATGAAGCCATACAGATCGCTACGCGAATGGCCATGGAAGTTCCGTTGCAGGTGATGCGATTATCCCTCGAGTCGATGGAATTGATAGAGGCAATGGCGGTGCAAGGGAATCCAAACTCAGTTTCAGATGCCGGTGTAGGTGCACTATGTGCCCGCACGGCCGTGTTGGGAGCCTTTATGAACGTGCGCATCAATGCCACTGGCTGCACCGATTCGAAATTTGTACAGGAAATAATGGCCGAAGGGGCAGCGATGGAAAAAGAAGCAATGCAGAGAGAAGATAGGATCCGCTCCATCGTGGATAAGCAGATCGCCTCTCTGTAAAAAGAGATGGAATTTTTGTAGTTACCCCTGCAGTTCCATTAACCGCTCGAACAGTTGTTCATAACGTCGGTTCGCAGATGTCCATTGCTGAGATACTTCTTGGTAGGCTTTCTCCGCGGCTTGGAATTTTTCTTTATCAGAGTATACATCCGGACTGGCCAGGTCTGATTCCAGTTTCAATTTATGTTGAGTCAGTTCAGCCATTTTCGCTTCGGCAAGTTGAAAGTCTTTTTGCACCCGTTGCAATTCCTTTTTTTTCTCCTTGTCGATCGGAACATTTGATGGGGGTGGAGAAGGCGGGGTATGATTTTTTACGGGCGATACAACGGGGGCAGGCTTGGATTTTTTCTTTCCACCCGGAGATGTTTCCGGTTTGGCCATCCGCTGTTTCCATTGCACCCACTCCTCATAGCCTCCTTTGAATTCTTTGATCTCGCCATCCACGATCTCCCAGATCTTATTAGCGGTCTTGGAAACAAAATAACGATCGTGGCTCACCAGCAGCAGAGTGCCCTCGTATTTGTTGAGGGCATCGATCAGCAGATCACAGCTGTGCATGTCCAGGTGATTGGTCGGTTCGTCCAGCAGCAGAAAATTGGCTTTGCTCACGATCACTTTGGCCAATGCCACTCTGGCTTTTTCTCCACCACTCAGTACGCGGATCCGTTTATCGGTATCATCTCCGCTGAACAGAAAACAGCCCAGCAGCGCTCGTAATTCCAGATCTGTCATTTGACTGCAGCAACCCTGCATTTCTTCCAGTATCGTATGCTGAAGATTCAGTGCCTCCAATTGATGTTGCGCATAGAAGCTGTCCTCTACGTTATGCCCCCATCGTCTTTCCCCTTCATGCGTTTCGATACCCGCAATGATGCGTAATAGGGTGGTCTTTCCTTTTCCATTGGCGCCGATCAGGGCGATCTTGTCGCCCCGTTCTATTTCGGCTTTCGCATTTTGAAGAATGGTCAGGTCGCCGTAGGATTTATCCACCCCATTCAATTCGATCAATACTTTTCCGGGTGTTTTGTCAACCCGAAAATTGATACGGATGTTAGGTCTTTCCAGGTTCGCATCCTCGATGCGTTCGAGTTTATCCAATTTCTTAATGATACTCTGCGCCATCGCTGCTTTGGACGCCTTGGCACGAAAACGATCGGCTATCCGTTCTTGCTGTCGGACATAGTCTTGCTGATTCTCATAGGCCTTCTTTTGCAGATCGATCCGTATCGCTTTTTCCTTTTCGTAAAAATCGTAATTGCCGGTGTAGATGTGCAGTTCCTGCTGATACAATTCCACGATCTTGGTCACCATTCGGTTCAAAAAGTATTTATCGTGGCTGACGATCACCACAGCACCCTCGTAGCCTGACAAATATTTCTCCAGCCATTCGATGGAGGGAAGGTCGAGGTGGTTGGTGGGCTCATCAAGCAATAGCAGATCCGGTTGCTGCAGGATCATCTTGGCCAATAGCACCCGCATGCGCCAACCGCCACTGAACTCGGCATACGGACGATGCAGATCGGCGGGCATAAAACCCAATCCTTGAAGGACCTCCTCTGTTCGATGGTGAATATTATATCCACCCAGTGTTTCAAGTTCGTGCAGTTTATCCGTGTAGGCGATCAGTGTTTGTTCGTCGCCGGTGCGTTCCAGTTTTTGTCCCAACCGTTCAATCTCCGCCTCCAGGTCATGAATGTGTTGAAAGGCGGTGAGGGCTACGCCTACAATGGAATCGGAGGTTTCAAAGCTGAGCAGGTCTTGGTGCAAGTATCCGATGGTAGTGCCCCGGCTTCGTTCCACCGATCCGCCGCTGGGACTGTATTCGCCCGTAAGCACCTTCAGTAAGGTCGATTTACCGGTGCCGTTATAGCCGATTAGTCCAATTCGTTCGCCCGATTGGATATGCCAGGTAGTGTCGGCAACGATCGTACGCGCGCCAAATTCGAAGGTGAGGTTCTGAAATCCTGCTAACATGCGGGTGCAAAATTAACACATTCCTTTCGCCTGCGAAGACAGATGTGGAAAGATACGTCTAGCTTTGCGCCGTGTTTCGGACCATTTTGATTTTTTTGACGTGTGTGGCCGGTGTCTTACAGGCACAGGAAAAATTCACGTTCAATGGGTACGTACGGGACAGTCTTACCGGCGAAACCATCATCGGGGCTACCGTCACTGTCGGCGGCACGGGCCGGAGTTTACTTACGAACGGGTACGGCTTTTTCTCACTTACCATGCCGGCGGGAGAATATGAGGTGGTGTTTTCTCATGTATCGTACGAATCATTTAGCAGGCGAATTTCACTTTCCACTTCCCAGACCATCAACATCTCACTTATGCCTCGTTCGGCAGCCTTGCAGGAGGTGGTCGTTTTCAACAAGCGTAAGGACGGGAATGTAAAGAATGCTCAAATGGGCAAGGTTGATCTGTCGATGAATCAGATCCGTTCCATTCCTGCCTTTTTGGGAGAAGTCGATATTTTGAAGGCAATTCAATTATTGCCGGGGGTGCAAAGTGCCGGAGAGGGCAATGCAGGTTTCTATGTACGGGGGGGTGGACCCGATCAAAACCTGATCTTGTTGGATGATGCCACTGTATACAATACCGGCCATTTATTTGGATTTTTCTCTGTCTTTAACGGCGATGCGATCAAGAATGTTTCCTTGATCAAAGGGGGTATTCCGGCGCAATATGGAGGACGTCTGTCTTCCGTGCTGGATGTGGCCATGAAGGAGGGGAATATAAATCGTTTTCAAGGGGAGGGTGGTATAGGGTTGATCGCCAGTCGGTTTTCCGTTCAGGGGCCAGTCCAAAAAAACAAATCCTCGTTCATTGTGTCGGCCCGTCGAACATACATCGATGCCTTGGCCAAGCCGTTCATTAAAAAAAGCAGTGGTTTTTATGGCTCCGGTTATTATTTCTATGATCTGAATACAAAGATCAATTATCGTTTCTCGGATAAGGACCGGTTGTTCCTCAGCGGCTATTTTGGACGCGATGTGTTCAATTTCAATAACGCCAAGCGCTCTTTCTCTACACGCGTGCCATGGGGCAATGCCACGGGCACCTTGCGATGGAATCATGTGTTTGGGCCTAGGGCCTTTTGCAATACAACACTGGTCTACAACGACTATCAATTCGATTTTACGGCGAAGCAGGATAATTTTCAGATCGGACTTTCTTCCGGCATTCGGGATATTGGATGGAAAACCGATCTCGATTATTATCCCAGCCTCCAACACAAGATCAAATTGGGGATGGCCATCACGCGGCACAAATTTGTTCCGAATGTAGTCAGTGGCCGTCAGGATAGCATCGTCTTTCAACCCAATAATGCCCAGTCAAAGTTTGCCATAGAGTCGGCCTTGTATTTGCAGGATGACTGGTCTATCGGTGAACGCTGGAAGATCAATTATGGTGTGCGGCTCAGTCGCTTTACGCAAACGGGCCCTTTCACCCGGTATATCCGGGATATCAATGGCAACAAGACGGATAGCATGGTCTATGGCCAAGGAAAATCGATACAGTCGTACGGTGGTATTGAGCCCCGTTTCACTGTTCGATACGGCTTTAGTGATAATAGTTCCTTCAAGGCGGCCGTAACCCGCAATTTTCAATATATCCATTTGGTCACCAATGCGGGAAGTACACTTCCCACGGATCTGTGGGTGCCCAGTACCTATGCCGTGAGACCTCAGGAAAGCTGGCTCTATGCTATGGGGTACTTCAGGAATTTTTCGAACAATGCCTTGGAAGCTTCCTGGGAAGTGTATTACAAGGACATGCAGAATCAGATCGAGTACAAAGAAGGATATACTCCCGGGTTAAGCGATCCAGAGGATGAGTTTGTTTTTGGTAAAGGTTGGAGTTATGGCAGTGAGTGGCTGATCAATAAAGTGAAGGGGAAACTGACCGGCTGGGTAGGGTACACGCTGTCCTGGACAAAACGTCGCTTTCCGGATTTGAATGACGGGAATGTATATCCTACCCGATACGACAGACGACACGATCTTTCTGTTGTGGCCAATTGGGAGCTCAACAAACGTTGGAAATTTGGTGGTGTGTTCGTTTACGGTACCGGAAATGCGATCACCCTGCCCGAACGATTTTATTTTATCAATGGGGTGCTAACACAGGAGTATAGTCGCCTGAACCAATATCGTATGCAGGCCTATCACCGGCTGGATCTGTCAGCCACCTATATACCCAAGGTCAAGCCCGGACGCAAGGGAGGTCAATCGTGGGTGTTCAGTGTTTACAATGTATACAGCCGTCAAAATCCCTACTTCCTGTATTTCGATCAGACCGGACAACTGTCCAATGGAGATCTGCGGGTGGAGGCCAGGCAGGTTTCTTTGTTCCCCATTCTGCCATCCGTTACCTGGAACTTCAAATTCTAATTTTTCTTGGGCGTTCCCGGGTCGAAGATCAGTCGGACAAGGGCGTTTTTCTGTTCGTCGGCTGTCAGATACAATTGATGTCGGGTCGTTTCGGTGGTTACGATCATCAAAGCTGTGTTCGGAGGAATCAGTCCTAAATTCTCGCCCACCATCACGATATCTTGGATCGGGTGCGCGGCGTCGATCTTGACCCGTAAGGTGATGGGTTGGGTCTTGAGCATCTGTTGTTGAATGACCGGCTTCTTATTAACAAATACAGAAACGGTATCGCCATCGATCTGTCCATTGTCGTACAGCGCTAATTGAACCTCACTACTGTCCAGTCGGATCTCCTGTACCAATTGATCGATCTTTTTGGGTGGGGAGGATTTTATGACCTTGGCTTCCGGAAAACTGGATCGTTCGAAGCGGGTGAGCACGATGGTTCCGGGTGAGCAAGGCGTTCGGCCGTCGATCGCTCGTCCGGAAGGGGTGGACCAACTGCCGCGCAGTTGAAGTTCATTGACCCGATTACCGGAACCCGTATGAAAGGTCAGTTCGTAATTCTTCAGGCAGGGCACGCATTCTTCCTTGATCCGGAAGGTGACGATGCCTGTTTCACGTATAAGAGCCATTTTGCTTAGGGAGTCCCAGGTGCCCACGATCTCATCGCTGATAAAGTTGGATGAGTCGGAAAAATGGTAAGCTTTTCCGCGGATCTGTTCGCCGCTCACACTGAGCTGTAATTCGATCTGATAAACCGGAAAGCAGCCGCCGGATCCCATCACCAACTTTCCCCGCCAAAAGCCGGAGATGTTTTGTGTGTGACCCATGTTGAAAAGCAACAGGAAAATGGCTAGCGGAGCAGATCGCAGCATGCCATAAAGGTACTGAATGCCGGGTGATCAGTTTTTCTGATATCGGAAACGCACAACAGCATTCTTCTGTTCGGTGGAGGTGATCCGAACTTCAAATCGATCGTCTCCGGACTCAACGATCATCAGTGATGTATTGGGTGGGATGCTGCCCAGATTTTCGGCAACCATGGTGACCTCTTGCTCCATAGAGCCTTCCGGTATGTCAAACGTCACTTCCAGCGCATTGGCCGTAAGCCGCTTTTGTAAAAGGGCTAATTTCTTTCCTACGTAAACGCTGATACTGTCGCCATCGATTTCTCCATTGTCATACAACCGGATCCGAATGCTGCGACTTGTTACGGTAAGGATTTTGCTGATTTCATTTTCACGGTTCTTCAATACGGATGGGATCGGCTCTTCAACCG
This sequence comes from Bacteroidota bacterium, assembly GCA_046081925.1. GTDB lineage: Bacteria > Bacteroidota > Bacteroidia > Chitinophagales > Chitinophagaceae > JJ008. Next base: position 153,256 of record JBJTWV010000032.1, on the reverse strand, counting down.
ATCTTTTTTGTGACTGATCGGTGTCGGTGAGGGTGGGGTTGGAAACGTTGGACTTGATGGGGGTGACGTCGTTTGATTTTTGGGTGTTGCGGGAAATGATCGGGGTCGACTTGCCGGGCGTTTCGGAAACCTTGGTCCGATTGGAAGGGGCTTGATTTTCGTAGACAGGTTTGTTATTGCGTGCTTGGTTCTTTAAGAAGGGCTCCATGTAAAAATCGGATTCGGTTACCCGTCGCAGATAAACCTTACCATCCCCGCAGTCGGCTCCTTTGCGGATGCCCGGGGCACTTTTCTCGAATTGACTGGTGTAGGTGCCTTCTAAAAATTCCTCCCGACCCGACCGCACCAGTGTGAGATTGCAGTCCATGATGCAGGAATGCGATCCGTCACTCATTTTAAGTTCGATGGTGTTTGTTTCCTGAAGTTTCACTCGCTTGCTGCCCGATTCGTAGTTCCCCTTGAGGGCGGCTTTTCCATAGAAAACCGTGTTCAGGTATGAGTAGGATACGCCACTGATGGTGGGTCCTGTCTGTTCGATCTGGATCTCAAACTTGTATTGTTCGTACTGGTCGGTTATGAAGTAACCCCGCCAGATGCCGGTAAGGCTTTGCGAAAAAGATCCCAGACAGCTGAACAAGGCTGTCAGGCAACTGATCGAACGGACAATCATATTGGACATTTGTCAAAACTATAAAGAAAGGTGTTTTTTAGGTCCGGTGAACGGGCAATCATTTGTTAAAATATCAGTGGGGCAGGTTGCGGAAGGTTCCGGTTTCGGCAACCTAAAACGGTCAGAAATCATTAGCTTTGTTGGCTCAGTTTATCCCTGTAAAAATGATCCAAATTACTTTTCCGGATGGTGCTGTTCGTGCCTATACCCCCGGTATCTCCCCCTTGGAAATTGCCAAGTCCATTTCAGAGGGGCTTGCCAAAAAAGTGTTAGCTGCAAAAGTGAACGGGGAGGTCCGCGATGCAACCCGCCCGCTGGATGCGGATGCCCAATTGCAATTACTTACCTGGCAGGATACGGACGGTAAATCAACGTTCTGGCATTCTTCTGCCCACCTGATGGCCGAGGCCGTGGAAGCGCTTTTCCCGGGGGTGCAGTTCTGGGTGGGGCCAGCGGTTGATAATGGCTTTTATTACGACATGGACCTGGGCGACAGAAAGATCACGGAGGAGGATTTGATCGCCTTGGAGAAAAAGATTCAGGAATTAGCGAAGACTTCATCTGCGTTTGAACGGAAAGAGATCTCCAAGACGGATGCGGTTACATACTTTTCAGAAAAAGGGGATCCCTACAAGTTGGATCTCTTGCAACATTTGGAGGATGGTTCCATCACTTTTTACACGCAGGGGAACTTTACCGACCTGTGCCGGGGCCCCCATATTCCCCACACCGGTTTGATCAAGGCGTTGAAGCTCACCAACATTGCCGGGGCGTATTGGAAAGGGGATGAGAAAAATAAAATGTTGACGCGTGTATACGGCGTCAGTTTTCCCTCGCAAAAGGAATTGGATGAGTATCTATTGATGCTCGAGGAAGCGAAGAAGAGAGACCATCGAAAATTGGGAAAGGAGCTTGGTATCTATACCATGGATGATGATGTTGGTCCGGGTTTGCCACTTTGGTTGCCAAATGGAGGTATTGTTATTGAGGCCCTGGAGCAGTTAGCCAAGGAAACCGAATTGGATGCGGGGTACAAGCGGGTGGTGACACCCCATATTGCGAAGGAGAGCATGTATCTCACCAGTGGTCACTTGCCCTACTATGCGGATAGCATGTTCCCGCCCATGGAGATGGATGGCGAGAAGTACTATTTGCGTGCCATGAATTGCCCGCACCACCACAAAGTATTTCATGCCGAGCCCAAAAGTTATAAGGATCTACCATACCGCTTGGCCGAATACGGAACCTGTTATCGGTATGAGCAAAGTGGTGAATTGTTCGGATTGATGCGCGTGCGTTGTTTGCACATGAATGACGCACACATTTATTGCAACCGGGATCAGTTTTTTGACGAGTTCAAGGCCGTCAATGAAATGTATCTCAAGTATTTTAAAATTTTTGGAGTAGAGAAATATGTCATGCGGTTAAGCTTGCATGATCCGAATAAACTTGGGCAGAAATACGTGGATGAACCTGCTTTGTGGCAGGAGACCGAGGCCATGGTGCGCAAGGTGTTGCAGGATACCGGAACTCCCTTTGTGGAGGTGCAGGATGAGGCGGCTTTTTACGGACCGAAGATCGATGTGCAGATATGGAGTGCTATCGGTCGGGAATTCACCCTTGCCACCAATCAGGTCGATTTCAATTCGGCCCTGAAGTTCAAGTTGACCTTTACCAATGCCTCCAATCAGCCGGAGTTTCCCTTGATCATTCACCGCGCCCCGCTCGGAACGCATGAGCGATTTATCGGTTTCTTGCTGGAGCATTTTGCCGGAAAATTCCCCACTTGGCTGGCCCCCGTACAAGTGAAAGTGTTACCGATCAGTGATAAATTCTCCGACTATGCCCATCAGGTGGCCAAGTCATTGAAAAAGGCGTCGGTACGTGCCGAGGTGGATGATCGCAACGAGAAGATCGGAAAAAAGATCCGCGATACGGAACTGATGAAGGTGCCATACATGCTGGTCGTAGGCGAGAAGGAAATGCTGGAGGATCGGGTTTCTGTCCGTCGGCAGGGCAAAGGGGACTTGGGTGCCCAGGCCCTGGCCGAATTCACCGCTTCCATCTGTGCCGAAATTCTCGAAAGAAGACTGGAATAATTGGCTAATTTCGTGTTATCCCTTAAACAGGGTAATCTGATCAACTAAACAAGACGAATGGCAGTACCAAATCGGCCCGGTGGCGGGTTCAACAGACCCCCCGGCGGCCCCCGCCCCGGAGGTGGATTTCGAGGCAGATTTCTTCCTCGTAAAGAAGCAGAACATCGGATCAATCAGTTCATACGTGCCCCACAAGTTCGTTTGGTGGGCGAGAATGCGACCGTCGGAATTTACTCCGTGCAGGATGCCATCCGACTATCCCAGGAACAAGGGTTGGATCTGGTTGAGATATCCCCGAATGTCGATCCCCCGGTTTGTAAGATCATCGACTACAACAAATTCCTTTACGACAAGAAGAAAAAGGAAAAGGAGATGAAGGCCAAAAGCAAGGCCTCTGAGGTAAAAGAGATCCGCTTTACGCCCAATACCGACGATCATGATTTTGATTTTAAAGCAAAACACGCAGTTGAATTCCTGAAGGAAGGGAACAAGGTGAAGGCCTATGTTCAATTCAAGGGAAGGGCCATTCAATTCCAGGATCGTGGACAACTGCTTCTCTTGAAGTTTGCCGAACGTTTGGCCGAAGCGGGTGTATTGGAAAATATGCCCAAAATGGAAGGTCGCCGTATGCTGGCCATGTTCGCTCCCAAAGGGAAAAAGAAAGCGTAACGTCTAATCATAAACTCGTTCTGCGTCCCAAGTGATTGGGGCGCTTTTCTTTCTACGTAAATCCAAAAAACAAAACCATGTTTCCAGCTCGTAGATTATTCGCAGTAGCTATTCTGCTCTTATTGGGAGTGAGCCTTTGGGCACAGGCACCGGCTGTTCCGGGTGCGGCTCCTAAAGTGGATACCACCCGTAAACCCGCCGGTCCCACCAACGGTCCTAAGCCTTACAAGGAAGTGATCACCGGCAAGGCTGTCACACAAAAGGGAATGTTCTGGACGCATAAAGTGGATGATAAATACTTCTTCGAGATCCCGGACAGTTTGATCGGACGGGAAATACTCGTGGTCAACCGTATCTCGAAGGCACCCGCCGATCTGCGCAGTGGTGGCTTTTTTGGCTATGCGGGCGATCAGATCGGTCAGAATGTGATTCGATTCGATAAGGGCCCCAACAACAAGATTTTTTTACGCACGATCTCTTACGGAGAATATGCGAAAGATTCAACCTCTCCCATGTTCCAGAGTGTTTCGAATTCAAACATTCAGCCTATTTCGGCTTCCTTTGAAGTGAAATCGTTCGGAAAGGACTCCACGGGTGTCGTGATTGATGTGACGGATTTTATTTCCGGCGACAATGATATCCTGTACTTCAATAGTTCGCTGAAATCCAGTTTGCGTTTTGGAGGACCACAGCCCGATAAATCCTATGTCGTAAGTGTTCGTTCATTTCCGATCAACGTGGAAGTTCGGGTGGTGAAAACCTATATGCGTTCTGCCGCACCTGCCATGCCCGGTGGGTTCGGTGGTGGCCCCGGGGGAGGTAACATGACCATGGAGCTGAACAGTTCTTTGGTACTTCTCCCCAAAAAGCCCATGATGGCCCGCTATTATGATCCCCGTGTCGGCTATTTCGTAGTTGGGTATACCGATTATGATGCCAACCCGCAAGGTGTAAAAGATGTTTTGCTGGTGAAGCGTTGGCGTTTGGAGCCAAAAGAAGAGGATATGGAAAAATACAAGCGGGGAGAATTGGTTGAACCTAAGAAACCTATTGTTTTCTATATCGATCCGGCCACGCCCGCGAAATGGGTGCCTTACCTGATGCAAGGGGTAGACGATTGGAAAGGTGCCTTCGAAAAAGCCGGATTCAAGAACGCCATTCTGGCCAAGCGTGCTCCCACGAAGGAAGAAGACAGCACCTGGAGTTTGGACGATGCGCGCAATTCGGCGATCGTTTACAAACCATCTGATATTCCCAATGCCAGTGGTCCCAGCATCTCCGATCCGAGAAGCGGTGAGATCATGGAAAGCCATATAAACTGGTATCACAATGTAATGGAGCTCCTTCGGAATTGGTACATGATCCAATGCGGTCCGCTGGATCCCCGTGCCAACCAAATGACTTTCGATGATGCCTTGATGGGACAACTCATTCGATTCGTCTCTTCGCATGAAGTGGGACACACACTCGGTCTTCGTCACAACCACGGCTCCAGTTCTACGGTTCCGGTTGACAGTTTGCGCAACAAAGCGTGGGTCGAAAAGAACGGCCATACGCCTTCTATCATGGACTATGCCCGATTCAATTATGTTGCGCAACCGCAAGATAAAGTGTCCGAGATCGGTCTTTTCCCTCGCATTGGCGATTACGACAATTGGGCCATCGAGTGGGGGTATCGTCGCTTCTATCAGTTCCGGGATGAGGATGCGGAAAAGGCATACCTGAATCAATGGGTAATTGACCGGATAAAAAATAAGCGTCTTTGGTTTGGAACTGAATCCAATCCCGACGATCCCCGTTCACAAAGCGAGCAGGTTGGTGATGATGCCATGAAGGGAAGCTATTGGGGTACGGAGAATCTGAAGCGGATTGTTCCCAATCTCATGAAATGGACGCGTGAGGCCAATGAAGGGTACGACGGATTGCGCACCATCTATGGAGAAGTGGTGAGTCAATTCAACCGATACAACGGGCACGTTGCCAAATATGTGGGCGGTATCATGGAAACACCCAAGACAGTGGAGCAAGAAGGGGCTATTTATGAGATCGTATCAAAAGCTAAGCAAAAAGAAGCCGTCACCTATCTTAATAAGAATCTGTTCAGCACGCCCAAATGGCTGATCAATGAGGAGGTGTATACACGCACCGGCCAAAACGGTCTTACCGTGATCGGTGGCATTCAGGATAATATCTTGAATAGAGTGTTGAGCGGGCGTAATCTTGGCAAATTGATCGATGCCGAAGCTGCATTGGGAACAAAGGCGTATCGGATAACGGATTTGTTGGGCGATTTGAAAGCTGGTATTTGCACGGAAGTCGCTACCCGTCAACCCACCGATATCTATCGCCGAAATCTTCAGAAGTCTTATGTAATGACACTGACCCGATTGATCGATGGAGGAGGAGCTTCCTCTTTGTCGATGGGGGGGATGATGATTCTGCAATCGTCAGGTTCTTCCGACAAGTCCGACCTGAAAAGTGTGGTCAAGGCGCATTTGTCTACCCTGCGGGCTGAGATGAACGCTGCGTCTGCGGTGGTGGCCGATCCCATGACCCGTTACCATTGGAAAGACCTGTCGGATCGCATCGATCAGGCACTGGATCCACGTAAATAATTAATCATCAGCATATTAAAGGGCCTCTATCGAGGCCCTTTTTTCTTGGTGACTAAAAAATTGCCCCGTATCTTTGCACCCCGCGACAACGGGTACGGCTAACGCCAAATTGTCTGAAGAGGTTCGAAAAAGGTCCCCCCGTGGGGAATGCCTCAAGGACGGAATCTAAAATAAGGGATACCATGCCCAAGGTAAAAACCAATTCGAGTGCCAAGAAGCGCTTCAAAGTGACAGGCACCGGCAAGATCCAGCACCAAAAGAGTTTCAAACGTCACATCCTGACGAAAAAATCCAAAAAACGCAAACGCAACATGCGTAAAGATGGCACCGTAGCCGCTTCCCATGTTGACTTTGTGAAACGGTTGCTTCGTCTGAAGTAATCCCAAACGCTGAACTCTGATCTCTGAACTCTAAACTGATTTACCATGCCTCGTTCAAAAAATGCCGTTGCCTCCAAAGCACGCCGTAAAAAAATACTCAAGCAAGCCAAAGGTTACTATGGCAAGCGCAAAAATGTTCTGACCGTAGCCAAAAACGTCGTTGAAAAGGGAATGACCTACATGTTCGTGGGTCGTAAACTGAAGAAACGCGAATACCGCGGTCTATGGATCGCTCGTATCAATGCCGCCGTACGAGAGGAAGGACTGACTTACTCAGTCTTCATCAATAAGCTGCAGCAAAAAGGAATCGAACTGGATCGCAAAGTACTTGCCGATCTGGCCATGAATCATCCCGAGACCTTCAAGGGATTGATCCAGTCCGTCAAATAACTACAAACGTTTCCAACAAGCAAAAGCCCCCGCTTTGGGGGCTTTTGTTATGTCAGTCAGGTTTCTTTTATTGGATAACTCCAAAGATCACAAGAAGGGCATATACCACGCCCGGCACCCAGATCAACAGGGTTAACAGAAAGCTGATCCAAAATTTGGAATTGATCTCTCCTTGGTGCAAATAAACCGCCAGTGGGGGTAAGATCAGCGCGATCAAGGTGAGTAATAATCTGCCCAGATCCGCTTCTTTTCCGTCCTTACGATTCTGTTTATATTGACGAATCTCGGACCGGATGGATTTTTTCAGATCCTTTTTTCCCTGAGCACTCAGTGATTCGATCTGCGATCGCAGCGAATACGATAATGCACGTCTCTCCGCAGCGAGTCTGGAAGGGTGGGCAGTATGTACCAGCAGGGGCGCTGAACAAAGTGCGAAGATCCAAAAAGGCCGTAAGAGAGATGACATAGAGATTACATAATATCCATCGCCTTCACAAAGGAAGTGGTCTGGAACGGGAGAATCAGCGTCAACCATTCCCAATGAGTGAAAATGGCCAAGGCAAGTGCGGCGGTAGAGACGAAGAAAACCAACCACCAAAGTCCGCGTGCTTTTTGAGTATGCTCCATGTTCAATTGTTTTGGCAAAAATAAGAAATGGATTTGGCAAACAAGGGCTTCCCAGGAACAGATTTCTGTCACGGAAATCCCCTATTTTCGTCTTTCGTGTGCATGGCACACATTAGAACGTTCCATCGCTTGCCATGACCCTACGATTTCACTTACGCTTTTCTACCCGATACGGCCAGCAACTGCTGGTGATGGGCAACCATCCCGCTTTGGGAAGCAACCAGCAATCCAATGCGATCCCCCTGACTTTCTTGGATGATCATACCTGGGGCGCAGAAGTGAATCTGTCGCCCACCAAGGGGCTCCAGTCGGTTCAGTACAAATATCTACTGGTGGAACCTGATGGAAGAATTATTGAGGAATGGGGCGCCGACCGTGTGTTGCCTATTTACTCTACGTCCCAATTTCTCCAAACCATCGATACCTGGAGCCATGCCGGTGAATACGAACAAACCTTTCTGACGGGCCCTTTCCGAAACATTCTACTGCCGGCTCGGGAAGTGAATACGCCAGCAGCCTCAGTCAATCAACCGAAAATTCGTTTCCGGGTAAAGGCACCTCTTTTACCTGCCGATTATTCTCTTCGGATGCTTGGCTCTCATGCTGCTTTGGGAAATTGGATCAAATCGGACTCGGTTCCCATGCATTGGAACGGCGAATGGTGGGAGGCGGATATACCACTATCTGCATCGCTTTCTTCGCTTCGATACAAATACGGAATCTGGGACGATACTCAGCATGCCTGGATAGGCTATGAGGATGGTGCCGACAGAACAGTCAATGTTCAGGGCCTTGTGTGGGATACGGATTGTGTGGTGCACGACGGATTTGCCCGTTTCCCGAACAATTCCTGGCGGGCAGCTGGACTTTCCATTCCTGTATTCAGTATCCGCACCGAAAAAAGTTTTGGGGTGGGCGAGTTTACTGATTTGTCAGCCTTGGCCGATTGGGCTCGTACAATAGGGGCTCGTCTGATACAGATCCTACCGGTGAACGACACCACCGCTTACCACAATTGGAAAGATTCGTATCCATATGCCGGAATTTCCGCCTTTGCGCTTCATCCCATCTATGTCTGTTTGCGTACCATCGCCGGTCAGGATCATGCCGACCTGTTGGCGGAATGGGAATCGACCCGACTCCAAATAAATGCAACCGCCGTCGTTGATTACGAAGAGGTGATGAAAGCCAAGTGGGCCATCCTTCGTTCCCTCTACGAGCGGTTGGGGAAATCGTGTCTTGCTTCCAAGGAATACAAGTTGTATTGGAAAGAACAGCAACACTGGCTCAAACCATATTGTGTTTATTCTTACCTGCGCGACGAATACAAAACGGCTGATTTTTCGGAGTGGCCCGATCACAACACATACAACGAGGATCGGATCAAGCCACTGCTCCGGTCAGGTTCGAAGTCGGCCCGAGCCATCGCCTTTTACGGATTTGTACAATATCATCTCCACCTGCAGCTAAAGGAGGCCGTGCAGTATCTGCATGAACAAGGCATCGTGTTGAAAGGGGATATTCCCATTGGAGTGAATCGCCATGGTTGCGATGCGTGGTTATCTCCGGAATTGTATCATATGAACTGGCAAGCCGGTGCGCCACCCGATGATTTTACGGCCATTGGTCAGAATTGGGGATTCCCCACTTACAATTGGAAACGAATGCAGGCAGATCATTTCAGTTGGTGGAAGCAGCGTTTTCAGCAGATGGAATTGTACTACGATGCCTTCCGGATCGATCATATTTTGGGATTCTTCCGCATTTGGAGTATTCCCACGCATGCCGTAGAAGGATTGTTAGGCCGTTTTGTTCCGGCCATCCCGGTTCAAGCCACTGAATTCACTCAAAGAGGGATTCCTTTTGATGCCGAACGATTTTGCAAGCCCTATATTAACGATACTTATCTCGCCCAGTTGTTTGGGCAAGACGCCACGCCTATACGGGATCATTTTCTCGAACCCGCACACATGGGTACCTATTCGCTGAAGCCTGCTTATGCCACACAACGTCAGATCGAACGGTATTTTCAACAACACGCTGAGTGGCCAGCCGGCACGAAAGATAAACTGTATGCGCTGGTGGCCAACGTGATCTTGTTCGAAGAAGAGGAAGCCGGACCGGGCTATCACTTCCGAATCTCGATGGATAAAACCTATTCCTATTCTTGTTTGCCCCAGGATATGCAACGGGCAATACACGAGCTGTATATTGATTATTTTTTCAAACGACAGGATGATTTCTGGTTCCGGGAGGCGATGCATAAACTGCCAACGCTGAAGTCCTCCACCAATATGTTGGTTTGTGGGGAAGATCTCGGCATGGTTCCCCATTGCGTGCCAGATGTGATGCAGCAACTCGGTATACTGAGTTTGGAAATTCAGCGAATGCCGAAAGACCCGCATCGCCGTTTCTTCCATCCGCAAGATGCTCCCTATCTATCGGTTGTCACCCCATCCACCCATGATATGAGCACCCTTCGGGCCTGGTGGGAAGAAGATGCCGATCGCACCCGCGATTTCTATCATCAAGAACTCAATCAATGGGGCGATCCGCCACAATACTGCGAATCCTGGGTCAACCGAGCCATCATCGAGCAACATCTTCAGTCGCCGGCCATGTGGAGTATTTTTCAGGTGCAGGATCTGTTGGGTTGCTCCGACAGTATCCGGCGTGCCATCCCGCAAGAGGAGCGCATCAATGATCCAGCCAATCCCAACCAATATTGGCAATACCGTATGCACCTGACGGTGGAGCAGTTGATCGAAGAGCAAACCTTCAACGAGTCGGTCAAACAGATGGTTATGTCCAGTGGTCGCGCTTGATCTTCTTGCGCTAACTTACATGCATGCAAGTACGTTACCATTCCATCTCATTGCCCTTTGTTCACCCGTTTACCATTTCCAAGGGTACTAAAACACATCAGCCCTCCTTGGTTGTACAGCTGGAACATCGTGGGTTGTTTGGGTATGGAGAGGCCCCTGCCATAGCCTACTATGATGTGACCGTGGATAAAATGGTGCATCAGTTGGAACAGAAAAAAAACATGATCGAGCGCTTCGCCTTCACGGATCCGGAGCGCTATTGGCATTACCTGCACCATTTGCTGCCCAACGATCCGTTTTTGGTATGTGCCCTTGACATGGCCGCCTGGGACCTGTACGGCAAATTGATCGGCCTGCCGCTTTATCGATTATGGAAAGGCGACCCCCAGCATGCGCCCCAAACCGATTACACGATCGGAATCGATACGATCCCCCGAATGATCGAGAAACTCAAAGAAAAGGCCTGGCCCATTTATAAAGTAAAAGTGGGCACCCCGGAAGATCTGTCGATGTTACGAGCTCTTCGTGCCGAAACGGATGCGATCCTTCGAGTCGATGCAAATGCCGGATGGACCCTGGAGCAGGCGCTTGAATTATTGCCTGCATTGGAAGAATTACAGATAGAACTCATAGAACAGCCGTTAGCGAAAGAAGATTGGGAAGGGATGCGACAACTGAAGCAGGCCTCCCGGATCCCCTTGTATGCCGATGAATCCTGTGTGTTTGAATCGGACGTGGAGAAATGTGCCTCTTTTTTTCATGGCATTAATATTAAGCTCACCAAATGCAGTGGGATTACACCGGCTCGACGGATGATAAAGAAGGCCCGTGAACTCGGATTGAAAGTGATGGTAGGCTCCATGAACGAGTCCACCATAGGCAGTACCGCCATCGCACACCTGACCCCCTTTATCGACGAAGTGGACGTGGACGGTCCCTTATTGCTGGCAGCTGATATCGCTACCGGGTTAAATTACGGTCAGGGCAACGTGGTCATTCCGAACAGCTCCGGGTTGGGCATTGTCTGTTCCTTGACCTTCTAGCACAACCTTTGTGATCGCTCGCTGTTGTACTTTTGCAAACCAATACCATGGCCTGGAGCGATCAACACCAATTCATTCAAGCACTAGAAAAGGCAGGTGAACTCGTTCGGATCCAAACCTTCGTGGATCCGAAATGGGAGATCGCCGAGATCACCGATCGGATCAGTAAGTCGGGTGGGGGCGGCAAAGCCTTGCTTTTTGAAAATACGGGTACGGATTTTCCGGTATTGATGAATGCCTACGGAAGTGAACGGCGTATGTGTATGGCCTTGGGCGTGGAGCAATTGGATGATGTGGCTCGTGAGATCGAGGGACTGTTTAAGTTATTGGCCTCCCCGAAAGAATCGATGCTCGACAAACTAAAATTGATTCCCAAACTGGGTGAGTTTGCGAGTTGGATGCCCAAAGTGCGTTCCGGTAAAGGGGCTTGTCAGGAAATCGTACATCTTGATCCGGACCTGACCCGATTGCCCGTGATCACCTGCTGGCCAAAAGATGGCGGACCATTCATCACCCTTCCCGTTATTCATACCAAGGATCCCAACCTTCATACTCGAAATGTGGGTATGTACCGCATGCAGGTATTCGGGCCGCAACTGACCGGTATGCATTGGCACAAGCATAAAGTAAGTGCCAAGCATTTTGCTGAGTACAAGAAACGTAATGAGCGCATGCCGGTAGCGGTGGCATTGGGTGGTGATCCCGTCTATGCGTATTCCGCCACGGCACCACTTCCCGAAAACGTGGATGAATATATGTTGGCTGGATTTCTGCGGAAGAAAAAAGTGGAATTGGTTCGGTGTATTACCCAACCGGATATTGAAGTGCCCGCCGATGCGGATTTCATCATCGAAGGGTATGTTGATCCCAACGAGGAACTGATCTGGGAAGGACCATTCGGTGACCATACCGGGTATTATTCATTGCCCGATTGGTATCCAAGATTTCATGTCACGGCCATTACGCATCGAAAAAATGCGATCTATCCCGCTACGATCGTAGGCATCCCTCCACAAGAAGATGCCTGGTTGGGAAAAGCCACCGAACGCATCTTTCTGGCGCCCATCAAAATGACAATGGTGCCGGAGATACTTGATATGGATATGCCCGTGGAAGGGGTTTTTCATAATCTCGTGATCACAAGGATACAAAAGGATTACGCCGGCCAGGGACAAAAGGTGATGAATGCCATGTGGGGCGCCGGCCAAATGATGTTCAATAAGATTCTGGTGATGGCCGATCAACACACGCGCATTCAGGATTACATAACATTGGCCCAGACCGTATTTAAAAATTTGAATCCGGCCGAGGACGTTGCCTTTGCCACCGGCCCCATGGATGTACTGGATCACAGTTGCAGCAAATTGGGATTCGGCGGAAAAATGAGTATCGATGGCACGGCCAAATACCCGGAAGAACAGGCTGATGATTTTCGACCACGTGCTATCTACTCAGATCGCGCCAATCTGGAACCGAACTTGAAAAAAGAGTTTCCGGAGATCCATGGCGTCAATTCCCGGCTGTTACAACTCGATATTCCGGTACTACTCATTTCCATAAAAAAGGACCGTCCCGGTCATTTTCGTGCCTTACATCAGCAATTGGCGAGCAGGGCGGAGCTAGGGGGCATCAAGATGGTGCTGTACGTAGAGCACACAGTCGACCCAATGGATCTCTCCACGGCCCTCTGGCGCTTTTGCAACAACCTGGATCCGAAGCGTGATTCGGAATTGGTTCGGGTATTTTCGGAGGACGGACAACAGTACGATGCTTGTCTGGGATTGGACGGAACCCGAAAGACCAAGGAGTTGGACGGTTTTCAACGGGATTGGCCAAACATCATCGTTGCCAACGATGAAACCATTGTGTCCGTAGATAGCAAATGGGACACACTCGGCCTCGGCCCTTTCCTGCCTTCGCCCTCCCTCAAGTTCAAGGGCCAGATGTACGGAGAGGAGGCGGTGGTTTCCTGATCTTACACCGGTTCGGAACGGTCTTCCAGTTTAGGATTTCTCCTTGTGAGGCAGTAATTTTGCCGCACTCAAAACCCAGCACATGCCCAGATCCATTTCCTTTCGTGAAGCCCTTCGGGAAGCGCTCAATGAAGAGATGCGAGGAGACGAGCGCGTGTTTCTGATGGGGGAGGAGGTTGCTGCCTACAACGGCGCTTATAAAGTAAGCCAGGGCATGCTGGACGAATTTGGTCCCAAACGAGTTATAGACACGCCCATTGCCGAGTTGGGTTTTACCGCAGTGGCGGTAGGGGCAGCACAAAACGGACTTCGTCCCGTAGTGGAGTTCATGACCTGGAACTTTGCCGTTCTTGCACTGGATCAAATACTGAATACGGCTTCTAAAATGCTGGCGATGAGTGGTGGTCAGATCACTTGCCCCATTGTATTTCGTGGTCCGAACGGATCCGCCGGACAATTGGGTGCACAGCACTCCACTGCTTTTGAGTCGCTCTATGCCAATATTCCCGGTATCAAAGTGGTTTCTCCCAGCAATGGCTATGATGCAAAAGGACTTTTGAAGCAGGCCATTCGGTTCGAGGAAGATCCCGTTGTGTTCATGGAAAGTGAGCAGATGTATGGCGATAAGTGTGAGGTACCTGCCGATGAGTACTACATCGAACTGGGCAAAGCGGATATCAAGCGACCCGGACGGGACGTGACCATCGTATCCTTCAATAAAATGATGAAAGTAGCCCTGGGGGCTGCGGCGGAGTTGGAGAAGGAAGGCATCAGCGCTGAAGTGATCGATCTGCGTAGTATTCGTCCGCTCGATTGGATGACCATTTTGGAAAGTGTCAAAAAAACGAATCGGTTGGTGATCGTGGAAGAGCAATGGCCTTTTGCTTCTGTCTCCTCTGAGATCACGTATCGAATACAAAAAGAAGGGTTTGATTATCTGGATGCACCCATTCGCCGTATCACTGCGGCCGATGCGCCGCTTCACTATGCTCCCAATCTGGTAGCTGCCGCTTTGCCTGATGTAAACCGTACGGTTCGTTTGGTGAAAGAGGTGATGTATCAGGCCAAATAGGTCAAATATTAACAGGACACCCGTGAGGTACACCCTGATTTTACGGTAGATTTGACCAAATTTTTCGAATGCCCCTGCATCACTTTCTGACCGTTTACCTGATCAGTATTTTACTGTTGTTACTCCCCGCCCCGGGAATGGCTCGCTTATTCATCAAAGCTGGATTGCCGGCCTGGAAAGCGTATATCCCGTTTTACAATACCTGGGTGATCCAGGAGCTGACCGGCCGGCCCAAGCATTGGGTATTCTGGCAGCTAATACCCGTTATCGGATGGTTCATCACCCCCGGTATCTACATCGAATTTGCTAAGGTGTACGGACGTTTTTCCGTGCTGGATCATATCGGAGCTAGCTTATTTGCGCCCCTTTATTTTCCCTGGCTGGGTTATCAGGTATCTCCGGCATTTATAGGCCCCGACGGCGAAAAAAAGCACATAAAAAAGCAATGGCGCGAATGGTATGATGCAGCCATATTCGCTATTGTGGCGGCTACGCTGATACGGACATTTGTTTTTGAAGCATACACCATTCCCTCCGGATCGATGGAAAAGAGTTTATTGGTGAATGATTTTCTTTTTGTCAGTAAGTTCAGCTACGGTCCTCGTATTCCCAACACCCCCTTGTCGGTTCCCTTTGTACACAATTACCTGCCGTTCGGATCCAGCAGTAAATCGTATATATCGGAGGTGCAAATTCCCTACATCCGCTGGTTCTCCAAACCCGTAGAACGATTGGACGCAGTTGTATTCAATTTTCCCGCCGGCGATACCGTTGTAAATCGTCCGGGTTATCAATCGTTCCGTGAATTCCAGGCATTGTGCCGAGAACTGGGGAATGGAGATGTGGATGCGGGAAGACGATTTGTATTTGAACATGCCGACACCTTACCCTTAGCTATACATACGGTTGATAAGACCGATAATTACATCAAACGATGTGTGGCCGTTGCCGGGGACACCTTGGAAATTCGGGCGGGCGATGTGTACATCAGTGGTAAAAAACAAACACCTCCGCCATACTCTGTCATGAGCTATCTGGTCACCACCAACGGGCAAGTGTTGGATCCCGAGTCCATGGAAAGTGAATACGGAGTCGATATCGTAAACGACTTGATGCCCATACGGCCGGATCAATTTTACGTCCGTAATCTTCCCGCCCGCTCCGCCGCAAAAATGATGAGTAATGGGTTTGCTCGTTCCATTCAGCCCGAGCTCCTGCATCCCGACTCCCTCGATCTTTCATCCTGGACCAGTTGGATCTTCCCGTATGACAAATCGCATCGGTGGACATTGGACTATTACGGTCCCATCTGGATCCCTAAAAAAGGGGCCACACTCCAACTGACTCCGGAGAACTACTCCATCTATGAACGGGCGATCCGTACGTACGAAAAAAATGATCTGCAAAAGCAAGGGGATCGATTCCTCCTGAATGGTCAGCCAGTAACATCCTATACCTTCAAGATGGATTATTATTGGATGATGGGTGACAATCGTCACGGCTCACAGGATTCCCGTTATTGGGGATTTGTTCCCGAAGATCGTATCGTGGGAAAAGCTTCGCTTATTTGGTTCAGCTGGGAGAACGGCCCCCGTTGGGACCGATTGTTCCGTTTCGTGAAATAATATCACTACCTTGTTACAGTGATTCATCAGTATTCCTTTCCCTACGAGGAGTTGCCGGATGACAGCTCACTGGAGCCTGCCGATCGTTCCCTTTTATCAGAGGCTCGTCGGGCTACGGCCTTGGCTTATGCCCCTTACTCCGATTTTTGGGTGGGCGCCGCCGCCCGCTTAGTGTCCGGTGCTATCGTGATCGGATCCAATCAGGAAAATGCTTCCTATCCCGTCGGCACTTGTGCCGAACGGGTGTTGCTGGGTCACGCAGCGGTTCGATTTCCGAATGACGCCATCGATACCATCGCCATTAGCTATCATCCGAAAGATAGTTCCAGCCACTTGCCTCTCTATCCCTGCGGTATGTGCCGGCAGGCATTGCTGGAACAGGAGCTGCGCTTTGATCGCCCGATGCGGTTGATCCTCTCCGGGATGGAGGGGGCCGTGCACATACTCAATGCCGCGCGTACGTTGCTGCCATTTGCTTTTACGGGCGAAGGGCTTCGCAGCTGATTCAGTTTTTTGCCTATCTTCCCTCAACAACGATTGCTTATGAAATCTGATAAACGATCCACGCTCTCGCGTGGGCAATTCATTCGGCAAACCGCCCTGACCGCGTGTGGATTCATGATCTTGCCCAGACATGTATTGGGACGTGGATTCATCGCTCCCAGTGATAAACTAAATATTGCCGGTATCGGTGTGGGCGGAAAAGGCGCCGGTGATTTGATGGAATTTGCCAAAAGCCCGTATGTCAATATCGTTTCCCTATGTGATGTGGATGACAGACAAGCGAAAGATGCCCGTAAAAAATATGCCAAGGCGACTTATTACAGGGATTTCCGCGACATGCTGGATAAGGAACATAAGAACATTGATGCCTGCTCCATATCTACGCCCGACCATACACATGCCGTAGCCACTTTGGCTGCCATGCAATTGGGGAAGCACGTATACACGCAAAAACCGCTTACCCATAATATTTACGAGGCGCGGCAACTGGCAGAGGCAGCTAAACAATACAAAGTGGTAACACAGATGGGAAATCAGGGCGGCTCGGGTGACGGCGTCCGAAAGGCCCAGGAGATGTACGAGGCCGGGCTCATTGGCGAGGTGGTAGAGGCGCATGCGTGGACCAACAGACCCGTATGGCCTCAGGGAATTCCAACCCCCACCGGAAAATTTGATGTGCCGGCAGAACTGGACTGGAATCTTTGGCTTGGTCCTGCCTCGTTTATAGACTACAATCCAGCTTATCTTCCATTTAATTGGAGAGGATGGTGGGCATTCGGAACGGGTGCATTGGGTGATATGGCCTGTCATATCATGGATCCGATCTTCCGAATATTACCCATTCGTTACCCCGATGCGGCCGAATGCAGCGTTGCCACCATTTGGAAGGAGATGTGGAATGACTCTCCCAACATGGATGCTTGTCCGCCTGCTTCCATCATTCACTTGAATTATCCAAGAACCGACGGTAGAGGAAATATTCGTATCTCTTGGCACGATGGAGGATTGTTGCCCGGTCGTCCGGAAGAATTACTCCCCGGTGAACCATTTGGAAATTGGGACGGCGGGGTCTTGCTGGTCGGAACAAAAGGTAAAATGCTGATCGATTGCTATGGGGCCAATCCGAGGTTGCTGCCCACCTTGAAGATGAAAGATCTCGATATCAAACCTACCTTGCCTCGCGTACCTGAAGGGCATTACTTGCAATGGGTGAATGCCTGCCGCGCAGGATACGGAAATGCCACCACCAGTTCCCCATTCGAATATGCCGGTCCATTTACGGAGAGTATCCTGATGGGCAATCTAGCGATCCGTAGTTGGATGCTGAAAAATCCAAAGCTGAAGGGATGGGATGACAAATACCTCGGCAGAAAGAAATTGCTTTGGGATGCCCCGAACATGCGCATCACCAATTTTGAAGAGGCGAATCAGTTCGTGAAGCGGGAATACAGAACGGGTTGGTAGGTTCAGCTCTGTCGTAGAAGCTCCGTGGCCTGCATGGCCAAGTGATGGTCCTCGATCTCCGTTGCTTTCTCTGCCACGCGCCCCAGCCATCGGTTTACCAGCTGTAGGGATGTAAGCGGTTGAAAGTAATCATCCTCGATGGGTTGATGGGTGCGACGCAAAAACTGCTCGATCTCCGTTCTGCCGAATAATTCGCCGGTTTGCGGATCCAGGTAAAAATCAATGCTGTCAATTCCGGTTTTTGTATTCGAACGGATCAAGTTGGGTGAACCCAATACAAAGATGCCGGGTATAGCAAGGGCATATAGTGGAAGATCCAGTTTCTCAGCCAGTACCTGGATCAATACCAGCAATCCCAATTGGTTACCCGTTTTTTTCAGTAAGATATCGCCGGGGAATAAATGTTGGATCTGCTCTCGAGCAGCATCTACTCCTTTGAAACGTTCGTGTTCAAATACGACACGGCTCAAAACATGTACCTGCTCTAAGGGTGTCAGGTATTGATTCAATTCGAGCCAGGCATTACGACGTAACAGTTCCAGCGATTGCCGGATCGAATCGGCTCGGTCTTCCCGGGAATGGAGTTGATCCAGTATCAGCAATCCTTCAAACAGGTCGGGTTCCGATTGTCCGCGCCAAGAGTCAAACTGACGAGACGTATCCAGAAAATGAATCCGACGAATGATCGATTCAATTCGTGCTTGTTGTTCGGTTTGCTCGCTGGTTTCCCAGGTGTGTTCGAGGTGAGGGATCACCTCTCTGCCATACTCCAGAATTCGTTTGGAGACAGGTTCATAGACCGCTTCGTCGGGATCCTCCAATAATTGAAGTAATGCGGAAAGCTCTTTATCGCTCACATGCGTGTCCATGCACACAATATCCGTTGCGAGTTTATATTCTACGCCTCTTTTCTATCCACAACTGTTGAAAATCTATTTCTTCTTTTTGGAAACAGGTTTCTTGGCTGCTTTTTTCTTGGGTGCAGTTGCCGTGCGGGCCGTCTTTTTGGCGGGGGATTTCTTCGCGGCAGACTTGGCAGTTTTCTTGCCCTTGAATGCATCGGGCACCACTGCCTGAATGAATCCTTTTATCTCGTCGAGGCTGAACGATGCCGCTTCTTCCGGCGAATAACGGCTATTGTCTGCTTTGCGAGGAAGATTGATCATCTTCTTGCCGAACTTGATCAGGGGGCCCCATCGGCCATTTTCCAATGCGATCTTTTCGTCTGGCCAGCGTTGGATGTACCGGTTTTCTTCTTTTTTGACCTTGGCCTCGATCAGTTCAGTCATCTCTGCTTGAGAGATCCTTTGAAAATCGTATTTCTTGGGAACGTTTATGAACAGCCCGTCCCATTTCAAGTAAGGACCAAATCGACCGGTGCCTTTGGTAATGGGTTTGCTTTGGAATTGTCCCACTGGTGCATCCGCCTTTTGTTTTTCCTGAATTACGGTGATGGCTTGTTTCAAGCCAACCAATGACAGATCGGTTCCTTTAGGCAGTGAAATGAAATCTTCGCCCCATTTCACATACGGACCAAATCGTCCCACATTGACCGACACATCTTTTTCCTCGTATTGACCCATCACGCCCTGCGCACCAAACAGGTTCATCGCTTCTTCGAAGCTGATGGTTTCGATACTCTGTCCGGTCGGGATCTTGGCAAATCGTGGTTTCTCCTCTTCATCCGCACTGCCGATCTGGATCATGGCACCATACCGACCCATACGGGCGATCACCGGTTTGCCGGATTTCGGATCGGTTCCCAACAATCGCTCCCCCTTGATTCGCTCAGCCGTCTCAATGGTTTCCTCCACCTCTTTTTTGAAGGGCTTGTAAAACGATTGGATCATTTGGCTCCACTTACGCTTTCCTTCCGCCACCTCATCGAATTCATTTTCTATGGATGCGGTGAACCCATAATCCATGATCTGTTGGAAATGCTGCTTCAGAAAATCGGTCACCACCAATCCCAGGTCGGATGGGAATAACTTGGATTTCTCGGCACCGGTATTTTCGTACTCGGTAACGGCGGTGAGTTTATCCTTTTTCAATGTCAGCACCTGAAAGGCACGTCGTATACCTTCCTTATCTCGTTTCTCCACGTATCCTCGCTTGAGGATGGTAGATACGGTGGGGGCATAGGTGGATGGGCGACCAATACCCAATTCTTCCAATTTTTTTACCAGCGAAGCCTCTGTGTATCGGGGGAGGGGACGTGAAAACCGCTCGATCGCCTGAAGCTGAAGCAGGGTCAGCGTCTGTCCTTTTTTCATAGGAGGCAATATGCCCTCGGGATGATCCTCATTTTCCTCCTCATCCTTGCCTTCCATATATACTTTTAGGAATCCGTCAAATTTTAAAACTTCACCCGTGGCTTGCAAGGTTTCCTGATTCGTGGATATCTCGATGTCGATCGTTGTTTTTTCAAGTTCCGCATCCGACATCTGCGAGGCCATGGTTCGTTTCCAGATCAACTCGTACAATTTGGCCCACTCGGCCTCCGCAATACGAGAAGTGCTCATATAGGTGGGACGGATCGCCTCGTGCGCTTCTTGTGCGCTTTCGTTCTTGTTCTTGAATTTTCTGAATTGATGGTAATCTTCCCCGTAAAGCGACTTGACAGTTGACGAGATATCGGCCAAGGCAGTCTTACTCAGATTTACACTGTCGGTACGCATGTAAGTGATGTACCCATTCTCGTACAACCGCTGGGCGATCTGCATGGTTCTGGAAACACTGTATCCCAACTTTCGGGAGGCCTCTTGTTGCAGGGTGGAAGTGGTAAATGGCGGGGCAGGGGATCGTTTGCCCGGTTTGACCTGTATGTCGGTCACTTTATAGCTGGCCCCCTGGCAGGTGTTCAGGAATTTTTCGGCCGACTTGGCATTGGGTTGTTTCTTCCCTTCCGCAGAAAAGGAGATGACCCTTCCTTCTTTGTCGGGTGCCTGAAAAGATGCTTCGATCTTGAACTGACTTTCGGCCAGAAAGGCATTGATCTCCCGCTCTCTTTCTGCGATGAGTCGGACAGCCACACTCTGCACACGGCCGGCACTGAGGTTGTTGCGCATGCTCATTTTGCGCCATAACACCGGGCTCAATTCAAATCCAACGATCCGATCCAGTATGCGTCTGGCCTGTTGTGCCATCACTAAATTCATATCCACCCGACGTGGGTTCTCAACAGCCGATTGGATCGCCGGCTTGGTGATCTCGTGAAAAACGATGCGCTTGGTATTTTGAGGACTCAGCCCCAGCACTTCGCAAAGATGCCAGCTGATGGCTTCTCCCTCCCGGTCCTCATCCGTTGCCAACCACACTTCCTTCGATTTCTTCGCCAACGATTTCAATTCACCCACCACCTTCTCCTTGTCGGGCGATACGATATACCGAGGTTCGAACTGCTTGTCTACATCGATCCCCATACCCGCTTTTTCCAGATCCCGGATGTGTCCGAAACAACTTTTCACCTGAAAATCAGACCCAAGGATCTTTTCGATGGTTTTGGCTTTAGCCGGACTCTCAACAATCAGTAAATTCTTAGCCATGAGGGAATTTGATGTAAAAAAAACCGCTTCTCAGCGGTCGCAAATTAGAGCAAGATTAGGAAATTTTCCACCAACCGATTTTTTTCCTTCCGCCAACCGGGGTTTTTGTGGGTCATCAGATCCGAGTCAATCAGCTGGATTTCAAACTGCTCCGTACCCGTTCAGCCCATCGTTTATAATCGATCCCCGAGGGATGTAATCCATCCGATGTAAGGAGTTCGGGATGTAGGACAGCCTCCCGGGTCAGGTCGGTAATATATATATACCTCATGCCGGCATGGGAGCAATTGCTCTCTAATTTTTGGTTGAAACCATCGATCTGTTCACTGATCTGCGAACGATCCCGGCCCTCCGCATACGGGGTAACGCCCCAATCGGGGATGGAAAGAACCCTGACCCGTTCCGGCCGGTCGGCGGCAAACCGGACGGTACGCTGCAATAACGCGATGAACTCTTCCTCGAATTCAGATACAGATCGGCCTCGGAATTGATTGTTTACGCCAATGAGCAGGCTCACAAGATCCTGATCGCATGCAATTGGTCGTTGTTGGTTCTCTTCGTCGATGGCAGCATCTAACTCGTCGGTGGTCCAACCCGTTTTGGCGATCACCCTCACTTCTTCCATCAAGTGTCCATCCAGTCGGAGCATACCAGCCAATTGATAAGGAAAGCTCTCCGATTCGTTCACCGCTTCTCCAATGGTATAGGAATCGCCCAGTGCCAGGTATTTGCGGATCTTGTTCATTTGGGTAAATAGGATGTGGTCAGAAATTGAATGACCTCCTCGCAAACGGATGGGTCGCGGTACACACGTCGATGCCCCAATCCGTCAGTGATTCGAAAAAAAACAGTTTGGGCCGATCGGTTTTGGGTAGGCCACGTATCCTCAATAGGAGTAACCTCATCGGATCGGTCATGCACCCACAGGATCGGATTGGGAAGCCCGCTGATGGCTCGGTTCACGGAAAACCAACTGGTCGGATGCCCGCTTCTTTTTTCAATGATGCGGTTGATATGGCCCATGAGCCGGTCGCTCAGCAATAAGGTTGACTGAAGTTGTTTCAAGGTCGATCGGGTTTCCGTGGCCGGTGCGATCAAAACCACTCGTTCCTGTGATCGGGGTTGTTTTTCTTCCAAGGCCAAACTCAACGATAATCCGCCAAATGAGTGAGCTTTGTACTCATCGAACGGACCCCATTTTTCACGGATGGCCTGTATGAATTTGCTGTATCGCAACGAATGGATACGCTTCCCCTCGCTACTCCCATGCACGGGTGCATCGAAGGCAACAACCTCCGCGCCATGCTGTGTCAGAGTCTCCACCAGGTGAGCGAAATTTCTGGCCGATGAGGAAAAACCATGAAGGATCAAAATGCGCAACTTGCCGCCTTTATTCCACCGCCAACCTTTGCAGCAATCCCCCGATTCGTTCCATTCGAGCAGATCTGCCGCTAAAAAAATGGGGGGCAGTGGTTTGCTGACTCTCTTCTGTGTTGTAATGAACAGGTCAAAGGCCTGTTTAGCAGCTGAGCGGGGCCACAAGCGGGAGCCGATCCAAAACCAGATCTGATAAATACGTAACACGGCAGCAAAGTTACCATCCGTTCAACCATTTATTCGATTTGTTGTTTTCTTACTTTTGCGGCGCGATCGTTCGCATACCCATCTATGTACAACATCACTTTTGAATTTGAACAGCCCGGCTTGTCGCCTCAGACCCTGCACAACATCGAGCCCGGCCAGAGCTTGCTGGAAGTTGCGCTGAAAAATGACATTGACCTGCACCATAACTGTGGTGGGGTTTGCGCTTGCAGCACCTGTCATTTATTTGTTCAATCGGGCGAACAACACCTGGAGGAGCTGAGTGATAAGGAAGAGGATTTTATCGATCGTGCGGTGAATCCAAGACTGAACTCACGCCTGGGTTGCCAATGTCTATTACAAGAAGGCACCGGAAATATCGTTGTCACCCTTCCCGATCAAACCCAATTCCTGGGCGAATAAAAATCTATCCTATGTCGCATTTTGAACCACCCATTCATTGGGCAGACCATGAGGACATTGCCCTCAAACTTTATGAGCGCTTTGGGGACGAATTCAATGAAGGACGGATTTACCGTGTCCGATTCACTGACCTGCTCGAATGGGTGCTCCAGATTCCGGGTTTCGAAGGCACCCGGGAGCAAAGTACCGAAGGACATCTGGAGATGATTCAGAGCTCCTGGGTGTACGAGTGGCGCGACAATCAACGTTGAACTGACAGGCCTTCATTATCTTTAGGGCCTTCGATCATGTCAAACGTTCCATCCACGAGTTTTCAATCCATCCGTCACTTCATCTTTGATGTAGATGGGGTTCTCACCGACAGCACCGTATGGGTCATGCCTGCCGGAGAGCAAGTTCGCCGAATGAACATAAAAGACGGGTATGCCTTACAACTGGCCCTGAAAAAAGGATACACAATAACCATCTTGTCTGGCAGCACTCCCTCCTCGGTGCAGGATCGCCTGCAAAAACTGGGAATTACCGACATCCACTTTTCCGTTTCCGATAAAGCGGGATTCATGAAGGCCCATTCGCAAGAAAAGGGATGGGATCTCTCTCAAATCCTTTTTATGGGCGATGACCTGCCCGATCTTGATGCGATGTCGTTGGTTGGTCTGGCCACCTGTCCAAAAGACGCCGTCTCGGAGATACTTGAACAAGTGGCTTACGTTTCACCGCTGACAGGTGGACTGGGTTGCGTACGGGATGTGATCGAACAAGTACTTAGGCATCAGGGACAATGGCAACACCTGTCCAACATCAGCTCCCGATAGCACATGTCACTCACCGCTGCCTTTCTCCGCTTGATCCGTTGGCCCAACCTGGTATTCATAGCGATTACCCAATGGATGGTGTATAGCTGTCTGTATCGACCTCTGTTTCATACCTCTCTGCCCGAATACGACGATCGTAGCATTTATTACTGGATCATCGCCTCGGTATTCATTGCCGCGGCAGGGTATGTGATCAACGATTATTTTGATATTAATATCGACGAAGTGAACCGGCCCGACCGGCAGGTGCTGGATAAGATCATTTCCCGTCGATGGGCCATGTTATGGCATTTCATGCTCAGCGCGCTGGGAGTAGGGTTTACCGCATTGGCCATTAACTGGAATACGCATGCCTATCTTTTTCTAGCGAATTTGGGTTGCGTGATCGCACTATGGTTTTATTCAACCCGATTGAAAAAAACATTGCTGGTTGGAAATGTACTGATCGCATTATTGACCAGTTGGACGATCTGGGTCATCTTCCTGTCCCGCTTTAGCTGGTCGGAGCTTTTTGGAAATACCAGTGAGGCTCAACAAAAATTTACCCGGGTCGTACTCTTGTATACGGCCTTTTCATTTGTCATTACATTGATCCGGGAGGCAGTGAAAGATATGGAAGACCGGATCGGGGATGCGCGAGCTGGCTGTCGCACGTTGCCTATCGTTTGGGGCTTCCCTGCTGCAAAAGTATATACCTCCGTATGGACGGTTGTGCTGATTGGTCTGTTGATACTGTTGCAGGCTTATGTGTTGCCATTCGGTTGGTGGCCGGCATCCCTGTATGCGCTTTCTGCGTTGATCGTGCCCTTGGTCATTTTTCTCACCCGGTTGATCGTCGCTCAACAGCCTTCCGATTTCACCTTGCTTAGTCGGCTGCTCAAGTGGGTGATGCTGGCGGGTATTCTATCAATGATATTTTTTTATTTGTGGTTATGAATCCAATCCTACTTGCCTCCGGCTCTCCGCGTCGAAAACAATTATTGGAATGGGCCGAGGTGCCTTTTCGAGTATCGGTTTCCAATGTAGCGGAGGATTTTCCACCGGAGTTATCGGTGGAGGAAGTGCCCGTTTTCATCGCCCGAAAAAAAGCAATGGCCGTGCAACAGGATACGGCTACCCAGGAGATCGTGCTGGCAGCCGATACCATCGTGGTGCTGGGCGAACATATTTTAGGAAAACCGGTTCACCGGGAAGAAGCCATCAGTATGTTGCTGGCCTTGCAGGGAAGTACGCATGAGGTGATAACCGGTGTCGTGATTAGGCAGGGGCAAAAGGAATTGGCCTTTTATGACCGGACGCGGGTTGATTTTCACCCGCTGACGGAAAAAGAGATTGAACATTATGTCGATCAATATCAACCCTTCGACAAGGCCGGTGCCTATGCGATCCAAGAATGGATAGGGGTGGTCGGTATCCGCTCCGTGGAAGGAGATTTTTACAATGTGATGGGATTGCCCGTTAGTCGTGTTGTGCGTGCATTGCGTGAATTTTCTCCTGCCTAGGCCGTCTTTTTCACCACGTTTCTTGTGAGGCATCCAATAGGTTTGTGACCTATTCCGAATGCGTGAAAGATGGTTGCAAACCATGTGGGGTTGTCAAGACTGGAATGGCTGGCCGTTGCGTACCTGCCAGGGACAAATGATTCATGTCCTCTATCCGGGCAAATGGAATACAGATCAAGGGCCCGATTTTCTGGAAGCGCAGATTTTCATTGATCAAATCTTATGGGTCGGATCCGTTGAGATCCATATACAAGGAATTGATTGGTTTCGGCACCATCATTCGACCGATCCCAATTACTTGCCGGTGATCCTGCATGTGGTTTGGATGCAAGGACCCCGTAGCCCCGATATCCCTACGCTTGAACTCGCTCGTTTTTTGCATGTTCCCGAATTGAAGCGAACGCTTTCATATCTGGGCGATTTGGATCAATTGAACTGCCACCGGGTAATGAGGCCTGTTCCCGAAGAAGTCTGGAGCGAATGGAAGAATGCATTGCTATCAGCGCGACTTGCCCGAAAGAAAAAAATGCTGGTAGGCGCGTCTTTGACTGTTATTAGAAACCAGTTAGCCAGGCAAATGGGCGCTTGGGTAAACCGGGATGTTTTTGAAAGCATCGATGCATCCATATCGGAGCAGGTATTGGAGGTGGTACGTCCTGATCTGGCGACGCTGACGGCCCTGTATCTTGGGCAAGCGGGGTTGCTCGTGGGGGATCGATCGGAAGATGAGTTGGACGCACTCAGAGATCTATATAAGCTATTGCAAAATCGTTATCAGCTTTATCCTCCCTTTCGTTCCTTATTATGGATGCGGATTCGGCCGGCTGCGCATCCCGGATTTCGGTTGAGTCAACTGGCTTCATTGATACATGCGGGATGGCACGACCCGATGTACTGGTTACATCGATCGGCCGATGATCTGTATCAACTGCTGGTCAGTTTGCCGGCCAACAGTTGCCGAGAAACGGATAGGAAACAGTATTTGAGTGACCAACTGATCGGTTCGTTGCTGATCAACATTTGGGCATACCTGACCAGTGTGGATGCACCTGATCTCTATGAAAAATTGCAAACGCTCGGTTTTGAGAATAATCGATTTAGGTCTTTGTTTGATGAACTGCACCTAACAGAACATACAGCAGCCGATTCACAGGCCATGTTGGAGTTGTATCATTCTCTTTGTCAACATCGGCGATGCGATTCCTGTGCACTTGCCGGTTATTGGCGTCAGGACCAAGCCCCCCAATCGATCTGAACCTCGATTTCCGGATGCAGACTCAATCGGACGGGGCAAGTGTCACCGATCTTTTTTAATAGCTCGATCGTGCGGGGATCCAGCTGTTGGAGCGTTTCCGGTATGATAAATTGGAGTTCGATACGTTCGATACGCCGGGGAGCTGCAGCCATGCTTTTTGTTACGTTCACACGAAGGCAATCGAGGTCAAAGCTCATTGACCGGGCTTTGATCCCCATTACGGTGACCATACAAGTCGCCAAGCTGGTGGCGGTCAGGTCAGTAGGGGAGAATCGTTGTCCCAAACCATGGTTATCGGTGGGGGCATCTGTTTCGATCGGCGAGCCACTGGCTACATGAACACAGGTGGCTCGAAGTTGACCGGTATATTCGACGGAGGATGTCATGAGCAGGTTTTATTGTAAATTTACACCACACATTTGGTCATGCGTCTCCAACTCTATTTTTTATCCTCTTTTTGCCTGTTGGCCTTTTCGGTGCTTGCGCAACAGCCCACACCCAAGCCGGTTAGCAAAAAAGATCTCAAGAAACAGCATATCAATCAGTTGATCCGACAAGCCGAGGAAGGAACGTTGGTCTATCGCAATCATCATCTCTTCGGGATCGAAGCCAAGAGTTTGGGATATGGGGTGTTCTATGAATACGGACAAATGAAAAGTTCGCGTAAGTCCAACATTTTTCGAATCGATCTGACGGAGATCAAGGACCGCAAAGAGGACAAGGTGCAGAATACGGCCAACGGATTCATCTTCTTCGGCAATCCCTACATCTATGGCAAGGTGAATAATTTCTACCAGGCAAGCCTTGGTTTTGGCCAGCAGATCGTGTTGGGACAAAAAGGCAACAAGAACGGCGTATCCGTGACGGGAATTTACTCCGGCGGATTGGCGCTCGGTCTGCTTCGACCTTATTACCTGCAGGTCATCGATCCGGTAACCAACCAGGAAAAGTTCATCAAATACTCTTCGGCCGATAGCTCCTTGTTTTTGGGAAATACCATTTTGGGAGGAGGCGGTATAGGAAAAGGGTGGGGTGAGATGAAAGTTAAACCGGGGTTGTTTGCCCGCACCGCTATCCGGTTCGATTATGGCCGTTTCAATGAAGTGGTATCCGGAATAGAATTAGGGCTCACCGGAGAGTATTATACCCAAAAGATCCCGATCATCGCCGGACCCTCCGATCGAAATTTCTTTTTTCAAGGCTATATTTCACTGCTGTTTGGCAGACGGAAGTAAGGGGTTAATTTTGCCCCATGACCGAACTACCTGTGGTTTCTGCCGATCATTCCCGACCTAAAAAGCCTGATTGGCTTCGCGTAAAGCTTCCGATCGGGGAAAACTATAAACATGTTCGCGGGTTGGTCGACACACACAAACTGCACACGATCTGTGAGAGTGGGAATTGTCCTAACATGGGCGAGTGCTGGGGGGCAGGCACTGCCACCTTCATGATTCTGGGTAATATCTGCACCCGCAGTTGCGGTTTTTGTTCAGTGGCCACCGGACGCCCCTTGCCTGTCGATTGGGATGAGCCTCAACGGGTGGCGGAAGCGATCCACCTGATGAAGGTGAAGCATGCCGTCATTACCTCCGTCGATCGGGACGAGTTACCCGATGGTGGTTCCATCATCTGGCATAATACCATTCGGGCTGTCAAACAACTCAACCCCGATACAACGCTCGAGACATTGATCCCCGATTTCAAAGGCAACAAAGAGGAGATTCAGCGAGTGATCGATGCGGCTCCTGAGGTTGTATCCCATAATATAGAGGCGGTTGAAAGACTGACCAGACAAGTACGTATCCAGGCCAAATACTGGCGTAGCATGGAAGTGATCCGAACGCTCAAAGAAGGTGGGATGCGAACCAAAAGTGGCATCATGTTAGGACTAGGAGAAGAGAAGGAGGAAGTGATGCAAACCATTCGGGATCTTCGCGACAATGGCTGTGATGTGGTCACCATCGGACAATACCTGCAGCCCACCAAAAAGCATTTGCCCGTACATCGTTTCGTACACCCGGATGAATTTGCTGAATTCCGTGAGTATGGCTACTCGATCGGATTGGATTATGTTGAGAGCGGCCCCTTGGTCAGGTCTTCGTATCATAGCGAGAAACACGTGATTCCTCAATATGGCCGACAGCAGTGGCTGGCCCAAAAAAATTCCTGATTTGAAATATCTTTTCCCATTTCTTTTTCAATTTCCGCTGTTTCTCTCCGCGCAATGGAATTGGCAACGTGTAGATTCTGTATTCGGTGATCTGCCCACCTCCGTTCATGTGTATCGCACACAGGATCCGGTGGTTGGCAAACCCAACGTTGCTTATTACCTGGAAGCAGATCTTCGCGATGCTACGTTGGATTTTCGGTCAGACACCAGCTATAAACGTCGACTCACACCCGCACAATTCCATCAAAAACTGAACGCGCCATTAGCGATTGTGAATACCAGTTTCTTTTCGTTTACGACCCATCAAAACTTGAATATGGTGATGGACCGCGGGCAAATGATAGCCTTCAATGTTCATTCTCTGCCCGCAAAGGGGAAGGATACATTGAAATTCAGACATCCGCTGGTTGCAACCTTTGGGATAAATGGTAACCGACGCGCCGACGTGGCCTGGACGTTTACGGACTCCTCCAAAAATTTTGCCCTGGCCAGTCAGGTCCCTATGAAATTACAAATGGATTCCAGCAGTGCATTCGTTCGTTCCTTGGTTCCTGTACCATTGAAAAAGTGGAACATGAAAACCGCTGTGTCCGGCGGGCCGGTTCTTGTTCAAGATGGCAAAGTACTTGTTACAAACAACGAAGAATGGAAATTTGCCGGCAAGGCCATCGATGACAGACATCCTCGTACGGCCATGGGATATACCCGAGATGGAAAACTGATCATTTTGGTGGTGGAAGGGCGATTTCCCGGACGAGCAGAAGGCACGACTCTTACCCAAACCGCCGAGATGCTGGTGTCTTTAGGCTGCGTGGAAGGCCTGAACTTAGATGGTGGCGGAAGCAGTTGTCTGTTGGTTAACGGCAAAGAGACGATACAGCCGTCTGATAAAGAAGGGCAGCGTGCCATACCAGGCATCTTCTATCTTGGCCGAAGAAGGAATTGATCAGCTTTCCCAGATCAAGGCACTGGCCCCCAAGATCGCCGCATCGGCCTCTTTCAGTTCACTGAACATCAACTTCACTTTATTCTTGAATACCTGCACCAGATTGGCTTCCATGGATTGTCGGGTGGGATTCAATATCATATCACCGGCTTTGGTTACGCCCCCAAATAATACGATGGCCTCGGGGGAAGAGAACATAATGAAATTCGCCAAGGCTTCTCCCAGCAACTGACCGGTAAAGGTGAACACATCCTGTGCGATCTTATCGCCTTTTACCGCGGCCTCATATACGGTTTGACTAGTGATGTCAGCCGGTTGCATTTCCCGCATCAAGCTGGGGATTTCCGGATGCGTGCTTAGCATCTCCTGCGCTGTATCCCGCATACCGGTGGCTGAGGCGTATGCTTCCAGCGGACCATGGATGTTAGTCCCTTTGTGAGGTCGTCCACCCGGGCGAATGATGGTATGACCCAATTCCCCGGCAAATCCATCATGCCCCAATACAATTTTTCCATCGATCACGATACCGCTTCCAACGCCCGTGCCAAGTGTGATGGTGATAAAATGTTTCATGCCACGTGCGGCACCGTACATCATTTCGCCCATGGCGGCGGCATTCGCATCGTTGGTGAGCTTGACACGCAAATCAAATCGGGATGCCATCATGCTGGCAAAGGGGATGATCCCTTGCCATTTCAGGTTGGCGGCGTATTCGATATTACCGGTGTAATAATTTCCATTGGGTGCGCCGATCCCGATGCCGGCGAATTTCTCTTTTCCGCCGGCTCGTTCGATCATGGGCTGGATCTTCTCATACAGATCCTCAATGAAATCCTGTGGAGTCGACTTATCATTTGTTAGTGTACGACCTTTTTCGAGGATATGCCCGTTTTTGTCCACTACACCAAACTTGGTGTTGGTGCCTCCGATATCAATACCGATCGCGTAGTCTGCCATATGTTAATGATGTGCTGTTCAGAGAATTAATGTCCGCCACCAGTGGAAGCGTTTTCATAATCGATGCCTTGATTTCGCAAGATGCCTTTCACCAAATAGGCGAACAGAGCCAAGTAGGCGAAGCAAAGGATCGCGATGAAGAAGGATTGATGAATGCCAACGATGTCGGCTAATTTTCCTTGAACAGGCGGAATGATGGCGCCACCCAGGATCATCATGATCAGGAAGGCGGAACCTTGTGTGGTGTATTTACCCAATCCGGCCACAGAAAGTGCAAAGATGGAAGGCCACATGATCGAGCATGCCAGTCCACCACTGAGGAAGGCGTAGATAGCGATCTTTCCGGTGGTCAGCAGACCGATCGTCATGGCCGCCACACCAAATAAACTGAACAGGAGCAGTGTGCGTGCCGGGTTGTTGCGGCTTAGGAAGAACGTGCTGATCTGTAACAATACACAAACCACATACCAATACAGGATCTCAATATCGTGACCGGCCAGTTTGGTCAACAGTAATACAACTCCAAAAGCTACCAGTGGTGTAATGAACGTGAACAGACGTTTGCGATCCTCACTCAGATTGAAGGCTCCTACGGCGCCGGCCCAGCGTCCGATCATCAGGCTGCCCCAATACATGGCAATGAAAGGGGCGATCTCAGACGATTTATATCCTCCGAACTCAGATTGCTTCAGCAATTCGCCGAGGTTACTGCCGATCGCCACCTCAACACCCACATATACAAAGATTCCCAACATACCGAGCACCAGCTGCGGATATTGCATGGCACCCCATCCTTCTTTCTGGCCGGAGGCGATCTTGTTACAGATGGGTAATCCGATAACGATCACCGCCAGGGCCATCAATAACCAGATCAGTCGATTGCGTTCAAGCGGACCTTTAATGGCGCCGATCTCATCGGATTGGGACTGATATGTTTTCTTTACGTCCTCTATTTTGGCATAAATATTGGCACGAGCTTCGCCGGTCTGTTTGAGAGCTTCACACTCCAACTGACTGATCGTTGCTTTTTCTTTGGCAAATGTGGATTCGATCTGCTCGATCTTTTTAACCTCATCAGACCGGTACGAAGAGAATACGGGTATAAAGGTGATGATCAGCAAGCCGGTTATGATCAACATGGCACTGAATGCCCGGTTGGCCTTTTCGGGTTTTTCCGGATTGATACCGGCGGGAACTTTTTTGCTGGTGCCAAATAATGTAGCGGCTGCGATAAAAAGGATTCCTACAAACACGTAAAGCCCGATCACTTTACTCAGCGGTAGATGTTGGATCTCATAGTCACAGACGGAACTAGCACTTCCAAAAAGGGCCAGGGCTACGACCAGCGGACCAATAGTCGTTCCCAGCGAGTTGACGCCTCCGCCTAAATTGACACGTGTGTCTCCGGTGGAAGGATCGCCCAAGGAAATAGCGAAGGGTTGTGCGCCGGTTTGTTGCAAGGAGAATCCCAGCGCCACAATGAAGAGCCCGAGTAGCATACCGGGGAAACTGTTGCCATTAACTGCCAGGATCATGGCCGCTGCTCCAAGAGCGGAAAAAAGCAGGCCGTAGATGATACTTTTTTTATAGCCCCATTTACCAACCAGATCTTGTCCGCCAAAAATGCCATAGGCGAACAGGAACAGCGCGCCGATGTAATAGGCAAGGTAAAAGGCAAAGTCGATCAGCTGACTTTGAAACTGATCGAGGTGAAAGTAGTTCTTGCAGAAGGGGATAAACACCGAGTTACCCGCGGCGATAAATCCCCAGAAGAAAAATACGGTGACCAAGGTGCTCAGAGCACCGTAATTGGTCGGTTGTTTTGGCTGACTCATGAAGCGATCGTTTGGTTAGTGCGCGAACAAAATAGGAAAAAATCAGAAAGGAACTGTTGACTTCTGTGGTTTCCTCTCAATTCTCTATATTTATCCACACCACATGGAGATCTTGCACATATCCGCTGAATGTTATCCCATGGCCAAGGCCGGAGGTTTGGGTGATGTGGTGGGCGCATTGCCGAAGTATCAACAAAGAGCCGGGCATATCGTAAAAGTGGTGATGCCCATGTATCGGACCCGTTATCTTTTTCGAAGTGACTGGGAACTTGTTCATGAAGGCCGTCAACAATTGGGCTACTATCAGTTCAATTACAGCGTGATCCGGGAGCGGTCGCGTGAATTGGGTTTTGATCTGATTCTGGTCGATATAAATGGTCTGCTTGACCGTCCGAATGTGTACGGATACGACGATGATCCGCAGCGCTTCCTTGCCTTTCAGATGTCCGTTCTGGATTGGTTGAACCAATGGGGTCATCTACCCGACATCGTTCATGTACATGATCACCACACGGGCATGATCCCGTTTCTGATGCGCTATGCGTATGCGTTTCGGGATCGGTTACAGGCAATACGTTCCGTCTTTACCATTCACAATGCACAATATCAAGGGTGGCTCGATTGGCAACACCGCGAGTGGTTGCCTGCCCACGATGAGTGGAAATCGGGCTTGCTTGAATGGGCCGGTCAGATCAACCCACTGGCCGCGGCCGTGAAATCTGCCTGGCGGGTGACCACCGTCAGCCACAGCTACTTCGATGAATTGAGACATCAGGCCAATGGCTTGGAGAAATTATTCGATTACGAACGTGGTAAATGCAGTGGCATACTGAATGGGATCGACGCAGACGTTTGGGACCCACAAACCGATCCGTTACTCACAACCAATTATACGGCCTCGGATTTGACGAGAGGGAAATTTGCCAATAAGGAAAATCTCTGCAGTCAGTTTGGACTGGACCCGACTAAACCTCTTTTTACTTATATAGGACGACTCGTGCATGAAAAGGCTGCTGATCTGCTTCCGGAGACAATCTATCAGTGTTTTCACCGATATGAAGGCCGGTTGAATATACTTCTGCTGGGCTCGGGCGATCCTGGGCTGGAGTCGACTTTTCAGGAGATGTCGAACCGGAATGGCGGCCGGTTCAGTGCCTATATCGGTTATTACGAGGAGCTGAGTCATCGAATGTATGCCGGTTCGGACTTTCTGCTTATGCCCAGCCGAGTGGAGCCTTGCGGTTTGAATCAGCTCTATGCCCTTCGGTATGGAACGGTTCCCATAGTGCGGAATACCGGCGGACTGAGGGATACAGTGGTGGATATGGGCGATTGGCAGGGATTTGGGATTCGTTTCGATCAGGCAACTGTAGGCGATATCGTATATTCGGTAGGCAGGGCGTTGGATCTCTATGAGCAGGATCCGGACCATATGCGATGGATGCAACAGCATATGATGGGTTTTGATCATTCCTGGGATCGATCCGCCAACCAATATTTGGACCTGTATAAATCCATTTTATAACCTATGGCCATTCGTACCATCACACATTCAACCGAACTTCTCTGTGTTATTTTGGGAGGAGGCGCAGGCTCCCGTTTGTATCCGCTCACCTCCAGCCGATCCAAACCGGCAGTACCGATCGCCGGTAAATACCGACTGGTCGATATCCCCATCTCCAATTGCCTCAATAACGGCATCGGTCGGATGTTCGTACTGACACAGTTCAATTCGGCCTCGCTGAATCGACACATCAAGAACACCTACCATTTCAGCGCTTTCAGTAAAGCCTTCGTGGATATTCTGGCGGCCGAGCAAACACCTGACAACCCAACTTGGTACCAAGGGACTGCCGATGCGGTACGGCAGGGTCTTCGTCACATCGAACCATTCGAAAGTGACTATGTGCTGATTCTGTCAGGCGATCAGTTGTATCAGATGGATTTTGTGGAGATGTTGGACAATCACAAACGATTAGGGGCCGATATTTCGGTGGCAACGATTCCCGTTGGGGAGCGGGAAGCCCCTGAGTTTGGCATATTGAAAAGTCAGGAGGGATTAATTACCTCGTTTGTGGAAAAACCGAAGAAAGAGTTGTTGCCCGACTGGGTCAGTGAAACGGGCGATGCTATGAGATCCTCCGGCCGCAATTACCTGGCCTCCATGGGTATCTATATTTTCAATAGGGCCTTGCTCTTCGATCTGTTGCAGCACGAGTTTTTGCAGGCTACCGATTTTGGTAAGGAGATCATTCCGCAATCGATCCAGCAATACAAAGTGGCCAGTTATCAATATTCGGGTTACTGGACCGACATCGGAAACATTCGGTCTTTTTTTGAGGCAAACCTGGAGCTGACAAAAGATTTGCCTGCTTTCGATCTGTTCGACAACGATCGGACCATCTACACGCGCCCACGTATGTTGCCGCCTGCCAAGATCAGCGGCACCACGCTCGAAAAAACATTGGTGGCAGAAGGTTCCATCATACATGCCTCCCGTTTGGAACATTCCGTGATCGGTATTAGAAGTCGGATCGGACATGGGACCACCATCGTTCACTCCTATTTGATGGGTAGCGATTATTATGAAACGCTGGATGAGATAGAAGCGGCCGCCAAAGAGGGCATCCCGTCGCTCGGGGTGGGGGAGCGATGTTATATACGAAATGCCATTTTGGATAAGAACGTGCGCATTGGTAATGATGTTCGTATAAATGGAGGTGATCATTTGGAAAATACCGATCACTCCCTGTATACGGTCAAGGACGGCATCGTGGTGGTAAAAAAAGGTGCGATTCTTCCAAGCGGATTTGTGATCTGATCACTGCCCGTCGCTATAGTGTATCGAATACATATTCTTGCTATCTTAGGGCAAATCGATTGCTATGTCTACCGCTTACACAGGCCCCAAACCCAAGCTGAGTTTTTGGCAGATCTGGAACATGTGTTTTGGATTTTTCGGTATCCAGTTCGGCTGGAGTTTGCAGATGGGGAATATGAGTGCCATCTATGAATTTCTGGGTGCCAATGCGGATGAGATACCCGGTTTGTGGTTAGCGGCTCCAATGACCGGCTTACTTGTTCAGCCTATTGTTGGTTACCTGAGCGACAGAACCTGGCATCCAACCCTGGGTCGCCGACGTCCGTTTTTTCTGGTAGGCGCCATCCTCAGTTCCCTTGCTTTATTCATCATGCCAAACTCATCCGCCGTTTGGATGGCGGCCGGAACACTTTGGATACTGGACTCTTGCATCAATATCACCATGGAGCCTTTTCGGGCATTTGTAGCGGATAACCTGGATGAAGAACAGCAATCTTTTGGATATGCCATGCAAAGCATGTTCATTGGCGCTGCCTCTTTTATCGCCGGATTTTTACCCGGCTTGTTGGTGACCTGGTTCGATGTTTCCCGGGAGAAAGGTGCCGGCGGCATCCCGCAGAACATCATGTTGTCTTTTTACATCGGGTCGGCTGTTTTCCTGGTGTCGGTGCTGTACACTGTTTTTCGTAGTCAGGAATATCCGCCATCCGATCCTGAGTGGAAAAATAAATGGAAAGCCCGCACACAAACTGGTCAGGAGGTTTTACAAGAAATATTTCAAGCGATTCGTGGCATGCCTACGACGATGAAGCGACTCGCACTGGTACAGTTTTTGACGTGGCCCGGACTTTTTCTGATGTGGTTCTATTATAGCACCGGAGTCGCTGCTGATATTTTTGGCGGGAATCCGCACAGCGGCATCAAATTCGAGGCTCTTACTGCTGTTCAGCGCGCGGAGTATTTGAACTATACGGCTGGGTTGGAATACGCCAATGCCACTTCTGCCATTTTGAATCTGATCACTTTTGCCTTTTCATTCACCATTCCCTTTTGGGTTGGTCGGTTGGGAAAGAAATGGACCCATTCGCTCTGCCTCTTGATCGGCGGAGTCGGATTGATCTCGGTTAACTTCATACATACCCACTGGCTTTTATATGTGTCAATGGGTTTGGTTGGTATCGCCTGGGCTTCCACCTTATCTATGCCTTACTCAATGTTGGCCGGCTCCATCCCCAAAGAAAAAACGGGCATTTATATGGGGATCTTTAACTTTTTTATTGTGCTTCCGGAGATCATTGCTGCCTTGAGTTTTGGAAAGATCATGGAGAGTTATTTGAACAATGACCGTTTACTGGCCGTGTTGATCGGAGGCCTGTTATTATGCTCCGCCGCACTGGTATGTGCGTTTTTTGTACAGGCTGATAAAAGCAAACAAGACCAGATCTCAAAATCCTGAACCTTTATCTCTGAACATCGAATAAACAATTCATGCGTACAATTCTCCTTTCCTTTTTGTTTCCACTGATAGGCTCTACTGCCCGGTCGCAGAATTTCTATCCCAGTCATTGGTTCGTTGGGTTTAAAAATCCCGATCTGAATCTGATCATACGTGACAAAGGAGTCGCTTCTTATTCATCCGCCACGATCCAATACCCTGGGGTTAAGCTGGTAAAATTGCGCAAATTGGATAACCCCAATTATTTGTATCTGGATCTCCGCATTGATGCCGCCGCTAAGCCCGGGACATTCAAGATACAATTGAAGGGCACCGGCCTACCCAATCGTTCACTTACCTACGAACTCAAAGCCCGTTCCGTTTCCAATGGTCGTACTCGCATTCAAGGCGTTCAGGCCAAGGATTTTATTTATCTCATTATGACGGATCGGTTCGCCAATGGGGATCCATCCAATGATATCGTTTCCGGTTATCGGGATACCGCTTGCAACCGAAGTGATAAATTCTCTCGTCACGGCGGCGATTTCAAAGGGGTCGAAGACCGAATCAGCTACTTGAAGGATCTGGGGGTGACAACGGCTTGGCTCACGCCCGTTAACGAAAATGACATGCCCCGTATGAACGAGTGGGGAAATTGGGTGGCGGGCTATCACGGGTATTGGTTCACCGATCACTACAATGTGGATAAGCGGTTTGGCGGAAATGCCGGGTACCGTCAACTATCGGATAAACTGCACCAGAATGGCATGAAACTCATTCAGGATGCCGTTTATAATCACATAGGCAGTTATCATTGGATCGCACTTGATCCGCCTGCGGCCGATTGGCTGAACAGTTCACAAGGGAAAAACCCGCCACACCACCGGGAAGAGGTTTTCTTCGATCCGTATGCGTCGGACCAAGATAAAAGACAAATGTTGGACGGTTGGTTCGTTCCTCATCTGCCCGATCTCAATCAACGAAATGCGGACGTTGCGCGTTATCTGATCCAATATCATATTTGGGCCACCGAAGAGTTTGGTGTGGATGGCTGGCGGGTAGATACCTATAAATACAACGAGGAGAAATTTCTGAATGAGATGAATGTGGCGCTGACCCGGGAGTTTCCCAAGCTCACGGTCTTTGGTGAATCCTGGGTAACATCCCCTTTGGCAAATGCCTATTTCACACGAAATAATGTGAATACATCATTCAAGCACAATGCGGAGGGCATGCTCGATTTCCAAACGTGTTTTGCCATGATCGCTGCCGCCAAAGAGGAAAACGGCTGGAGCAATGGCATCATCAAACTTTATTTTGCATTGGCGCAGGATGTGCTGTACAAAGACCCAACCAAGAATTGCATTTTTTTGGATAATCATGACATGGACAGGATCTTTTCGGTGCTGGCTGAGGATGAATCCAAATTCATCATGTGCATGAATTGGTTGTTCACGTTGCGGGGAATGCCCCAGTTGTATTACGGCACCGAAGTGCTTATGAAGAATTTCAAAGTCAATTCGGATGCCACGGTTCGGGAGGATTTTCCTGGAGGATGGCCTTCTGACGATCCCAACAAGAATCGATTTTTGGCCTCTGGCCATACCCCCGAGCAAGCCAGGGCATTTGAACACATCAGCCGACTGGCCCATTTCAGAAGGACCTCCTCTGCCCTGGGAAAAGGGAAACTCATGCAATTCATCCCCCGCGATGGCACGTATCTCTATTTCCGATATTCGGATCAGCAAAGCGTGCTGGTCATTGCCAATAGCTCGGACAAGACCGTAAAGCCCGACTGGTCAATATATCAAGAGCGTGTGAAAGGTTTTACAAAAGCTCGTGATGTGATCACCGGCGAAACGTTTTCGTTGGACGGATGGTCGATCGCACCGAAAAAAAGTCATGTACTGGAGTTGATGAAATAATCCAATGGCCGCCACCAGTAACTCCGATAAGGTTTGGAATCATTCGTTGCTAACGGATGAGGATGTCCGAAATTTTCAACAGGGAACCCATTACCGGCTTTATGAATTGATGGGAAGCCGATCCATTGAGGTCGATGGAAGATCGGGGATGTATTTCTGCGTGTGGGCGCCCAATGCCACGGAGCTATCGGTCAAAGGACATTTTAATAGCTGGCGAGATCATGAGTATAATTTATACCCGCGTTGGGACAAAAGCGGGATTTGGGAAGGATTCATTCCCGATTTGGCAGATGGGGAAGCCTATAAGTATCATATCACCGGATACAAGGGGCGCCAGTTAGATAAAGGAGATCCGTTTGCCCATTTTTGGGAGAAGCGACCCGAAACCGCTTCCATCACCTGGTCGCTGGCGTATGAATGGAACGATCGTAAATGGATGACCCAGCGGAAAAAACACAATGCGCTCGATGCACCTTGGAGTATTTACGAAATGCATCTGGCCAGCTGGCAGCGTCCCATTCCAACCGACGAGGAAAGTTATAATACCTACGACCAGATAGGAGAGCGGTTGATACCTTACTTGCAACAAATGTCATTCACGCATGTGGAGTTCATGCCGGTTATGGAACATCCATTCGATGGTAGTTGGGGATACCAGTGCACCGGCTTTTTTGCTCCCACTTCCCGTTTTGGTGATCCGCAAGGATTTATGAGACTGATCGATGCCCTGCATCAGGCAAACATAGGCGTGATCCTGGATTGGGTGCCATCTCATTTTCCGTATGATGCCCATGGACTGTTCATGTTCGATGGCACGCACACGTATGAGTATGCGGATATGCGCAAGGGTTTTCATCCCGATTGGAATAGTTATGTATTCAATTATAAAAGAGGGGAGGTTAAATCATTCCTGATCAGCAGCGCCCGTTTTTGGTTCGATAAATTTCATATTGATGGCATCAGGGTAGATGCTGTCTCCTCAATGTTAAAATTGAACTACTCCAGAGAAGAGGGTCAATGGGAACCCAATGAGTTCGGAGGCGATGGGAATCTGGAGGCCATCGCATTTTTGAAAGACCTCAACGAGACGATCTACCGCGATTTTCCGGATGTCCAAACGATGGCTGAAGAAGCAACCGATTGGCCCGGCATCTCCAAACCTACTTTTGAAGGAGGCTTGGGGTTTGGAATGAAGTGGATGATGGGGTGGATGCACGACAGTCTCGATTATTTTAAGATCGATCCGTTGTTTCGAAAGGACCATCAGGATAAGTTCTCATTTAGCATGATGTATTACTATGATGAGAATTTCTTGCTCCCCTTTAGCCACGATGAGGTAGTACACGGGAAAAGCCCTCTGATCTATAAAATGCCAGGCGATGAGTGGCAGAAGTTTGCCAACCTTCGTTTGTTGTATACATACATGTGGACACACCCCGGGGCCAAATTGTTATTCATGGGGGGCGAATTCGGTCAGACTCGGGAGTGGGATTATCATTCCGAGTTGTCATGGGGATTATTGGAACATGACTGTCACCGAAGTTTGCGGCATTGCCTTTTCTGTCTAAATCAACTCCTGAAAAAGGAACCGGCCTTGTACGCCAATCAATTCAATGTGTATGGTTTTGAATGGGTGGATCTTACTCACCGTTCAGAGTCGGTTATGGTTTATCGCAGAAAAGGTAAGAGAGCACAGGACGATTTGCTGGTGATCCTGAATATGACCCCGGTGGTTCGGATGGACTGGCCGATCGAGTACCACGGGAAGCCGTATAAAAAAGAGATCTTCAACAGCGACGCAACGGAATTCTGGGGAAGTGGACAGGTACAGAACTCGTCGATCCGTCACGAGTGGGTCGATAAGAAGGCCAATCGGTCTCGGGTCATCGTAAATTTACCTGCCCTCAGCGGAATTGTACTTAAGTAGCCACCGTTTTTTCACGATTATCTAGCTGGTTTCCAAGCAGTTTTTGCTTTAGGGGGTGGGGGTGGGTAGTTTTACATCACAATACATCCATCCAATGAAAAACAAATTCTTACTTATCGGAATTGGCTACTTGTTGGCCATTCTGTTGCTGATCGGTTCTAGCCTAATCGCACAAGTAGTTCCCAACAATGACAGCGCCGCTCATTATTTGAAGTTGGCACAGATCGACAAACAAAATGGACGTCGCCTGGACTTACTCAAGAGATTGGATAAGGCAATGGCTTTTCAGTCTCAGGACCCCGCTACGTTGAGAGAATTGGGTTCTTTATTGGCCGGTCAACGAAAGTTTGGACAGGCATTGGAGCTTTTCAAAACAGCAATCAGTCTATCTCCAAAGGATACGTCTTTGCTCCGTCAAACGTTACAGCTTGCCTATCAACTGCGTCAGCAGGAGGAGGTGATCCGTTTGGCTGATTTATACATAAAAGCTGATCCTAAGGCAGCCGTATCTATCTATTTGGGTAAGGTGTATTATGAAATGGAGGATTACGGAAAGGCGATTCAGTACTTGACGCAAGCCGGCAAGGAAAATCCGACACTGGCAGAGGTTCCTTACCTCCTGGCCAAAAGTTATGCCGACATGACGAACTTCAAAGGGGCCATACCTTTCTTTTTAAAGGCTTTGGCGTTGGATCCCAAACAGGCCAATTGGACCTATGAACTGGGACTTAGCTATTACGCGATCCATGATGATGTAAATGCACTTAAGTATATCGAACAAGCCGCGGCGGTGGGTTATAAGAAAGACAATGACTATCTCGAAAATTTAGCGATCGCCTATCTGAATGTGGGTCAGTTTGAGCAGGGCGTGGGTATTCTGAAGGAGGTGTTAGGTCGTCGCCCCAGCGATTTTAATCTCCTCAATATGCTCGCCGAAGCATATTACGGCAAGACCAAATTTGTGGAAGCGATCGAGTATTGGGATAGAGTTTTGGAATACGACAAGGGAAATGCATCCGCCCTATATATGATCGGCATGTCTTATCAAAAGATGGGAGGAAAGCAAAATGCAGATAAAGGAATTGCCCTTTGCGATAAGGCGATTGAAATGGATCCTAGTTTGTCCAGCCTGAAGCAGAAAAAAATGATGGCTGGTCTGTAAACGAACTTGACTTTTGGTATGGATTTCAAAGCGACCCGCCCGGGTCGCTTTTTTTTACATCCGTTCGGGCACGCGGATCCCTAACAGCGACATTGAATCTGAGAGGATAGTGGCCGTACGGCTACAGATCTGTAAACGAAGTCGTTTCTTTTCATCCGATTCTGCCTGCATCACGGAGTGCTCGGCATAAAATCCATTGCAAGATTTTGCCAATTGATAAGCGTAATTGGCGATTACGGATGGGTTTTGTTCATTAGCCGCCAGATGAACTTGATCCGAATATTGTCCGAGAAGCACCAGCAACTCTTTCTCTTTTGGAAACAGGGTGGGTGAGAGGCGGGTTGATGGATCCGGTGACTCGGCTTTCCGTAAAATGGAACGGATTCGGGCATGTGTATATTGAACAAAGGGGCCGGTGAATCCCTGAAAATCGATCGACTCTTCCGGGTTGAAGACCATTTTTTTCTTTGGATCTACTCGTAGTAAATAAAATTTCAGGGCACCCAGGGCCAGCGTATCGTACAGATCCTTCAATTCTTCCGGCGTGAAGTCTTTGACTTTACCCAACTCCTCCGTTTTTTTTCTGGACACTTCCACCATTTCGTCGGTTATATCGTCGGCATCTACCACAGTACCTTCTCGGCTCTTCATACGACCACTGGGCAATTCAACCATG
This sequence comes from Bacteroidota bacterium, assembly GCA_046081925.1. GTDB lineage: Bacteria > Bacteroidota > Bacteroidia > Chitinophagales > Chitinophagaceae > JJ008. Next base: position 110,325 of record JBJTWV010000032.1, on the reverse strand, counting down.
CCGTAACTCAAATGATGTATACCGTCGGCGTATGTCTTACCTAACTTTTTCATGATGAGTGTAAGCACCTTCATGTGATAATTCTGCTCATCCGCGATCACATAGATGCTTTGGTCATAGTGGTACTCATCAAATTTCTGCTGAGCCAGGCCAAGGTCTTGCGTGATATATACAGAAGTGCCGTCCTTTCGCATTACAAGTTTCTCGTCCAACCCTTCCGGTGTGAGGTCGATCCAGACACTACCATCGGGTTTTTGAAAGAAAACGCCCGATCTTACTCCTTCCTCCACGAATTGCTTACCTAATAGATACGTTTCACTTTCAAAATACGTCTTCTGAAAGTCGGCACCGATGCGTCGGTAGGTCTGATCGAAACCCTCATAGACCCATCCATTCATCCGGCGCCATAGTTCTATGGTTTCCCTGTCTCCCTTTTCCCAGTTGACCAGCATTTGCTGGGTGGCTTTCATGATCGAAGCCTCTTGTTCTGCTTTTTCTTTTACTAACCCACTGGCTACCAGTTCATCCACCTCTTTTTTGTAAGCCTCGTTGAACAACACATAGTAATGGCCTACAAAATGATCCCCTTTCATACCGGTACTGGCCGGTGTTTCGCCCTGTCCAAACCGCTGCCAGGCGATCATACTTTTACAAATATGAATACCCCGGTCGTTCACCACACAGCTTTTCACTACATCTTGTCCGATCTTCTGTAAAATGGCTGCTATACTCCACCCCAGGAAAATGTTTCGAAGATGGCCCAGGTGCAGAGGCTTGTTGGTATTGGGAGAGGAGTATTCAACCATTATCCGCTTGCCAGCTGCTACAGGGATCACCGGGTTGGGAACAGAACATTGTTGTTCAAAAGCATCGATCCACCTGCTATCCGGGATGGAGAGATTCAGAAAACCTTTGATCACTTGAAAAGCGGAAAAAAGGTCAGGTCTCTTTTCTGTGAGTAATTGACCGATCGTTTGACCGATTTGATTTGGGGATTGCCCAAACGATTTTGCCAATCCGAACAATACCAGGGTTAGGTCACCCTCAAATTCAGGCTTGGTTTGGTTGATGACCAAGTTGTCTTCCGTGCCAGACCAGTTGAATTGTTCGGACAAAGCGGCCGAAATGGCCGATCTGACCTGTAGGGTGATGTTGTCCGCCTGCATGGCTGCGAATTTACGACGCGATTTGGCATTTGAGGCCTCATTCAATTACTTTGCTCTTGTGCGCAGACGCTTGCATCATATCCGCGATTGGATCTTACCGATCATTGACTTTTTCTATCCTCCTTTTCAGCGGATATTCAGTCGGCAAACCTTTCGGTATGCGGCGAGTGGCGGTGGAAATGTCGTGTTGGGATTTTTAGTCTACTCCCTGAGTTTTGAGTATTTGTTTCACGGACAAGTATGGGTGGTTGATACGTATACATTTACCCCTCACTCCGCCTCGCTTTTCCTGTCTTTCTGTGTTACATTCCCCATCGGATTTTTCATGTCCAAATACGTGGTTTTTTCTGATTCAGAGCTGAGGGGACGAGTACAGTTGTTTCGTTATTTCTTGATCTGTCAGTTCAATCTTTTCCTGAACTGGATCTTACTGAAAGCGGGTGTGGAGTTTCTGAAGATTCACCCATTGCCGGCTCAGTTATTGACCATTGCCGTGGTTGTGGTGGTGAGTTACCTGGCCCAGCGTTATTTTTCCTTCCGGGGTGTGCCCATCAAAGACTGAATTTGGACAGGTCTGCCCGGCATTCCATCTTGCCCCGCAGACCGATCTGAATATGCAGCAGTTCCGAACGATTTTCCAGACTCAGCCAGTCCAGCCGATCAAGTTTCCCGCTACATTTTAAAGGGCCTGTTTGAGCTTGATTCAAGGTTTTTTCTATCCAACTTCTTTTTTCGTCCAAGGTACCCGCCAGATCGAACCAGCATTTCTCTTCCAACCATTTTCTGATTGGTGAATCGAACCATTGAGCGGCTTTGCCAAGTATGCGGTGTCGGGTCTTAAGGTCGTACTCAATTTTTGCTAATCGCATATTTCCGCTGGCTGAATCCCAAATTGGTTCACCGGACAAAATAAGTTCCCCCGCATACTTACCAGAGATGTGCAGTTTGAATTGAATTCGATTTCCTTCGCCATTTGTCAATGTCAAGGAATCGATGTTCACTTTCTTTCGAAAGGGGCCCTTTTCGGGCTTGATGCTGATGGGCAGAAAGGTTCGGTTCAATACTCGGCTAAGTGAGTCATAGCGCAGATCAAGGCTGACATTCAAGTTGAAATCATCCGTCGTCGAAGGCTTATCCCAATCGGTTGGTACCGCGGTCATATAGGCCATCGGAACGGTATTTACGACCACGGGTCGGGCGCGAAGACCCACCGAAATGTCAATACTGTCACCCACCGCGGCCAATCGATTTAACCGAAACCCTAAGGGTCGTATCATGAGCCAACCATACTGACCCAGCGCGATCGGACGGTTCATATTGGTCCAGGTGCTGATCAGATAGGGCCGCAGATCCAATATGCCGTATTGTTTTTCCATGGATTGCTTTGCCAGCACCAGTTCATCCCAGAGCCCGTTCATGACGTCTTGGGTGATGTCCTGATCCCAGAAACAAACCTTACAGGGGTCGGCAGGGGTTGGACGTTGTGGCTGAATCTTTAATTGGACCTGGTACTTTGGCAGGACTGATAATGTATTTAAGAAGCGCACCTCCACTTTTCTGGCCCCTTCCGAATAGCCACATCTACAGGGCGGCGTCCAGGGACTGATCACTACCCCTTTCACACAAACCCGACTGGATCCCTCGATCTGATAATTACCTGTAAAACCAAGATCCAGTGTCTGACCACTAGCCTTCATCCGCATGGGACCTCTCCAAAATTTATAACGATACCGCAGGTCGCAGCCCTTTTCAACCCAACCATCCGGATAGCCTTCGCTGGTAAAGACGATGTCCACCGATCGTTCTACCCAATTGTAAAGGGGGGAAATAGCCAGACGTATCGGCACGTTTATCTCTGATTCGGGATTGGATTGGGCCCAAAGGATCAATGGCATGAAAAGGGTAATCGTGACGCTGAAAAAGGCCTTGATACGCATGTTTCAAAACTAATGCACCTTGGTTGTCAGATCGGCTAGTCAATTGACATTTTGCAGTTAAAATCGTTTTTTCGGAACAAGTTGGCGCAGTTTAGGTGCCATTATCCCGTAAGTCTGCCATTTTTTCACCTGCATCTGCCTCGGCACGTCAATTGACAAGATTAACTTGTAAAAACTTAAAAAATGGGAAAAATTATCGGAATTGACCTGGGCACCACAAACAGCTGTGTGTCGGTCATGGAAGGCAATGAACCGGTGGTGATCGCAAACGATGAAGGTCGTCGTACCACCCCCTCCGTGGTCGCTTTTTTGAAGAATGGCGAACGCAAGGTGGGCGATCCGGCCAAACGTCAGGCCATCACCAACCCTCAAAATACCATCGCCTCGGTAAAGCGTTTTATGGGACGCCGCTTTGATGAAGTGACCGAGGAGATCAGCCATTGGAGCTATAAAGTTGCCAAAGGGGACAACAACACCATTCGCATTGATATCGACGGCAGGCTCTATACGCCGCAGGAGATCTCCGCTATGGTGCTACAGAAAATGAAAAAGACCGCTGAAGACTACCTGGGGCAGGAAGTGACCGAGGCCGTCATCACTGTTCCTGCCTATTTCAATGACGCGCAGCGTCAGGCAACGAAAGAAGCAGGGGAGATCGCGGGGTTGACCGTTCGCCGGATCGTGAACGAACCCACTGCCGCGGCTTTGGCTTATGGACTGGATAAAGCCAAGACCGATCAGAAAATTGCTGTCTTTGATCTGGGAGGTGGAACCTTCGATATATCCGTGCTGGAGTTAGGCGATGGTGTATTCGAAGTCAAATCCACCAATGGTGACACACACCTCGGGGGTGATGATTTCGATAAAGTGGTGATGGATTGGCTGGCCGAAGAATTCAAAAAAGATGAGTCCATCGACCTGCGCAAGGATCCAATGGCCCTGCAACGGTTAAAAGAAGCCGCCGAAAAGGCGAAGATCGAATTGTCCTCTTCTTCGGAAACAGAAATCAATTTGCCATACATCACGGCGGTCGACGGGGTGCCCAAACACCTGGTGAAAAAACTCAGCCGTGCCAAATTTGAACAGTTGGCCGATACTCTTTTTGCCCGTTGTTTGAAACCTTGTGAAGCAGCTCTCAAAGATGCCGGGTTATCCGCTTCGCAGATCGATGAAGTTATTCTGGTAGGTGGTTCAACCCGTATCCCCAAGGTTCAGGAGATCGTGGAGAAATTCTTCGGGAAAAAACCCAACCGCGGCGTAAACCCGGATGAAGTAGTGGCCATTGGTGCGGGCATTCAAGGCGCTGTGCTCACCGGCGAGGTGAAAGATGTTTTATTGTTGGATGTTACGCCGCTTTCATTGGGAATTGAAACCATGGGCGGTGTGATGACCGGCCTAATCCCTTCCAATACGACCATCCCCACTAAGAAGTCGGAGGTGTTCTCGACCGCTAGCGACAATCAGCCGGGCGTACAGATCCACGTACTTCAAGGCGAGCGTGCCATGTCAAAAGACAATAAGAGTCTCGGTATTTTCAACCTGGATGGTATTCCACCCGCCCCACGCGGTGTGCCGCAGATCGAGGTCATCTTTGACATCGATGCCAACGGCATTTTGCATGTAACGGCGAAGGACAAAGGAACCGGTAAGGAGCAAAAGATCCACATCGAGGCCGGGTCAGGACTGAGCAAAGAGGAAGTAGAACGTATGAAAGCAGAAGCAAAGGCGAACGAGTCAGCCGACAAAGTCGAAAAGGAAAAGATCGAGAAGCTGAACCAGGCCGATAGCCTGATCTTCCAAACCGAAAAGCAACTTAAAGAGTACGGCGATAAGATACCGGCCGACAAAAAAACGGCTATCGAAACCGCTGTTGCTCGACTCAAGACGGCTCATGAGTCAAAAGACCTTGCCTCGATCGATGCCGCAATGGGTGGATTGAATGCAGCATGGACAGCCGCCAGCGAGGACATGTACAAGGCCACACAAGGGACGCCGGGTGCAGAAGCGCAACCAGGCGAACAGCCAGGTGGAACAACTGCCACGGATGATGTCACGGACGTTCCCTACGAGGAAGTGAAATAAGAGACCGCGATAACAGAAAGTCCCTCCGCCAGAAACGGGGGGACTTTTTTATGCCCCGTTCCCGCCAAAAAGATAATTTTGCCATTCCCTTAAATAAAACGAACCCCTAGATGACAAACTCGTATCTCGACCTGGTCAAGCAGACATTCAATTTCCCACAGGATGGGATTGAGGTGGAAGACGGTAACCTGATCTTCAACGGGCTGGACCTGCGAGCGATCATCGCCAAACACGGCACTCCGCTAAAGCTGACCTATTTGCCTAAGATCGGGATGCAAATCAAGAAGGCGAAACACATGTTTGCCGCGGCGTTTAAGAAACATAAATATGAGGGAAAGTATTTCTATTGTTATTGCACCAAAAGCTCCCATTTCAGTTTCGTGGTGGAAGAGGCATTGAAAAACGAGGTGCATCTGGAAACATCCTACGCGTACGACATTGAGATCATCAAGAAGCTCTATGCCAAAAAGAAGATCAACAAGGACATTCACATCATTTGTAACGGATTCAAGCAAAAAGGATACACCAGACGAATCGCCAACTTACTGAATTCAGGTTTTCACAATGTGATCCCGGTATTGGATAACAAAGAAGAGCTGCGCGATTATGCCCAATCTGTGAAAGTGCCTTTCAAATTGGGTATCCGGGTGGCAGCAGAGGAAGAGCCAAATTTTCCTTTCTATACCTCTCGATTGGGGATACGTGCCAAGGATATACTGGAGTTTTATGTGGACCGTATCGAAGGATACGAATCCAAGTTTCAGCTAAAAATGCTTCATATTTTCTTGAACAAGGGCATCAAGGACGACATTTACTACTGGAGTGAGCTGAACAAAGTGGTGAACCTGTACTGTCAGTTGAAGAAGATCTGTCCGGAGTTGGATTCCATCAACATCGGTGGCGGATTTCCCATCAAGCATAATCTTGGGTTCGAATACGATTACCAGTTCATGATCAATGAGATCGTGGGCAATATCAAAGTGGCCTGTAAAAAGGCCAAAGTGCCCATGCCCAATATCTACACGGAATTCGGAAGTTTTACGGTTGGTGAAAGTATGGCACATATTTACAGTGTGGTGGCGGAGAAAGTGCAGAACGACCGGGAGACTTGGTATATGATCGATTCATCGTTCATCACCACCTTGCCCGATACCTGGGGTATTGGGGAGAAATTTCTCATGCTTCCCGTGAACAAGTGGGAGTCCGAGTACCAACGAGTGGTGCTGGGCGGAATCACCTGCGATAGTCATGATTATTATGATTCGGAGGAACATATCAATGAGGTATTCCTGCCCAAGACGAATGGAGGTGGGGAGCCACTCTATGTTGGGTTCTTTCATACCGGCGCCTATCAGGATCAGATCAGTGGATACGGCGGGATAAAGCATTGTCTGATCCCATCACCGAAGCACGTGATCGTGGGGCATGATCGCAATGGCAAGCTGACCGATTGGGTCTATGCCAAACAACAGACCGCCCAAAGTATGCTGAAGATTTTGGGATATAAATAAGCCGTATGAGATTGTTTTTCGTTTCTGTAATTTTTTTGAGTGCACAGTTGGCTCAGGCACAAACCGCGGTGGATTCTGTTAAAGCAGTTGTGTCTGATTTTTTCAGAGCGATGAAAGCATCCGATTCTGCGGGCATGCGTTCCGCGCTTAGTCCCGTTGTTCATTTTGAAGCTACCCAATCGCGGCCGGACGCGGAACCGGCACTGGTACAGGAATCGGTCACGAATTTTTTATCGTCCGTAGCCCGTACACCTGCGGGCGCATTGGATGAACGTATCACATTTGAGACTGTCAAAGTGGATGGCCCATTGGCGATCGTATGGACACCCTACGAATTCTACTTCAATTGTCGATACAGCCATTGTGGTGTTAATTCATTTCAGTTGGTTCGTTTGCAGGGGAAGTGGATGATTCAATATTTGGTTGATACTCGACGTAAATCCTGTGTCCCGCATTGAGGCCATACCAATCCATTAATATTTCTCTTTTTATGCGCCAATTTATTTCCGTTTGTTTCTTGCTTCTCGCCTTTGAATGGGCGGTTGGGCAACCACCTGTTATACTACAACTGCCTGCACAGTTTCGGGCAACTCAAGTAGCCGCCGATTGGGGCCGGGTAAGACATATCGCCGTTCATCCCTGCGGTGATCTCTATATGAAGCTGGACAAGCTCAAGCAGGGATTTGGAATCATACGGCTACGTGACAAGAATAAAGATGGGGTGTACGACGACACGCTGCGTTTTGGTGATTATACCGGAACGGGTATTGCGATCGACGGGGGTTATTTATATGCCTCTTCCAATCAGGCTATATATCGGTATGCGTTGAATGAAGCCAATGATCCCATCAATCCGAATGATCCCGAACGCATCGTGTATGGATTGATCGACAAAGGGCAGCACGCGTCCAAGTCCATCACGGTCGATCAACGCGGGAATCTGTATGTCAATATTGGCGCTCCTTCCAATGTTTGTCAGGTGCGCGACCGTATGCAAGGTTCGCCGGGTATGATGCCATGTCCCATTTTGGATTCAGCGGGTGGCATCTGGCGATTTCGCACGGATAAAAAAGACCAGACGTATGCGGATGGAACACGATACGCGACCGGTTTTCGTAATATAGTTGGCTTGGATTGGAATCCGTTTCTCAACGATCTTTTTGTAACCGTACATGGCCGCGATATGCTTTTTCAGCACTTTCCAAATTTGTACGATGCGAAGTTGGGAGCGGAACTGCCATCCGAAACACTTTATCGGGTGCCTCAAAATACCGATGGGGGATGGCCCTATGTATATTGGGATCATCTCCAAAAAAAGAAGATCCTCTCCCCGGAATACGGCGGAGATGGGAAAAAAGAAGCCGCTCCGGATGCTGCGGAACCCCTGATGGGATTTCCGGGGCATTTGGCTCCCAATGCATTGCTGATCTATCGCGGGAATCAGTTTCCGGAGCGATACCGCGAGGGTGCTTTTATTGCCTTCCACGGAAGCTGGAATCGGAACCCCGAAGTTCAGGAAGGTTTTTTTGTTGTTTTTGTGCCTATGAAGGACGGGAAAGTGGTGGGTGATTGGGAGATCTTTGCAGATGGATTTACCGGAAAAGGGAAGGTGACAAATCCCCGCGATGCCCAACATAGACCCTGTGGATTGTCTATGGGGCCGGATGGTTCCATCTACGTTTCGGATGATGCGCGGGGAATGGTTTGGAAAATCGAATACATGCCCAAATGAGTTTGCGCCGCAAGTCCATATACTTACTAACCCTTCCGATCTTTCTTACGCTTGCCCATGCCCAGCACACAGATAGCCCCTCAGCAAAACGGGGAGCGATTTTGTATGAACAACATTGTACGTCCTGTCATCAAAAAGATGGGAATGGCGTTCCCAGACTGATCCCGCCATTGCAGGGGGCTGCGTACGTCACCGGTGACAAGACCCGGCTCATTCGGGTGCTGTTACTGGGTCTTAACGAGCGAATAGAAGTATTGGATGAAGAATATTTCAGTCCGATGGCCTCCTTTCAGCAGCTGAGCGATCAGCAACTGGCGGATATGTTGACCTACGTACGGGCTCGTTTTGGGGGCCGGTCCAGTTCCGTTTCTGTCTCGGAAGTGCGCACCCAACGAAAGAAAAGCAGCAACTAAAAAACCCTTCGTGGAAACGAAGGGTTTTAACCAAAACCAACTGCTTATGAGAAAGAGATCGTTTGTTTTCTTACTTATTGATGGACGGATAACGTAGTCCGTTGCGTGGAGTTGTGCGCCGAGTTCTAAAATATTTGTGAAAGCTCCCGATCACTGAATTTTCTAAGGGCGCATCCCGTTCATTTTTAAGTTACCTTTGTCAAAATTTTCAATATGTATCCTCCTGAGATCGTTATACCGATGAAAGAAGAATTGACCGAGAGAGGTTTTTCGGAGCTGTTGTCCGCCACGGACGTAAACGCTCAATTATCCAAGGAAGGCAGCACGCTGGTGATGATCAATTCCGTATGCGGCTGTTCTGCCGGCACTGCACGTCCGGGCGTATTGGATGCTGTTAGTGGTTCGGGCAAAAAACCTGATCACCTCGTCACTTCCTTCGCCGGCTTTGACATCGATGCCGTGAAAGCGGTTCGGGAACACTTGATGCCTTATCCGCCCTCATCACCTGCCATTGCACTTTTCAAAAACGGTCAGCTTGTGCATTATATCGAAAGACATCAGATCGAAGGAAGGTCTGCCGGGATGATTGCAGAGAACCTACGAGCTGCTTTTGAAGCTCACTGCTGATAGACGCAGCTTTCATATTTTACAGCGATGTATCCAAACCTCTATTATGCGTTTAAAGACCTGTTCGGTCTGGATCTGCCTTTCCTGCAGTTCATAAACACGTTTGGTTTTTTTGTGGCCATCGCTTTTTTGGTGGCCGCTTGGGTTTTATCGAGAGAATTGGCCCGGAAGAGTAAAGCGGGTTTGTTATTCCCAACTGAAACCGAAATTTTGATCGGTGAGCCTGCCGGTTGGGCGGAATTGCTCAGCAATTTTTTGATCGGGTTCGTATTTGGATTCAAGTTGCTGGCATTGTTTTTCCTGGACAAGACGGAGTCCATGGATCCGCAGGCCTTTTTATTCTCCTCCAAGGGTAATTGGATTTTGGGCATATTGGTTGGTATTCTTTTCCTTTTTTTAAAATGGCGGGAAAAGGACCAACGTAAGCTCGATAAGCCTGAAAAAAGGACCATACGCATATGGCCCCAGGACAGAGTGGGCGAAATAACCATGCTGGCCTTGATCTTTGGGTTACTCGGTGCCAAGGTCTTTTCCATTTTTGAGGAGTGGGACAGTTTCGTTCAAGACCCCTTTGGTACTTTTTTCTCCCCGGCGGGACTAACCATGTATGGCGGATTGATCTGTGCCGCGATAGCCATCTGGTTCTATGCCCGTAAGCATCAGATATCCATCCATAATCTGAATGACTCTGCCGCACCGGCCTTGATGCTGGCATATGGCATTGGCCGTCTGGGATGTCATTTTTCCGGTGATGGTGATTGGGGAATACCAAGCTCTTTGTCTGCAAAACCGGGCTTTCTGCCCGATTGGTTGTGGTCGTACAAATACCCCCACAACGTCCTGAACACAAATTCGCTTATACCCGGTTGTTTGGAGGGTGGGCAATGGGGCAAATATTGTAATCAATTGGGAGCTGTGCCTGGTGAGGCCATTCAATATATTGACGGTGCTTATCCAACGCCCCTTTACGAGGCTTTGGCCTGTATCGGTTTGTTTTTTCTGTTATGGGTCCTTCGGAAAAATGTCAAATTGCCTGGTCGGATATTCTCTTTGTATTTGATATTCAATGGAGTAGAGCGGTTTTTTATTGAAAAAATAAGGGTCAACAACCGTATGGATCTTCTTGGGTTTCAGCCCACGCAGGCCGAGGTCATCTCCTCGCTCCTGATCGTTTCCGGTGTGTTTTTATGGATCTGGTTGGGCAGGCGGAAGGCATGATTTTAAGCACATCCGGATGTATCCCGGAATTGCCTCCCTTTTTTTGTTAATTTCGCCACTGAGCAAATCCTTTTTTTACCGCTCATGCAACGTAAAGGCAACTTTTTTGGTCACTCTACGTTGAAACACTAACCCATAGCTGTACATGCGTCAACTTAAAATTGCCACCCAGATCACCAACCGCGACTCACAAGCGGTTGAAAAGTATTTACAAGAGATATCCAAGATATCCATGATCACGCCCGAAGAGGAAACCACTCTGGCGCAGCGGATCAAAATGGCCCATCATAATCCGGTCGATTCACAGCGGGCCTTGGATAAACTGGTACAAGCGAACCTTCGATTCGTGGTATCGGTTGCCAAGCAATATCAACACCAGGGGTTGTCGTTAAGCGATCTGATCAACGAGGGTAACTTGGGATTGATCAAGGCGGCACAGCGTTTTGATGAAACCAAGGGCTTCAAATTCATTTCGTACGCAGTGTGGTGGATCCGCCAGTCCATTTTGCAGGCCTTGGCCGAGCAGGGGCGTCTGGTTCGATTACCGCAAAATAAGATCGGTACCTATAACAAGGCGAACAAAGCCTATATGGCTTTTGAGCAGGAGCATGAGCGGGAGCCCTCAACCGAGGAATTGGCCGAATTATTGGAAATGAGCGAAACGGAGATCAACAATATTTTCCAGAGCAATACCCGTCACACCTCCTTGGATGCACCGGTGCATGAGGCAGAGGACGTGGCAATGGGTGATCTGCTTGAGGGTAGCGATGATACGGACGATGAGGTAATGAAGGACTCCCTGCGAAATGAGATCCGTCGGGTGTTAAAATCCTTGTCGCCCCGTGAAGCCGAAATCGTGAATGCATATTTCGGACTGGATGGAGAAAATGGCGTTACGATCGAGCAGATCGGGATGAAATACGATCTCACGAAAGAGCGGATCCGCCAGATCAAGGAAAGAGCGATCAAGCGCCTGCAGAAAGCTCGTTACAGCAGCGCGTTGAAAGCCTACCTGGGCTAATTGTATAATGGGTTAGTGAGTAAATATCGATCCGGAGCATTTGCTCCGGATTTTTTATAAGAGAATCGTATGACAAAAGTAGCTGTGTGGTGGTTTACAGGACTCTTCTTTTTCACCTCCTGTGAAAAGGCGGTTGACTTGAAATTGGATGAGGTGGCTCCAAAGCTAGTAGTAGAGGCCACCATCGAAAACGATCAGCCCCCGCAGGTGGTTCTTACCAGGAGTTTCCAATATTTTGCAAATTTTAACCTGGCCGATCTTGCCAATTCATTTGTAAGAGGGGCGGAGGTGGAGATCTCCAATGGACAGAAAACGCATCGGTTGAAGGAGTATCAGATTTCCCCGTTCCCCGGAGTTTCGCTGGTTTATTATGGAATCGATTCCACCCAGTTGGCCACTGCATTCGTTGGGGCAGTAAATACCTCTTACACCCTCACGATCCGAAGTGGTGGAGAGGTATATACCGCTCAAACCCGTATTCCGGAGATCACCCGTCGGATCGATTCCTTTTACTGGAAGCCGGCACCGCCCGAATTGATCGATCCAAGCAAAGTGGCTTTGATGTTCCGGGGCAATGATCGTCCGGGGTTAGGCGATTATATCCGCTACTTTACCAAGCAAAACCGCGATCCGTTCTATCCCGGCCTCAATTCAGTATTTGATGATCAATTCATTGATGGAAGCTCCTTTGATGTACAAATTGAGCGGGGTGTACCCAGAGGCGCAGGTTTATCGGAAGGGTACTCTTATTTCGATCGCGGCGATACGATTGTTTTCAAACTCTGTAACATAGATAAACAGACATTTGATTTTTGGCGCACTATGGAGTTTTCCTATGCCAGTGTGGGCAATCCATTTTCTTCTCCCACCCGTGTGCTCTCCAACATTCGGGGCAGTGCGCTGGGATATTTTGGCGGTTATGCGGCCCAGTACCGGCAGTTGATAATTCCAAGATGAGCAAGTTTCAACAGGTTGTGTAATCGCGTATTTTCGCTGAAATCTATAGGTTCATGTCAGCAAACGAACAAGTATCCTGTTTGATCGTCGGATCTGGTCCGGCCGGCTACACGGCCGCTATCTATGCAAGTCGGGCGGGATTGAAACCCGTGCTTTATCAGGGCATTCAACCAGGTGGGCAACTCACCATTACGACGGAGGTGGAGAATTATCCCGGTTATCCGGATGGCATTCAGGGCCCTGACATGATGGTTCATTTTGAGAAGCAAGCCGCCCGTATGGGAACAGATATTCGTTATGGGTTGGCCACGGCTGTCGATTTTACCGGACCCGTACATCGTGTTCAGATAGATGAGGAGAAATGGATCGAGGCGCAGTCGGTGATCATTTGCACCGGGGCCAGCGCCAAATGGCTGGGTCTGGAAAGTGAACAGCGGCTGAATGGACATGGTGTCAGTGCTTGTGCCGTGTGTGATGGGTTCTTTTTCAAAGGCAAGGAAGTTGCTATCGTGGGTGCAGGCGATACAGCTGCCGAGGAGGCACTGTACTTGTCGAAAATTTGTTCCAAAGTGAATATGATCGTACGAAGAGGAGAGATGCGCGCCAGTAAAGTGATGCAGGATCGGGTGATTCAAACCAGCAATATTGACGTACACTGGCATTCGGTGACCGAAGAAGTGCTTGGAGAAAAAACTGTCTCCGGTGTTCGAATAAAAAATACCGAGACCAACCAGGTTACCGATTTATCCGTCAGTGCTTTTTTTGTGGCGATCGGTCATCAGCCCAATTCCGATATTTTCAAGCCCTGGCTCGAAATGGACGAGGCCGGATACATCAAGACGATACCCGGAAGCACCCGTACCAACATTACCGGGGTATTTGCCGCAGGTGATGTGCAGGATAAAACGTATCGCCAGGCGGTTACTGCTGCCGGCAGCGGTTGTATGGCCGCCCTGGATGCGGAACGTTATTTAAGCGCTGCCGGATTTCATTAAGTCAATGAAGGGGTGCATCACCTTAACGTTACAGGATCTGCGCTTCTTTGCGCATCACGGCTGGTATGAGGAGGAAACCCGGCAGGGGCAGCAATTTCTGGTAAATCTCCGGGTAACCTATCCCGAACCCGGCAGGGCAGTTCAGGACTTGGCCGGTACGATCGACTATACCACCGTTTTTGAATTGCTTCGCCGACAAATGAATACCCCCCGAAAATTATTGGAAGAGCTGGCCCAGTCGATTCTTTCCGAGATCCATCAGCAATTCCCTCAGGTTTCAGAATTGCAAATACACATACAAAAGGTTGATCCGCCGGTTGCGGATTTGAATGGGATGTTGGGCATTGAACTGAGAAGAGAATATTAGATCTCCTTATTTTTCCATCTGTCCGAGCGGATATACCACCAGGCCGGTATCAACATACTCATCCAATACAGCCATTCACTCATCCATATATAGGTAACGGGAAGAAAAAAGTATTCGGCTGCCAGGTACGTATACAGACAATAGCCTATGATCGCGCCAAGCTCGATCAAAAAGGTAATGCGGGTATTTCCGCTTCCCGTTACGGAATTCAAAAAGATGGTGGTGAATGACATGATGAGCATGGCGCCTGTGACCACCCGAAGTACGGGGATAGCCTCGGACACGAAGGTCTCATTTTGCCCAAACGGCATCAGAAATAGTTCGGGCCAAACATTCAGTAATAAACAGACCACTATGGAAAGACTTACGCTCAGGGTAAGTATGCGTCTGATGAGGGCAGGGACCTCGTTTGTGCGGCCCTGTCCGATGAGGTTACTGACCATGGTACAGGTAGTGGTGGCAAATGCCCAGGTCAAACAGCCGGGTAATCCAAACAGGTGTCGCATCACATTGGAAACAGACAAGGCCATATCTCCATGATGCTCGATCATCAGAAAAAAATATTGCCAGCTGATGATGCTGATGGCCGTTTGAAACATGAGCGGAGCCGAGACCTCCAAAATGTGTGAAATATATTTCGTATCCAGCCTTCGTTTTTGAAACAGGAAAAATTCAGTGGTAATGCCTCTATTGAAGATCACAGCATAGATCGTAAATAGTCCCACAGCTTCCGCCAAGATAGAGGCTAACGCGGCTCCGTTAAAACCCCACTCCGGAAACCCACCGTTACCAAAAATGAGTAAGTAATCGAACAATACATTGGTTGCTGCCTCCGCCAGTGTACCCACGGCCAACCATTTGCTCTGGTTGATGCCCACCAGCAAGGCATTGCGAAGTTGATAGATGTAAAGAAGGGGTAATCCCCAGATTCGGATCTTCAGAAAGGCGATGGATTTTTCACATAATTCCGCATCATGAAAAAAGCGGCGGAAGATCACCGGGGTGAGTGTGTAGGTGAGGGTGATCCCCACCAAGGACAACCCGATGCCGATCCAAATGGCTTGGGTGAAGAGTTTCCCGATCTCCTGTGGTTGATCCTGACCGGCCCGGCGTGCGATCAGCGTCTGTAATCCGTTATTCAAACCATAGCCGATCGCAGCGAAGATGAGGTAATAAACACCCGTGATGCCGCCCGCCGCAATGGCTTTCAGGTCATTGGTGTAATGACCTAAAAAGACTGTGTTGATGAAAAAATTGATTTGGGGGATGAATATGGCAAAACTGATGGGCAATGCCATTTTCCAGATCTGGCGGTATGTGCTGGTCAGCTGTAGGTTGGAAGTAGTTGCGATGGCCATGAAAAAGAGGGCAAACCTAGGCAATTTAAATTTGTCTATTATTGCAAGAGTTTCCTGACAAATGGCAATCGTATCACTCTCCCATAATATCTCTTGCCAGCCCGATACCCTGGTTTTGATCATAGGTCCGGATCGATTCGGATCGGCAGCCATCGACCCATTCAATCGGTACATCAAAGAGCATCGCTATTCCGAACATGATATGTATGCGCCCGATACATTTCGTCAGTATGCGAAGGATGTTTTCACCGAAAGGGCCGAGATCCGTAAGATCCGGGTGGGTTTTCTTTTATCTGACTGGTGCTGGCTCCCTACGGATATGCTGCCCGATGAACAACCGCACAAATTATTATCCGCGCATTGGCCGCAGAAACCGGGCCATACCTGGATATCGGACAATACGGGACCTGCGCAAGCCACTGCCTGGGTTCGGGTGCCGGATCATTTGTTGGAGCAGTTGAAATCACTCAGTGCCACCCTCGAGTTTAAACATGCTCATTTTTTTAAAACCGACCATCAATCAAAATACCCTTATCAATTGGAGATCCTTCGGATAGGGGATATGGGATGGTTTTCGATATGGGAAAAGGACCGATTCCTCTACGGTCAGCCACACGTCATCGCCGTCACGGACGATCTGCTTTGCACGCTATCCTTATTGGTTGAAAAGTTTGAACTTCCCGTAAAGAAGTTGGATGTACGGTTGACGGGTGAATGGGAGCTGGCATCGGATGAATTAGTTGCCTTACGTCAACGCTTTTCGAATTTACGGAGTCGCGAATCGAATTGGCGAAACAGCACGTCGGAACATCCTTCCCATTGGTTCACCCCCTTAGAGGATATCTTTTCATGCGAATAATCAGCGGCCTTTTTGGAGGAAGACGATTTCAACCTCCCACGCATATGCCTCACACCCGGCCCACTACCGATCTGGCAAAAGAGGGTTTATTCAACAGTTTACAACATCAGATCGATTTTGAGGAGCTACGCACACTTGATCTTTTCGGTGGAACGGGTAGTATCAGTTACGAATTGGCATCCCGGGGCGTGCAAGACCTGACCATCGTGGAAAAAGACCCGACCATGCATGCCTTCATCCGTAAAACCGCTCAACAATTGGGTATTGAGGGGATACAGGTGGTTCGGATGGATGTTTTTAAATTCATGGAGCATTGCACGCAGCAGTACGACTTCATCTTTGCCGGTCCTCCGTATGCGCTTACGCAGATCGATGACATCCCCCGAGTCATCTGGGATCGAAAATTGCTGTCTCCGGGAGGACGCTTCGTACTGGAACATACCCCCCGAAATCAATATCGGACGTTCCCAGGCTTTTCATCCGAACGGAATTACGGCACCACCATTTTCAGCACCTTCCTGGCCCCGCCGGCCGTCGAGGCCCAAAACGTTGATGCGCACCCCATGTCGAATGACTAACTTTACGAAACGTTCCCATGCTTTTTCCCAAAATCTTTTTACGCTCTTTCCGGATCTTACTTTTTCCGGTATCTGTTCTGTACGGTGCGGCTGTGGCTATCCGAAATAGATTGTACGATAAAAAAATATTTCGCTCGGTTACGTTTGGCCTGCCAATTATCAGTGTCGGAAATCTTTCAGTCGGAGGCACCGGAAAATCTCCCTTTATTCAATATCTGGTGGCATTGATTGGCAACGCCGGATCAACTGCGGTATTGAGTCGGGGTTACAAACGAAGATCGCGTGGCTATCGGTTGGCAAATTCCGCATCGACGGTAGCTGACATCGGGGACGAGGCCTTGTTGCTTTCCAGCCGATTTCCGGATATCGCGGTAGCGGTTGGCGAAAGCCGGGTGCTCGCGATCCCCCAGTTGCTGCAGGACAGACCCGATATTCGCTGCATCCTGTTGGATGATGCGCATCAACATCGTTCCATTACGCCGGGCTTTCATATCCTGCTGACCGATTATCACAATCTGTTCACCAGCGATTATTTTCTGCCGACGGGTGATCTGCGAGATGAGCGTCGCAGCTATCAGCGAGCCGATATACTCGTGGTTACGAAATGTCCGTCCGATCTGACCAAAGAAGAAGCCGAGGGGATACGTCAGGAGCTGAAGCCCTTGAGCCATCAACAGATATTTTTCACCGAGATGGTGATCGAAAAGCCCCGACAGTGGCAGAAACCTCAATACACACGGTCGGTTGATAAACAGGAAATACTATTGGTCACGGGTATCGCGAATCCTTCGCCACTCAAATCCTGGATGGAGGCCGAGGCTGCCAGCTATCATTTCATGCCTTTTTCCGATCATCATCTTTTCAACATCAAGGATATTCGCGAGATTCGGGATCAGTACCGGAAATTGCAAAATCCGGATGCATGGATACTGACCACGGCAAAAGATGCCGTTCGCCTACTTCCATTTGCCGATGAGATGCAGGATCTCCCCCTATACGTTACAGACTACCAGCATCAGTTCTTATTTGATGCGGAAACTGTTTTTCAAGATCGGATCAGCCGATTTTTATTAGATCATCAGTTGAATGCTCATGGGACGGAAAAACAATAAGCGCGTCAAACAGACCCAACAGGTCCGTTCCTTACCAAATGTGCTGAAGGGCACGCTGGAGATCACGCGCTCGGGTGTTGGATATGTTCGTGTCATGGGAATGGACATGGATATTATGGTTCGCCCCGGCGATTTCAATACAGCCTTGCATGGCGACCAAGTGGAAGTGGGTGTTAAGCAAGTTCGGGCGGCGGGCAGACGCATGCAAGGTGTGATTCGAAGGGTGGTTCGAAGAAGAAGAACGGAATTTATCGGTCAATTGGATGGAAGTAAACGTGCCGTCTTTTTAGTGCCCGAATACGATAAGCCCATGCCCGATCTGCTTATTCCGTCAGCACATTTACATGGCGCCGTGATCGGTGACCGCGTGCTGGTACGCCTGCTGGAATGGGAAAAAGACGGGGGTGGCCGTCCGGTAGGGGAAGTGTTGACTGTATTGACGCACGAAGAGCCGCAGGAGATCGCCATGAAAAATATTCTGCTGGATGCCGGTTTCCCATTGTCGTTCAGTGATGAAGCCTTGGAGCAGGCGGCCCGCATTCCGGATATCATCACGCAAGAAGAGATCATGGACCGAATGGATTTTCGGTCGGTGTGGACGATCACCATCGATCCTATAAACGCGCGTGATTTTGATGATGCGATCTCATTGAGATCGTTGGAAGGCGATTGGGTAGAGGTGGGGGTGCATATCGCAGATGTCAGTCATTATCTGGAAAAGAATTCATCACTTGACGAGGATGCCTACGAACGTGCCACCTCGGTTTATCTGCCGGATCGTGTGCTTCCAATGCTTCCCGAGCACCTATCAAATGTTCTTTGCTCCTTGCGCCCAAAGGAAGACAAACTCACCTTCTCCGCCATCTTTGAGATCCATCGGGAAACGGCCGAGATCCGTAAAACCTGTTTGAGTAAAACCTGTATTCATTCCGATCATCGGTTTACCTATGAGGAATGTCAGCAGGTTATTGAAACACAACAAGGTCTCTATGCAGACGAGATACTGATACTGAACCGGGTGGCTCGTCAACTGCGTACACAACGTTTTGCCAATGGGGCCATCAACTTTTCGTCTCAGGAGGTTCGTTTTCAGCTGGATGATTCGGGCGCTCCGCTCGGGATCACCATTAAGGAAAGCAAAGAAGCACATCAATTGATCGAAGAATACATGCTGCTGGCGAATAAAGCAGTGGCTGAATATTTGGGTAAAGTGAGGATTCAGGAGAAGCCGTTGGCTTTTCCATACCGTACGCACGATGATCCTGACCGCGAAAAGTTGTTGCCTTTTGTGGCATTTGCCAAAAAGTTCGGCCACCGTTTCGACCTTTCTTCGCCAGAAGCCATCACGGATTCGTTCAATCAGTTACTGTTAAATGTGCAAGGGAAGCCTGAGCAACACGTGTTGGAACAGTTAGGCATCCGCACCATGGCCAAAGCAAAGTATACGACCGAAAATATCGGGCATTACGGACTTGGGTTTGAACATTATTGCCATTTCACCTCACCCATTCGGCGGTATCCGGACGTGCTGGTACACCGGCAATTATTTGATGCGTTGAGAGGCCAGGCCAGGATCGATAACAAAATGGCCGACAAATGTTTGCATTGCAGTGAGCGGGAGCGAGCAGCGATGGAAGCGGAGCGGGCCTCCAACAAGTACTTACAAGTGCGATACATGCAACAATTCCTGGGACAGGATTTTGAAGGGGTGATCAGTGGCGTGGCCTCGTTCGGTTTTTGGGTGGAGACGGTCGATCACAAATGTGAGGGGTTGGTTTCTGCGCAATCCTTGTATGAATGGGATGACTTTCGACACATCGAATCCGATTATTGTTTACTGGGCATGCGTACCGGAATACGTTTTAGTATGGGCGATACCGTTCGGATCAAGGTAGTATCGGCCCATTTGGCTAAAAGGCAACTGGATTACGAGTGGGTTTCAGCGCTAGGAACCGCTTCGAAAAAAACGAAAGCCGGAAAGCCAAAAAACAGCAAATGATGAGTAATTTGTCGCATGCGCTCCTTTGAGGAATTATCCCAACTTTTTGCACAGCGATTTACCTCCGATCATTTTCCGTCGGAACCCCAAACGCTTTACGAACCCAATCGGCAGTTTCTCCAATTAGGCGGAAAACGGGTACGACCTGTTTTGTGCCTGATGGGACATGAGTTATTTGATGACGTAACGGCTGAAACCTGGCACTTGGCCACGGCGATCGAACTTTTTCACAATTTCACACTGATCCACGATGACATCATGGATCAGGCGCCCTTACGAAGGGGGCTTCCCACGGTTCATGCTCAGTACGGTGCCAATACTGCGATATTGGCAGGTGATGTGATGCTGATCAAATCGTACGAATACCTGAATCACATCGGAACACCGCATCTGACACCGATTCTTCACTTGTTCAATCAAACAGCCCGGGAGGTATGTGAAGGACAACAGCTCGACATGGATTTCGAAAAGCTTGAACAGGTTACGATCAACGAATATCTACGTATGATCGAATTAAAGACATCTGTTTTATTGGCAGCCAGTTTGCAAATGGGGGCCATGTTAGGAGAAGCCACCCAGCGTAATCAGGACCGGATCTATGAGTTCGGACGGAAACTGGGTCTGGCGTTTCAGGTACAGGACGATTACTTGGACGCATTTGGAGACCCCTCCAAATTTGGGAAACAAGTGGGAGGCGATATT
Source organism: Bacteroidota bacterium (assembly GCA_046081925.1). Classification (GTDB taxonomy): domain Bacteria; phylum Bacteroidota; class Bacteroidia; order Chitinophagales; family Chitinophagaceae; genus JJ008. The sequence goes on along the minus strand of JBJTWV010000032.1, from coordinate 89,691 downwards.
TTGGCCAATAAAAAAACATTCCTGCTGATCCATGCCTTGGAGTCTGCAGATAAAACACAGCTGGCCGAGTTAAGAGAGCTGCTTGAGTCGAACCCTGAGGATAAGGTGGAGCGTGTGCTCGGGCTTTACCGTAAAACCGGTGTGGATGCCTGGGCCCTTGAACTCAAAAAACGGTTTTTGGATGAATCTTTTGCCGCGTTGGATGATATAGCCGTTCTGTCGGCTCGTAAAAAACCCCTGACCGACCTCGCGCATTATTTGATCGATCGGGAACAATAAACTCAATCAAATGCTATCCAAACTATTTCGAAAAAAATCCATTGAGTCCATTCAGGCCCAATACGATCTGGCACAAAAAGACGGAAAGGGGCTCCAACGGATCTTAGGGGTAAGAGATCTGACATTTCTGGGAATTGCAGCCGTTATAGGAGCGGGTATTTTCTCCACTATCGGAGGCGCCGCCTATCAAGGTGGGCCGGGCATCACCATTCTTTTTATTCTTACAGCCGTTACCTGTGGATTTTCTGCTTTGTGCTATGCCGAGTTTGCCAGCCGAGTGCCTGTAGCCGGGAGTGCCTACACGTATTCGTATGTAACGTTTGGCGAGTTGGTGGCCTGGATCATTGGCTGGGCCTTGATACTGGAGTATGCGATCGGGAATATGGTGGTGGCCATTTCCTGGAGCGGTTATTTCAATAATTTATTGGTACACATTTTTGACATCCACCTTCCCAGTTGGTTATTGATCGATCCCGAAACGGCAACCAATGCGTATGGGGAGTCGGTGAAGGCCTTATCAAATATGGCATCCATCACGGACCCGCCAAAGCAGGAGTCCTATCGGTTTGCCGTTGCCTCTTATGAAACTGCGCCTTCGATGCTGGGATATAAGATCTTTTTCAATTTACCTGCGCTTTGCATTGTACTGTTGGTGACCTGGCTTTCTTACATCGGAATAAAAGAGAGCAAACAATCGGCCAATGCCATGGTGATCTTTAAAATTATCGTGATCCTGTTTGTGATCGTGGCGGGGGCCTTTTTCGTGGATACGAACAACTGGCAACCCTTTTTACCAAATGGATTCGAGGGCGTTTTGAAAGGAGTGTCTGCAGTTTTTTATGCCTACATTGGATTTGATGCCATTTCCACTACGGCAGAGGAATGCAAAGACCCCAAACGGGATCTGCCCCGTGGTATGATCTACTCCCTGCTGATCTGTACTGTTTTATATGTCTTGATCACCTTGGTGCTAACGGGCATAGAACATTATCAGCGGTTTGAGGGTGTGAATGATCCTTTGGCCTTTGTCTTTGAAAATCGGGCTCCATGGATCGAAAAGATCGTTTCCGTGAGTGCGATCATTGCCACTACTTCCGTGTTGCTGGTTTTCCAGATCGGTCAGCCACGGATCTGGATGAGCATGAGCCGGGACGGACTATTACCGAAAAAATTTCAGCAGGTACATCCCAAATATCAAACCCCCGGATTTGCCACTATTGTAACAGGTATTTTCATTGGCATTGGTGCGATGTTGATCCGAAGCGGGTTGGTAACGGATCTGACCAGTATTGGCACGTTATTCGCTTTTGTCTTGGTGTCTGCAGGAGTGCTTTTTTTGCCCCCGCAAAAACCCGAGCCCGGGAAATTTTCACTTCCCTACATCAACGGACGTTGGATCATCCCAATCCTATTTGGTTTGCTGATGTTCCTTTTTATGGATCGATTGCAGGAGATCTGGCATCACATTCGTTCCGGTGAGTGGCAGTCCATTCTTCTGATACAATATTTATTTTTAGTATATGTTGTTCTCGGGACTTTTCTTAGCGTCGTCACGTTCATCCGTCAATATTCGTTGATCCCGATCATGGGGGTACTGTCTTGCATGTATCTGATGATCGAGATCCCCGCGATCAGTTGGATCTGGTTTTTTGTCTGGATGGGAGGTGGGCTGGGGATCTACTTTTTTTACGGGTTCCGGCACAGCCGGTTAGCGGATGGATCCTGACAAGGGCGGATGGGGTTCTTTTTTCGTACTTTTGTAGCGCTACAAGCCAGGTCATCGATCTCGCGCTTCCAGCGAGGTAGGAAAGTCCGGACAGCACAGAGCCATGCACCGGTGAACAGCCGGGTTTCGAGTGATCGAAAACAGCCAGTGCCACAGAAAATGACTACCGACCGGGCAACCGGTTGGCAAAGGTGAAAACGTGAGGTAAGAGCCCACGGAGAGCAAGGGTGACCTTGCTTTCGGGTAAACCTTGCATGCTGAAATGCCATGTATAGTACCGTTTGAGGGCGGCTCGCCCGAGGTACAGGGTAGGCAGCTTGAGCCCGTTGGGTAACCTTCGGGACAGATTAATGATGACCCTCGACAGAATCCGGCTTATCGGCTTGTAGCACTTTTTTCCTCTTCCAGCGATTATCTTTGCCATATGACAATCGAAAAATTACAGGATATGCGGTCCCGCGTTACCGGGATAAGGAGGTTTCTTTGACGTCGAGAACCGACTATATAAAATCGCGCAGGATAAGCAGCTATCGCTGAGCCCCGGATTTTGGGACGACAACAAGCGTGCTACGGAGATCCTCAAAAACATCAAGCTCAATGAGTATTGGGTGCATTTGTTTGAGTCGACTGAAACGGCCGTAGAGGACTTTGCCGTTTTATTTGATTTTTGGAAATCAGGCGACGCCACTGAAATCGAAACCCAGAAGGCCTATGAGAAGGCAATCAATCAAATAGACGATGCGGAGTTCAAAGCCACACTCAATGAGCCGGAAGATGAATTGCCGGCAGTTTTTCAGATAAATTCAGGGGCCGGTGGCACCGAAAGCCAAGACTGGTCAGAAATACTGGCCCGTATGTATCGGATGTATGGTGAGCGTCAGGGTTGGAAAGTGACCGAGCTGGATTGGGTTTGGGGCGATGGGGCCGGCATCAAAACAGCTACACTTCAATTTGATGGACCGTTCGCTTATGGATTCCTGAAATCGGAAAGCGGTGTGCATCGATTGGTTCGTATATCGCCTTTCGATAGCAATGCCCGCAGGCATACTTCCTTCAGCTCTGTATTCGTATATCCGTTGGTGGACGATACCATCAACATAGAGATCAAAGATGCAGATGTAAAGATGGAGACTGCCCGAAGTGGTGGTGCCGGCGGACAAAACGTAAACAAAGTGGAAACCAAGGTCATGTTGACCCACTTGCCATCCGGAATGGTGGTGGTCTGTCAGACCGAACGTACGCAGTTGGGAAATCGGGAAAAGGCCATGCAGATGCTGAAAAGCCGACTCTATGAAGAGGAATTACGCAAACGAAACGAATTGAAAGATGCGGCTAATTCCAAAAAGAAAAAGATCGAGTGGGGGAGTCAGATCCGATCCTATGTTTTCCATCCGTATAAGATGATCAAAGACCATCGAACGGATTTTGAAACCGGCAACGTTCAACCCGTCATGGACGGTGAACTCGACGGATTCATCAAAGCCTATCTCATGACCGAAAAAGAATCCGAAACCAACTAACCTAACTTTTCAAACTCCTCAAACTCCTCAAACTTCTCAAACATCTCAAACTTTTATTCATGTACGGCACCTTCTCTTACCCACAACCCGCGAACGAACCCGTGCTCAATTATGCGCCCGGCTCCGCAGAGAAAATTGCGTTGAAAAAAGCGTTGAAGGAATTGAAATCTCAAACCATCGATGTGCCCATGTACATAGGAGGCAAAGAGGTTCGTACCGGACGAAAATCGGATATCCGCCCGCCGCACGAGCACGCTCATCTTTTGGGACAATTTCACATGGGCGACGAGAAACATGTGAAACAAGCCATCGACGCTGCCTTGGAAGCCCGTGCATCTTGGTCGGCCATGTCGTGGGAGCAACGCGCACATATTTTCTTGAAGGCTGCTGATCTGTTGGCAACGAAATACAGACCCTATATCAATGCGGCCACGATGCTAGGCCAGAGTAAAAATGCATTTCAGGCCGAGATCGACGCAGCTTGTGAGCTGATCGACTTTCTGCGTTTCAATGTTCATTTCCTATCGCAGATATATACGCAACAACCGATCAGTGGTCCGGGTATGCACAACCGGATGGAGTATCGTCCTCTCGAAGGATTTGTACTAGCCGTTACGCCATTCAATTTTACAGCGATCGGCGGAAATTTACCCACGTCAGCAGCCCTGTGCGGAAATGTGGTGGTTTGGAAATGTGCGTATACACAGGTTTATTCCGCGCAGCTATTCATGCGAATTTTGAAAGAAGCCGGTTTGCCCGATGGAGTCATCAATTTGATCTACGTGAGTGGGCCAACCATTGGGCAAGTATGTTTTTATCATCCCCAGTTTGCGGGCGTGCATTTTACCGGTTCAACGGGTGTATTCAACCAGATGTGGGAGACGATAGGACGGAATATCCCAAAATATCGTTCCTATCCAAGGATCGTGGGTGAAACAGGCGGAAAGGATTTTGTATTGGTTCATTCCTCTGCCGATCCGGATGTAGTGGCAACCGCCTTGTTGCGGGGCGCCTTCGAGTTTCAAGGACAAAAATGTTCCGCCGCTTCCCGTGCCTATATTCCATCCAACCTGGCTGATGCGGTCAGAAAGAAGCTGATCGCCGGAGTCAAAAGTTTCCAGATGGGAACCGTGGAGGATTTTCGGAATTTCATCAACGCGGTGATCGATGAAAAAAGTTTCGACAATATCAAAAAATACATCGACACGGCCAGAAAGGATCCGAAGTGTGACATTCTGGTTGGGGGAAAATGCGACAAGAAAGTCGGCTATTTTATTCAGCCCACGGTCATCGAAACCAAGAATCCACGCTCTCTTACCATGTGCGAAGAGATCTTTGGTCCGGTGTTGACGATCTATGTGTATCCGGCCGGTCAATTTGAAAGGGCCATGGACCTGGTGGATAACACCTCTCCTTATGCATTGACAGGGTCAATCATCTCCAAGGACCGGGCTGCCATTGAACGGGCCACCATTCGCTTACGCGATGCAGCCGGTAATTTTTACATCAATGATAAGCCCACGGGTGCTGTCGTTGGACAACAACCTTTTGGAGGGGCTCGTTCGAGTGGCACCAACGACAAGGCCGGTAGTATGCTGAATTTGTACCGCTGGCTGAATGCCCGTACGATCAAAGAAACATTCAATCCGCCAACGGCTTATCCATATCCGTTTCAGTTAGAAAGCTGATCGAAGTCCAGACACTTAACGGTTATTTCAGTCGTTTCAGCAGATCTTCTGTTTCGCTGATATCCTCCCCGGCCTCTTTTCCAAGGGCGATGGCTTTTTCTGCATATTTAAGAGCCTCTCCTTTATTTTTTAGTTTGTAGTATAGACGAGCAGTGACATCATTGGTATAGTAGTTGCTTTCCAGCTTGATCGATTGGATTGCCCAACCCAGTCCGGTTTGCAGGATTTCGGTCATATCGTCTTTCTGAACGACATCCATGGCGTAAGCATAGAGAGTTTTCCAGTCCAGTTTCTCCTTGAATTCGGTGACCATCTTGGTTCGATAGGAAAGAACCAGTTTACGATTGTCATCTTGATCGGCTAAATATTCACCTACTTGTATCGAAATTCGACGTGCGTTACGGGCGGGGCGATATTTTTTGATACCCTCTTCAATCTTCTTGACAATTGTTTCGATGGGTTCGTTTTTGGAGAGCGTTCCGGAAATGGCATCGAAGGCAATTCCGTCCAACCCATCTCGGATCTCCACGACTCCTATGATCTCACCGGCTGCTTTTTCATTTTTCGAGAGGTAATCAAAATATGGACTGGTCGGGTCTGTGATGGCCGATAAGATCAATGTAATGTTGGATTTTGTCAGGAGGTTGGTTTGTTTTTTCAAATACGTCTCTACAAAGATCCCAGCACGTTCATCTCCTAGCGCTACCGATTGTGATGCGACTGTGTATAGTTGTTCATCGGTCAATGTTCCCTTGTCGAATCGGTCACGAAGTGAATAATATTGTTTTTCCGGATTCTTCGCGTCGCTACCTATTTGAAGGAATTCTTCTACTTCTATGTAACCGATCGCCCGGTGTAATATTTTTCCATTCCCATCCACGAACAGGAAACTTGGGTAGGAGCCTACGGCAAATTGCTCCGCGATCTTCACGCCTTCTCCTTCCTCCATATCGATCTTGGCATTGATGAAATTGGCATTAAAAAATGCACCCACCTGAGGATCGGTGAAAATATCTTTTGACATCATTTTACAGGGCCTGCACCAACTCGCATATGCATCGATGAAGATGATTTTTTTCTCTGTTTTTGCGCTGGCGAGTAATTGATTCCAGCTGTCGTTCCGGAAGGTAATACCGTCATTTTTTTGTCCGATCGCAATTATCGGTAACCACAGTAGTAAAAACAAAGTAGGCTTGATCATAATGTAGATGTTTGATGTGTGTTCGTTCTCTGGATACAATAATAGTCTCTTCTGCATGGCAACATTCGTTAAATAATACACAATAAGCCATATTTTGGACCTTGTTTCTTTCTATCTTTATTTATAAAACCAACACCCATGCAGGTGCTTCTTACGCAGCAACAAATTCACAGCACCGTATCCCGATTGGCGCAGGATCTAACCGATCGACATGGGCTGGCCGATTCTATACTATTTGTAGGAATTCAACGGGGAGGGGTTGTGGTGGCTGAAGAGTTGATCCGTGCACTGAGGGCCATTCATCCGGAAGTTTCCTATGCCTTTGGGCAACTGGATATTACTTTTTATCGGGATGATATCCGTCAAAATATCTTGGCACCTGACGTGATGAACTTACCCTTTTCGATCGAGAATAAGATTGTGGTTTTGATCGACGATATCCTTTTCACGGGGCGGACCATTAAGGCCGCGCTGGATGCCTTATTGGATTATGGTCGACCGGCCCGGGTGGAACTATGCGTATTGGTTGATCGACGGGAGCACCGTCAGTTTCCCATACAGGCTGATTATGTGGGACTTACCCTGCCTACCGAGAAGCATCAGAAACTGAAACTGGTCGATGATCAAACTGGAGGCTATAATCTTGTTTTATTGGAGTCGTGATTTTTCCTAATTTCGTCCTTTGATGCAACTTTCTACCCCCCATTTGCTGGGCATCAAAGAATTGACCCCCGCCGACATTTCCCTTATTTTATCCACGGCCTCCCAATTCAAGGAAGTTTTACAACGACCCGTTAAAAAGGTTCCGTCTCTTCGGGATGTCACGATCGTCAATCTTTTTTACGAAAATTCTACCCGCACCCGGTTCTCTTTCGAATTGGCTCAAAAACGGTTGAGTGCCGACACGCTCAATTTTGCCGCTTCGAGCTCATCGGCCGCCAAGGGCGAAACCTTATTGGATACGGTCAATAATATCCTGTCGATGAAGGTCGATATGGTGGTGATCCGACACAGTTCATCGGGCGCTCCTCATTTTCTGGCGCAGCATATCCCGGCTGCCATCATCAATGCCGGTGATGGGGTGAATGAGCATCCTACACAAGCGCTGCTGGATGCTTTTTCAATAAATGAGAAATATGGCCAATTGCAGGGACGGAAAGTGGCAATTATTGGCGACATTCTTCATAGCCGGGTGGCACAAAGCAACATACACCTGCTGAATAAAATGGGTGCCGAGGTGGTTGTTTGTGGCCCCCCAACCCTGATCCCCAAGCATATCCAATCGGCTTGGAATGTATCGGTCAGTTACGATCTGAAAGAAACGTTGAATTGGTGCGAAGTGGCCAATGTACTGCGTATCCAACTGGAGCGCCAAAATCAGGTTTTATTTTCCTCGCTGCGCGAGTACCGGCTTCATTATGGGATCAATAAGCAGTTATTGGATGGGCTCTCTAAACCTATCACCGTGATGCATCCCGGACCGATCAATCGGGGGGTTGAGTTGGACAGTGATGTGGCCGATTCGCATCAATCCATCATTTTGCAACAAGTGGAAAATGGGGTCGCCGTTCGTATGGCGGTATTATACTTATTGGCCAACCGAAATATTGCCTAGTTTTAATAAACAATGAGCCGTATCTGTCTTTTTCCCGGAACCTTTGATCCCGTTACACTGGGTCATGTGGATATTATCGATCGTGCCTTACCGTTGTTCGACAAGATCGTGGTTGGTATTGGGCTCAATGCGGCCAAAGCGCCGATGTTCTCCCCCGAACAACGCAAGCGTTGGATCGATGAGCTATATGAGACTGATTCCAGAGTAGAAGGGTCTATTTATGAGGGGTTGACCGTTGATTTTTGTCGATCGATAGGCGCTCACTTTATTTTGCGCGGGATCCGCTATGTGAGTGATTTTGAATATGAGAAGACGATCGCGGATGCCAATCGGACTTTGGACAGATCCATCGAAACGATCTTTCTCACCGGCGAACCGAAATACACTTCCGTCGCGTCAACGATTGTTCGGGATATTATCCGAAACGGCGGCGATGCTACGCCATTCCTCCCTGAGCGGGTCTCCCGTTCGATCAAGCAATGAACCCTTCCAATAGTGGGTGAAGGGACGGATAGATGAGTGTCCACGATTTTTTGACCTGATCGGGATGCATCCATTTTCCTTCATCAATATCTTCCTCCGTCTGCAAACGAAGTGGTTGCTCTTTAGCCAGGGTAAAATGAAACCAATGCGTTTTTTTCAAGATCCAATTTTCAGCCAGCGAATAAATATGATAGGTCGGGGACAGGGGACTTACTAATTCTAGATCCGTCAGACCGGTTTCTTCTTCAATTTCTCGAATGGCCGTAACGATCGGCGTCTCTCCCGGATCGATCTTACCTTTCGGTAAGTCCAAATACCCTCTTCGATGAATAAGCAAGTACCGATCATCAGAGGTCTGTATCACACCACCGGCGGCTTCTATCCAATCAAATTGAGCTTGAATTTTTGAAAGGGTGGTCTCTGGCTGGGCTGTATCCAACCGATGCAGGGGGGTATGCAGATTGCGCAAGGCAACAATGCAATCCTCGATCTGTTGGTCGGTGGGTTCATGATCAACGTGAGGAAATGAATGAATCTCCAGTTGTACTGTGCCATGGTGGATAAAGATTGACATGCTTGGTTTTCTTTTCCGATACATTTGGTTTATGAAAAATGAATCGGTAGTGGCGGATAAGCTCTTGCAGGTCCGTGCTGTAAAATTAAGTCCCGAACAACCCTTCACGTGGGCCAGCGGTTGGAAAAGTCCCATTTATTGTGATAACAGAAAGATGTTGGCCCACCCGCATGAACGTGATTTCATTAAAAGTGAACTGGCCAACACGATTTTTGAGGAGTTTCCTGATGCGGCGGTTTTGGCCGGGGTGGCTACCGCCGGTATAGCCTGGGGGGCCATGGCGGCCGATCAATTGAAATTGCCCTTCTGCTATGTAAGACCAAAACCGAAGGATCATGGCATGGGCAATCAGATCGAAGGAGATCTGACGCCGGGTCAATCTGTTGTGGTGGTAGAGGATCTGATCTCTACCGGAAAAAGTTCATTGCAGGTGGTAGAGGTACTTCGAAATGCCGGCGTGCAGGTAGTGGGAATGGTGGCGCTTTTCACCTATGGCTTTCCCGAGGCCGATCAGGCATTCGAACAGGCACAGGTAAAATTGCTGACCTTATCCAATTATCCGGCCCTCATTGATCGGGCCATTTTCAAGGGTCTTATTACACCCGAGCAACAAACAATTCTTCTTGAATGGAGTCAAAACCCGTCCCAATGGGGGCAATAAATAAGTATATAATGAGAAAAATTATACTGTGTCTACTGGTTTTGATTGGCATAAGTTCGATAACGCAAGCCCAAATCAAACCTGTTCAGACCGTGGTTATAAAAACGCCGGATATTCTTTGCGAAGCCTGCAAGACCCGCGTGGAAACTTACCTGAAGCGCCATGACGGGTTGTTGGAGGTTAATGTCAATTTCCGAAAAGGGGAGACAAGGGTCAAATTCTTGTCCGATCGGACCGACATCGAACAACTAAAAACAGCCATCGCCAACTGTGGATTTGACGCCGATGACGTGACAGCCAATCCAGAGGCCTATCAACGACTACCCAAGTCCTGTAAGAAAAAATCGGATGGGGGAGGGCACCCAACCCCTAAATCATCATAAAATTCAAACTAATTCTATTAGTATTTATAAAATAAAGCATAGACTATTATAATTAGTAGAAGTTAAATAGATATTTATATGATATTGAATGCATTATGAATTTTATTTGAATTGATAATTAATATATAAATCGATTTTTTTAGGATTTATTTTGATCACTTTATCGAATATCTTCAATATAGGTTTAAAATATTGATTTACAAGATTATATATTTTTTAATCATAAATTTTGTAGATGTATTTTAATGAATATGAAATATTATTATATGTATAGCTTTTAATAAGCATCTAGAAATCATCAATAAGCGCTATGGAGCTCTCTGATTTTGAATGCTTTATACTTAAACCAAGTTGTTTTAATATGGTCTAAGCTTCTTAATTTTATCCACTCGATCCTTTACACATCGCTTCAATAATGCGCCTCTTAAGACATTTCTATATTCTGATCCTTGGGATGGCTTTTGCCTGTCGTTTGGAGGCGCAGGATTTTTCCAACAAAGGCAAAGAGTTTTGGATCCCATATTCCTACCATGTTGCGCAGGGGGGTACTGGCTTGACAATGACTTTGTACATCACATCGGATGTAACGACGCCTTACTCAGTTTCCATTTTTGGGGGAGCCACCATTCAATCCGGAACAATCACAGCTGGGCAGGTGGTTTCTTGTGTGGTTCCAAACACCTATTTCGTCCCGGATGAAGGTCTTTATTCTGGTAAGGCTGTTCAGGTGGTGGCAGATAAGGGGGTAGTTGTATACTCTTACATCACCCAGGCCTCCATCAGTGGGGCCACCGTCTGTTTGCCAACGAATGTGCTTGGTAGGGAGTACTATTCGATGAGTTTTACGCAAGTTTCGAATGCGACCAACTCGAATTCTTATTTTGATATCATCGCGGTGGAGGACAATACGACTGTTGAGATCACCCCTAGCGACACGACCAAGAATGGTTGGCTGCCCGGTATAACCTATACCGTTAATCTGAACAAGGGGCAGATTTATCAGGTTTTGGGCAAGCATAACAATACGGCAATCGGAAACCTTTATTATGGAAAAGATTTGTCCGGTTCCAAGATTAAATCTGTCGCTTCGGGTCAAGCTCCGTGCAAACGAATTGCTGTTTTTTCTGGTGCTGGTAAGATGAGGATAGGGACGAATTGTGGCAACAATACATCCTCCGATAATCTCTACCAGCAATTATATCCTCAGGCCACCTGGGGGAAGAATTATCTGACAGTTCCCAGCTATAGCCGAACCACCAATTACTACCGGGTTCTACGAAGCAACACCACGACAAATGTGTATGTGAATGGCACGCTGATACCATCCTCTTCCTTTGTGAATGGTTACTATGAATTTGTCAATTCAACACCTAACAGTATAACGGCCGATCAGCCGATTTGCGTTTCTCAGTATTTCACGACACAGGGATGTTCGGGCAATGGATCTCCGTATGATCCGGATATGATCATCCTAAACCCCGTGGAGCAGAACATATCAAAGGTGACCCTGGTAAGTTCGAATTTGGCAAATGTTCAAAATCGCCAACATCATTTGCACATTGTAATGCCCAATACGGGTACGGGTATTTCATCCTTCCGATTGGATGGTGCGGTCATACCCGGCAATACCAGTTGGGTTCAACATCCCTCAAACCCAGGGTATTCATATTTGTATCTGCCCAACGTATCTCAGGGGTATCACACCTTATCTTCTGATTCTGGCTTTAATGCACTTGCATACGGTTATGCGCAGACGGAGAGTTATGGGTATTCAGCCGGCGCAAACGTCAAGGACCTTTACCAATATATTTCGATCCAGAATCAATACGCCACCGTCAATTTCCCGACCACCTGCCGCAATACCCCTTTCTACTTTTCGATGACCTTCCCATACCAGCCCACCCAGATTCAATGGGTTTTTGGAGCTGCGTTGAATGGACAAGGGATTGCCGATGTTACGCTGCCCAACCCAACACCCACTGGAACCGTCATCGTAAATGGACGCACGCTCTACATATATAAACTTCCAACCCCTTACACAATCTCTACACCTGGCACCTATCCCATAAAAGTATTGGCAACAAATCCCTCTCCGGATGGATGCACGGGGCAGCAGGAAATCAATTTTGATCTGGAAGTTCAACCGACTCCAGTTGCTGATTTTACGGCAAACAATGTTTGCGATGGCACCAGTGTGCAATTTCAGGATGCTTCCAATACCAACACTCGACCCATTTCGCATTACTATTGGGATTTTGGCGACAATACAACGGGCTCTACACTCAATCCATCACACGCTTACCCCACACCGGGAACATACAATCCGCGCTATTCAATCATTACGGATGTAGGTTGTTTATCTGATACAGTTACAAAGGCGGTGACCGTTTTTCCAAAACCTACAGCAACGCTAGCTGGTACTTATAATGTTTGTCAAGGCGCCGCATCTCCTCAAATTACTTTTACGGGTGCTAATGGAACCGCTCCGTATACTTTCACATACACCATCAATGGCGGTGCACCCCAACAAGTGGTTACTACATCCGGTAATAGTGTGGTGGTCAATGCGTCAACTGCTACGGTTGGAACCTTTACGTATACATTGACCAATGTCAGTGATGCTTCGCCACTTGCCTGCGGTCAAACACAAACCGGAACAGCTGTTGTAAATGTATTCTCAAAGCCTACTGGCGCCACGATTACCGGATCCACATCGGTTTGTTTGAATGCGACCGCTCCAACAATTACTTTGACTGGAAATGGCGGATCTGGAAATTATCTTTTCACGTACAATTTGAATGGGGGGGCTAATCAAACGATCATATCAACGGGTGGTACCGCAACCATAACTGTACCGACCAATCAAGTGGGAACTTTCACATACAATTTAATCAGCGTGGAGGACCCAAGTAATTCACTTTGCTCTCTGAGTGTTCCTTCATCCGCAACGGTAACAGTGAATCCATTGCCAACTGCATCTATTGCAGGAACCATTACTGTTTGTCAGGGAGCCATCTCACCACTAATCACATTTACTGGAGCCAACGGAACCGCTCCATACACGTTTACTTACACCATAAATGGTGGTGCTCCTCAGCAGGTGGTTACAACCTCCGGAAACAGCGTTACCGTTTCTGTTCCAACTACCACTGCAGGCACCTTTGCCTACAATCTAATCCGTGTTCTGGATGCCAGTTCTTCAACTTGCAGTCAAACGCAAACGGGCACTGCAACTGTGACAGTTTTATCCAAGCCGACGGGTGCAACCATCACCGGCTCGACAACAGTTTGTAAGAATGCTACTGCTCCAACGCTAACGCTGACCGGAGCAGGGGGCTCGGGTAATTATGTTTTTACGTACAATATTAACGGCGGAGCAAATCAAACATTGAATTCCACCGGAGGCACGGCCACCATCACCGTTCCAACCGGAACCGTCGGAACCTTCATTTACAATTTGATCAGCGTAGAAGATCCGAGCAATGTTCAGTGTCGTACAAATTTAACTGCTAGTGCAACGGTAACGGTCAATCCGCTTCCAACGGCTTCCGTCGCCGGTACAATATCTGTATGCCAAAATGGTACATCACCCAGCATCACTTTTACCGGAGCCAGTGGCACAGCTCCATACACGTTCAACTATCAGATCAATGGGGGAGCCACGCAACAAGTAGTATCTGCGGCTAATGGCATTGCGACGGTCACCGTCCCCACTGCTACTCCCGGAACCTTTACTTATTCATTGATAAGTTTGGTAGATGGCTCTAGTACTTTGTGTTCACAAAATCAATCTGGTACTGCGGTTGTCACTGTTAATCCGCTTCCAACAGCCGCTATCGCAGGAACAACAACGGTTTGTCAAAATGCACCATCACCCTCCATAACATTTACGGGCGCAACCGGAACCGCCCCTTACACCTTTACATACAATATCAATGGTGGTGCCTCTCAAACGGTCACAACAACTTCCGGCAACAGTGTTGCAGTTTATGTTCCTACGAGCACTGCCGGAACCTTTACATACAACCTTTTGGGCGTCACTGACGCAAGCAATACAATCTGTTCTCAGAGCCAGACTGGTTCGGTAACTGTTGTCATTAATCCATTGCCAACTGCATCAATTGTTGGCACGGTGAATGTTTGTAAAGACGCCTCTTCTCCAGTTATCACTTTCACGGGAGCCGTAGGCACTGCACCTTACACATTCACCTATAACATCAATGGGGGTGCTCCACAAACGGTTACTACCACCACGGGTAATTCGGTTACTGTTTCTGTGCCAACCGGAACGGCCGGAACGTTTGTATATAATTTAGTCAGCGTAAAAGACGCCAGTAGCACCACTTGCAGTCAAAATCAAACAGGTTCTGCTACGGTTGTTGTTTATCCGTTGCCCACGTCTACTTTCAGTACCACTGCACCCATTTGCGAAACGAGGGTAGTGTCATTCAACGATCAATCCAATGCGAATGCCGGAAACCTAGCTGGCTGGAGTTGGAATTTTGGAGATCCTACCAGCGGCGCAGCCAATACGTCTAGTTTGCAAAATCCGCAGCATATTTTCTCAACTGCTGGTACGTATTATGTAACGCTTACGGTCACCACCAACAACGGTTGTGTTAGTGTCAACCCGGCCATACCAGTAACAATAAATGCCAGGCCCAAAGCTGGATTTATCAATCCGGAAGTTTGTTTGAATGATACCTACGCACAGTTTACCGATACGAGTCGGGTTGCTCCCCCCAGTACGCTATCGAGTTGGAGTTGGAATTTCGGTGATCCAAGCAGCGGTGTGAATAACACTTCCACCTTGCAAAACCCTCCCCACAGTTATTTGGCAGTAGGGGCGTATCCCGTAACCTTAATCGTCACATCCAATCAGGGTTGCAAGGATACGGTGAATCAAACCTTGTTTGTCAATGGTAGTTTCCCCGTATCCAATTTCAGCATCTTGAATTTGAATAATCTTTGTGCCAATGACTCGATTTCGATAAAGGATGCAGCTACTGTATTGCCGGGTACTATTACCAAGGTGGAGATCTTTTGGGATGATGTGGGACAGCCAACAGTAATTGAAACCGACCAGAATCCAACTCCCGGGAAGATCTACAAGCACAAGTATCCCAATTTTCAGTCGCCGCTGACAAAAACGTACAACATTCGTTATCGGGCTTACTCTGGAGGGGTTTGTTCAAACGATAAAGTCATTCCTGTTACAATTAATGCCGCCCCGAAAGTTCAGTTTAATCCCATACCTGCTATTTGCATGGACGCTCCTCCTTACCAAATTACACAGGCCAGTGAAATAGGAGGTGTGCCGGGAAGTTTGCTTTTCACCGGACCAGGCGTGTCGCCAACCGGATTCTTCAATCCTGCTACGGCTGGTCCCGGTACGCATACCATTCGATATTATTTTACCTCCTCCGCTGGCGGTTGTATCGATAGTGCCACACAAACCATTAAAGTTTGGGTGCCTCCAACTGCAGATTTCACGGCTAGTGCGCCAATCTGCGAACGTCAAGCAGTAACCTTTACCAATAGCTCAACTTCTACAGAAGGTACACTTACCGAATGGCGCTGGAATTTTGGAGATGGTTCGCCCTTGCTAATTCAGAACAATGGGAATCTGGTACAACATACCTATACTGCTTACGGGAACTACACAGTCACCTTGAGAGTGGTTACGTCAAATGGATGTGTGAGTGTGGCTAAGACTATGGCAATCACTGTGAGACCGCTTGCTCGCCCCAATTTCACGTTCCCACCCGTGAGTTGCTTGCCCAATGCGGTGATCGCATTCACCAACACATCATCCATACCCGATGGAACGCAAGCCAGCTTTACGTACCTATGGAACTTTGGTGACCCTGGAAGCGGACCGGTCAATACATCTACAGCAATCAACCCATCTCACACCTATTCAGCTCTTGGGCCATACAGCGTCAATTTACAAGTGACTACGGGTGCCGGATGTGTCAACGATACTACGATTGTATTAAACTCACTTCATCCACAGCCCATTGCTTCTTACACTACCGATAAGATCGATGTGTGCGTGGGAAGTCCGATTCAATTTACCAGCACCAGCAATGGAGTCGACGGCACCATCACGCAGTGGGTTTGGGACATGGATAATGGCGACACGCGTAACCTGCCTTCATTCTCCTATACATATCCGACTGTTGGCACCTACAACGTCAATCATTACATCGTCAATAGTTTCAATTGCCGCAGCACGACGGCTACCAAAACTGTGTCCATCAATCCATACCCGGTTGCCGATGCCGGTCCAGACAAGTTGATGTTGGAAGGTGGACAAACACAATTGACCCCGGTTAATAACAACAATATGCCGGTTATCTTCCGCTGGCGTCCTTCTTCTTATTTGAGTGATTCGACGATACTATCGCCGATCGCAACCCCGCCAGATGACATTTATTATACGTTTGTCATCACAACCAACAAAGGTTGCTCTGCTCAAGATATAGTCTTTGTAAAAGTGCTTAAAACCCCAACGGTGCCAAATATCTTCAGTCCCAATGGTGATGGAGTACACGATACCTGGGTGATTCCTTATTTGGATACCTATGTTGGGTGTACCGTCGAAATTGTCAATCGATATGGACAACTTGTGTATCGGTCTGTTGGATATCCCAAACCCTGGGATGGTCGAGTCAATGGCAATCAAGTGCCGGTAGGAACTTATTATTACGTGATCGATCCGAAGAATGGCCGCAAGCGGATCGCAGGTTATGTAGACATCATTCGATAATCCATGCGTCGCATTTTTCTATTCATATCAATTTTTGGTTGCCTAAACATGCAGGGGCAACAACGGCCTCATTACACCCAATATGTAATCAATCCCTTTATACTGAATCCGGCTATTGCTGGAATTGATAATTACACCGATCTGAAATTAGCCATGCGCGACCAGTGGGTGGGCTTGAAAGGAGCCCCGAATACTACTTATCTGAGTGTACACGGACCAATTGGCAAATCTGACTATCGAGCTTCTTCCACATCCTTTGATGTGCCCGGGGAGAATCCAAGGGGGCGATCCTATTGGGAAAATTATACAGCTGCGGAACCGCATCATGGGGCCGGCTTGAATTTGATCAACGATCGAACGGGTAGCTTTAGTTTTTTCAATGCTGCGTTGAGTTATGCGTACCACATTGGATTGAATCCGACAACCAATCTTTCTGGTGGACTTAGCGCAGGTATAACCAAAGTAAGTGTCGATGCAACTATGCATGATTTTTCCGGCTCGGGCGATCCCAGCGATCCGGCCACCGGATCCGGTTTTCTGACGGAACTGACTCGCATCAAGCCACAAATGGCAGCCGGACTTTGGCTTTATTCCCGAGATTATTTCGTGGGATTCTCTGCGCAAAACGTACTGCCACAAACGCTGAATTTTGTTGATAACAACACAGCTGCATTAACCAAAGGCCGTTTTATTCCGCATTTGTTTTTGACAGCCGGATATCGTTTTTTGGTGGGTGAGGAGTTGAACATAACGCCTTCGGTTATGGTAAAATATATCCAGAACAGTTCGTTTCGGCAGATACAACCCGAGGCAAATGTTAAGTTGCAGTATCGCGACCAATTGTGGGCAGGCGGTAGCTATCGGATCGACGATGGCTATGCTGGATATCTTGGATTGAATGTCAGCAATACTTTTAACATCAGTTACGCGTACGAAAAATCATCAAACAACAACATCTTGCGTGATTTCAATCGTGGAACCCACGAGATGGCTCTAGGATTCATCTTGGGTAATAAATACAGTGGGAAGTGCCCTCGTTGTTATTGATAGCCCTGAGTCGAATTTTTACGACATAAAAATAGTCCCGCAAAACTGCGGGACTATTTATTTATTATAAAGAAGGATCAATGAAAGTCAACAAAGGAATGACTCTTTGAAGTAACAGTGGATTCTTTTACTTCAGTGGTTTTGGCAGAGAGTTGATCCGTATTGGGCTTGCTGTTCATGTCAGCCAGCGTAGGGGCGATGACCAAGGAGACAATTGACATCAATTTGATGAGGATGTTCATCGAAGGTCCTGAGGTGTCTTTAAAGGGATCACCCACAGTGTCACCAGTTACAGATGCTTTATGCGGATCTGATTTCTTGTAATACATTTCACCGTTTATCTCTACGCCTTTCTCGAAGGATTTCTTGGCATTGTCCCATGCGCCTCCGGCATTGTTTTGGAACATACCCATCAAGACACCACTGACTGTTGCACCTGCCAGGAATCCGCCCAATGCTTCGGGTCCCATCAGGAATCCGATCAGTAGGGGAGAGACAATAGCGATGGCACCCGGTAACATCATTTTACGGATGGATGCTTGGGTAGAAATAGCCACACATTTATCGTATTCTGGTTTTCCGGTTCCCTCCATGATACCAGGGATAGTGCGGAACTGGCGGCGTACTTCTTCCACCATACTCATAGCAGCTTGACCTACTGCGCGAATGGCGAGCGAGGAGAAGAGTAGGGGAATCATACCGCCTACAAAAAGGGCTGACAAGACATTGGCTTTATAAATATCGATCCCGTCAATTTTTGCTACGCCAACAAATGCAGCGAATAGGGCAAGGGCCGTTAATGCAGCAGATGCGATGGCGAATCCTTTTCCGGTTGCAGCGGTGGTGTTACCAACAGCATCCAATACATCGGTCTTTTCACGTACTTCTTTTGGCAACTCACTCATTTCAGCAATACCACCTGCATTATCTGCAATGGGACCAAACGCGTCGATGGCTAACTGCATGGCGGTTGTTGCCATCATACCGGCTGCGGCGATTGCTACCCCATAGAGGCCGGCAAATTCAAAAGAACCCCAAATGCCTCCCGCCAATACAAGGATAGGTAGGAATGTTGATTCCATCCCAACTGCCAATCCGCCGATCACGTTGGTGGCATGTCCAGTAGAAGATTGGCGAATGATGGAAAGCACCGGGCGTTTGCCCAGGGCGGTATAATATTCAGTAATGATTGACATAAGCGTACCAACGGCAAGGCCAACTCCTATTGCACCCATAACGCCCCATTTGTCGAAAGGAAGGTTTCGCAAAAACATTTGCTGATCTGGAAAAATAAAATCAACCAAAAAATAGGATGCTATGGCTGTCAAAACAATTGAGCCCCAATTTCCCATGTTTAGGGCCTTTTGAACTGCCGCAGTATTGATACCAGCATTGTCACTGATTCGTACAAACCAAGTACCAATAATTGAGAAAATAATTCCAACTCCAGCGATCAACATGGGGAGAAGAATAGGCTCCAGGATGAATAACTTTTGACCGTCCTGCATCAGATAAGTTTCTTGTCCCAACACCATTGTTGCTAGCACTGTGGCGACGTATGAGCCAAAAAGATCGGCACCCATACCTGCTACGTCTCCCACGTTGTCGCCCACGTTGTCGGCGATGGTGGCGGGGTTTCGGGGATCGTCCTCGGGTATTCCAGCTTCCACTTTACCTACTAAGTCAGCTCCAACATCGGCAGCTTTGGTATAGATACCACCACCTACACGGGCAAATAACGCAATGGATTCAGCGCCTAATGAAAATCCGGTCAACACTTCGATGGTACGCAACATTTCGTCATTGAATTCAGCCGAACCGGGTGCATGCGATACAAAAAATGCTTTGAGCGCAAGATAGAGTCCCCCTAGTCCGAGTACAGCTAATCCGGCAACGCCTAGCCCCATGACGGCACCGCCTGTAAAGGAAACGTTCAGGGCACGACTCAGGCTGGTACGAGCTGCTTGTGCGGTACGAACATTGGCCTTTGTAGCAACACTCATGCCTATATAACCGGCAACGGCACTGAAAACAGCACCCAAAACGAATGATCCAGCGATCAAAACGTGTGAGTGGGGGTTGCGTGTTGCCATGAAAGCGAGTAAGATTGCAACAATCGCCACAAAATATCCAAGGATTTTCCACTCGGCTTTTAGAAATGCCATAGCGCCCTCGGCTATATACTTGCTGATCTCTTTCATTCGATCGTTTCCGGCATCTTGTTTGCCTACCCAGTTGTATTTAACGATGGTGTAGAGCAGTCCGATCAGTCCCATGACGGGCACCCAAATAAAAAGATTGTTCATGATGAGTTTGTCTTGGTTCGTTTCGAATTAATGGCCGTTTTGGCCGGGTCGCAAAGATAAGGTCTGACCGCAAATTTTGCGAGTGCGGGGGTATATTTGCGTATGGCTCAGACCAGTTATCCGAAAGAAAAGATCAAGATCCTTTTTCTTGAGAACATCAGTGAATCCGCCGCCCGAAATTTTAAGGTGCAGGGCTATACGCAGGTGACCCGGTTGACCAAGGCCTTGTCGGAGGACGATCTCATAGAGACGATTCGGGACGTACACATTTTAGGGATCCGTTCCAAAACACAGATCACCGCCAATGTGCTGGCTACCGCCAAAAAACTACAGGCCATCGGATGTTTCTGCATCGGCGTGAACCAGGTAGACCTGGAAGCGGCTCGTCGGGCGGGGGTGGTGGTGTTCAATGCACCCTATTCCAACACTCGGTCGGTAGCGGAATTGGTCATTGGTTCGGCTATCATGCTGATCCGTCGGATACCGGACAAAAACAAAGCCGCTCATGAAGGTATCTGGATGAAAGAGGCCAGTCGGAGCTATGAATTGAGAGGAAAATCGCTGGGGATCATCGGGTATGGTAATATCGGTAGCCAGGTGAGTGTGTTGGCTGAATCTCTGGGGATGCGGGTGATATTTTACGATGTGGAGACCAAATTGCCCCTGGGAAATGCGGTGGATGGCAAATCACTCAAGGAGGTACTGAGTCGGGCCGACGTGGTAACCCTACATGTACCTGAAACCCCTCAAACAAAGAATCTGATTGGAAAATCGCAGCTCAAGGCTTGCAAAAAAGGAGCCATTTTGATCAATTACGCCCGTGGCGAAGTGGTTGATCTGGAGGCGCTTAGAAAGGAATTGCTGGCTGGTCAGATCGGAGGTGCCGCGGTGGACGTATTTCCGGTGGAACCGGAAAAAAACGGGGATCGATTCCAAACCCCCTTGCAGGACCTGTCTAATGTGCTCTTGACCCCTCATATCGGTGGTAGCACGGAGGAGGCCCAGGCCAATATTGGGGAGGATGTCAGCCAAAAAATGCTCCAATTTCTGGAAAGAGGCATCACACTGGGTTCGCATACGGTGCCGGCCTTGGCCTTGCCGCCTCAGGAAGGCAGTCACCGGATCCTGCACATACACGCCAACCAGCCGGGAGTTTTGTCGGCCATCAATGGTCAGCTGTCCAAAAACCAGATCAATATCCTGGGACAGTACCTGAAGACCAATTCACAGATCGGTTATGTGGTGCTCGACGTTGATAAGCGCCTGTCAAGCCAAGCCTTAAATCTTTTGAAAGATGTAAACGGGACTATTAAGGTTAGGATGTTGTATTAAATTAATGTCCAGTTAAGTTTCATTATTAATTGGTTTGATGTGAGTTATTGAGTACCAAATTATTCCATTGGTGCTTAAGGTTCTTTTATTCTCATAATTTACATTATGTTAAGTAATGTAAGGAAGAAGAAAGCCACCTGTGTTAGATGGCTTCCGGTTTCTAATGACTTATTTGATGGATTCGTATACCTCGTTCCACTTCTTCTCCTCTGCTGCCCATTTGGCGGCGGTGGCTGGATCCTTGGAAGAACGTTTCTTTTTGGATTCACATATTTCTGATAGGTAACCAGTGACTATTTTAAATTGTTGCTTTTCCCGGGCGTCTAGTTTATCCTGAGAGGCTCCATAGATTTTAGCCGCCTCAACATAAGGGTCATATATCATATCGAGTGCTTGTAGGTAGTCCTTGTATAGCTGCTCTCGTTTTGTGATATCAGCCGGACTTGCCTTCGTTCCAGGCTTAGTTCTTGTTTGGACCTCCTCCTCGTGTTTCGTTCGCGCCTGGCTTGCCACTTCTTTTTTGTTCACGAAATAATTACCAAGAAAAAGATGATTCCTGACTTCCTGGGGCTTTAGCTGACCACATTTTTTAATGGATGTAATTAAATCGGATTCCATTTGCTTGAAATTGGCAGGTATTTCATCCCCTTCTTGTATGCCCATAATGGTGTCGTAGAGAGTTGTCCAGCGTAATTCATGGGCCTTGTAATTGTCAGGGTCCTTGGCGATATAACCCCCTATTGCTTGCAATTTTTTATCAAATGACTCGGCAAGTCCGGCCGCAAAATCTAATTCGTCAAATTGGAAGAATTCGCTTTTGGGATAAAGCTCCGATCCTAACAGCTTAATTTTTTCAAATTTTTCGATGTCATTATTGATGAAATAATAGCGAACTAAAAATTGATATACTTTCTCATAATTAGCAGCAGTTACTCGTGCATCAGCTAATCGGCCGTAAATTGATGCAGCGAATGCATTGTCCTTTCCCAGTTCTGCAACCACTCCTGTAAGCTCTAGCAAATTTGTGTCTAATGGGAACTGAACCCAATTCTTGTTGATCAGAAAATCAGAGTATGAAATGGCCTTTTGTAATTTGGGAATAGCGTCATTCCATCGCTTTTCTTCATAAAGCTGATAGCCCTGTCCGAAATAACTATAATATATGTTTTTGGGCCCGTTTTGATAAAATGCTTCATCGTCGAGCTTCTTCATGTCGGGCTCCATCTGCTTATATTTTTCAAAAGCAATATCAGCTTCCTCTGCTAAATTATTTCCTATTGATTTGTTCCGATTACTATCTGACATGGATAAAGCCCCATAAATAGTAGCTTTTAGTGCATACGCTTCAGCCTTGCCCATTATTTTGGGGTTTGAGGCAACTTTATCTAAGTCCGCCTTTGCTTTTTCATATTGACCAAGCATGGCAGCGGTCTTGATCGATTCCAGGTTTTGAGACCAGCTCACCAATGTTATATTAACAATGGCGATGGCGAGTAGTAGTACTTTTTTCATAATTAGCATTATTGACTGTTAATCGACAGGTTGTGTATCTGCAGCAGATGATTCACCCGGTTCATTGGTTGCAGATTCGTTTTCGGAAGAATTGTTAATTTCTGTTTCCGCATCCTCCTCCGGTTTGTCATCCAGGTTGGTGATGGCGGCAATCTCATCTCCCTCGTCCAATCGGATGAGTTTTACCCCCTGCGTGGCCCGGCCCTGTTCACTGATACCGCTCACCGGCATGCGAATGGTGACACCACTTTTACAGGTGATCATGATGTCTTCCTGTCCGGCTACATCCAGTAACCCAACTAAGGCGCCGGTCTTATCGGTGACATTAATGGTCTTCACACCTTTACCGCCGCGGTTCGTGAAACGATATTCATCGATGGGTGTGCGCTTGCCAAACCCTTTTTCACTGACAACCAATACCGTGCGGTCAGCTTGTTCAGCCGGGTTAACACAGATCATACCGATCACGCTATCGTTTTGACCTTCCACTTCAATACCCGCCACACCGATCGCTCCACGTCCGGTGGCCCGAACTTTCTCTTCGGAGAAACGAATGGCACGTCCGCTCTGCACGGCCAACATGATCTCGCATTTTCCGTCGGTCATGCGGGCTTGCAACAATTCATCACCTTCCACGATCGTGATGGCATTTACACCCGTCTGACGGGGGCGGGAGAAATCTTCCAACGCCGTTTTTTTGATCACCCCTTGTTTGGTGCACAGAACGATGTTGTGGCCTTTTACGAATTCTTCATCCTTGAGATCCTTTACATCAATGATCGCACGGACTTTATCATCCGGAGGAAGCTGCATCAGGTTTTGGATGGCCCGTCCCTTTCCGGTCTTCTCCCCTTCCGGAATCTCCCATACATTCAGCCAATAACAACGTCCCTTTTCGGTAAAGAACAGCAGTGTGTGGTGCGAAGAGGCGACAAATAGATGTTCGATATAGTCCTCGTCTCTCGTGCGGCCACCGATCACTCCCCTTCCGCCGCGACGCTGGGCACGATATTCATCGGCGGGGGTACGCTTGATGTATCCCAAATGCGAGATCGTGATCACGACGTCCTCTTCCTTGATCAGATCTCTCAATTTCACCTCGTCATCCAGGTATGTGATCTCGGTCTTTCGGTCATCGCCGTATTTATCCCTGATCTCGAGCAGCTCCGTTTTGATCACCTCATAACGCATGCCTTCGTTGCTCAGCAACTCCTCCAAATGTGCGATCAGCTTCATCAATTCATCATATTCGGCCCGGATCTTGTCACGCTCCATGCCGGTGAGGCGTTGTAGACGAAGTTCCAGGATGGCTTTGGCCTGGATCTCATCCAGCCCCCAGCCCGTATTGATCAAATTCTCTTTGGCTTCATCCGGGTTGGGTGATTTACGGATCAACGCAATCACTTCATCCAAATGATCCAGCGCGATCAAGTATCCTTTCAGAATATGGGCTCTTTTCTGTGCTTCGTTCAGCTCATATCGAGTGCGACGTACCACCACTTCATGACGGAACTCCACAAATTCGGAGATCAGTTCCTTTAGATTCAACGTGCGCGGACGACCTTTCACGATCGCGACGTTATTGATTCCGTAAGAGGTCTGCAGATCCGTGAACTTATAAAGCTGATTGATGATCACGTTGGCGATGGCATCTTTTTTCAGATCCAACACCAAGCGCGTCCCATCTTTCTGTGTCGACTCATTATTGACATTCGATACTCCTTCGATCACTTTATCGTTCACGAGCTCACCGATCCGGTTTACCAGTGCATCCCGATTCACCTGATAAGGCACCTCGGTTATGATGATCTGCTCTCGTCCGTTCGCTTTTGCCTCCACGCTTAATTTTCCGCGAACTACTACTCGACCCCGGCCGGTATGCATGGCCAGCTTCACCCCTTCCATGCCATAGATCACGCCACCGGTTGGAAAATCGGGGGCCTTGATGAATTGCATCAACGAATCAATGTCGATCTGCCGATAGTCGATATAGGCCACGCAGCCATCGATCACTTCCGTCAGGTTATGCGGCATCATGTTAGTTGCCATCCCCACCGCAATGCCACTGGATCCATTCACCAGCAATTGAGGGATGCGGGTGGGAAGAACCGTGGGCTCTTTTTCCGAATCATCGAAATTCAATTGAAAATCGACCGTATCCTTATCGATGTCGTCGAGCATGTGTTCCGCCAGCCTTTCCAAACGAGCCTCGGTATAACGCATGGCCGCCGGACCATCGCCATCCTGGTTACCGAAGTTTCCTTGCCCATCAACGTTCGGATAACGCATACTCCATTCCTGGGCCATACGAACCATCGCGTCATACACGGAGGAATCTCCATGCGGGTGATATTTACCCAACACCTCCCCTACGATACGGGCTGATTTCTTATAGGGCTTGTTGTAATTGATGCCCAGCTCATTCATCGCAAACAATACCCGTCGATGAACAGGTTTTAAACCATCCCGTACATCGGGCAGGGCACGGCCTACGATCACCGACATCGAATAGTCGATATAGGCCGTCTTCATCTGCTCCTCGATCTGGACCGGTAAGATGCGGTCCTGGTCTTGCGTGCGCTCCGGTAAACGATTTTCTTCCATTGGGAAAAACCTGATCCTTTGACCCATTTTTCATCCCGCAAAAACGGGGCAGATCAGGGGGAAATGCAGGTGGACAAATGTACCTTTTTCGAACGGCAGAACGGGTTGAAAAAGGCCGTTTTTTCGTTGCAAAACAGGGTGGTTTTATCCACGTATGTGAATTACTTTTTGAGGTAAAAATTGGTGCGTAAAAGGTGGCTGTAGTGTAATTCCACACCGATAGTTTCACGACCTTTGATCATGCCCAAAATTCTATTGTTCGGCGCCGGAAGATCCTCCACTATTCTGATCGATTTTTTGGCGTCTGAATGTGCCCACCATCGGTTTTCGCTGGAGATAGTGGATGCACAACCAGGGTTAGCGGAAGAGAAATTGCATGCTTCTGCCCAACGGGCCGGTATCGATAAGGATAATTTGACGGGTGTAGCGTATGACATATCGGATGCGAATAAACGATCGGCCAGTATTCTTTCCGCCGACCTGGTGCTTTCGTTGCTTCCGCCGCACCTGCATGCCCTGGTTGCCGAAGATTGTATTCAACACCGAAAGTCATTGTTCACCGCTTCCTATGTGGATGATATGATTCGTCAGCGGGCCTGGGAGATCGATACGACCGGATCTTTATTTCTGTATGAGATGGGATTGGATCCCGGCATTGACCACATGAGTTTATTGGCAATGCTGGATAATATTCGTTCAAACGGAGGCCTTCCTGTCAGTGTACTTTCTCATTGCGGCGGACTGGTGGCACCGGAAAGTGACGATAATCCCTGGCATTATAAGATCAGCTGGAATCCACGCAATGTGGTCATGGCCGGCACATCAGGTGCTCAATATCTTGAAAATGGCCGGGTCATTGAAAAAAGTCATGCAGCCCTCTTTCGTGAACTACGAACGGTTTATCTGGATGAAGTGGGCGAATTGGCCTATTATCCCAACCGGGATTCACTAAGCTACATCGACCGGTACGGGTTGCAAGGCATCGGATCGTTTCAACGGACAACACTGCGCCATCCGGATTTCATTCGGGGATGGAATGAAGTGATCAAGATGGGAATGATCGATGAGCACCGAACCATCCGTCTTTCGGCAAAGGCAAGCCTTGCCGATGGATTGAAACAATGCGCCCCGCTGCCAAACCACTTACCCGAGGATCTGCTGGCAATGCTGGAATGGTTGGGCTGGTCGGATCATTCGACAAAATTGCCCTTCCAATCCGCTACCCCCGCGTCCATTCTTCAATTTGCCATGGAACAGAAATGGGTATTGAACCCCGGCGATACGGATCGGATCGTTATGTTGCATGAGATCGAATACAGACTCGATCAACAAATGAAGACCCTGCGAAGTTGGCTGGTAAATACTGGAGAGGATTCTGTTCGGACCGCCATGGCAAAAACAGTTGGGCTGCCGATTGGCATTGCAGCGATACAATTTATGACCGGAAAATGGAAAGCATCCGGGTTACAGATCCCCACTCTGCCGGAGATCTATGCGCCCGTTTTAGAGGAGCTGAAAGAAAACGGGATATCCTTTACGGAATCGTCCGATCAGTGACCGGCCATTTTCAGAACCCATTCCCATTCCTCGGTAGTGACAGGCTGAACCGATAACCTGCCCAATCGCACCAGCGCCATGTTGGCCAGTTTTTTCTCGGCCTTGATCGACGCGAGCGTTACGGGATTTTTGAGCTTTTTATGAGGCTTGATATCCACTACAACCCAATTAGGATCGTCGCTGGTGGGATCGGGATACGCTTCTTTGATGATCTCTGCGATACCTACGATTTCCACGCCTTCATTGCTGTGATAAAAAAAGGCGAGATCGCCTTTTTTCATAGCGCGCAAATTATTTCGGGCGCCGTAATTGCGAACCCCGTCCCAAAAGGTCTTTTTGTCCTTGACCAACTGGTCCCAGGAATACTTGAAGGGTTCGGATTTCATCAACCAGTATGCCATAGTAAAAATGATTTACCAACCACTGGTTAACACATCGGCCAGGTGTAAGGTTTTGAGCGGAAGGTTGTTTTTCTTGACATACCCTTGCAGGTGCATAAGGCAGGACAAGTCTGTGGAGATCAGATACTCCGCCCCCAAGCTTATGGCCTGCTCAACTTTTTGTTGGCCCATGGCTATGGAGATGTCGGGATATTTTACCGAGAACGTACCGCCGAATCCGCAACAAGTTTCCCCATCCGGCAGTTCCACCAATTCCAGCCCCTCTACCCCACTCAACAATTGACGGGGTTCTTTTTTGATGCGGCATTCTCTCAATCCGGCGCAGGAGTCATGATAGGCCGCCTTGCCAACCAAACGCGCACCGAAACGGGTTGCATGGAGTGTATTCACCAAAAACTCACTCAGTTCAAAGATCCGCTTGGGTGTTGATTGCGCCTCGTGGTGAAGGGAGGAGCTATCGAACAGTTTGGCATAGTAATTTCGGATAAAGCCTGCGCAGCTGGCGCTAGGTGTCACGATGGTGGTGGCATCGGCAAAATCGCCCAGCCATTTCCCGCATACCGACCGGGCATCTTCCCAATAGCCGGCATTGAAGGCAGGCTGTCCGCAGCAGGTCTGCTCCTCATTGTAAGCCACCTGACAACCCACACGCTTCAGCAACTTGATCACATGGAAGGCGGTTTGCGGATAGAGTTGATCTACGAAACAGGGAATGAACAGGTGTACTTTCATGATTGGCAGTCACTCAAAAATAGAGAAAACAAATAGCCCCTGATGTTTTCATCAGGGGCCTGTATGAGAATTTTCTACAGCTGATTATTTGGGATCGGTGTAGATACCGAGTTGCGCCAGGAAATTGTCAGCTTCCTGTGCTTGTTGACTTCTGGGATAGGTATCCTTGATCTCTTGGTAGAGCTTGATGGCAACATCTGTCTTTTTCATCACCCGATCGGCCAGATACGCAGCCAGGAAAAGGTATGCGGGTGAGTTGGCTTCATCTTCCTTGAAATGACGACCGGCTTTTTGGTAAAATTCCAATGCTTTATCCGATTTACCCCAATCGGCATAGGCATCGCCCGTGAGTTTGTAGGCGCTGGCCTGCAGCAATTTTTCGGAGGTGCTGAAATCGCCCAGGTATTTTACGGCTTTCTCGTAATTGTCCTGTTTCAAATAACAACTTCCGGCATAGAAACAGGCGAGATTCGCCGCTTCCGTACCGCTATGTTGACTGATCACCTTCAGCAGGCCTGGAAACTGACCGTCACCATTCAATGCTTTCTGGATCGAATCAAGCCGGTAGTATTCTTCAGCCTTGTAGAGGGCATCTTGTGCACTTACCTGCTTGGGTTTGACATAAAACTCCTGATAGCCGAGGTAGCCACCAATGATCAACACCAGGGCGCCAAAAGGGTAAATGATCCACTTTTTATGCTGGTGCCAGAATTGCTGAATGGAGGCAATGGTGGGATCGGATGAGATCGTGCTATGTTTTTCTTGACTCATAAAGAGGGGGTTCAAAAATTAATCAACGATAAAAGGATAATGAGGGTCTACGTACACATCTTTAAGTACTTCGCTGTCATCAGGCCAAGGACTTTCTTCCGCGAATTTTACGGATTCAGCCACCATTCGGTCAACCCGTTCATCGATCTCGCGCAGCTGCTCAGCCGAGGCAAATTGGTTGTCGTGAATGGTTTTCAGGATCAATTGAATCGGGTCTTTGGCTTTGTAATCTTCTACTTCTTCCTTGGTGCGATATTTTTGAGGGTCGCTGATAGAATGACCTTTATAGCGATATGTTTTAATCTCCAGCAAGGTAGGACCATCCCCTTCACGTGCACGGCGTACGGCCCTGGCAACGCCCTCATGAACAGCCTCCGGGCTCATCCCATCGATCACATCGGCAGGCATTTCATACGCATCGGCCAGTTTGTAGATATCGGTAATATTCGATGTTCTTTCCACCGAAGTACCCATGGCGTAATGGTTGTTCTCACAGATGAAGATGACGGGTAGCTTCCAGGTCATAGCCAGGTTAAACGTTTCATGTAACATGCCCTGTCTGGCTGCTCCGTCCCCGAAATAGGTCAGCGTGACCTTATCGGTACCTCTGTATTTTTCGGCAAATGCCAAGCCGGCACCCGTTCCGATCTGCGCGCCTACGATTCCATGACCCCCGAAAAAATTACATTCCTTGCTGAAGAAGTGCATACTGCCCCCCTTCCCTTTCGCACACCCGGTGGCCTTACCATACAGTTCCGCCATACAGCTGTTGACGGATACACCTTTGGCAATGGCCAATCCGTGATCTCGGTAGGCAGTGATGAAAAGATCGTCCGGCCGAGTGGCTGTCATGCAACCTGCCGCAATGGCTTCCTGGCCCACATAGGCATGGAAAAACCCGCGGATCTTTCCTTCCATCTTGTACTTTTCCTCCGCCATCAATTCAAATTGACGGATCAGCTGCATCAGCTCGTACCAGTAGAGGTATGTTTCCTTGGAAAATTTGGTCACCACAAGCCAAAAAATTTGTGGCGCAAATATAGGGAAAAATGGCCCGGAAAGGTCCTATTGCTGAACCGCCCCCGCGTCCTAACTTGCCCCTGATGTATCGGATCGAACAAATACGCCTGACTCAGTTCAAGAATCACCCCGATACGAGCTATTCATTCCATTCCCGGGTCGTTGGCATCACCGGCCAAAACGGGGTTGGGAAGACCAATCTGCTGGATGCCATCCACACCCTTTGTTTTTCCAGGGGCTATTTTTCCCGAACCGACCAGACCCTTATCCGACACGGCGATCTTGGCTTCCGGATCGATGGAATCCTTCAAAAATCGGAACACACGCACGAGGTGAGTATACTTCTTCGGGAAACGGGCAAAAAAGAAATCCGATTGGATGGCGACCTCCTTCCTCGACTGGCCGATCATTTGGGTCGATTTCCGGTCGTCATGATCGCCCCCGATGATGCGGAACTGATCCAAGGGGAGAGCCGGGCCCGACGACAATTTCTGGATGCCTTGATCAGTCAACTAACCCCGGCCTATCTGCCTGCACTAGCCAGGTACAATAAGATACTGCAACAACGTCAGGCCTTGTTGCAAGAGATCGCTGAGCAGGGATCCTCCCCCACCCGGTTATCTACGTTGGACGTATTGGATGATCAATGGACGAATATGACCAACATCCTAGTGCCGGAAAGACGTAAATGGTCGATCGAACTTCAGGAACGTATGCTTCAGCAATATCAGCGGATCGCAGGCACCTCGGATCGGGTAAGCATGACCTATCTGACGGAGCTGGATGGATCCGATGTTTTAAGCAAGATCCGTACCAACCGAAGCAGAGACCTGGCCGCCCAGCGAAATACCATTGGTCCCCATCGAGACGACCTGTTGTTTTTGCTGGGAGATCATCCCTTCAAGCAAGTGGCTTCACAAGGGCAACGAAAGACCTTACTTTTTGCCATCAAATTGGCGGAGCGGTCATTGCTGGAGGATACGATTGGGATCGCTCCGGTATTACTGCTGGATGATGTTTTTGAAAAATTGGATCCTGCCCGCATTCTCGCCCTCATGCAATGGGTGACCCATGACACCCTATCGCAGGTTTTTATTACGGATACGGATGCGCAACGACTTCGTGACCAGTTGGATCCGCTTGGTACACCCTATGAACTGTTGGAAATAAAAGCCCGAATATAATAGGGTACTTTTGCTATATGGGTGAATATAAATTTCAAGAGGCGATACAGGAATTTCTATCTGGTAGTCGGATGGAGGGAAACATGCGAGCCATGCAAATCTCTGACCTGTGGGCGGAGCTGATGGGGCCGCTGATCGCCGGTTACACGGACCGCATACAGATCATCGGCGAAAAACTTTTCATATACACACAGGTGGCACCACTTCGTCACGAACTGACTTTTCAGCGCGATACGATCCGAAAGCGTGTCAATGAAGCACTGGGCCAGCCCATCATACAGGAAGTGGTGATTCAATGATCGACTCGTATCCGTTTATCTAAACGCGCCTGCATCCAATCGGACAGAATGTTGACCAAGGTAAATAGCGTGGCAGAAAGCATTACGGATCCCATAACCACCGGATAATCGAGTTTCTCCAGTGCATCCACAGTGATCTTTCCGACTCCTTCCCACCCGAAAATATACTCAATGAAAAAGGCGCCTGCGAGTAACTCGGCGAACCAGCCGGTTATGGCCGTGATCACCGGATTCATCGCGTTTGGCAAGGCATGTTTGAGATAGATATGCCGGGCGGAAAGTCCTTTTGCCCGAGCGGTTCGTATGTAATCTTGTCCCAATACATCCAACATAGCACTTCTGGTAAGCTGTACGATAATGGAAAGCGGACGAATGCCAATGGTAACCGCCGGCAAGATCAGATTTTGAAAGGTCAATACGGATCGACCATTTTCATCCAGCGAATACCAGTTCCCGGCTACCGCCAAACCGGTCCAATCATTCCAGATAAAACCGAACAGGTAGATCACGATCAATCCGACAAAAAAGGAGGGCGCCGAAATACCCATCGTGCCAATAAAAACAGATGCTCGATCCAGCCAGCTGTTCTGACGTATAGCCGCCATTGCTCCCAGCGGCACGCCCATTGCGATAGCGATAAGCATACTGCTCAAGGCAAGGATCAAAGTGCCGGGCAAAGCCTGCAGCAAGAGCTCCGAAACCGAACGCTTACTTTGGAAAGATCGACGCAGGTAGGGCCATTTGAGGACAAGCATCCTATCAGTTCCGAAGAATAAACCGCGTATTTTTTTCTGCTCGATCTCCTCGCTTTGATATACCGAAATCGGGGAAAGATCGTTGAGATAGAGCAGGAATTGTTTTACGACGGGTATGGCCTTCCCATCCTGGTCGATCAAATTCATTTCCTGTTGAATGGTTCGCAGGGTTTTAGCATCGCCCGACTGCCCCATTGCCATTCGTGCCGGATCGCCCATTCCCTGAAATAAAAGGAACACCAACACGGCAACACCCGCCAGGATAGAGAGGCTGTAAAAAACCTTTTTTAACAGAAACCGGATCATGGTTGCTTGTTCAACGCGTTTTTGGCAACGGACCAATCAGCTATGGCCCACTTACCTAAAATGGTTCCGTTTTTTAGCAAGTATACGGTTGGATTTACACGGGCAGCGGTGCGTATAGGAGTGCGGTCGCTGCTCAGCAACCGAATGCCAGAATAGTCTCTCGAATGTTGCAGACACCACTCTTTTGTCTCGTTGGAAATCAATGCTATCGGAAACTGCTTTTTCGTGGCCAAACGCTGGATATCCGTCAGGGATTCTTTCCATTGGCCGAGGGATTCACTTTTTTCGCTAAAGATCAGGAGTACGTTGTCCAGGTTCAGTATTTCGTCCGTTACATCGGCCCCACTGCTATCATTCAAGACAAAACCTTGTATGGGCGCTTGGGGCACTTCCCCTGTTTCCTCCTGACGAACGAAATGATAGGTCGCAGCTGAAAAATCGGCCGGAAACCGATCGGCAGGAAATGATATTTCTTTACCGGCCTTCTCATATACGAGCATCACGGTTGAGCCTTTGGTGGATGGTGGCTGTTTTCTGGCCTCCGTAATATTGGTCCCGATTCGGTAAGGCAAACAATCTACGATGGGTAAGTGATGCAGCACATAGAACTGCAAGCCAACCGAAAAGATGATGGCCAGTGTTATGGTTATCAGTTGGATAGAACGAGCGCGGATGGGATGTAAATGACGCTGCCCCACCCACAATACAATGATGCCGGCCAGTAAAAAGATATCTTTAAAATAAGATGTTTTGGAATCGATCGGCAGGCAATCGCCAAAACAGCCACAGGTTTTTGGATAGCCGGTATAATACGTATATCCGGTGAGAGCTGTAAAGAAAAGGATCAGGGCCAACAGCAATCGCAGGTTCCATTTGTTTTGCCATCCCAAACACAGAGCGGATCCGGCAATGATCTCCAGCGAATTCATGGCAACGGAAAATGTTTTGGCAGATGGGATCAGCCAGAATAGTTTCCATAATTCAAAGTACTCTTCCATCTTAAAGGCTAATCCGAGAGGATCATTGGCCTTAACGAGTCCGGAAAAAATAAAAAGTATCCCTACCAGAAAACGTAACGTATTGGCCAGGCGTTTCATTCCGAAAGTAGGATTAAAGCAAAGACGGCGTAATTGAGCATATCGAGATAATTGGCATCCAGGCCTTCACTGATCAACGTCTTACCTTCATTACCAAGGATCTGACGCATCCGTTGTAGTTTCATCAGGATCAGGTCAACAAAACTTTCCTGACTCATGGATCGCCAGGCCTCCCCGTAATCATGATTTTTGTTCTGCATCAGTTCTTTTGCCTGTTTCAATACCGACTCAAATAGTGGCTGCACCTGATCCAGGGTTAACTCCTCGGGATCGTTGGCAACCAAGGTCAGTTGCATCAGACCGATTACCGCATAATTGATGATGCCCTTGAATTCATCCTCAATGCAATCCCCTACCCGTTGCTCACCCAGTTCCTGTATGGTTCTGATGCGTTGCGCTTTGATGAAGATCTGATCGATGATGGAGATCGGACGAAGCACCCGCCAGGCAGTTCCATAATCCTGGGTCTTCTTGTAAAAGATCTCCGCAGCGGAAGCAACCACGCGGTCGTATTGTTGATTGGTGTCGGACATGTTATGGTTCGTGACTTACCTTCGTCAAAAGTAATAAAAGCGGGCATGTTTTCTTTGAACGGGCATAATAAGGTTTTGGATCTGCAGGAGCCGGTCGTAATGGGCATTTTGAATTGCACCCCCGACTCCTTCTACAGCGTTAGCCGCGTGCAATTCATCGATCAGGGCTTGCGATTCGCGGAAGAGCAAATTCGGCAGGGCGCTCGGATTCTTGACCTGGGCGGTCAAAGCACTCGGCCGGGAAGTGAACGGATCGATGCAACCGAGGAGATCGGGCGCGTTATTCCGCTACTCACCCGTATCAGAAAAGAATTTCCCGACATTTTTTTATCCATCGACACCTATCAATCAGACGTGGCGTTGGAGGCCGTTGCCGCCGGCGTGGATATGATCAACGATATCAGCGGCGGACAGATCGACCCCGACATCAGAAAAGTGGCCGCGAAAAGTCAGCTTCCCTATGTACTAATGCACATGCGCGGCACGCTCGAGACCATGCAAGACCTTACGGATTATGAACAAGTAACCTCTTCCGTTAAGGAGTATTTTACCACAAACATCCGGGACTGTCAGGCAGCCGGCATACAGCAATTGATACTGGATCCCGGTTTCGGTTTTGCCAAAACCATCGCACAAAATTTTCAGTTGTTGCGTGAATTGGATCAGCTCACTACCCTATCCTTCCCGTTGATGGTGGGTCTTTCCCGAAAATCCATGATCTACAAAACACTGGATGTGGAATCCATAATGGCTTTAAATGGAACCACGGCTCTTCACATGCAAGCTTTGATCCAAGGTGCAAAGATCCTTCGGGTGCATGATGTGCGCCCTGCCTGGGAGACCATTCAACTTTTTTTGGCCCTAAAAGGAGCTTAATTCCCCCCTTTTGTACTGGGTTTTTTAGAGCTCGGTGATGGAGTTGGTGTTGGTACTGCATCCTGTGCCGCTCGCGGAGCCTCCGGTGCTTTATCCTGAACAGACAGTACCTCTACTTTAAATTTCAGATGCGCATAGGGTTTAATGGATCCGGACCCGCCGGCACCATATCCCAAAAGCGACGGAATGTAGAAGATCGCCTGACCGCCCGGCCGAAGCAGCCGAATTCCTTCATCAAATCCGGGGATCATCTGACCGGCACCCACGGTAAAATTCAGGGGCTCTGTATGATGGAAACTCGTGTCGACATTGCTATCAAAAACCTTATCGTCAAAAGTCTTTCCGGTATAACTGACCGATACGTATTTACCCGTGTCGATCAAATTGCCAACCCCTGGCTTTAGCACCTGTACGTACACGCCATTCGGCGTTTTGGATACGTTGGGGTCAGATTTCTTTGCATACGTTTCGACCTCTTTTATCTCTTTATTTTTAAAAGCATCAAATTCCTTTTGCGCATCGATTTTATGCAAACTGTCATTATCAAAAATGCCCAGCACTTTAACTTTAGTCGTGATCCGATCTCCTTTTTTAAAAGGAGGCGGAATATTCCCATTCTGCCGGTTGATGAAAGTATCCATCATTTGAGTAGCGACTACACTGTCGCCCAACCGCAATTCGGACCATAACTCAGAGAGATCGTAGGGTGCTGTCTGATTTAATACCGGGATGTAGTTGGGTAATTTACCGGCGCTGGTATATACGATACTGTCGTTGATCGACTGCGTAATGGCTAATTTCAAGAAGCCACCCATTTTAACCTTGGGCTTTTTGGCATCGGTGAAGAGCTGGTAGGGCATTCCTCCCTTGGTCTTTTTCAGGCCTGATTCCTGACATGACATCCAGGTGAGAGATAATGCTACGATTGCTGTTGAAAGGATGAATTTGTTCATGATTGGGGTTTGTTAAGTTCCTCATGGTACTCAGGGAGTATGTTTTTAAAATGTTCGATCGTGGTAGTTAATGAGTCACTGCTTCGGCCTCCCGCTGCGTTAAAATGTCCACCGCCTTCAAAATGTGTACGAGCAAATTGATTACAGTCAAAATCGCCTTTGCTACGAAAACTCCATTTCCTTTCTTCTTCCCGATCTATGCAAATGGCCACCAGCCGGATGCCTTGTATGGAGTGCGGCAAATTGACCAGTCCATCCGTATCGCCGGTACGGATCTGAAAACGCTGCAGATCTGATTTGGGAATGGCAATGAGAGCCGTGTTGTACTCATAAAAGACTTCCATCCGGTTTGTCAGCACATGGCCCATGAAGCGAAGTCGATTCTCGAGGTAATTATCGTAGAGCCCTTCATATACTTTGATGTGGTCCAGTCCCTTGTCCTTTAACTCAGCCACCATACGATGCACGGATGCGGTGGCCAATTGAAATCGGAACGAACCGGTGTCCCCGACCACGCCGGCAAATAGGCAGGCCGCCATATCCGCATCGATCAAATGAGCATGGCCGGAGGCCACGATTAGGTCATAGATCATCTCACAGGTCGAACTTTTTTTCGTATCGCTGATCCCGTATTGAAAGGACGGCGTATCGGGTTGTTGGTGATGATCGATCAAAATCTTTACACAGTTGGCCTGTGCCAAGGGTTCTGCAAAATGTTTGGTTCGATGGAAAATATTGAAGTCAAGGCAAAAAAGCCAATCGGCTTCAGCCAATTCATTCGTGGCCGTTTGTTTGTGTTGTTCAAAGTCGACCACCTGCCTGGCTCCCGGCATCCAGTTTACCCAGCCGGCCCAATTGGTAGGTGAGATCGCGGTCACCCGATGTCCTAGTTTTTCCAAAAACCTTTTCAGGCCCAGCATGGAGCCCATCGCATCGGCATCCGGTTTCTGATGCGTGGTAATGACCACGCGCTGAGGCGATGACAACAAGGGGTAGATCGCGGAGATGGATTCCATAAAGACCGTGCGAAAGTACTTCTTCTGTGTTATATCCCCTACCTTTGCGGCGCAAAACACCCAATATGAGCAACCGCACGTTTACCATGATCAAGCCCGATGCCTTTCGCAAAGGACATACCGGCGCCATCCTCGACCAGATCCTGAAAGCAGGGTTTCAGGTCAAAGCCATGAAATTGATGAAGCTGTCGGCCGAAAAAGCCGGCGAGTTTTATGCCGTACACAAAGAGCGCCCCTTTTACGGCGATCTCGTGGAGTTCATGAGCTCAGGGCCCATTGTGGCCGCGATCCTAGAAAAGGACAATGCGGTGGAAGATTTCCGCAAATTGATCGGCGCCACCGATCCGGCCAAGGCTGATGCCGGTACGATCCGCAAGCAATTCGCCTCCTCCGTAGGTGAAAACGCCATCCATGGAAGTGATAGCGATGCGAATGCCCAGATCGAAGGCTCGTTCATGTTCAGCGGATTGGAGCAATTCTAAATAAGCATCGATCTTTCGATATGATAGCCCTCCCTCGGAGGGCTATTTTATTGTCCCATACGGAGTTTTATATTCATATCATTTTTGCCTATACGGACCGAAAAGCGAGCCCGTTGAAATTTGGGTGGACCAAACGCTCCCATCACATTATTGGAGAACCCAACCGATTCGGTGGGGATACCCAGCGCGTTTATGTCAAGTTTTCCGTTACCGTTCGCATCATGAATGATCGCCAACGCATATTCGCCTGGGGGCAAAGAGCCAAGATTCAGGATGGTTTTTGTGTCTGACACAGGGATCGATCCATAGCGATAGGCCATTGCGGGTTGGTCTGGAAATCCCCATTCACTGTTATATAAACTATACAGGATTTTTCCTTTCGGTTGCTTTATGCTACTGATCTGAACCGAGAGACTGGCTTGAGCACAAAGGTTAACCTGCCCAAGGACCAGCAACAGCACGCACAGTTGTTTGTATCGTTTGACAAAACGTTTCATATGGGTTACATTTGCCTGGTTGAGGTATTAATCAACGAATCTCTAACGACTGCTGCCTAACGTTTTTTATCACCTAAAATTAGGCATCATGGTACAAAAGACCATTTACAAGACCAAGGACTACGCAAAAGTCAAATTTTCTTTGGAAGCTACTGAGGCCAAATCCGTAGAATTATTGGGTTTGAATGACAATTGGAAAAAAGGCATCAAAATGAGCCGCAAAAAGGATGGCCTTTTCCAAACGGAGATCAACCTCCCCAAGAATTCAACCCATGAATTCAAATACCTGATCGATAAGAATATTTGGGTAAATGATCAGCAGGCAGATCAAGAGGTGCCAAATGTGTTCGGTGGCACCAACAGCGTTGTGAGTCTCTGATCAGTCCTTCTTTTTGACAATCGGCTTTAGTTCAAATCGGCTCACCAAGATCCGGTTCCCATTGATCGTGCCCGAAACGTTGACCCGACGAATTGCATTGCAAAAACCGTCTTCGTCGTGCGCGTCTCCATGCGCATCCAAATTGGTGCCATCTACAAAATAGACCTGACCATTCATGCGAATGGCAAGGTCACAACCCCTGGGCTCCTTGAGTTTGAACTGACATTGAGCGCAACTAACATCAACGATTTTATTTTTGATGTTTTTTGTTTTGGTCTGCCCCTGCGAGGTCATTGCCGTGACCAAAATCAACCCGATCGTGATGAATACTGATTTCATGAGGATTGTTTAAGATCAATAAAAATACCCACTTTCTGTCCAACCTGCAGGTCTGCCCTGCCGGTTCTTACAAAATACATCTCTTCGTCCACCCTTACCGAATACAAATAGGTTGCCCCTTCAAATTCTTTATAGGTGATAAGCCCTTGGTGTGAGGAAGATGCCATTGGTACAAATGAAATTCGCTCGGGCCGGATGATAACAGCACCCGGTTCATCTATTCTCTCGATTCGATTATACTGACCGAGCAATTGGGCTACGTATTCATCTGCGGGCATCTCATAGATATCCCTGGGGGTACCCACCTGCACACATTTACCTTTTCTCATAACAATAACCCGATCGGCCCAACCCAGAATTTCGGAGGGATTATGCGATACGATTACGATGGTCATTCCCTGTTGCCTGTTAAGATCATCCAATACGGACCGGAGTGTATGACGATGACCCATATCCAAGTTTGAAAAGGGTTCGTCCAATAAAAGGACAGCGGGATGTTTTGACAATTCAATGGCTAATGCGATGCGTTGACGTTCGCCTCCGGAGAGCTGATCGGTCATTCGATGCATCAGCAACTCGATGCGGCAGAGTTTGGCCAGTGCCCAATCGGCGTGCTCCTCCTGTATGCTGTGTCGCTCCAAAAGGTCTTTTACCTTATAATGATTTCGAAGATGTACGGCTTGATTCAAATAGGAAATGGAAGTATGCCCGGGTAGCAGCTGTTCGGAAGGCCCAACTACTCGTTCTCCCCGGAAAGTGATCTCGCCACTGGTCAGATCCAACAGTCCCGCCAACGCGCGCAGCAAAGTGGTTTTTCCTGAGCCTGTTTCTCCAATGATCGCCAGTTGTTCGTTGGATCGAATCGAGAGGTCCAATGGATGCAAGACAGTACGCTCTCCGTAAGTCTTACTTATTTGTTGAACGTTCAAAAGCATGGATAAGGTGCTACCGAATTGCTTAGGATCGTATACGTTGATCCAGGTCTAACCCATGCGTTCGGGCCTTTTCGGAAGCGGTCTCATATCCCGCATCCGCATGACGGATCACCCCCATTCCCGGGTCGTTTCGAAGAACCCGCTTTAATCGGGCATCCGCGTCGGTACTGCCGTCGGCAACGATCACCATACCGGCATGGATACTGTATCCCATACCTACTCCACCGCCATGATGCAAGGAAACCCAACTGGCGCCTCCCGCCGTATTCACCAGTGCATTTAAAATAGGCCAATCAGCCACGGCATCACTTCCATCGAGCATAGCTTCCGTTTCCCGGTTAGGACTGGCTACCGATCCGGTATCCAAATGATCCCTTCCGATCACAATGGGCGCTTTTACTTTACCGGTTCGGACTAATTCGTTGAAGGCAAGACCCGCTTTCTCGCGTTCTCCTTGTCCCAACCAACAAATGCGGGCAGGTAATCCTTGAAAAGCGATTCGCTCTTTGGCCATGTTTATCCATCGAGCCAACGGTTTGTTATCCGGAAATAAGGAAAGAATGAGAGCATCGGTAACAGCTATGTCGTTGGGGTCACCGCTGAGTGCGGCCCATCGGAAGGGCCCTTTCCCCTCACAAAATAAAGGGCGTATATAGGCTGGCACAAAGCCGGGGAAATCAAAGGCATTGGTCAGCCCTTGCTCCTTTGCGCGCGCCCGGATATTATTTCCATAGTCAAACGTTATCGCTCCCTTGCGTTGCAATTCCAACATCAATTCAACATGTTTTCGCATGCTGATATAGCTCAAGCGGATGTATTCCTCCGGGTTGGATTCGCGTAAAACATTGGCCGCTTCGTTCGACAATCCTTGCGGGATATAACCGATCAATGGGTCATGCGCGGAGGTTTGATCGGTGAGCGTATCGGGAATGATATTTCGCTGGATTAAACGATCCAGCAAATCGATCGCATTGGCAAGGACTCCGATACTGATAGCCTTCCCTTCTTTTTTGTATCGAAGGGCCGAATCGATCGCCTCATCGATCTCTGTATGTTTTTCATCCAGATACCGGGTCTCCAGCCGCTTATCGATTCGCCACTCTTCCACTTCGGCGATGAGTGCTACTCCTTCGTTCATGGTAATGGCCAAGGGTTGGGCACCACCCATACCGCCCAAACCGGCAGTTACATTCAGGGTCCCCTTGAGCGTTCCCCCGAAATGTTTGTCGGCCGCCGCCGCATAGGTTTCGTAGGTGCCCTGTACGATGCCTTGCGTTCCGATATAGATCCAGCTTCCGGCCGTCATCTGGCCATACATCATCAACCCCTTTTGTTCCAGTTCCGAAAAATGCTCCCAATTCGCCCAGTTGGGTACCAGCTGTGAATTGCTGATGAGTACCCTCGGTGCATCCGGGTGAGTTTTGAGTATGCCAACGGGTTTACCCGATTGAATCAGCAATGACTCATCGTTTTCCAATGATTTCAAGCTGGCGATGATACGATCCAGCGACTCTCGGTTTCGGGCCGCTTTTCCTCTGCCACCGTAAACGATCAGATCTTCGGGCCGTTCAGCCACGGCATGATCGAGATTATTCAATAGCATCCGAAGAGCAGCCTCTTGGATCCATCC
The DNA here is from genome assembly GCA_046081925.1 of Bacteroidota bacterium. GTDB lineage: Bacteria > Bacteroidota > Bacteroidia > Chitinophagales > Chitinophagaceae > JJ008. The sequence goes on along the minus strand of JBJTWV010000032.1, from coordinate 48,226 downwards.
TTTGCATTGAAGCTGCGTGCCGGTGGGGGTCTTGTACTTGACCGGGCCGTAGGTAGATATATGACTCATACTGCAAATATACTGTGGGGATTCGCGGAGAAAAGGATATCTTGACCTTCTGAAACCGATCAGATGAGCATTCATATCAGTGCGATAAAAGGACAGATCGCCGACGTCGTCCTTATGCCGGGAGATCCCCTTCGTGCCAGATTCATGGTAGATAAGTATCTGTCCAAAGCAGAGCTGGTAAGCCAAACCAGAAATGTGCTTTTCTATACCGGCTCCTTCAAGGGCAAAAAGATCACGATCGGAGCCAGTGGAATGGGTTGCCCGTCCATCGGCATCTATTCATACGAACTTTTCTCCTTTTACGACGTTCGATCCATCATTCGTTTGGGAACCTGCGGGTCGTATACGCCCGATCTGGGCCTGTTCGATCTTTTGCTGGCAGATGCGGCTTGCAGCGAATCCACGTATGCGAAATATGCCTGGGGACTGGATACCGATTCCATATCCTCACCCGGTGAGTCCCGAAAGAAAATAGAAGAAGCCGCTGCCAACGGATCCCATCGGCTTCGTCATGGCAACATCCATTCGTCGGATATTTTTTTTCGAAAAGACCCTGCTCTGCCCGCGATCGCTTCCAACTACAACTGCCTGGCCGTCGAAATGGAGGCCTTTGCCTTATTTGCCAACGCACAGGAGCTTGGACGGTCCGCTGCTACCCTGCTAACCGTTTCAGATGTAATCCCGACTAAGCAAAAGATCTCAGCCGATCAGCGGGAAACAGCCTTATTGCCTATGATGGAACTGGCATTGGAATCTGCCTTACTGATCTGATCAAAGTTGAAATTCAGGGTGCGACGCGTTCAAGTCGATCCCATGATCAGCGGCAACTTTATTCGATTCGGTCACCAATTTTCCCTGACGGATATGATCTCGCAGTTTCTCAAGATCCAGCGAGAAGATCCTGTCTTCCTTGGCAAAGGGCACGATTTTTTGAACGGAATCGATGATGGATTCTAGTATTGGGGAGGTTTTCAAAGGGCGACGGAATTCAAATCCTTGTATGGCACTCAGCAGTTCCACCGCTAATATATATTCGAGATTATCCAGGATCTGATGAAGTTTTCGGCCACTGATCGATCCCATGCTAACATGATCTTCTTGTCCCAGCGAGGTAGGAATACTATCGGCACTGGCAGGAAAACAAAGCGTTTTATTTTCGGTTACCAACGAGGCAGAGGTGTACTGGGGGATCATCAGACCGGAATTCAGTCCAACCTTGTCCATCAATAAGGTCGGCAATCCAAATTTTCCTTCCAATAATAAATAAGACCGACGATCGCTGATGTTCCCGATCTCGGCCGCTGCCAGACAAGCATAATCCAAGGGCATGGCGAGCGGTTGACCATGAAAATTGCCACCGCTGATCGAATCGTCTACGCCGAAGAGAACCGGATTGTCAGTAACCGCATTCAATTCCACCTCCGTGAGTTGTTTCAAATGAAGCCAGGCATTGCGGGAAGCACCATGCACCTGGGGCATGCAACGCAGGGAATAGGGATCTTGAACCCGGTCGCAATCAGCATGGCTGCTCAAATTTTCCGATCCGTTCAGCAGCGCGCGCAACCGATGGGCCACCAGTTGGCTGCCCTTGTAAGGACGTAACTGATGAAGGCGTGGATCGAATGGGGCGCTGGATCCCTGGAAAGTTTCAAGAGATAACGCTCCGATCACATCGGCAGACTGCAACAGGCTGTGAAAACGTGATACGCCACTCACGGCATGCGCCAGTATAAATTGAGTGCCGTTAATGAGTGCCAGTCCCTCTTTTGGACCCAGCACTAAGGGCTTCAGTCCGGTTTGTTCGAATAAAGATTGCGTCGGAATTCGCTGGCCGTTCCAGTTCACCTCCCCCATTCCAATAAGAGGTAAGAACAGGTGAGAAAGTGGCGACAGGTCACCGGAGGCGCCTACACTCCCCTTTTCAGGTACGATCGGTAAGGCATCATGCTCCAAATGCAAGAGTATTCGTTCCAGCGTCGAAAGTTGAATGCCACTGTGTCCGTATGCAAGGGATTGGATTTTGGTAAGCAGCATGAGTCGCACGATCTCGTTGCTTACAGGAGCGCCCACCCCTGCGCTGTGGCTTTGCAGGATCTTATGTTGCAGGGTTTCCGCATCGGAGGCATCGATGGCGGTATGCGCTAAAATGCCAAAACCCGTATTGATCCCGTAAACGGTCCGTTTGCTTTCCACGATCTCTTGCACCCAACCGACCGAATTATTTATATGCTGCACCGCCTCCTTTGAGAGAACCGGTTTCCATTCTCCTCTTGCCAACAGCATGGCTGCTGACACAGATAAACAATCGGTACCAAGTTGAAATGATCTCATAGATGCGGCATAATACGGTATACGCTATACGAATACTGAATAGTGAACGATCAACCCGACACGATGTGCCGGGTTGATTTGTGATCCGGATTGGATTCAAACCAATGACCCATAGCTTAGAAGGCTATTGCTCTATTCAACTGAGCTACCGGACCAATAAATAAAAGATCTAGCCTGAACATTCAGATTTAGAACGTTGCAAATCTAGTTTTTTTTAGCTTGCAGGCAATGTCTGTTCAAATTGATCCGAGTTGGAAAGCCGTACTGAAAAAGGAGTTTAATGCACCCTATTTTCAGCAACTCGTTACCCATATTCGTACGGAAAAAGAACTCGGGAAGACCATCTATCCGCCCGGTTCACTCATCTTCAATGCGTACAACTGCACCCCGTTCGATCAGGTGAAAGTGGTCATTATCGGCCAGGATCCCTATCACGGTCCGGGACAAGCACATGGCCTAAGCTTCTCAGTGCCACCCGGTGTGCCACCACCGCCATCACTTCAAAATATTTTCAAGGAATTGGAGGCCGATCTGGGTTTACGAAAGCCGCTGCAGGGCGACCTCACAAAATGGGCCATGCAAGGGGTTTTTCTGCTTAATGCTTCTCTGACCGTGCGGGCGGGTGAGCCCATGAGTCACTCGCAGATCGGATGGGCCGCCTTTACCGATGCCACGATCCGTTGCCTGGCGGAGCGAAGAGAGCAGCTGGTTTTTCTTTTATGGGGAAAATTTGCGCAAGAGAAAGCCAAATTCATCGATCCTCAAAAGCACCTGGTATTGAAAGCAGCACACCCTTCTCCACTATCTGCGCACAATGGCTTTTTGGGATGCCGTCATTTTTCTCAGACGAATGCCTACCTTGTTGCCAACCGAATCGACCCGATAGATTGGTCAGTGTAGTTATGTTCATAAAAGATCTATTTGCCCGCTTGATGGCCTTTTGGGCTTTGGTAACCTTTGCGGTCAGTTTTTTGGTCGTACTGATCCCCTCACTGCTTTGCGGCTTGCTTCCCAATCCGACCGGGCAAGCCTGGTTCGTCCGGATCGCAAAGTATTGGATGCGTATCTGGATGCCGCTGGTCGGCTGTGCCCCCCATATCCGAGGCAAAGCCCATTTTAAACTAGCCGAGTCCTATATCGTTGTCTGCAACCATAATTCTTTGATGGATCCGCCCATGACCTCTCCCTTTATTCCGGGGCCAAACAAAACCATCGCCAAGGCCAGTTTCGCCAAGGTGCCGCTTTTTGGATGGTATTACCGGATCGGCGGTTTGATGGTGGATCGAAAAAATGAATCGAGCCGTCGGCAAAGTTTTGAGCGGATGAAACGAGTTTTGGCGCAAGGCATGCATATGTGCATTTATCCCGAGGGAACTCGAAATCGGACCGATCAGCCGTTGAAATCCTTTTATGATGGCGCATTCAAATTAGCCATCGAATCCGGCCATTCGATCATACCCGCCGTTTTATTTCACACACGCGATATCCTGTCGCCCACACGCAGTTTTTATTTCCAACCCCATCCGATCGTATTGGAATTTTTGCCACCGATCTCTCCGATCGGTGAAACGGTCGAATCGCTGAAGGAAAAGACCTTTCAGACCATGTGGACGCATTACGAAAGAGGTCCGATTAAAAATTCGTGAAGAAGCGTGTGCGATTGATCCGCAGGTCTTGCAACATGGAGGCTTTGGGACTGATCGAGAAATTGAAGGAACGGAAAAGTCCGACCGGCGTCACATTGATAGATAGTTGCCAGCAATGCATTTCGCGATTGACGCTCATCTGAAATGTTTGCAACTTGGAGGAGCTAACATCGTAATACCCATTGGCCGAGACGTTCCATTTGCTGGTCAAATTGAAACTGCCGCTGAAATTCAAATTGGAATTGACTTCGGTGGAATAGCCGGAATAGTCGGGTTTTATACGATTGCTGAAATTGAGTGAGTAGCCAAAACTGAGCTGCCAGGGAATGTTGAAATCCACGAACTGCCCGGGGTTTTGTTGCATGAAATCCATAAGCTGCTGTTGCTGTCCTTTCAGGTTCGGGTCTTGCATCATTTGCTCGAACTGCTGAGATCGTTTTTGCTCCTTCTTATCATCCTTTGGTTTGCTTTTGAAAGAAGTACTCATGGATATGCTTCCGTATGTGAGTCGTCCTAATTTAAATTTTCCGCCTTGCCAAGCATATCGATTAATTGGAAATCCTCTCTCATTGGTTTGATACGGATCCAATAAACTATTGGCGGTAATGCTGATTTTATCGAACAAGGTGGTACGGAAATAGAGGTTAAAGGGCTCCAACTTCATGGAGTCTCGCAAAAAATTGTATCCCGTGGTAAATCCGAACCCATCGATCAGTTTCACTTTTTTGATGGCCATCTCACCCGTGTCTTTACGGGATCGCCATTTCATTTCCAGGTTATTGTCGAACTGGAATCCAAAACCGCCCGTACGGCCTTCTGAAAAACCCGAATAGAGTGCTCCTTCAAAAACACTGAATCGGCCGGTTACGCCGGGGTAAATCGTATCGGTGTAAAAATTATTCTTGGAAAGATTGGGCCTATAATTCAGGCTGACGGTTGGACGAACCACATGACGGATGGCCATCACCCTCGATTTTTTGAACTGATAGGTTCCGAACAGCGCGGTGTTGAATCCGAGGGAAAAGGACGCCTGATGATCCTGATAAAAACCCTTCGTAATGATGGTATCCACTTTTTGAAGCGCTGAATTCCACTTTCGTCTGAATTGTTGGGCGATCCATATCTGTGAGTAACTGACGGAAGGTGACACGATAACGACCCCTCCTAAAATGGGTGGTAAGGCCAGGGTGATTGGGAAATTATGTTGGGCACCCCACTGTAACGTATCGATCAATCTTTTCAGACTGAAGGCCGAATCGTAAAAGGAAACTTGATTCCGGAAATTTCCGTTGTACCCAACCCCTAATTTTTCGTACCATTTGGCTGTGCCGGCCGACTCTTTTTTCTGGAATGGATACAATGTATTAACCGTAAACCCAACGTCGGGCAAACTGAGGTTGATCAAACGAGTGCGGTTGTTCTGGTTGTGGTTGGCACTCATGGTCAGATTGTAAGGTTTACCTGCCCAGGACTTCGAGTAGGTGATCGAAGAACCCATTTGATTCTGAAAATTCAATTGGGCATTGTTAGGGACCAGCTGATTGAAGCGAGTGGACCCGGCGTTCACGCTGGCGGAGAAGCTGGTACCCGGGCGGGCCCGGCTATCAACATTATGCGACCAGGTCAGAAACAAGCTCTTGTTCTTCAAATAATCCGGATCACCTTTAAAATTCAGCTTGGTGGTTTGTACACTTATGTTCAGGTTACCGCTGTAGCGATATCGCTTTCGGTAAGTGGGATTTAGGTTAACCGACCAGCCGCCGTAGGAATATATATTGCCATAGATCTTGGCATCCCAGTATTCATTCAATACTTTATAATATCCTAGCCCTTCCAGACCCAACCCCCATTTTTCGTTGGAGGTGAATTGCGGCGGCAACAGCCCGGAGTGTCTTCCCTGGCTTAGGGGATAAAAACCAAAAGGTAAATAGATCGGAACCGGTACACCCTCAAATTCGGGATGTGCCGGACCGGAAACAGCCAGTTTTTGATTGATGACCTTCATCTTGGGCGTTACAAAGGCAAAATGGGGTTCATCGAGTAAGCAAGTGGTAAAACGCGCACGTTGAATGAAGGTGGTATTTTCATTCACTTTTTTGGCTAACTCACCGATCACGAGGATCTCACCTTGCTGGGAGTAGGTGTTTTTGGTAAGTCCAACTTGTGTTTGAAAATTATAGAGAATGGTATCACTGGAGAATTCGGATTCACCACTTTTAAAATGAGCTGTTTCCAGTACCTGACCCGCACTGTCCTTGGTATTGGTGGCGATCACTAATTGGCGCGATTGATCCAATTCGACATTGGGAGCCGTCAGTTGAATATCCTTATAGGTCGTTTGTGTTTTGCCATAGAGTAGAATCCGCTTAGCCGGTACCAGGATCACGGCCGAGTCGGCGGCCTGGTATTTTAACGGGGCGTCGAGCGTATCTTTTGAGATCCGAAGTGAAAAGGTATCCACTTTCGTGCGTTGTGGCAGCGTGTCCGTTGTTTGCTTGTTTGCAGGGGTAACCTGTGGAGTAGGTTCGTTGCCGCTCGAGTTGGCCCGCGATGTTAAAGGCCTGCGAAAATTGGGTGCCTGTGCCGAGGAAATCAACGGGGTTAGTGTGCTAAAAAGCAGAAGAAACCCTATGATACTCAGCAACTCACGTCGAAAAAATGTAGATTCGCAACGGGGCCGCATGCTGCGGGCAAAAGTAGCAGAAATGTTTTGCAGCCGCATTCCTCCCCACCCAAGAATTTGTGAATTTTGCAGGGACTTGTATCCTACACCTGAAAAACGTGCGCACATGACCTTTCGACTACTGACATTCCTGATCCTGCTTGCTGCCGGATTTTCCTTCTCTTCTTTCCGGACAACCACCGATAAACAGGTTTCCAATGGATCAAAATTGGTACGGACCATTATCATCGATCCGGGACACGGTGGGAAGGATTACGGTGCCGGCGGTGCTTTTTCAAACGAGAAAGATATTTGCCTGGCCGTTTCACTGAAACTCGGCAAGATGATCCAGCAGAAATATCCCGACATCAAATTGCTGTTCACCCGAAAGGAGGATGTATACCCTACTTTATACGAACGTTCCGATTTTGCCAATAACAACAAAGGCGATCTTTTTATTTGTGTGCACGTCAATTCGGCCGGCGATCAATACAAAAAGGAGTTTATCGGAAATAAGACTGTTGTCACCTACGTGGGCAAAGGGAAAAAGAAAAAAAAGGTCACAAAAGAAGTACCACAGTACAGAACCTATAAAGTGCCAAGCCCGGCCAAAGGGACCGAAACCTATATCTGGGGAGCCAACGTAAGTGAGAAAAAAGAAATCGCCATGCGGGAGAACGCGCCAATGCTGGCGGAGGAAAATTATCAAGCCACCTACGGCTCTGTCGATCCCAGTTCCCCCGAATTTGTGGCATTGGCGTTACTCAAAACCAAACAATATTTCAAGCGTAGTGCCACTTTTGCCGGTTTCATTCAGGATGAATTCGTCAAGGTTGGACGGGTGGATCGTGACGTGCGTCAGCGTCCGGTACCGATTTGGGTTCTGCAGGCCACGGCCATGCCAAGTGTATTGATCGAGACCGGCTTCATCTCCAACCCGGAAGAAGAAAGGTATCTGAACAGTGAGGAAGGTCAAAATGAGTTGAGTGCCTGTATCCTGCGAGCCATGGGAACCTATTTCAACTGGCTGGAGCAGCGTCAATCTGAAGAAGGCACACCTGTACAGACAAATGCCCGAACCGTGCCCTCTCCTGTACAGACACAGCGATTTTTGGAATACATCGAAGCCCGCGAGCAGGCTCGGCGTGTTCGATAATGCCGGACAGGGTCGGCTCTGCCCAAAACAATTACCTTTGGCACGAAATCATTTACATGTCGATCTCAAATGAAACAAAAGTTGGGTTACTGACCATCATAGCTTTAGCCCTGCTATTTATCGGTTTCAATTATCTGAAGGGCAAGGACGTATTTCAGAAACAATTTCTGGTGCATGCCGTATTCAAGGAATTGGGCACCTTGGAAAAATCCAATGAAGTAAAGATCAACGGATTGGCCGTGGGTACCGTATACTCGAAAAAGGAATTGGACAAGGATGTGAGCGCGATCGTGGTCACCATTAATCTCACTCGCGATATCAATATACCCAAGAATTCGGTTGCCTATATCGCCTCCGAGCTGGTTGGCTCCTCCTTCATTGTGATCGAAAGAGGAAACAGCAAAGATCTTTTACAGGCAGGCGATACATTGAATACGCGCGTTGAAACGGGTTTGCTGGGAGATGTGAAGGCCCAACTGAATCCCACGGTGGCAAAAGTGCAGGAAGTTTTGAACGCATTACAAACCAGTTTGTCAACCATCAACGCTACACTAAATGCTGACACCCGGGCGAACTTGCAAGGCAGTATCGCCAATTTGAATAAATCCACCGCCAGTCTGGCCACCTTGATGGATCCCGAGGCCGGTAGTCTGAGCCGAACATTGAATAACATCGAGCAGATCACTCAAAACCTGCGCGGCAATAACGATCGGATTACGGCCACCTTGAGCAACGCACAATCGGCGACCGAGAAATTATCCAAACTGGATATTCAGTCCTCTCTTGATTCATTGTCCACCGCCCTTTCTGAGGTCCGATTAACCTTAAAAAAGATCACCTCTCCGGATGGCAGTTTAGGTGCGCTTACGGCCGACAAGACCCTATACAATAAGTTGACCGATGCCGTATTGAGCGCGGAGATATTATTGGACGACCTGCGGGCACATCCTAAACGATACGTTAACCTTTCTGTATTCGGGAAAAAAGATAAAACCGGCCCGCTAACTTCGCCTGCCAAGAAGGGGCAAACCCCCGCTGATACACTCCGATGACCCGTTGGTATACGTTACTTTTTTTATCATCTCTTATCATAACGGGGCAATCCCTGTACGGACAAGTACGCACGGTAACCCGTACCGACAGTTTATATATCGCAGCCAGCGACACCGCGAAACCATTATCGATTCGTCATGCCGACAGGCTCATCTTCCAAAAAGTAGATAGCATCGACCTGCAGATCGCTGTTGGAAATGTGCAGTTGCAACAAGGCACTTCCCTTTTTTATTGTGACAGTTGTGTGTTAAATCAGGCCACCCATCTGTTTGAAGCCTGGGGCGCGGTTCGTCTTATTGAGAAGGACACCTCCGATGTACGGGCACAACATTTACGTTACCTCACGGATCGACGGATCGCATATTTAGACGGAAATGTTCGGTTGAGTGACGGAAAAGGAAAATTACAGACCCCATCGCTGGAGTATGATATGAATTCGGATGTGGGCGTTTTTCGTAACGGCGGAGTGGTACAAAACGGAAAAACGACCTTGACTAGTCGCGAAGGATATTATTATGCCGCTTTGCGGGATATCTATTTCACTCGGGATGTACGTCTGAAGGATCCAGGATACCAGATATCAACTGACACGCTCTTGTACAATCTGGACTCCCGAATCACCCGTTTTGTAACGGAAACAGTGATCAAGGACAGCAGCGGCCGAATTGTGGAAACCAGAGAGGGCTTTTATGATATGGTGACCGGTAAGGCTGAGTTTGGGAAACGGCCGGTCATTCGGGACGGGAAGACACGCATTACCGGGGATGCCATCCGATTTGATGATCAGACAGGCATATCTGAAGCCGAAGGCGATGTGGTGATCATTGATCCCGAGCAAGGAACCAAACTCATGGCAGGCAAGGTAATCAGAGATCGAAAGAAAAATACCGTTCTCAGTACCGACCATCCGGTTCTGGTGGTGGAGCAAGGAAAGGATTCCGTCTTTATCACGGCAGACACGCTCTACTCAGGCCCCATCGAAAAAGATCCGGCATCGTCTTTTTCCTTCTCTTCGCAGGATAGTACGCTACGATTTTTCAAGGCCTTTCGTCAGGTTAAAATTTTCACTGATTCACTTCAAGCGGTGTGTGATAGCATGTATTATTCATACGAAGACTCTGTTTTCCGTTTGTTTCAAGAACCGATCGTATGGTCTGGTGGCAGTCAGATAACGGGCGATACCATTGTGCTTCGTACTAAAAATAAAAAAGCGGAGAAGCTGGATGTTTTTGAAAACAGCATGCTCGTTCAACGACTGGATCCGGAAGTGTTCAATCAACTCAAGTCTATTCGGATGGCCGCCTTTTTGAAAGATGGCAGCATGGATTCCTTGCAGGCGCGTGGCTATGCAGAATGTATCTACTTCATTCAGGATGATGATAGCGCTTACATCGGCATAAATGAGTCGAAGGCCGACCGGATGGATAACTATTTTCAAGGGGGCGGACTGGGTCGGGTTGTTTTTCGGTCGGAAGTTTCCGGCACGGTATGGCCTCTTCGGGAGAAAAACCCATCCAGTATGCGATTACCCGGTTTTCGCTGGCTGGAAGAACAGCGTCCTAGCAGCCGGTTTGCCATTTTGCGACTAAGAGATTGAAATTCAATATTTTAAGTTTCCGCTTATCCCCGAGGGCTTTTCCACATTTTTTTCCCTATCTGTTTCGGAATCAGGCCCTTTCCTTATTTTAGTAGCTTATTAACATTTGATTTGGTCCATATTTGGTCCGATCGATGTTTGCCAAACAAATTTTTAAAAATAACGCTATGAGAAAATTTCGCTTTGTACTAGCGATGCTTTCCCTGTTTTTGCTGTGGTCACCCGTTTCATTTGCCCAGCTGAAAACAATTTCCGGAACGATCCTCGCGGAGGAAAACCAATCTCCATTGTCGGGCGTGACCATTAAGGTCAAGGGCAGTCGACGTGTTGCTCAAACGGATGCCAATGGTAAGTTCTCTATTCAGGCAGCTGTCGGTGAAACACTTCAGATCTCTTACGTAGGCTATGTGACCCAGGACCTTAAAGTGGGTGCCGGAAGCACGATTGGCCTCAGTTTGAGGACGGCTGACAATACCATGGGAGAAGTGGTTGTCACGGCCATGGACATCAAGCGAAATCCTCGCTCGATGGGTTATTCAACACAAACACTTAAAGGAGAAGAAATTCAGGAAACACAACGAGAGAACTTCATCAACGGCTTGCAAGGCCGTGTAGCCGGTTTAACGTTGGATCCCACCTCCGGTATTGCCGGTGCCTCCTCGTCGGTTGTTTTGCGTGGGTTCAATTCCCTTTCGTTAAGCAACCAACCACTCTACGTGGTAGATGGAGTGGTCATGGATAATTCCACGATGAATGAAACCTCGACTGGGGGTTCTACCAACGGTCTGGCTTCCGATCGCCCAAACCGTCAATCCGATTATCAAAATCGCATTGCGGATCTCAACCCCAGCGATATTGAAAGCATCACGGTGCTGAAAGGTCCGGAAGCTACGGCCCTGTACGGATCTCAAGCGAGCTCGGGTGCGATCATCATTACTACGAAAAAATCGAAGACCAATAAATTCGGACTGCAATACGACAATAGTTTCCGTTTTCAGGAAGTAACTCGGTTTCCGGAAGTGTTGGAGTCGTACAGCCCGGGTCTGAATGGAGTGGCCAGTAGTCGTTTTGGTCGTTTTGGACCGGAGTATCCAGCTGGAACCACGTTGTATGACAACATTGGTAATTTCTTCCGTACGGGTACTGCTCAAACACACAACCTGGGAATGGATTTCGGTGTGGGAGAATCCAAGTTTCGCGCATCCGGTAGTTTCTTCGATCAAAAAGGAGTGGTTCCCAACAACGACTTCCGTCGATTCAATGCAAGAATTTCCAATACCACCAAGTTCTTGAAAGGTAAACTGGAGATTTCTCCCTCTGTTTCATACAGTCAATCGACCAACAACAAAGTACTTCGCTCCGGCGGTGGCTTTTTGCTTGGTTTGCTCATTTGGCCGCAAACAAACGACATCCGCAAATTTGAAAACGACCAATTGGGTGACAAGCTCGATCTGTTGGAAGGAACTTCGACCAACAGCGAATATGATAACCCGCTTTGGAATGTCAATAATAACATTGGAAAGGATGACAACACCCGTATCACCGGCACGCTCGGAATCAACCTGAACCCGGTCAAGTGGCTGTCGTTAAGTGGTCGTTTTGGATATGACACCTACGACCAAAATGGATTCCTTTTCTTCCATCCCCAGTCTTTTTACGTTTCATCTTCTTTGGGTGGATCGTTGGATAATTACTGGCGTAAATACATCGGTTACAATCACACGATCACCGCTACCATCAAGAAAGATCTTTCCAAAAACCTGAACATGCGTGTGATGGGTGGAACCATGTGGCAAGACTACACCACAAGGATGTGGGCCGTATACGGCGAAAACATCGTTGACTCGGTGGGTGGTTTGGCCAACTTGGCCGGGGGCAATGGAAAAATGTACAAGAACGGTTCCATCATCTCAAATCGCGATCTCATAACCCTGATGGGTGATTTCATGGATTCTACCATCACCCGCGTAAGTACCCGCAAGCGTCTGAATCGTAATAAGTTCGGTGAATACAATTATGTTACACTTCGCCAATTGGCTTATTTTGGAGAGGTTGCTTTCAGTTACAAGAATTACGTTTTCTTGAACTACACGCATCGTTTTGAGCAAGCCTCTACCCTGTCACCCGGACTGCGCAATTACGACTATCCCGGTATGAGTGTCAGTATGATCCTCAGTGATATGATCCCATCGATTAAAAAAGGTGGATTCGTCAACTACTGGAAAGTAAGAACTTCTCGTGCCACAACGGCTCGTTTGAACAGTCCCTACTCCACACAGTCCGTGTTCGTGGATAACCTCGGTTCCGGAGGCGGTTATTCTTGGGGCTTTACGAACAGCAATCCGTTCGTAAAACCTGAAAAACAAAAGACCTACGAATTGGGTACAGAATTAAGACTCTTCAACAACCGCTTCACGGTTGATTTCACTTACTACAATACCTTGAACCAAGGGCAGATCATCGAGAATTTCCGATTGAGCTACGGAACCGGTTTTGTATTGAATACGCAAAATGCCGGTAGCACGCGCAATAAAGGAATCGAGATGATTGTAAACTATGGGGTTATCAAGAAGAAAGATTTCAGTTGGGATATGACCTTCAACTTCAACCGCATGCGTAATAAGGTTGAGGTTTTGCCGAAGAGCACGTCTGAATATTACATCGCAGACACTTGGTTGTATGGCGCAGCTCGCGGAGGAATCACGCTGGGTGGCCCTACCACAACGATTACCGGTAACTCCTACCAGCGAAATGCCGCTGGTCGGATTTTGATCGATCCGGCGACTGGTCTTCCGTTGAAAAACACCACCTATGCTGTCATCGGTGACCGCAATCCAGATTTTACTTGTGGTTGGACCAACAACATTCGTTTCAAGCGTCTGAAATTGAGTATGCTCTGGGATTCAAAAGTGGGTGGAGATGTTTTCAATGGCACCAACCTCTTCATGACCCTGAATGGAATCAGCATGAAAACGGCTGATCGATATACCCCACGGGTTGTTGCTGGAGTGCTTAAGAATGGCTTGGAAAATTCCGCAACTCCCACCATCAATACGATCTCAGTCATTCCCGCTTACAACAACTCTTATTACACAAACATGCCGGAAGAGGAATTCATTGAGCGTGATGTGAATTTTTTCCGCTTGCGTGACATCACACTCAGCTATACTTTCAAAAAAGACTTGATCAAAGGTTTCAAAAACTTAAGTGCTTTTGTAACCGGAAATGATCTGATTCTTTTGACGAATTATAGCGGTGCAGATCCTTCTGTAAATGGCAACACGGCCGGCGGTCGTGGTGTGGGTGCCTTTGGTTTCGACTACGGAACATTGGCTGCCCCCATGCAACTGAATGTTGGTATTCGCGCTTCTTTCTAAACTAACAAAACCGATCATTATGAAATTTTCAACGAATAGATTAACACTGGCTGCTGCCACCCTGGTCACATTGATCAGTGGTTGTGCCAAAAAAATCGACGAGGCCTTTCTTAATCCAAACGCAGCGATCAAGCAACCCATCGAGCAAATTTTACCTGGGGTGATTTCCAATATGGCTATTAGCGCCTCCGCCAATGGCAACCTATACGGCCCCATGAACGACGGCCGACTCGTTGGTTCCTATGTGCAATTTTGGGCAGTCAATGGAACCTTGAATCAGTCCGACCGCATGGGTGGTGCTACTGGTGCCAGCGACAACTTGGGAAGCATCTGGGCTATGCATTATTATGGGCAAGGTCTTAACATCAACAGCATCATCGAATGGGGTACGGAGGAAAAGAAATGGGATTATGTAGGCGTTGCCCAAGCCATTCGTGCTTGGGGATGGTTAACCCTGACCGACATGCACGATGATGTGATTCTGAAAGAGGCATTCCGTCGTGATCTGCTGGTTTTTAAATACGATACACAGGAAGAGGTATATCAAGAAGTGAAGCGTCTTTGCTATGAAGCCTTGTCCAACCTCAGCAAAACGGGTGATGGTGTAAATCCGGCCAATCTCGCCATCAGTGATGCTTGGGGCAATGGCGGGGACATCAACAAGTGGAAAAAATTTGTTTATGGTGTTCTGGCCCGCGTCAGTCACCGCATCACCAACAAAGCCAGCTACAATCCGGATGATGTGATTCGCTTTTGCGACTCTTCTATTCAAGTGAATGCTGAAAATACGAACATCAAGTTTTCTGCCGCCGGTGGCTATGGTACGTTCAATTTCATGGGTATCCGTCGCTTGGGTGGAGGTTCAACAGATAACACTGCTTCCCAAACGCATCGCCAAACCAAATTCATCGCAGATCTGATGTCTGGCGTAAACGGTCAATTCCCCACTGCATCTGTTGACCCCCGCGCCTGGTATCTCATTCGTGAAAACGCAAACAATACTTTTAAAGGTATTCGTCCTACAAAAGGTACAGATGGATTGGTCGCCAACGATCAACCCCTCTCTTTCTGGGGAACTCCGTTTGCAGGATCCGCTTCCGGAACGACGGATGCCAACTGTCGTTACATTTTTACCAATGCAGGCCCATACCCGGTCATGACTGCCAGTGAGATCCAGTTTATCAAGGCAGAAGCCCTTTTGAGAAAAGGCGATCGAGTAAATGCATTGGCTGCTTACCGGAAAGGCATTGCACTCAACTTCGATTTACTGCGGAATGTTTACGAAACCAATGTTCCTGTGGCTCGTCGTATTACCGATGTAACGCGCGACGCGTATTTGGATAATCCAGTTGTGGTTCCAACAGCCGCCAATTTGACTCTCTCTCACATCATGTTGCAGAAGTATATTACGATGTATGCTTGGGGTGTGATCGAGACGTGGGTTGATCTTCGTCGATTCCACTACACCGACCTGGATCCGGTCACCGGCCTGCAAGTGTATCGTGATTTTGCGCCACCCTCCGGCACCGATTTGTTCCCAGACAACTTTGGCAAATTGGTTTATCGTGTCCGCCCCCGCTACAATTCAGAATATCTGTACAACGTGGCCGAGCTAAACCGCCTGGGTGCATTCGCATTGGATTATCATACCAAAGAATGCTGGTTCTCCAAACCTTAAAATTGAAACCATCTACATTATGAGAAAATCAACAAATACAGCGTTATACGGTTTATTATCGTTCTGTTTTGGAAGTTTATTGGCTCTTTCTGCCTGCACCAAAACATTTGATGACAAAACCCCCGGGGAACTGGGATTTACCAAGGGAAGTAGTTTCCAACTGGCCATTGCCACCGTTGGTGCCTCCCGAAACTATATACACGTAGACGGAGCTCCCCAAAATGGTGCTGCGTTGAGCACGGGCAGCATTTTTCCCGGCGGAACGGGTAACTATGGTTTTAGTGTTCTTGCTGGTAATCGTGCCTTCTTACTGCGTGATACCCTAAGCACCACCACACAAGCTCAATTGAGTTTTGCCAATGTTGTCGGCGTCAATAAAAACTACACGATTTTTGCTTTTGACACCATCACAACCCCCAAGCAGAAAACAGTAGAAACGAGCATTGTGATCCCCAATGACACAACCGCCCGCATTCGATTTGCCAATTTTATTTACAACCCAAATGGCATGCCACCGGTGGATGTTTTCTCGCTCTACCAAAATGCCAACGTATTTACCAACGTAAGCATCACCGATGTTACCGGGTTTGTTAGTTATCCGTCGAAAATCGGTGTTGATACCCTGTATGTGCGTGAAACCGGAACCACAAACCTACTTGCGAAAGTGGCGATCAGCGGACTTACCCCTCAACGCAGTTATACGGTGTTGTATCGTGGATCGGGTCGAGCCCTCGGTTTAAAAACCGCCTCCCTGTTTGCGAATTGGTAATATTTAAACTACAATTCCTTGTCTAGGCCGCCTTCGGGCGGCCTTTTTTATGTCCCTTACGCGAAGAATAGATAAGCTAACCCGATCGATGTTAGGATCCCTACCAGATCGGCCAATAACATAGCCCCGATCGCATAGCGGATGTTTTGAATGCCCACCGAACCAAAATAAACGGCTATGATGTAAAAGGTTGTATCCGAGGACCCTTGCAAAATGCATGATAGTTTACCGGCAAAAGAATCCGGCCCCATGGTTTTCATGGTATCGGCCATCAATCCGCGGGCGGCTCCCCCACTGAAGGGCTTCACCAAAGCCGTCGGCAATCCGTCTACAAAACGGGTATCCGCACCCAATGACGCGAACAAGGTCTTGATCCCATCGATCATCGCATCAAAACTACCACTAACACGCAGCATGCTGATCGCCACCAACATCCCCACTAAATATGGAATGATCCGAACCGCCGTTTCAAAGCCTCCTTTTGCTCCCTCGACAAAAGCCGAGAACAGATCAATTTTCTTATACACCCCACCGAGCACGATCAATAAAATGATGAAAAGCAACAAGCCATTGCCAATTAAACCCGAAACGGACTCCAGTTCGGAACGTTCCAGCCGAGCCAAAAAGATAACCAGAGCGGCGACCAAGGAAGAGGCAACCCCAATCCACAGAAACAAAACCGGCTGAATTAATCGGATGCCCTGTTTCCAGGAGACGATGATCAAGGCAGCCAGAGTAGACACATAGGTGGCAATCATGCAAGGAATGAAAATGTCGGTCGGGTTTTCGGCACCCAGACCCGTACGCATGGCAATGATGGTAATGGGGATCAGGGTCAGTCCCGAAGCATGCAAACATAAAAACAAGATCTGGGCGTTGGAGGCCCGATCCTTATCAGGATTCAACGTTTGCAGGCTTTCCATGGCCTTCAAGCCAAAGGGAGTGGCGGCATTGTCCAATCCGAGGAGATTGGCCGAAAAATTCATCATCATGTGCCCATGTGCCGGATGTCCGGCCGGAACCCCCGGAAATATGCGGGTAAAGAACGGTGCGATCAAACGGGATAAAAAACGGATACCGCCGGCCCGTTCGGCGATCTGCATCAGCCCCATAAACAGGGTCATCACCCCGATCAAGCCCAAACAAAGACTCACCGCATCCTTGCAGGTTTCCAGTATTCCATTGACAGATTGAGGTCGGATGGCCACCACGCGGTCTCCTTCTTTTTTGTAGGTTAGTTTACCCTCGGTATAGCGGGAAGCGGTTGCCAATCCGGCCAATACCGAACCAGGAGCCTGTTCCAAGCTCATCTCCCCCACTTGGGTTGAATCACCGGCTTTCCCGATCACCATCTGCGAAAAGATGGCCTTCTCCCCCGGGGAACGGAAGAACTGTATCGTAGCCACCAACAAGGCCACCAGGATGAAAGCAGACCATAAACGAGATAAAGCCATGTATTAAGTTTGAAGAGTTTGGGTAGTTCGAATTTAGGGATAATTGAGGTTGCCAGTAGACAGTTATCTTTGCGCCCAACTTCTCAAACTGTCCAAACTCCAAACTTCCCAAACTAATTTACATGGCTTTACAAGCGGGTATCGTCGGACTTCCCAACGTAGGAAAATCAACCTTGTTTAACGCGGTCAGCAATAGCGCCAAGGCGCAGGCCAGCAATTATCGCTTTTGTACCATCGACCCCAATGTGGGACTGGTCGATGTGCCCGATCCCCGCTTGCAAAAACTGGCTGAATTGGTAATTCCGCAACGGACCATCCCAACCCAAATCGAGATCGTTGACATCGCCGGACTGGTTCGGGGTGCCAGCAAAGGCGAAGGATTGGGCAATAAATTTTTGGCCAACATTCGGGAAGTCGATGCCATCATCCACGTGATCCGCTGTTTCGAGGACGAAAATATCCTGCGCGATGAGGGTGCCATCAACCCGGTCGGCGACAAAGAGATCATCGACACCGAATTGCAGCTCAAAGACTTGGAAAGCGTGGAGAAAAAAGCACAACGTGCCGAAAAGCTGGCCAAAACCGACCCCAAAATGAAAGCCGAGTTGGAGGTTTTGAAACGCTGCCAGGCCCACCTCGAACAAGGGAAAAGTATTCGATCGCTGGATATTTCAAAAGAAGAACGAACAGCCTTTGCGGATTTGTTCCTCCTCACTGAAAAGCCGGTTTTATATGTGGCCAACGTGGACGAATCCTCCATGCATACCGGAAATAAATATTCAGATGCCCTATCCCAAATGGCTCATGCAGAAGGCGCTGAGATCATCGTAATGAATAACAACATCGAAGCTCAGATCGCGGAGATGGAAAATCCGGACGATAAGTCTCTTTTCATGGAGGAATATAAAATGACCTCCCCGGCCCTCGATCGGCTCATTCACTCCGCCTATCGATTGCTTAAGCTAAATACCTATTTCACTGCCGGGGTGCAGGAGGTTCGGGCCTGGACAATTCAACAAGGATGGAAAGCACCGCAGGCTGCGGGCGTCATTCATACCGATTTTGAAAAGGGGTTCATCAAGGCAGAAGTAATAGGATACGACGATTTCGTTCAATATGGATCGGAAGCTGCCTGCCGGGAAGCCGGTAAACTTCGGATCGAGGGTAAAGAGTATATAGTGAAGGATAGCGATGTCATGCACTTCCGCTTCAACGTTTGATCAGAACAAAGCTGTTACCCCGGCCCTGCCCAAATTCACCACACTGGAATTACCAGCCTTTCGGCCATCATACTGAAGTGTCATCTCCAGGTTGTTGATGAGTCTTTTTGTAAAACCCATTGACCAAACCCAGTTGGCCCCGGGCAATAATCCTTCCAACATCATAAAACTGACGGCGGTATTGGATTGATAGGGGTAGTTTATGGATTGGTAGTTGATCCGTCCGGTAAGAGTGCTTCGCTGCCAGCGGTTCCATCGCCCCTCTCCGCTAAGGGAATGGATCACCGCTCGTTCACCTCCATATTGAAAATCATTTTCTTTTTGGCTGTATTTGTAGGTGGCCGATAACCGCCACTGTGTGTTTTGAATCACATTCAGCACCGGCTCCAACGAATAAAAGGTAATGTCGTAATTCCTGTCCGAAAACCGCGGCGTGAAAAGTCCCTGCTGACCCAATTTCGCCACCAGTTGAATGGAAATCGAACGGTTCAAATTCCATCTTGCTTTTGTCTGCCATTCCTCCAACACCCGACTTTCATACCCATAGGTTAGTAAGGATTTACCGGCATTTCTGTAGTAGAGAAGATCAACACCGGCAACAGCGCTGAATCGGTTGAACGTCAGTGTATGGGTACGGCTGGATTGTTGATTGATAAGAGATGTGTCGCTAAGGGGTTTGCCAAAAGGATTTTGCAAGGGGGTGCCACCGGCTACCTGTTTTTGACTAAGCAGTAAGGTCGAATTGAATCCCCATCTGGAAATGAATTTTTGAATGCGGGTCATTTCCTTACCCTGCCAAATGGTACGGGGCGAAAGATCCAGCCGGTAATTCACGTTGCTGTAATTGGCCTTAACGAACTGATTGGTGGGTGTATAAATCCGCAAAAACTTTGCCTGATCGGGGTAGATGGCTTTTTCAAATTCATTCAATTGCTGGATGCCATCGTTGTTGTAATCGATCCATGCAAATTCTCCCTGTCCGGCGGGTACCTCAAAATAAGAGAAATCCCGTCGTTGCTCCTGTCCCGTTCCGGTCTCATACAAGATGTTACCTTGCAACAACCCTTTCCACTCCTTGAAATTGTACTCCATTCGTCCTAAAAATGTTGATTCATCCTTTTGACGGGATAGCTGTTTGTCCAATACGGTCAACTTTCGAATATTCAGGTTTGCATATAATTGACGTTGACTGTTACGCTCCAAAGAAAATTGAAACGAACCATTTACACTTCGGTCCGACATCTTCCATTCTTTGCCCAAAGAAGCTCGGTCACCGCGCGTGAAAAATTGCAGATTCCATTTGTCTTTCCATTTTTCCGGCGATCGCCAGTACGCGGTCAGTACATCAAAATAAAAAGAGTTGAATTGGATCGTATCGGCCGGCCGATCTAGCACCTGATTCTTCTCCAATTGATAATTAATGCCAATACGAGTACTCCATAGCGTCTTTAATTCCTTCGAAAGATCCAAACGTGGCCGGCTAAAGGTGCCGGATAGGTCAGATCGATCGAACCGGGTACGGGTCCATTGATTGTCCAGCAGCCATCCGTTCCATTGGTGTCGATGGCCGATCACAAATTGGAATCCGGTATAATCACTACCTCTTTTGTAATGAACGGCTCGGAACCGAATCTCTTGACGTAAACTATCTGTTAATACCCAGTTACCCTGTAAAATACGTTCCCGTACAAATAAAGCTGCTGGTAGTGCATCCAATCCCCAATCCCTCGTAAACTCAATACTTCGAAGTCGCTCCAAGGGTCGGAATTTTGGGTCAACCCACTCTCCTTCCACAAATGTCTCTGCCAGCATCCGGCGTATCAAACGAATTTGACGGATATCGGTCAATTTGATCTTACCGGCCCAACCTCGATCGTCATTTCCTTCTTTACTGGAAAAGGTATTCACATCATTATTGCTACTGGCCACCTCCGCCTGCAAATCAGCCTGTTTTCCGATCTTATAGGAAAAACCCGCATTGATGATCTGTTGCCTTCGGGGGGCTACCAGCAACTGAATCGGCTCATAACGACCTTGTTTAACGCCGGATACAGGCGCTACATAGGTATACACCTTCCCATTGGCTCCATTGTAATCAGCTATGTAATTTCCCTGCCCCTGGCCCAGATCGGTAAAGGCCAGACGATACCTGGCGGTGATGGGATTGGTGGAATAGCGGTAAAAGGAATCGAGGCCGACGTAGATCTTCTCGTACAGGATCTTATCCGCTGCGAATGTATCTAATTGCGCGGTCGGATAGAAAGCCTTCTGCACACTATCCCCGATCTCAGAAAGAAATTGTTTTTGTCGGGCGTCTAGAAGTTGATTGATTGGGCTATTCCGAGCATCGGAATTAGTAAACGCCCCCAAAAAATATTTCCATTTATTTCCAACCTCAAGATCTTGACGAAAAAACAGATTCGTATTCAAATAATTTCGTTCTGCAAATTCAAACTCGATCTGAATGCGACTGTCCTTCGTGATCATACGCTTCGGCGTAAAGGTGACTTCTGCTGTATTGTAATTGATCACGTAGTCTTGATCCTCGCCTCGCTGCATCAACAACCCATCATAATATACCCGCTCCGTGTTGGCCAGAACCACAAAAAAGAATTCCCCGTTGGGCCCTTTCAGTCGATAAGGACCTTGGTTTCCCTCTTGCGGACGAATCTCCTGCCTGGTGAATTTCCCCTTGGCGATGGAAGAACTGACAAGTGTGGAGGCCTTGGATTCTTTTCCCAAGGAGTATTTGGTTTGAAAAGAAATCCCCTGCATCCGTTTGTAAAAACGGAGGTAATGGGATCGGTCCTCTCGAATATCAATATCTCCCAGATGCAATTGCCAGGGGTCTTTTTGAAATCGTATGTAAACCTGATCGAACTCATTTAACTGCTGCGTGGTACCATCTGGTTGTATGGGGATGTTATTATCTGTAATGGCGGCGTCCAATTGGATGCTGTCGCCCAGCATACCGGACAACTGAAGATTCAACGTACTGTTGACAACCGCGTCCTGGGCATTTCCAAATCCGATTTGACGACCGATACTGCCATCCGCCCGTATGTTTCCGAAATTGAATCCTCCCGATCGGTTCGTTCCAACGCCCGGCTGATTTCCGGTAAACGGCATTACATAAAACTTGTTCTTTACACTGTCGTACCGATTTCGTTGTGCCGTACCCGCGAGGGAGAAAGGGAATACCCGGTAGTGAATGGTGAAACTGTCGGCCATGGGTCGCTTGATCCAAAATAGCTTAGACAAGACGGGATCGATATGATATTGAAAGTTGGTATCCCCTTCTATGAACCAGCTATTCGGAACCAGACTTACTGTATCGATCTGCAAACTATCGGTCCGGGTCGAAAATGTTCGTGTCCGCAGACTGCTGCTCGGATTCACAGAAGGATATAATTGTGCCAGGCTGGGAGTTGCCAGGAACAACAAAAGGACGAGACTGATGAGTAATCGATACACGAAGAGGATTCTTCGTAAAAATATCGCTTATTTATGCCATTTTCTAGTCCTGTATGCCCTCCAGGGCCAAAAGAAAGGCATAGTTCAACGCGATCTCCTTCAAGTAATCAAATCGGCCCGAAGAGCCACCATGACCTGCTTCCATATTCGTTTTCAGCAGTAACAGATTGTTATCGGTTTTCAGGGATCGCAATTTAGCGACCCATTTGGCCGGCTCAAAGTACTGTACCTGGCTATCATGCAAGCCTGTCGTCACCAAAAGATGCGGATATTGTTTTTTCTCAACATTATCGTAGGGAGAATATGATTTCATGTAGAAATAGGCTTCTTTATTCGATGGATTTCCCCACTCATCGTATTCATTGGTCGTTAACGGAATCGTAGGATCCGACATGGTGGTGATCACATCCACGAAAGGCACCTGAGCCACCACCCCATTCCAGAGATTGGGCTCCAAGTTCACAATGGCACCCATCAAGAGTCCGCCGGCACTTCCCCCCATTGCATATAGATGCCCCTGTCCGGTGATTTTTTCCTTGACCAGATATTTTCCGCAGTCGATAAAATCAAAGAACGTATTCTTCTTTTTTAACAGTTTTCCATCCTCATACCAAGTTCGTCCCATCTCTTCCCCACCCCTGATATGAGCAATAGCATACACGAAACCTCGATCCAACAGACTAATGCGGTTGGTGGAGAAGCTGGCATCCATACTCGCGCCATAGGATCCATATCCATATAACAGACAAGGAGCGTTTCCATCCAGTTGGGTCCCTTTTTTATACACGATGGACAGGGGAACCCTGGCACCATCCCTAGCCTTAACAAAACGTCGTTCGGTCACATAGTTATCCCGTTTAATGCCACCCAGTACAGGCTGTTCCTTTCGCAGGATCT
Organism: Bacteroidota bacterium; assembly: GCA_046081925.1. Classification (GTDB taxonomy): domain Bacteria; phylum Bacteroidota; class Bacteroidia; order Chitinophagales; family Chitinophagaceae; genus JJ008. Next base: position 24,843 of record JBJTWV010000032.1, on the reverse strand, counting down.
TTTTCCGATCGGATATGACATAATCATAGGTGCTATTGGGTGTGGTGAGCGAGGTATACTGATATCTGAATGTATTGGTATTGTATTCCCGGTTGGTACCGGCATATGCCGTGTATGCCGGTTCGCCAAAATCCAGGTAGTGCTCTTTTTGCGAACCCATTTCACGGATACGCAATTGCAGTAGTCCCTCTTTTCGCTCGGTGATAACCCAAAAATCGCGGAAAGGCTCCACGCCTTCCAACAACACATCGGGCCTATTGGGGATGCGCTCTACCCAATTCTCCCGACTCGTTTGTCCAACGGGGCAACTCATTAATCTAAAATTCTTTGCCTCCCAGTTGGTGCGGATGAGAAATTCGCCCTCCCAATGATCAATGTTGTAAAGAACATCTTTCATGCGGGGCTGAAAAACTCTGAATTCACCTGTCGGGTTATCGGCGGCCAGTACGCGTGATTCACTGGATAGCGTTGCGTTGGATACGATCACCAGATATTTATCGGAGCGAGTCTTATAAATGCCGATGTAATTACTGGGATCTATTTCGGTATATATGGTATTATCTTGGCTCGAAGGGGTAGTAAGCCGGTGGCGACGAATCTTCTCAGATAAAAGGGTGACAGGATTATTGGATGTGTAGAACACGTATTTACTGTCGGCAGACCAGACCGGATCGCCCGCCGTTCCAGTCAATGTCTCGGAAAGGATCGCCCCGGTCGACAAATTTTTAAAAAAGATCGTATACTGACGACGAGAAACTTCATCTACTGCGTAGGCCAGCCATTGATTATCCGGGCTGACCGACAAGCCGGATACGGCAAAATATCCCTTGCCCTCCGCCATCTTATCTACGTCCAAAAGCAATTCCTCTGGCTGATTACCGCTGACCGCCTTCCGGTAGTATTTGTAGTACTCCTTCCCATCTTCCGTTTGTGTAAAATAATTGTAGCCATTTTCGGTGTACGGCACGGATTCATCTTTCTCTTGTATCCGGCTACGCATTTCTTTGATGAGTTTCTCCTGCAAGGGTCGCGTGCCGGAGAGCATCGTATCCAGATAGGCATTTTCTGCCTCCAAATACGATACGACGTTTGTGCTGTCTGGTCCTTTTTTGAAATAATCGTTAATCCAATAGTATTCATCCAAGATCGTATCGCCATGTTGCACAAACGTGCTGGCTTTTTTCGGTGCTATCGGGGCCTGTATGCCGGCCGGCCATTTGGTTGCTTCTCGCTTCATGTTTCCTGTTTGGCATGCCGCCAGTACCAGTGTAAGAATACCGGCGGAAAAAATGATGTTATTTTTCATATACGACATAAAAAAAGCCTGCTGAAAGCAGGCTAGTGATTGAATTATTCAGCTGATAGGCCAGCCATCATATACTCGCGGTTCAACCGGGCAATGTTCTCAATGGATATTCCTTTGGGGCACACCACCTCACAGGCACCTGTGTTGGTACAGGCTCCAAATCCTTCTTTGTCCATTTGAGCCACCATATTGACGGCACGGGATTTTCTTTCGGGCGAACCTTGTGGCAGTAAGGCCAGGTGAGAGACCTTTGCCGAAACGAAAAGCATCGCAGAGGAGTTTTTACACGCAGCCACGCAGGCACCACAACCTATACAGGCCGCTGCTGCAAAAGCAGCGTCGGCATGATCCTTTTCAACAGCTATGGCATTTGCATCAACGGCGCTGCCGGTATTGACGGAAATATACCCACCGGCCTGGATGATCCGGTCAAAAGCTGAGCGATCGACCATCAGGTCTTTAATGACCGGAAAAGCATTGGCTCTCCAGGGCTCAACGGTGATGGTATCGCCATCCTTGTACGCACGCATGTGCAACTGACATGTGGTATTGTTTTGCCAAGGGCCATGTGGGCGTCCGTTGATGTACATCGAACACATGCCGCAGATCCCCTCGCGACAGTCATGATCGAAGGCTACCGGCTCCTTACCCTCTTTGATCAATTGTTCATTCAACACATCGATCATTTCCAAAAAAGACATTTCGGAGGATATGTTCGTAACCGGATAGGTCTCAAAACGACCGGGCGATTGTGTATTGGGCTGGCGCCAGATCTTAAGGGTGAGGTTCATGCTGTAATGTTCCATGAGAATGGTTTTTTATTTATAGCTACGCTGAGAGGGTTTGGCAACTTCAAAATCAAGCTTCTCTTTATGAAGTGACCACTGATGCTCCCCTGTGAACTCCCAGGCAGCAACATAGGCATATTGCTCATCGTTACGCAAGGCTTCTCCATCTTCCGTTTGACTCTCTTCACGGAAATGACCGCCACAACTTTCGGTACGATCCAAGGCATCCTGACACATAAGTTCACCGAGTTCAATAAAATCGGCCACTCGTCCGGCTTTATCGAGTTCAGGATTCATCCCGTTCGGGGAACCGGGAATTCGGACATCTGACCAAAATTCCTTTTTAAGTGCCTGTATCTCGGCGATGGCCTGCTTCAATCCTGACTCACTTCTGGCCATACCGCATTTGTCCCAGATGATCTTACCCAACCGCTTATGGAAACTCTCTACTGTTTGGGTACCCTGAATGTTCATCAGTCTCTCTATGCGTTCGGCGGCCTGCTTCTCTGCCTCTGCAAAAGCCGGATGATCGGTCGGAATGGATTGGGTGGCGATATCATCGGCCAGGTAATTTCCGATCGTGTATGGGATCACAAAATAACCATCGGCCAGCCCCTGCATCAAGGCAGAAGCCCCCAGCCGATTGGCGCCATGGTCACTGAAATTCGCTTCCCCAAGCGCATATAAACCTTTTACTGTGGTCATGAGTTCATAATCAACCCACAAACCGCCCATGGTATAATGCACAGCCGGATAAATGCGCATGGGAACTTCGTATGGATTTTCACCGGTGATCTTTTCATACATATCGAACAGGTTGCCATACTCTTCTTTAACCACCTCTTTCCCCAGGCGAATAAGTGTTTCTGTGTCGGGGTTTTGTATGCCGTGCTTATTCGCTTCTGCCCGACCGTATTTATTGATCAAATTATGTTTGAAATCGAGGTATACAGCTTGTCCGGTGGTACCTACCCCGTACCCGGCATCACATCGTTCTTTGGCTGCGCGGGAAGCCACGTCTCTGGGCACCAAGTTTCCAAAAGCCGGATAACGGCGCTCGAGGTAATAATCTCTCTCCTCTTCGGGAATATCATTTGGCTTACGCTTGTCTCCTTTTTGCTTGGGTACCCAAATACGACCATCGTTCCGAAGGGATTCGGACATCAATGTCAATTTGGACTGATGATCACCGCTTACGGGAATGCAGGTGGGATGTATTTGTGTGAAGCATGGATTTCCGAAATAAGCCCCTTTCTTATGCGCTTTCCAGGCCGCGGTCACATTGCTGCCCATGGCATTGGTAGATAGATAAAACACGTTTCCATATCCTCCGGTGCAAAGCAAAACGGCATGACCGAAATGTCGTTCCAACTCCCCAGTCACCAAATTGCGGCAGATGATTCCACGAGCTTTCCCGTTGATTACCACCACATCTAACATTTCATGACGGCTATGCATGGAAACATTTCCGAGCGCCACCTGACGTTCCAGGGCTTGGTAAGCACCGATCAGAAGTTGCTGACCGGTTTGACCCGCTGCATAAAAAGTGCGCTTTACCTGGGTACCGCCAAAGGAGCGGTTATTCAGCAGCCCACCATAATCTCTCGCAAAAGGAACTCCCTGTGCCACACATTGGTCGATGATATTAACACTGACTTCGGCCAACCGGTGTACGTTGGCTTCACGTGCACGGTAATCGCCTCCTTTTACAGTATCGTAAAAGAGACGAAATACGGAGTCTCCATCGTTCTGATAATTTTTGGCGGCATTGATCCCTCCTTGTGCGGCAATTGAGTGTGCACGACGGGGCGAATCCTGAAAACAAAAGGCTTTCACCTTGTAACCCAGTTCGCCTAACGAAGCAGCCGCAGAGGCCCCTGCCAATCCGGTACCTACTACGATCACCTCCAACTTGCGTTTGTTGGCAGGGTTCACCAGTTTGCAATGCCCTTTGTAATAGGTCCATTTCTGCTCAAGGGATCCGGCCGGTATTTTAGAGTCCAACATGGAAATCGTTTTCAGTTTGATGAAAGATTAATGTCACTTTATCCAACCCATGTACATGCTGATGGGCATCAGCGCAAACGCGGTACATACCAGGAACGAAAATGAAAAACCAGCTGTTTGAATCAGGGACAGATACCGGGGGTTGGTTACGCCCAGCGTACGAAAAGCGCTCTGGAAACCATGCAACAAATGCCAGAACAAGGAAACACACCCCAGCGTATATAAAACAACAACGGTGATATTGCCCTGGAATACGGTCAGCATTTCTTTGTACAGGTTATGATGTGGCTTTCCGTCGATCATCACATCCTCCAACCCGGTTATTCGACTGGGTACCCAAAAATGATTGATATGCATGACGAGGAACAAGAATAACAACGTGCCCAAAATGCCCATACTCCGGCTGTACCACTTGCTACCGTTATTCCCCATGGGAACGGCATAACCTTGTTTCCGTTTGGATTGGTTGTCCCATTCAAGCATCCAGCCCTGGATCATATGCAACAGGATTCCGGCAAAAAGACCCACTTCCAAAATTCTGGGTACGGCATTCGAGCCCATGAAGTGAGCTGCCTTATTGAACATTACGCCACCGTCCATCGCCCAGATGCATGCGTTCAGTCCAACATGGACCAGCAGGAAGAGAACCAGGAAGATCCCTGTTAATCCCATCACCCATTTTTTCCCAACGGAGGAGGTGAAGATTTCAGACCATTTCATGGGAAGAATTTTGTTTTTTGAGACATCGCAAAATTACGACCCGACAGCCAAAAAAAATGAGGAATTGTTCTTTATTCGAGCCGGGGCGATTAGAGGGAGGCACGAAGCTTACTGAACAAGTGGATCGGCTTGTAATTTCTCCAATCAAACAAGTCAACCAGTGGCAAAAATTTCGGTAACCCTGCCTGTTGAAACTCACGGCTTGTAGCATCCGGCATATTTAAACAGACGATCCATCCTCCCATATCTGCCAATTCCTCGGCCAACTCCTCGTAATAATCCGAGATATCACTATGAAAGTTCAACACGTTCTCCCCGATCAATATAAAGCTACGGATCCCTTCGGCCATAAAGGGCTCCAATACATTTCGTTTGAGGGTCATGATATCGTTCTCAACCGCATCGTTCCACTCCCCTATCAATTCAAGTACAACATACCCTTCCTCGTAATCGGCCATCAATACCTTGCCATAGAGTGTTTTACTACCCAGCTGATCCCACTGTGGATGGATATAATAGTTATAGATCGTATGTGAATACTCAAATTCCGAATGTTCCTGGCCATAAAAAGGAGAGCGAAGGTCTTCCTCACTCACATATTGATGTAGCCAATTGTAGAAGGGTTCCAATAAGTGCATATCACACCGAAAGTGCGTCCATCGCTTTCTTTACGCTCCCGTGTTTGATCAACAGGGATTTGGCTAGCTCGTAATCGTCCAGATTCTTTCTCTCCATCAGCATGCGGGTGCCGCGATCCAACAATTTATCGTTGACCAGCTGCATGTTTACCATCCGATTGTCTTCCACCCGACCCAATTGGATCATCAGTGTCGTAGAGATCATATTCAGCACCAATTTCTGTGCCGTGCCGCTTTTCATCCGTGTACTGCCTGTAATGAATTCCGGTCCAACGACCACTTCGATCGGGTGCTGTGCCGCCAAACTTACCGGTGAACCCGGATTGCACGAAATACCACCCGTCAACATGCCCAGTTTATTGGCCTCTTCCAATGCGCCGATCACATATGGCGTAGTACCACTGGCAGCTATACCGATCAAAATATCATTGGCCGTTGGTTCAAAAGATTGCATATCCGTCCAGCCTTGATTGAGGTCATCCTCGGCCTGCTCCACTGCCTGGGTGATGGCCTTTTCCCCTCCAGCAATAAGGCCAATAACCAACCCGTATGGAACGCCAAACGTGGGGGGGCATTCACTCGCATCAACGATTCCCAGACGTCCGCTGGTGCCTGCACCGATATAAAAAAGCCGGCCACCGGCCAGCATACGATCGGAAGCCTCTTCTAAAAAAGCAGTTAGGGCAGGAATGGCTTTTGAAACGGCCTCCGCAACGGTTTTGTCTTCCTCATTGATCCCTTTCAACAGCTCCGGGATCGATTGTTTTTCGAGATGACGATGCGAACTCGGCGATTCAGTTATACGTTCAAAAGCCATAGCGTGTCATTATTTATGATAACGGATAAGGCCCGGCATGGGCTTGGGAAGGATCTGACCGATCGTGTATCCGTGGTTTTGGCATTGGAAACGGATCCAATCCCGAAACACATAGGCCACAGAGCCGGTGAAATGAATGGGAACCCGGTCAGCCTGTTTGTATCGCCGGATATGATGAAAAAAGAAATCCTGAAAACCATCCTCCAGAATATTCTCGATCATGTAATGCCCTCTGTTGGCCGATAAGAAGGGTGTGAAGGAAGCTAAAAAACGACTGGGTGAAGGCTTTTTGTAGACGGCATCCAGGATGTCAGCACGATCCATCTTGTATTTCTTTCTGAATTTTTCCTGCAATTCTTTATCAAGAAGATCGTATAAAAAATACTGTATCAATTTTTTACCCAAGTAGGCACCACTGCCTTCATCGCCCAACGCATAACCCAACCCCGGGCGTTGTTGCGTGATTTTTTTGCCATTGTATTCGGCCGAGCTGGAGCCTGTTCCTAAAATGCACGCAATGCCTGGTTCATGGCCGCAAAGGGCTCGGGTGGCCCCCAACAGATCATCGGAAACAGTGATCAGGGCCTTTGGCCAGATCGTTCCTAAGGATTTTTTTACCAGCAACGCATTGGATCGGGCGGCACAACCGGTGCCGTAAAAGTGTATTTCTGCAATGTCAGCACGAAGAAAGGGTGGTTTCAATTGATCCTTGACCATGAGTATTATGGAAGGACCATCCATGAAATACGGTGAGATGCCAGCCGTTTCGGCGCGCTTGGTTTTGGGGCCGGATAAAAGAACCCACTCTGCCTTAGTGGCTCCGCTATCTATGATCAGGACCTGTTTTGTCATAGGTGAATAACTGGCGCAGGGCATACGTACCCAATAGCCTAATTTGCACAAAATTCCTGATTAATCGAATGCAAGCCAATAAAAAGACGGGGGTAGGTAACCTGTTGCTATTTTTCTTGGTGCTGGCTGCCGTAGGCAGTCTTTCCCTTTGGCTTTTCAAGGGAAAGCCCAAAAACTGGTTTGCCTGGGGTAAACCTGATCCGAAGACCCAGGCCCTCGAATTGATCAAGTCCAGGTACGTTGACCCCATATCGACCGATTCCCTATCCGGGTTGAGTCTGAATAGCCTGGTTGGAAAATTGGATCCCCACTCCGTCTATTTGGATGCCATCAGGCTTCGAGCGGCGAATGATGACCTGGCCGGACATTTTGCCGGTATTGGTATCGAATTCAGCCGGATCAGGGATACAGTCACCGTTTCCTATCTGATGCCGGACGGACCCAGTTTGAAAGCCGGTATACAAACGGGCGATCAATTGCTATTCATTGGGGATCGATCACTTGCTGGCCCCCAAGTAACCAACGATTCCGTTCGTGCCTGGGTGCGAGGAGCCGTCGGCTCCGTTGCGGAACTCTCTTTACGTCGAAAGGGGAAAATTCTAAAAATTTCTGTCACCAGATCGACGATTGCCACACCGGCCGTGGCGGCTTCTTTTCTGTTAAATGACACGACCGGATATCTTTTTCTGACTAAATTTTCGGAGGGTAGTTATCGTGAATCGGCAAAAGCCATAGACGAACTGAAAAAGAAAGGAATGCGATCCCTGATCCTGGATCTTCGATCGAACGGTGGCGGTTTTTTACAAGAGGCGGTAGAACTGGCTGATGAATTTTTGGCGGAAGATCGCTTGATCGTCTACACAGAGGGTGCTCATATGAAAAAACGAAGCTACTCTTGTAAACGACCGGGCTTATTTGAGAAAGGATCTGTGACCGTATTGATGAACGAACTATCCGCCAGTGCCAGTGAAGTGCTGGCGGGCGCCTTGCAAGATTGGTGTCGGGCAACGATCGTGGGCCGCAGAAGTTTCGGTAAAGGTTTGGTACAGGAACAGTTTGAATTATCGGACGCCGGCGCCTTGCGTTTGACAGTGGCCCGTTACTTCACACCGTTGGGGCGTTGCATTCAGCGCCCTTACAATGGCGATAAGAATTTTTATTTGCATCAACCTTTCGAAGACGAGGGTCATTCGCCTACCGCCAACCAACGAAAATTCATGAGTCCTTGTGGCGATACGTTATACGCCGCCGGTGGAATACAGCCTGATATCATGGTGCCCAAAATGACCCGGGTGCTCAGCGAGAACTGTCAGAAAATTTTGAATGATCCCGAAATCATTCAATGGTCCTATCAATACTACCGGGATCGAAAAAATCTGTTTGATACGGTTTCAGACCTTTCCCGATTCGCCCGGCAACCGCCCAAAGAAGATATCAAGAAGTTTTTCTCTACTCAGTTACGCAATATCCGCGTAACGGGTTTGACCGATTCCGAATGGGATATGATCGGTTTTGAAATGATGGCCCAGATCGGCCAATTCCGCTCAGACCGCGCTGGATACATCCAGATACAACAGGTACAGGATCCCTATCTAAAAGCTGCGTTCCAGACACGCAAAGAATAAGTCAGTTACATACTTGCCCTTTATGAAAATAAAAAACAACATTCTCGAGACCATCGGTGATACACCCATGATCCGTTTGAATAAGATCACGCAGCACTTGCCGGGTACCATCTTGGCCAAGGTGGATTATTTCAATCCCGGCAATTCCATCAAAGACCGAATGGCATTGAAAATGGTGGAAGTGGCAGAACGGGATGGTCGATTGAAACCCGGCGGCACGATTATTGAAGGCACGAGCGGCAATACTGGAATGGGATTGGCATTAGCCGCTGTTGTCAAGGGATACAAATGCATTTTTGTTACCACTGATAAGCAATCAAAAGAAAAGGTAGATATCCTCAAAGCCGTGGGGGCCGAGGTGGTGGTTTGTCCCACGAACGTCCTTCCTGAAGATCCCAACAGTTATTATAGCGTGGCCGCCCGGTTGGCTCGTGAAATACCGAACTCCTGCCACATGAATCAGTATGATAACCTGGCGAACCGGCAGGCGCATTATGAATCGACCGGGCCGGAGATCTGGGAACAAACGGATGGTAAGATCACGCATTTGGTTTGCACGGCTGGAACGGGTGGCACCATAACCGGAACTGCTAAATACCTGAAAGAAAAGAATCCGAACATACAGATCTGGGCCATCGATGTATACGGATCCTTGCTGACAAAATACTTCCGCACGGGTGAGATCGACATGAATGAGGTCCATCCCTATATCAGCGAGGGCTTTGGGGAGGATTTCGTTCCCGGCAATTACGATATGCAATACATCGATCATTTTGAGCAAGTGACCGACAAGGATGGCGCCGTCATGGCCAGAAGATTGGCGAAGGAGGAAGGTCTCTTCTGTGGTTACAGCGCCGGCAGCTGTTTGCAAGGGTTACTGCAATTGAAGGACCGACTTACCCCTACCGATGTCGTCGTATGCATCCTGCATGATCACGGGTCGCGGTATGTTGCGAAAATTTATAATGACCAATGGATGCGTGACCGAGGGTTCCTGGAAGTAAAAACCGTACGCGATGTGGTCAATGCGCGTGGCCCCAAAAAACTGATTACCCTATGTCCCACCGACCCGGTTTCGTTGGCCATCGAATTGATGCGGAAATATGATATCGAGCACATCCCTGTGATGGAACATGGATTGCCCGTGGGATCCGTGAGTGAAAGTGGTTTATTTCAACGACTGATCGATCGTCCCACCCTTCCGCAAGAGACCATTGGCTCGCATGTGGAGTCATCCTTCCCGGAAGTAAATTTGGATACGCCTCTCGAAAAATTAAGCCGTACGATCAACAAAGAAGTTGGTGCGGTGCTGACTAAGGACGAGGCAGGGCAATATCACATTGTCACGAAATATGACATTATCCAAAGCCTGGGGGCCTAATGGCCCGCAGCGGGAATCCTGGTTTGACGCATCGGCCTGAGCCTGAATAAATGCTATATTCGCTCCCGTCTTAAACAAAGGAATATGAGCAAATACCCCGCCGGCGTGCTTCATGGCGATTCTCTTCGGGCACTCTATCAGGAAGCCAAAAAGGATCAATTCGCCTTACCCGCTGTAAACACGATCGGGCACAGCAGTATCAATGCCACCCTGGAAACGGCTGCTAAAGTCAATTCCCCGGTGATCGTCCAATTTTCCAATGGTGGTGCGCAGTTCATTGCCGGAAAGGGCATGCCCAATGATTCCTTGCAAGCCAATATCCAAGGTGCAATATCCGGCGCCTTGCATGTACACCAAGTAGCTAAATATTACGGAGTTCCGGTGGTTTTGCATACCGACCATGCTGCCAAGAAATGGCTTCCCTGGATCAGCGCCCAGGTGGATGCAGGCGAGCAATATTTTAAGGAAAAAGGTCAACCTCTTTTCAGTTCACACATGCTCGATTTAAGTGAGGAGCCTTTGGAAGAGAACATTCATGAATCCGTAACTTTTTTCAAGCGGATGAGTCCGCTTGGGATGAGCATCGAAATTGAACTGGGTGTGACGGGTGGTGAAGAGGATGGTGTTGACAACAGCGACGTGGAAAATTCCAAATTATACACTCAACCCGCCGAAGTGGCTTATGCCTATGAGCAATTGACGGCTGTAGGGGATCTTTTCACCGTTGCCGCAGCCTTCGGAAATGTGCATGGTGTATACAAGCCCGGCAATGTGGAGCTTCGTCCGGTCATCCTGCAAAACAGTCAGTCATACATTCAGGAAAAATTCAAGACCGCTGAAAAACCCGTGTATTTTGTATTTCATGGTGGCAGCGGATCGCCACAAGATCAGATCCGGGAAGCCATTGGTTACGGAGCGATCAAAATGAATATCGATACCGATCTGCAATGGGCCTTCTGGGAAGGGGTCATGGGCTACTACAAGGCAAATGAAAAGTACCTGCAAGGTCAATTAGGTAATCCAGAGGGAGATGATAAGCCCAATAAGAAGTATTACGATCCACGCGTTTGGCTTAGAAAGGGCGAAGAAACCTTCTCCAAGCGGTTGGAACAGGCTTTCGTCGATCTGAATTGCCTGGGCCGAAACGCGTAGCGCTCAACTCCTTTTGCCCGGTGTGTTCTTTCGGGTCATGTCGCTGATCACTTGCAGCGTCTCATCCAGATAGATGTCGGTCTCAAGTGATTTCAGCCAGGCTTTATAGCGATCCTGCTTGGCTTTATCATTATTCCACCTTTCCAGGTCTCCTGGCAGCGCCTTAACCAGCAACGGTTCGTTGAGTTTAGAAACTTGTTCATTTTGTTTCACCGATTGCAGGATCTTCTTCTGCAGTTCGCGATACTTTACCAAGTCCAAGGGTGATTCCTGCTCTCGCATTGTTGAGATCCAGGCGGCATTGTCTCGAATGGATTTGAATCGGGTATTGGTAAGCATACGGGCCTCATGAAGTTTTTTAAGGGAAACCATGTCGATCCCGGTTGTCCATGGTTGATAAGGCACTTTGCTGATCTCATCCCACGCCAACGCATCCTCGTTATCTTTCTCACGTATTTTGAGATTCTCCAAATTATCGGGTAGAATGATATCTGAGTAAACTCCTCTCAATTGGGTAGACCCACCGTTTATGCGATAGAATTTCTGTAAGGTGAGTTTGAGTGTTCCCAGGTCAGAGTTGGAGCTAAAAAAACCATTGTTAAGATCCAGCCCCATGTTACGCTGAACGGTGCCTTTTCCATAGGTAGAGGTACTGCCAATGACCACACCTCGTCGATAATCTTGGATGGCTGCTGCAAATATCTCAGAGGCGGAGGCACTGAATTCGTTGACCATAACGGTTAAGGGACCACTGTACAGGATATTTTTATCCTTATCGCGTAAAATGGTTGGTCGGCCCTCCCGGTCTTTCACCTGCACCACGGGTCCTTCCTCAATGAAGAGACCAACCATCTGAACCACATCGTATAACGAGCCACCGCCGTTATTCCGAAGGTCCAATACCAACCCGTCAATTTTTTGCTCCTTCAATTTGGCAATCTCCTTGGCCACATCCACATAACATCTTGCGCCGTTGGGTCGCTCAAAATCGGCATAGAACTCCGGCAGAAAAATATACCCAAGCTTTTGACCATTTCGCTCCACCACCGCACTACGGGCAAAGGATTCGTCCTGCACGATCTCGTCCCGTATCAGAGAAACGAGTTTAATGCTTCCATCGGGTTTACGAAGGGTAAGCCGAACCTCTGTACCTTGTTTACCCCGAATCAGTTTAACAGCATCTGCCACCAAATACCCGGTAAGGTCAACCGGCTCCTCTTTGCCTTGCGCCACTTTCAGGATCAGGTCGCCGGCTTGGATCTGTCCGGACTTATACGCCGGACTTCCGGTGACGACACTGGTGATCTTGATATTTCCCTCATCGTACTGTAGTGAGGCCCCGATCCCGTAAAAGCGACCACTCATCTCCTCATCAAAATATCGTTTGTCGATGGGCGGAAAGAATTCGGTATGGGGGTCCATCGTGTTGGTGATGGTATTCACAAAAAGACTGAATTGATCGTCTGCCGTAAATTTATTCCGATACCGATCAAAGGTTCTTGCCAATTGTTTTCCAACCCGATCGCGTGCTTCTTTTTCCAGCTCCTCATCTGATTTCACCACGAAATCGGAAAGAGAACGGTTTTTTTCTCGCTGCTCCAGTAATTCATAATACCGCTCCAGCACCTGGTATTTAATCTTCTTCCTCCAACGCTCTAGGCGTATGGCTTCATCGGATTGCCAATCCAATTTTTCGTCATCCAACTGAATGGTCTCGTTTTTATTGAAATCAAAGGGTTTCTCCAACAGGCTTTTTGAAAGTTGGGAAGCTTCCTCCATTCGTTCCTGAAAAAGTTTGCCTGCTGCCAGAAAAAAACGAACGGGCTCCCCCATCAATTCGTTGTCAATCTGATCGGCGTAAATACTCAGCGACTCGATGTCCTTTTGCAAAAAATAGGATTTCTCCGGATCGAGTTCTTTCAAATATTTGTTGAATATTTTTTTCGAAAAGACATCATCATACGCCTGTGGCTGATAATGATCCTCCTCCAGCATTTTGCCTACTCGGTGCAATACATCCTCATATTTACCGGGAGGAGTGGTTTTTTGAGTAGATCCTAGAGAGGAAAGCGTCAGGAAAAGCGCCAGCACAAAAAGGCCGATCACAACAGGAAGTCTTTTCATAGAAAACAAATAATTGAAGATTTTGAGCACCTTGTAAAAATAACCGAAATCCTGTCTGCCAACGATGCGAAATACTCTTTAACAGCATTTTATGGTCGTTTTGGCTGTTCGAAATTTCCTTATCTTTGCCACCTAAAATGGTGGTTGTAGCTCAGCTGGTTAGAGCATCAGATTGTGGTTCTGAGGGTCGCCGGTTCGAACCCGGTCATCCACCCCAAACAATCCCGTTCCGGTCCCAAGGGTCTGGACGGGATTCCTGATTTTTATATATGACCTGGATCCTGACCGCACTTGTAGGCGCTCTTATGGGTATCTTTTTTTGTTTGCTTCTGCTTTTATTGTTCCGATACTCAAAAAACCCCTTCGTCGTTGGCCCCCTTCGCTGGCAAGGTTTGTTTCATTATTGGTTTACCCTAAACCTTCGAAACAATATCTCTTTCTTGATCCTTTCGCTGGATCTGCAACGTCAGATCCAAAAAGAACTCGTAAGTGATTCCACCCGCGAAAAGGCCGAAGAATGGATCGGAAAACAAGTGGACGCGTACATGACCCATACCCTCCCCGAAAAATGGCCTATGGTCAGTTTACTCATTGGCGAAAAAACACAGGAAAAAGTCCGTCTGGCCATTTCAGAACATATCCGATCCAGTTGGCAGCCCGCCATCGAATCCTTTTGTGCCGGACATCTGACCAATGATCAGATTCGGGATAAGATCATTCAAATCGCCCAAACTGACCGCCCCGATGCCTGGTCGGCTAAAACCTGGCAGGCTATTTCGGCGACTAAATGGATGATTCTTCTTATATCTCTCTTTACAGGTGTTCTGCTGGCCCTGACAGGCCGGTTTTTATATCATATTCTGCAAACATTCTGAACCAATGCCCTTTAACCCTGTTGGACAACAATAACCTCTTGTATGATCAGTAAATTCCGTTTCTTCTTATTCCTAAGTTTTAGTATCGGGCTACTGCTCCCGGAAGCCTATTCGCAAGGCCCGGGTGGTCGTCCGCCGGGGGGGCGCCCCGGAGCCAACGGAACCATCTATGGAAAGATCATAGACAGCAAATCCGGAAAGCCCATCGAATTGGCCTCTGTACAATTACTGAACCGTACGGACAGCACAAACAAAAGCCAAAAAGCTGCTGTGGCCGGTGGGATGATCACCCGAAGCAACGGTGAATTCAGGATCGAGAATATTTCCCTGAATCGGAACTATGAATTGACGGTGACGGTGATCGGCTTCAATGCCTATCGCCAACCCCTTGAACTAAAAGCGACCGGTTTTGATGCCACCATGGAGCGGGATCTTGGAAATATTCGGATCGAGATACAAGAAAAACAATTGGAGAATGTGACCGTTACCAGCACCGGTTCGGGCTTAAAACTGGGCATTGACCGGAAGATATTTTCTGTAGACAAAAACCTGGTAGCCACCGGTGGCACTGCCATTGATGTGGTTCGGAATATACCCTCGTTGACTGTGGATCTGGACGGAAACCTGACCATGCGAAACAACACCCCACAGATCTTTGTAGACGGCCGACCCACCAACCTCACGTTGGATCAGTTACCGGCAGATGCCATCGAAGCGATCGAACTCATCACGAACCCATCGGCCAAATACGATGCCTCCGGCGGTACCGCTGGCATTTTGAACGTGATATTGAAAAAGAATAAGCGCATCGGATACAACGGAAGTATTCGCACCAACATCGACTCCCGTGCCCGGATCGGCGGTGGCGCAGACCTCAACCTTCGCCAGAACAAGGTCAATTTCTTTTTGAATGCCAATTACAACCAACGCAAATCCATCAGTACCGGAAATACCAGTCGTACCACTAGCATAGGCAATCCCATCACCAAATTGAACCAATACGATACCAGCATTTCCCTTGGACGGCATGGCTTTCTTCGGTCGGGTCTCGACTGGTTCATCAACAACCGAAATACCCTATCCGTAACCATGAACCTGGGCCAAGGAAGATTTCGACCTACAACAGAAAGTTCGATCTGGATCGATTCCCTGAATATGGCCGGTCCACCAAACTCCTCCAAGAGTTATCGGGAAGCCAGGAATACAGGATCTTTCGATAATCAGGGATTCATCGTTGGATTCAAACATCTTTTCCCAAAAGCAGGACAGGAATGGACGGCCGATATCACCTACAATGGCATGACCAGCAAGAACACCAACGATATACGAACGGATGTGTTCCCGAATCCCTCATTACCCAGTTACAACCGAAGTCAACAACAACAATTGGGTAATGGAATCAACAATAGCCTGATCGTTCAATCCGATTATGTACGTCCTATCTCAGACAAACAGAAATGGGAAATGGGGATACGCGCACAATTCCGTCAGGTAGATAATCAAAATAATTTTTATTTGATTCCGTCCACAGGAAGCGCCCTCTTCCTCCCCGACCTCTCGGTGAACTACAAAAGCGATGACCGGGTATATGCTGCTTACTCCACCTACACCAGCGTTCTGGGAAAATGGAATTATCAATTGGGGCTTCGATTGGAAAGTTCAGACTATCGGGGCGAGTTGCCCGATAAGGGACAAACCTTCGAGATCCCCTTCCCCATCAGTTTGTTTCCCAGCGTGTTCCTAAGTCGCAAAGCCGAAAAGGAACAAGAGCTTCAACTGAATTATACCCGAAAGATCAACCGCCCTAATTTTTGGCAACTCTACCCCTTCACCGATTATTCTGACTCGCTGAACATCAGTCGTGGCAACCCAAATCTTCGCCCGGAATTCACCAACTCGTTCGAAGTTTCATACCAGAAGACTTTTAAGAATAAGGACAATTTCATCGCCTCCGCTTACTTCAAACGGACCGAAGGACTGATCACCCGATACCAACAACGAGAAACCCTTCCAACCAATGGGAAGGATGTCCTGATCAACACCTACGTGAATGCTCAGTTCAGTTATCTGGCTGGTATGGAATTGATCTCGAAAAATAAGATCGCCCGAACCTGGGAATTAACCACGAATCTGAACCTGTTCCAATCAGGTATAGAGCTCAGTGATCCCACGTTGGCCGTTGCCGATCCAATGGTCAGCTGGCAATTAAAAATGAATCATACGTTCAAGATCTGGAAACGGATGACCTTGCAACTGAATACGGAATACCTGTCGAAAACGGTTCTGCCTCCCAGCGGCTCCGGACGAAGTGGTGGCGGTGGCTGGGGTGGCGGTGGTGGCGGTATGTGGGGACAAACAGCCAGTACGGCACAAGGTTATTCATTGCCAAATTATTTTATGGATGCCGGGTATCGGATCGATCTGGGCAAAACCAGACAGAGCAGCTTATCTGTAAACTGGAGTGATGTGTTCAGAACCCGCAGACAGCAAACGGAAACGTCTGCTACCTATTTCAATCAGACCGTATTCAGAAGAAGAGATCCGCAACTGGTACGCCTGAATTTCAACTGGCGGTTCGGAAAAGTGGATGCCAGCCTTTTCAAACGAAAGAACAACAAAGGTGGCAGTGAAGGAATGGAAGGCATGAGTATGTAATTCAACCGGTATGATGGGTAAGAAACGGATCATGTATCTAGCCGTTACAAACAGCCTTACTTATGACCAACGCATGAGTAGGATCTGCACAACCCTTCATGAATCGGGCTATGACGTTCACCTGATCGGGATCAAGCGAAATGAGTCCCTACCCGAAAGACCCTATCACCAATATCGGCTGGTGAGCCTGTTTCGGAGTGGCAAAGGTTTCTATCTGGAAAACCATATCCGACTTTTCTTTTTTTTGATTTTTCGAAAAGCGGATCTCCTGGTTGCCAACGATCTGGATACGGCGCTCCCCATTTGGCTGGTTTCGAAATTGAGAGGTATCCCCCGCGTGATGGATGCCCATGAATATTTTACGGAGATGAAAGAGGTACTGTCGCGACCCAGGGTAAATCGAATTTGGTCGGCACTTGCTAATTTTCTTATTCCACGCTACCCAAAAGGATATACCGTAGGACAGGAATTGATCGAAAAATTCAAACTGAATTACGGCGTTACCTATGCACTTATTCGAAACGTTCCGGTTCGGGATCCGAATTTTAACCCAAAGGAAGATGCGGAACCATTCATTCTCTATCAAGGAGCCGTGAATCAAGGGCGTGGTTTCGAAACACTGATACCTGCCATGCGCATGATCCCGTATAAACTGGTCATTTGCGGTGATGGAAATTATATGGAACAACTGAAACGGTCCATCGAGGAGGAAAATGTGACAGATCGGGTACAATTGACCGGCATGATCGCCCCCTCGGAATTACGGAATTGGGCCAGGCGTGCCTGGGTGGGCATCTCTCTTCCCGATCCCGAAGGTGCCAATCAATACCTGGCCCTTACCAATAAATTTTTCAATAATGTAGAAGCTGGATTGCCACAGATCACCTGCCGCTATCCAGAATATGAACGGATCAATCTGGATTTTCCGGTGGCCATTTTGCTAAATAAAGTTGATCCGCAAACGGTCGCTGAATCCATCCTGAATTTAATGAAGGATTCGGCCAAAAGAGCGGACATGCGCGAAGCCTGTCGATTGGCGCGTGAGAAATATTGCTGGCAAGAGGAGCAATCCAGTCTGATCAACTTTTATCAATCGGTCTGGCAAGGATGAACAGTCGAACCCTACATATGGTATGTTTGCGTTCGCCCTTCCCGGCCAACACCGGGGGCGCGAGGGATATGTTTGACCGGTTGGAGGCGCTGCATCAGTCGGGCATTGTTATTCATCTTCATTATTTTACCAAGGGGGATGAAGCAATCCCGTCTGCATTGAAGCAGCTGTGCGATAAAATATATCAATACCCGCGAAAATTAGCTTGGAAACGACTGCTTACCGGTCAGCCCTACATTGTGGCCTGCCGAGCGGACGCGGATCTTTTCGCTCGACTTGCTGCCGATAATGCTCCGATTCTTTTTGATGGCGTACATACCACGGCACATCTGGGCAGATTGATGGATGCGAATCGAAAGATCGTGGTTCGGATGCATAATGACGAAAGCGATTACTATCTGGAATTAGCAAGGTATGAGCGGAATATCTTCAGGCGTTTTTATTTTTTACTGGAATCATATCTACTTAGGAAATGGATGAGACGTATGCCGGCGGGCGTTCAGCTAGGATGTATTCAGTCGCATGAATGTGAAACGATCGGAAGGAAATATCCAAACACAAACACATTTTTACTACCGCCGAGCATCCCGGTTCAAGTGCATGCGCAAACCGGCAAAGGAGGTTATTGTTTGTATCATGGCAATTTGTCAATCGGAGAAAATGAACGAGCTGCTATTTGGCTTTTGCGCCGAGTATTTGCCCAGATCAAATTACCATTGGTCATTACCGGCAAGTCCCCTTCGGCCAAGTTGGAGAAATTGGTGCATTTCTATCAGCACACTTGTTTGGTGGCAAACCCGACAGCAGACGAATTGATAGACCTGATCAGTAAGGCCCAGATAAATGTTTTACCCTCCAAAACTCAAACGGGCATAAAAATGAAAGTGTTTGACGCCATTCAATATGGGCGTCATTGCGTGATCAATCAAGAAATGGCAGCAAATGCGCCCTGGACGGACAGTTGCAGGGTTGTATCCAATGCAGATGAAATGGGGCGGGAAATCGAGATTCTTTTCCAACTGCCAATTACCACAAAAATGATCGAGGATCGACAAGAACGTTTAGATCACTGGCGTACAAAGTTGGATCCAGCCGAAGCGCTTATCAAACGCTTATGGTAGCATTGTCTGTGATCCCTGCATTTTCCGTACGGATCATTCTGGCAGGATATTTTTGTACAACAATATAATCGTGGGTTGCCATTACGATGGCGGTTTTGTAATCCCGGGCTATCTGGAACAGCAAACGCATGATCTCATCCGATGTTTCCGGATCCAAATTACCGGTTGGCTCATCGGCCAGGATCAATTTCGGAGAATTCAGTAAAGCTCGTGCAATATCCACACGCTGCTGTTCGCCACCACTCAGTTCAAAGGGCATTTTGAATCCTTTTGACTTGAGACCAACCTTGTCCAGTACATCAGCGATCTTTTCCTGAATGAGTTTTTCATCCGTCCATCCGGTTGCTCTCAGAACAAAGCGAAGGTTATCTGATACGTTTCGATCTGTTAGTAGTTGAAAGTCCTGAAAAACCACCCCAAGCGTGCGGCGCAGGTAGGGAACTTTCTTCCAATCCAACTCCCGCAGGTTGAATCCGGCCACCCACCCTTCTCCGCTGGTCAAGGGGAGTTCTCCATAAAGTGTCTTCAACAGACTGGACTTTCCGGTACCGGTTTTCCCAACCAAATACACGAACTCACCCGGAAAAACGCTCAAGTGAACGTTGTTAAGGATCAGGTTGGAACTCTGATAAATATTGGCATTCTGAATTTGGATGATCGGCTCTGACATAGGCTCGGTTATATTTCGAAGTTATAGGAATTTACCCAGGATAGATCAAGGGTGGATGACTGTCTGTTTCGATACGTACGTAGGAGGATGACGATTCTTCCACGCGGCCGATCACCTGTGCATCCACTCCAAATTGTTTTGAGATAGCGATCAGGGATGTGGCCGTTTTTTCATCTGTATAGATCTCCAGTCGTGTTCCCATATTGAAAACCTGATACATTTCCCGCTCATCGGCCCCACTGAACTGCTGAATCAAATTAAAAACGATCGGAGGGGTAAAAAGATTGTCCTTAACGATCCCAAGGGGTTTGGGCAGGTATTTCAGACATTTGGATTGCCCACCCCCGCTACAATGGATCAGACCGTGTATTTGATCAAATTGTTCTTGTAGCATGGTTTTGAGTACAGGGGCAAATGTTCGGGTGGGACTCAGTAAGAGTTGGCCAATGTTCATACCATCCAGGTCGGGTACCGGATCCGTTAACCGGAAGGGCCCCGTGTATACGACATCATCGTCTACTGCCGACTCAAACGATTCCGGGTAGCGGATCGCATATTCCTTTGAAAGCAGGTCATGACGGGCACTGGTCAGTCCGTTACTGGCGATCCCGCTGTTATAGACCGTTTCATAATTGGATCGACCGAAACTGGAGAGACCCACGATAACATCACCCGCCTGAATTTTATCATTGGTTATGATTTGGTCAGCAGGCCACCGGGCGGTAAGTGTCCCGTTTACGGCAATCGTGCGTACCAGGTCGCCCACATCGGCCGTCTCACCGCCCAGGTAATCGATGTGTATGCCATAGCTCCTCAGGCGATCGAAGAAACTTTTACTGCCTTCGATGATCGCGGTAAGAACCTCACCGGGTATACGGTGCTTGTTTCGATCAATAGTGGAAGAAAAAACCAACCGGTCGGTAATTCCGACGCAAAGCAAATCGTCCAAATTCATCACGATGGCATCCTCAGCAATCCCACGCCATACTGATACATCACCCGTTTCCCTCCAATAGAGATATGCCAAAATACTTTTGGTACCTGCCCCATCGGCATGAGAAAGATTAACCCAGTTGGGGTCACCGCCCAGATAATCGGGATAAACCTTACAAAAAGAATGAGGGAATACCCCCGGGTTCAACTGCCGTACGGCCTGGTGAACCTCTTCTTTTTGAGCCGATACTCCACGCTGGCTATATCGCGACATGAACGGGGGTTGAATGAGGGTTAAATTTACTGAATATACCTGTCAATATTCAGTGAAGCGGCGACGTATCTTTGCCCGCCATGCAAATTCACCGGTCGCTTGAATCGATTCCCCCGTTCCGACGCTCTGTCGTAACGGTAGGCACGTTTGACGGTGTTCATACAGGCCATCAAGAGGTGTTGGAGCAGCTCGTGGCCGAAGCCCGTCGGGTAGACGGGGAGTCTGTTCTGATCACCTTTCACCCTCACCCAAGGAGTGTTGTCTCCTCCACGATACTGGGGATCCGGCTACTGAATACGTTATCGGAACGGATCGAGTTATTAGTGGCCTGTGGCATCGACCATTTGGTCATTGTCCCCTTCACGGAACTCTTTGCCAACATGACGGCAAAACAGTATTTAGCGGATTTTCTGGTGCAAAAATTTACCCCGCATACCCTGGTGATCGGGTACGATCATCGGTTTGGCCGGGATCGGGATGGGAATTTTCAATTCCTGAAAGATCATGAGCATATTTATGGATATACAGTAACGGAAATTCCGGCCCACTTGCTGGAGGCCAATGCCATCAGCTCTACCCGAATCCGCGAGTCTATTTTGCACCATGATATAGAAAATGCAAATCGGCTGCTCGGATATCCATTTTATTTTACAGGCACCGTGGTGCATGGAAATAAGATCGGACGCACCCTTGGCTATCCAACGGCCAACCTGCATATTACGGAAGAGGATAAGATCGTCCCAGGTAATGGCATCTATGCGGTTTTTGCCAAGCCGGAAGGATATGAAAAGGCGTATAAGGGGATGATGAGTATTGGATTCAGGCCAACCGTTGGGGGTACGCAACGGGTCATTGAAGTCAACTTATTTGACTTTGACAATGACATCTACGATAAACACCTAACCGTACACGTGATGGCCTATCTCCGACAGGAGGTAAAGTTTGACGGATTACCGGCCTTGGTGGAACAAATGCATCAGGACAAGCGAAACACCTTACAGATTTTGCCTGAAACGATCAAGAACGAACGATCTTAACTACTAATTCTTTGAGTAGCTGACCATCCGGTGTGCCCGCATCGCCTACGCCGATCGATCGGAGATTGAATTCATGCAATAAGAACAGGATCTTCTCCAATCCGGCGTATCCATATTGCTGGGCGGCTGCCTGATAATCCTTCACGGCAAATGGCGGAACGCCCAATTCACCTGTGAGGTTACTGCCACTCACACCGAAGATCATAATGCATTTGCTGAAAAAACTATAGAGAGTTGGCAAGATCAATTGTATGGGAGCGGATTTGGGGTTCGACTCGAAATATTGAACGATCTCAATGGCTTTTGTCAACTGACGCTGCGCCAGGGCCCGCTGTAATTCAAACGGATTATACTCTCGACTGATCCCAACATATTCCTCCACATGAGCCACCTGTATGATATCTTTGGAAGAAACGTTGACTAAAAGTTTTCCCAATTCATTTGACAGTCGGCTCAGGTCATCCCCCACGTGGTTGATGATCAGTGATAATGCTTTCTGATCCATCTGACGTTTTCGGGATGCCAACCATTGCTCCGCCCAGGCATGCAACTCATTTGGATATAATTTGCGCGTAGTCAATACGACGCCTTTCTCCTTCACCAATTTGGAAAATCGTTTGCGGGAGTCCAACTTCTTATCCTTGTATCCAACCACCAAAACCGTGCTGGGCATGGGCTGCTCCAGGTAGGACTCCAATTTTTCCAGGTCGCGCATGGCTTGGGCCTCCCGTAAAACGATCACTTGTCTTTCCGAAAACATCGGATAGCGTTTGCAGGCGTTCATCAAATCAGTCCAACTGCACTCCTTGCCGTAAAACACAGACAAATTAAAGTCACGCTGTTCGGGCGATAACAAATACGAGCCAGCAGCTGAAAGTAATTCTTCGATGAAATATTCCTCCTCGCCTTCCAACCAGTAGATAGGCGCCACCGGGCCGGATTTCCATTGCTTTATGATCTCGTCCGATTTCACAATGGCTAAGATACAGCCTTTCAAATAGTTATGTATCGATTGATCGGGCAGGCCTACCGAACCAGTTTGAATAAGAATACAGGGTCAGACGTTAAAATGATCTAAAACAGCATAGGCAGCCCAACTTTGAATGTGGAATATTGATGTACTTTGTATATAACAATAAACAAAAACACATGACAACGCAAGAAGGTGGATTCCCTCAATCAAATTCCGCCAAACAAAAGAATTGGATCATTGCCCTCATGGCACTTGCCTTGATCGGTACCTGGGTGTACTTCTTGATGGATAAGCAAGAGAAACAAGGCACCATTCAACGTCAGCAGGCCGACATTACCAACCTGGATGCGTCCAAGCTCCGATTACAAGAGGCTTTTGACGAAAGCCTGGTTCGACTGGATTCCGTGGGTATTGCCAGCGACTCATTAAAAAGAAAGCTGGGTAATCTTCAAACGGATATCGAGGGAAAAAAAGCAGAGATCCGTAAGATCCTGAAAGACCGGAATGCAAAACAAGCAGACTTGGAAAAAGCCCGCCTGTTGATCGCAGATTTGAACGATCGAATCTTAAATCTGGATCAGGAAGTATCCCGTCTCACTGGAGAGAATAAACGATTACTAGTGGATAATGCCCAACTGCAACAGGATAAGGAAGAGCTGAAGCAAGATCTAAGCAAGACAAAAGCAGAAAAAGACGACTTAACGGCAACTGTCGATAAGGCCTCTACATTTGTTGCCTCTAATATTCAGGTGCAAGCCGTAGATGAGCGCAGAAGTGGCAAGGAAAAAACAACCGCCAAAGCGAAACGAGTCGACAAATTAATGGTCAGTTTTGATGTGGAGAACCGAATTGCTCAATCGGGTCCTACCCCCATACAGTTGATCGTTACGGGACCGGACGGACAAGTGATCACGGAGGGAGCCGACAATTCTTTTACTACCCGGGAGGATGGCGATCGGACGTTCACTGCAAAGGTGGATATCAATTACGCACAAGGAACGAAGCAAAATATTCAGTATCCCATTCGCGGGGCCTTCGCATCCGGCACGTATAAAATTGAGATCTATCAAAATGGATTTAAGATCGGCGAAGCAGCAAGACCTTTAAAGTAAGAAAGTCATATAAAACAAAAGCCCTCCCGATTGGGAGGGCTTTTTTCATGCCAAGGGTCTCGAATTAGAATAAGTTGTATCCATAGCTCACATAGTAAAGTCCGCCTACATAAGGAGAACCAAAACCAGTGCGCTGATATTTGTTCAGGAGGTTTGTACCGCCCACACGGAAAGTGCTTTTGGTATTAGCCGGACGATACGTAACCTGTGCATCTAACCAGCCAAAGCTTGGCAATGTGCCTGTAATAAAGGTTCCTTCATAGTAGTTCTTATCCTGCCATTTGTAAACGACATTGAAACCTACGTTCTTATACACATTG
Organism: Bacteroidota bacterium; assembly: GCA_046081925.1. GTDB lineage: Bacteria > Bacteroidota > Bacteroidia > Chitinophagales > Chitinophagaceae > JJ008. The sequence continues at coordinate 352 of JBJTWV010000032.1, read as the reverse complement.
TCATTGCGGATACCGAGGTTGAAACGGTATTTAGGGGCATTGAAATAGGTAACCACAGTTGGGTCAACATCTTTCAGCTCATCAGAGAAAACGTTACCATACAGAACATAGTTCTTGACACCGGACCTGATGCAGACGTCCGGCCGGTTCACTCCTCGGCGCATCTCGCTGCGGCCCTCATCATCGATTGCGACTTGCGCGGACCCGCACACCGTGGATCAGCACGGTCGCAACGATTGAAGCGATCCAGAACGTGCTCTGGCCTTCCGCGTCGAAGACGTATGCGGCCACAACGCTGCAAGCTCCACCGATGAGGACAGCTGCCAGCGCCGTGGTGCGCATCGCGAAGATG
>JBJTWV010000031.1:0-4441 GCA_046081925.1 Bacteroidota bacterium | reverse complement strand
ACAAAGAAATAATAGGTGGTGCCGGCGTTTAGTCCGCTGGCCGAGAACGTGGTACCTGCTCCGGCTTGGATCACGATGGCATCGCCAACTGCATCGCCTACTTGATACGTGGATCCGTTCGTGGGATTTACCGTGAGGGTATTATCGAGGTTTGCCAGAATGAGATAATTATCTGGCGCGGGGGATGCTGCGCTAAAAGATCCATACAATGTATTCACCCCTATGTTTGAGAATGCGATGCTGGTGGGTTGAGCCGTTGGGGTAGAGCAAACGACGCGGTTGGCGGCGATGTTGAGATCGTCGATACCGAGTGCTTGTCCGTTCGTGCTGCCACCGCTACCAGTGTAGGTCCAACGCAAATAATACGTAGCACCATTGGCGATATTCAAGCTGGTGATCGTGAATGCTTTGGAAATTGAGCTTGGTGGATTGTAGATGACGGAAGTGGAGGCATCTGCGATGTAGGATTGATTGCCGCTCGTGAATGCAGTGGTAGCGGTGGAGGTGCTGCCATGAAAAAAGGTCCAATCATAGGCGCGTGAACCGCTCCGGTATTTTTCGTAGTTCCAACTCAGGGTAAGGGAGGTGATGGTTTGCCCGGTTGAGTTGGTAAATGCGTAGATGATACTTCTAGGCGAGGTGTAACCGCTACTGGATAAAAATCCGAGTGCGCGATCGGTAGCTGAGGCCGTAATGCCGTTGCCGAAATTGTAGCAGCCTCCGGTGGAAGAGGAAGTCAGGACGCCGGTACCGGTAGTTCCGGCAGCCAGCGTGGTGGCAGTGGTGCCAGTCAACCAATCCGTTCCAATACGAAATCCGGTAGGAAGGGTGGCTATAGCGCTTGAACCGAATGAATTGAAATCGGTCGAGTAATTGGTGTTAACCAAACTGATCGTTGCCTGCGCTTGTACCGCTTGGGTGAAAAAAGTCAGACCGAAAACGAAAAAAACGATCCGACGAAATAAGCAACTAGTGAATTGTGGCAGGGGCATGGCGTTCTAGCGAAGCCCCAAATTAAGTCAAATTACCAGAATGTGGTAGTGGAATGGCATTAAAGATTCATAAAGCCCCCATCTGCTCCCCGATAAGAGGGAAATGTAGATCTCTTATCGTCTCTCCTCACTTGGGGTGGTGCTTTCGAGCTTTGCGGACAAAATCGCGCCTGCAACTAAACCCTAAACCCTGTTATCGAAACTCAAACTTCAATCTCCCATCTTCAATCTACTACTCACGTATCACTCTCACTCTCTTATCCTCCACTGTTACCAAGTACTGTCCGCTCGCCCAATTGCCAAGATCTAGGGGAATATTGTTGATGCCGTTGAGCAGTTGCAATGGACGGGTCTCGAGAACTCGTCCGAATACATCTGTTATGTAGATTTTAGTTCGAAGATCCGTGGGCACAAGTAATTGCAATGTTATATTTTCGTGGGAAGGATTTGGATAGACCGATAGTATCTGAAGCGTAGTTGATATTTCACGTTGCAATAGGATAACAGGACTAAAACTGTATTTCCCATCAAGATCGATTTGTTTGAGCCGATAGTATTGTCGCACCCCGAATGGGTTATTATCGGTGAAGGAATAATGGATCGGGGATTGGCTGTTTCCACCGGGTGCGTTGGAGCGGATGAATCCAATGCTTATGAAGGTTTGTCCGTCGAATGAATGTTCCACTTGAAAACCGGCATTGTTTAGCTCCGAAATATTGGTCCAATTGAGTCGATTGGATGATCCGTTAGCCGTTGCATTAAATGCGTGGAGTTGTACCGGCAATCGGATATAATTTCTGAGGGCGATGTCATCGATCCGAAAATTGGTTGCGTTACCTAACTGAGTAAAACGCAGATAAAAATTAGAAGTAGATGACGTATTTAAGGTAAAAGTTTGATAGGACCAGGTTGCCGTGCCGCTGCCTGTTGGGATCACCAGAGGAATGCGTGTAAAGTCGACATCATTCACGCTATACTCGGCTGAAAAGTCGGAAGCATTGGATGATTCGGTTGATTTATAGATGCCGAAGGATAGGAATAAATATTGATTGGGTTCAGTGGAGATCTGATCAATCCGAAAAATCTTTCCGGCATTAGCCGCGAAGTAGATATTGCCCAAGCCACTGGCTTTTATGTAATTCGCAGATGCCAGAATCGATTGCAACTCAGCGGTTCCACTATATTGAACACCCCCCATCGCTTGCCAACCTGAATAGGTGGTGATCGGCATGGCAGAAACTGGATTCCCCATATTTTCATGGAAGATGTATTGCTGAGAGAACGAAAACTTTCCAATGCTGCAGCTCAATAAAATAAGAATGAATGATGAACGTTTCATAAATTGACTATTGATGAGCAAAACTCCCTTCTGACAAAGCCGCAGACAATAACATAATTCGTGTACCGGAAAGTCGTAGGATGACAAAATCCTATTTTTGCCGTATGAATCGATCTACGCTAATTGCTTTGCTGGCTGGTGTTATCACCATCATTGCTTGTTTTTTGCCCTGGATGAGTATAGAATCCAAGCAATTGATGATCACCGGCATGGATACCACCGGCACCAGGTTTGGCAAGCCGGGTCTTTTGCATTTGATCCTGACCGGTCTATACCTCTTGTTTTCGTTGGTGCCAAAACTCTGGAGCCAGCGTGCCAATTTGCTGGTCGTTTCCGTGAATGGTGCGTGGTGCTTGCGTAATTTCTTTCTTGTATCTGCCTGCGCCGGCGGCGAATGCCCGGTGCGTTTATACGGATTTTATCTCCTATTGATCGGATCGATCGGTATGATGGTAGTGACGATCTTTACGAAGAGGTAGAGCGCCCGAAGGGCTGTAGAGAGTAGAGCGGTTAGGGTTGAGCCCTCTACCCTCTACCCTCTACTCTCTTCCCTCTTCTTCCAAACAAAATAAAACGGAACGCCCAGCAGCGTGATCGCCAATCCCAGCACCGAGTTGATGACGGGTTGTTGGAGAGACAGGTAATTGCTGATGTCGGTGTACAAGGTGACGATCAAATAGAAGAACGTGAACAGAATAAAGGCGATGGTTACGATCGGATGTCCCCAGATCCGATAAGGCCGGTTCGCGTTGGGTTCTTTGCGACGCAACAAGAAGATCCCCACCGCCCCCAACCCATAGGCGATCCAGGTGATGAATACGAACATATCGGCCAGCATATCAAAAGATCCGGTCAGGATGAATACGCAGGTCCATATGCCATGCAACCACAAGGCTTTGCTGGGTGTGTGGTATTTCGGATGATCGATACCGGTGGACGGAGCAAAGACACGGTCCTTCCCCATGGCATAGGTGATGCGAGCCGTGGCCATCACATTTCCGTTGATGGCACCGAAGGTGCAGAGCACGACCATGACGGCCACCACGGCCTCGGAGGTTTGTCCCAACGCCACCCCCATCGCATCCGAAGCCACCAACGACGACTGAGCCATCTGATCGATCGGTAACACAAAAAGGTAAGCTTGGTTGACCGCCACATAGACCAACACGCAAGCCAACACACCCACCCACAAACTACGCGGAATGGTTCGCTGCGGATCGCGGATCTCACCCGCCATCGAACTCACATTGATCCAGCCGTCGTATGCAAAGAAAGCGCCTGTGAGTGCAGCGACGATTCCGGTCAGCAGATCGGGATGAACACCCGCGACAGAGGCCTGAATAAAATTCAGCGGCTGGCCCTTGCCCGAAAAAAAGATTCCCAGCACGAGTGCCCCAATCACGAGCAGCTTGAGGATCGTGGACAGATTTTGAAAATAACTGCCGGCCTTCAGGCTGCGCACATTCAAATAGGTCAGCGCTAAAATAATGACGATCGCCAGCGACTTCACGCCAAAATCTTTCAGCGGATAGAGATCACCAATGAATGGGATATGCCAAACGAAAGATTGAACCTGCTGCTCGGAAAAGCCGGGCAAATGCAAAAAATGATCGGCATAAAACGCACACACGAAGGTGATAGCCGCAATGGCAGCGGTATTGATCACCGAGAAGGCCGCCCATCCGTACAAAAAGGCCGGGAACTCGCCGAACAACCGACGGAAATACACATAGATACCGCCGTTCTCGGGCATCATGGCTCCCAGCTCTGCATAAACCAACGCACCAAACAGGGAAAAAATACCGGCGATCACCCAAACCGCCGTCAGCCACCAGGGCGATCCCAACTGCGCCGCCATGCTGGCGGGTTTCATGAACACCCCGGAACCGATCACGCTGCCGATCACGAGAGCAATGGTGGAGCGGTAGCCGATTTTGGGAGACGAAGACATGATGAGGCGATGAGGAGATGAGAGGATGAGAGGATGAGAGGATGAGAGGATGAGAGTTGAAAGATGAGTTGTTTTTGGTTTTAGGTTGACGTAGTTAAGGCGTTTAGTTCCCTACAACATACAAAGTAAACATTCAACCTCAAACCACAAACTCTCATC
>JBJTWV010000030.1:0-3847 GCA_046081925.1 Bacteroidota bacterium | reverse complement strand
CTGATTAAGGACAAAGACAATAGCCGACGTAAAATGTTGGAGCAGGCCGCCGGTATTTCCATCTACACGAACCGTAAGAAAGAGGCCCGCAATAAACTCGATGCAACCGAGCAGGACTTAGCCCGTATCGAGGATTTGATTTTTGAAATCAACAACCAGCTCAAAGCACTCGAAAATCAAGCAAAGAAGGCAGAGAAATACCACGAGATCAAGAAAGAATATCGGGAGACCAGCATTGAGTTGGCAAAGGCTTCACTGGAAGGATTCAATCTATCCTTTCAGGAACTAACGCAGCAACAACAGGTGGAAACGGACCGAAAGCTGGCCATCGAGGCTGCGATCGGTACCCAAGAGGCCGCCATTGAAAAAGAAAAGCTTGCACTAATCGAAGAAGAACGCCAGTTGCAGCAACTGCAGCAGGCCTTTAATGAAAAAATTCAACAACTTCGAGCGCTGGAAGCTGAAAAAAGTTTGGCTCAACAGCGGTTGGAGCACTTGCTGGAAAAACAAGGCAGCTTGAATGATTTCTTGCAACGCGCGGCCGGACAACTCAGCGGTTTACAAGAGAGCATTGCATTCTCCAAACAGCAGATAGACGAGGAAGGAAAGGCCTTGGCGGAATTGGAGGAGCAATTGAAGGCCCGTACCGAAACGGTTGAACAAATTCGTCAATCCCTCGCCGACAAGCGATCGGCACTGGAAGCTGCCCGCTTGGCGCATCAGGAGCTGCAGCGCAAGCAGTTTGAAACTGAAAAGCAAGTGGCAGTAGCCGACACTTCAGTGCAAAATCTGCAACGTGCCATTCATCAGATTGAAGTTGAGCGGTCGCAGCGTGCTCAAGATGAGCAACAGCTAACCCAGCAACTTCAGCAGGCTGAAAAGGAGCTTACCATTAAGAAGACGGACCTGGAGCAGTTGCAGAAACACCAGGAACAAACCAAGGAGCAGATCTTGCAAACGCAATCGGCGTTGGAAGGACTTCGTAACCAACTAGCCGATGAGACACGTAAACTGGATGCGAAGCGAAACGAGTACGATCTATTGAAAAGTATGATCGACTCTATGGAAGGCTATCCTGAATCGGTGAAATTCTTGCACAACAATCCCGCCTGGGATCATCATGCTCCCATTCTTTCGGATGTGCTGTATGTGCGAGAAGAATACCGTACAGCTTTGGAAAATGTACTCGAGCCCTACTTGAGTTATTATGTGGTGGATGATCTATCTACTGGCTTGAAAGCGGTTCAATTATTGGATGCCAACCGCAAAGGGAAAGCCAATTTCTTTTTATTGGACAAACTTCTGGAACAACCCGCAGTAGATACACGAGCCGGAACACAACCCGGTATGGTGGCTGCACTGGATGTGGTTGAAGTAGATCCGAAGTATCGTAAGCTAGCCGAGCATCTCCTGGGGCAGGTCTGTATAGCCGAGAGTGAAGAAGCGATGGCGCAGGCCACCGCTTCTGTGGTCATTGAGAAATCTGGAAAATATGTGCGTGGTCGATATTCATTGACCGGTGGAAGTGTGGGATTGATCGAAGGAAAAAAAATCGGCCGCGCCAAGAATTTAGAAAAATTGAGCGGTGAGATCGAAACGCAAGATAAAATCGTAGATGAGCTGCGGGCGTGCATGCAAGCCAAACACAACGAGGTAATCGCGTTTAATGAGGACATGCGCGAGGTTGCCCTACGGGAAACGGAACGCGCCATTCAAAACTTGAGTAATCAGGTTTTTGCTTTGCGAAACAAATTGGAAAATATTCATGCGCTTCAACAATCCAGCGCAACGCGGGTGGAAGAGTTGCAAACGCAGCTGGTGCATACGCAAAGCAGTGTAGCGGATGTGCGCGGTCAGTTATCCGGATTCGCCGAGCAAATCCATCTGCATCTCACCGACTTGCAGTTTGCTGAGACTGCTTTCCGCGAGGAGGAGACCCGATTTGCTCATGCGCAGACTGACTTCAATGAATTCAATCTCCTGTTAACCCGTCAGCAAAGCAAAATCGCTGGCCTTAATCAAGAGTTGGACTTTCGTAACAATCAGTGGCAATCCTTGCAGGAGCAAATCCAAAGCAATCAGGTACACCTGTCCGATACCGACCAGTCTATTGAACAAATGCGCAGTACGCTCCAACAACTGGACGGAACGCTTACAGCACAACTGAAAGGAAAAGAGGAATCTGAGGCTCAGTTGAATCAGGCTGATCAATCCTATTATAAACATCGGAATCAACTGCAAGAACAAGAGAGCGCCATTCGGCATCAGGTAAAAGAGCGCGAGCAGGTCGAATTTCTGTTGGCAGCGATAAAGGATAAGCTAAATGAACTAAAACTCCAGTTGGCCGGAATGAAGGAGCGTTTGGACGTAGAGTTTAAGATACAGCTCGATGATATCCTGGGCCAGGAGCGTACCGGCGAGATCTCCGTTGAAGAGTTGCAAGAGAAAGCCGATCGGATGCGCAAGCGATTAGAAAATCTAGGGGAGGTGAACCCCATGGCGGTGGAGGCATTTCAGGAGATGAAGACGCGCTATGATTTTATCATCGAACAAAAGACCGATTTGGTGGATGCGAAAGAAAGTTTACTGAAAACCATTGAGGAGGTCGAGGCGACCGCCAACCAGAAATTCCTCGAAACGTACCATATGGTCCGGGAGAATTTTCAGAAAGTATTCAAGACACTCTTCACGGAAGATGATCAATGTGATTTGATTTTGGAAAATCCAGAAGACTTGGCCGAAACGGGTATCGATGTAATTGCTAAGCCTAAAGGCAAACGTCCCAGCTCACTAACCCAGTTGAGTGGGGGAGAGCGTACGCTCACGGCCACTGCGCTCTTATTCGCCATCTATCTGATCAAGCCAGCCCCTTTCTGTATCCTCGATGAGGTAGACGCTCCGCTTGACGATGCCAACGTTGGTAAGTTCACCAATATGATCCGACAGTTCAGCGAAAACTCTCAGTTCATTATCGTGACGCACAACAAAATGACGATGAGTGCCGTAGATGTAATCTATGGGGTGACTATGCAAGAGCCCGGAGTCAGTAAATTGGTGAGTGTGGACTTCAGGAGCCTACAGTCGAACTAACTTGCCTGATTGCCAGTGTGCGAAATTCTTGATCAGCTGTCGTGCGTGAAATGCTTGTGCACTTCCCGTTGACGAGCTTTGCGGTTTATATCCGATTTAATCTTATGCGTTGTGGCTGAGGACAAGAAATAGGCAGCTCCGCAGAGCATAATGCCAGCCACAGCAGCCAAAAAATACCAAGTGCCTATTTTTTGGACTACGAATATCGTAAAGTAGGTGATGCCGATAAATCCAAGTAGCAGCAAGAAAGCTAAAATTAGCTGAAGCTCATATTTGGTTCGGTGTGGATGTTCGGACATATTGTCGAATTTGTTCGAATAAAATTAATTAAAACGAATCTAAAAATCACCAATTCAGCCTGGCTAGTTGGCCTTTAGGACCAGCTAAGTAGGTGGATGTACCTTTTTTTGACCGGACACATACGTGAAATCCTTTATTTGCAATCGTCCGCCAGTTTCGGCCTCCGTCTTCACTAACATCTACGCCGCTGGTGCCACAAGCCAGCAGTTTATATCGATCGATCCACACCACACAACTCCGGTAGCCGTGGGGTGGACGGTCAGGTTGCTGCCAGGTTTTTCCACCATCTGAACTGATGGTACAAGTTGCACTGTCTTTTTTATCGTTACTAAAATCGCCGCCAACCACAGCCAAGTATATTGCTTCACCCTTCCCACATTTTTGATAGGATGCAATGGAGTTCGCTCCAGTTGATTCGGCCCCTTGCATGATCGGCAGAATCAGGCTACTGTCTCGC
>JBJTWV010000029.1:0-48888 GCA_046081925.1 Bacteroidota bacterium | reverse complement strand
GTAGAGGGTAGAGAGTTGAGAGTAGAGGGTTGAGGTTGTTTATAGTTGAATTTCTCAACCCTCTACTCTCAACTCTCTACCCTCTACTGTATTCATTCAATCCGTACGCTTCTCACAAACTTCTCCAATCCCCCGCTTACTTCCACTTGGTATATCCCCGCATTTAGTTTAGGCAAGGCAAGTGGCAAGCTGCGGCTGCCGCCTTCGTGGGTGAGGGATTGTTGATAGACGGTTTGTCCGATGGAATTGATCACGCGGATTTGATAGTTACCTGCGGCGATATTGAGTCCGAGTGTCAGTTCACCTTGACTGGGGTTTGGATAAACGCGAATGTTATTGTCAACAGCGCTGTTGTCGAGTCGGATGATCTTGCTATAGGTTAGTTTTCCATCGATGTCGACCGCTTTAACACGGTAGTAGTTGGCGCCCAGATGCAGTTGTGCATCGGAGGCTTGATAACTGCTACGGCTGACCGCATCGATTTGCGTTAGGGGTAGGAATCGTCGGCCGTCTGTGGACTCTTCCAAAACGTAGTGAGCTACATTCACCTCGTCGGCAATGTTCCAACTCAGCAGTGCTTTTCCGTTTCGAATGTTTCCGGATAGATTAGTGAAGTTGACGGGAAGCGGATTTCCGGAATTGGACAATCCAAAATCGGAGAAGCTGGTGACGCCGGTGATGGTGAAGGTCTTTGCTCCGCTGGCGCCCCCTAATGACCCGGGCGATCCGATACGGAACCAGCTGGTGGTAGTGCGCTTGAAAGCCTGTACGGGATCGTTGATATTGAAGCCAGCCGGCTTTTGGTTCCCATCCGTCTCGTCAAATTGCAATGTGATACCGGTGGCCGTTGTGGGATTGGTGGATGGCGTGATGCTCCAGGTTCGCTGAATAGCGGCATTGGCATTGGTGTTGAAGGGAGCGGGAGCGGTCATCGCATCAGTCACTTTGAGCGTCCAGTTGTGGGAACTGGTATTGGCAATCGTTACGGGATTGTATGTGCTGTTACCAACCGGGATGAGGGCCCCTGAATCATTGTTAATGCCGTTTACCGTTAAGGTACCTGTTCCAGCGGTTTGTATGTAGGAGGATGCTCCGCCACCCGAAACAGAACCGACGGTCAGGTTGTAGTTGGACAAAGCCAATTTTCCGGCGGTAAGGGTTATGCTTCCCGAAACGCTCCGATTCGCATGCAGGGTGATCGTAGCGCCGGAGGCATTTACTATAACATTTGCGGGGCCTCCGGTAGCAGGCCATGTAGCATCGTCTGTCGTACCGCTGGAAGTGAGTTCAAGGTCTGCACCGGCTCCATAAGAAATGTTACCCGATACTGTTACACCAAGGGAGAGTGTGAGTTTGCCTGTAATGGTTAATGTTGCACCGTTGTCTACAGTAATGGTGCCACTTGTGGCTGTAAGATTTGCAAGAGTTTGGTTTTGGGAGATCTTTAGAGTTCCGCCAGACACTGTTACATTATTTGTGATGGGAATTGTTGTTCCTCCAGATTTATTTAACTGGAGAGTACCAGCAGATACAGTGGTCGCACCAGTATAGGTATTGGTGCCTGTCAATATCAGGGTTCCCGTATTAGATTTTGTCAGCCCGCCTGTTTCTGAGATTGATCCAGCATATGTATCTGAAGCCGTATTGTCAATCGTTAGTGTGCCACTTCCCAAAGTAACTTTAGCGGTGCTACTGGAACTCGCAAGTTTAATTTTTTGATTTGTATTATTCAGGTTTAAAATTCCATTTCCTGCTATTGTTACAAGTGGGGGAGTACCAGTACCCCACTGGTTGGCAGCATCCGTGCGTAAAGTAATTCCGGAGTTGATGGTGGTAGCAGAAGGAATAGCAACAACTCCGGCAGATTTATTCAGAATAGTTGCAACGCCGATTGTTGTAGCACCAGAATAAGTATTTGCACTTGCACCGCTGATTGTTACAGTACCGGATCCACTAGTGAGCACAGGATTAGATCCAGAAATAACACCGGAAAACGCAACGGTACCTCCACTGGTTTCAGCAGCTAAATAAAGTCCTCCCGTTGAGTTATTAGTAATATTACCAGAGTAAGTATGCGTTCCTGAAGAATTTAAACCACCAATATAACGAGTGGTAGAATTCCCATTATTGACAGTAATATTTCTTGCAAATGTTGTACCGCCTGATGATGTAGATAGCCAAAATTTTGTAACAGTTGAAAGCGCACTACCATTACCTAAATAAATCGCACTGCCAGAAGCAATTCCGCCACTAGTTCCGATCCATAATTCTCCGGCGTCTAATTCTGTATTACCAGTATATGTATTAGAAGCATTAAAAACAGCAATGCTGTTTTGTTTAATTATGAATTTACCGGAACCGGATATAACCCCACCATACGTAATTGTTTTCCCATTATTCCCATATACTAGTATATCAGTACCCTGATTATTCACGGTTCCCCCAAAGGTTAGATTCCCACTTGTAGGATTCATCTCCAAAGGATCTGTGATTCCGTCCCCTTCTATATTAAAATTAATTGTATGACTTCCTGAAGATTGATTTTCAATTTTTGGATCAGTTCCTCCATTATCATAGAATCTAACCGTATTGCCACTACCATTTCCATTTATAGTTCTGTTTGATGTATTAGATGAACCGAAAATAATTGAATGTTGTGAATAAGTGCCTGCAACATTATTTGTCATAGACAATTGATGGTTATTATTAAATCGCAATACACCAAAACCTGGCTCATCCCATAAACCACCAGTCCATCTTGCGCCGTCTGCACCACGCCTCCAATTCCCGTCAGGTGCAGTATCAAACCAATCAAAAATAGTTTGTCCATTCGCAGAATAGTTTACTAATAAAAAAAATGAGAGTGCCAATAAAATGCGGGAAAGGAACTTTTTAAAATCATTGGTAGTGAAGCAAGCATTCACATTCATTTCACCGCGGGTAGAAATGTTCATATATCAATTGTTTTCGATTTCAAATAAGTATGGAAAGGCAGGCGCGTGGCGTACACTTCCATATGGCAATAAATTGGTTTTGTTGGTTGCTCGAAGGAATTGGATGGTATTGCTTCCTTAATCTGATTCGCTCTAAATAGTCGCAATCAGTTTTGGATGAAACAATCGTCCCTTCAAAATATGTACTTCTAACACATTAACAAAAAAATGTTTAGGTTAGATCCGTATCCGAACAGTTGTTCTTTAACGTTGAATCTGCAGGGTTCGGGCGGTGGACTTTCCCTCTGCAATCAGGGAAAACCGATAAGTTCCATTGGTAAGGGTGGGTGGGATGGTAATACAAGCCAACGCCCGTTCGCCAGACAGTTTCCCCGATAGTACCCGTTGCCCCGCATCATTGTGCAGGTACCAGTAGCAATCCGTCCCGGGCACATCTCCCACCCGAACAAAGAACTGGTCAGCGGTCGGATTAGGAAATATTTGAATAAGAGAAACTCGTTGATTATCAACCCATACCGATTTGCTATATGTCACAGTGCCGGTACGGGTATGCGCAGCGATCCGGTAATGATTTTTACCAGCCTCGGGGTTGGCATCCCGGAATTCAAATGACGATACCCCTACCAGACCCCTCGAGGGTAACGTTCCGATACGCTTGTACAGCACTCCATCCACCGACCGCTCAACGTCATAGGTGCTTCCCTCTCCCTGTTCCGCCACCGACCAGTTCAGTTGCACCGACTCACCCGCCCAAATGGCCTTTACCCCCAAAAAACGCAGAGGAAGTGCCACCAGCGGCTCGGTATAAAAAATATCCTTTCCCGAGTTGGTGATCGTACTCAAATTAAAGCTGCACCCCAGGCTGGAGGCGCCCGGATCGCCGGGAATGCACACATTGGATGCATATCCGTCGGCATTGGTGATCAATACAAAAAAACGAAGTTGATGACCCAAAGCCACCCCGGGCAAAAAGGAATAGGGGATGGAAAATTCCACACCCTTACTGGGTGCGGTTGCAGCATCATACCCATTTTGCCAGGCAAAGCTGATCTGACTGCTGCCCGAATTCCAGCCACTCACACTCACCCCATAACTGGCTGTGGCCCCCGATTGATTGCTGCTGCCCACGTAAACCGGCCCGGCTAAATACGCAGGCGTGGGCAAGGCATCATTGTTGTAGTCGCTGAACCGAACTGCATCCATGTACATATTTGTACCGGTATTTCCCTTGTTGATGGCAAATGCATAGTCGGCATCAAACCCATTATCCATGATGGAGCCCGATAATCCATTGGGTTCGGCCGGATTGGGGAACCCGGTGGGACAAGAGGCACTGGTGGTTTTGAAGACAGAAGTGAATACGGAAGACATATTCGCCCCCAGCTTATTGGGCCCCCGTCCGTTATAAGACACGTCGTCTATGAACAGCACGATATTGTTGTTGGCGTCCACATTGCCGGTCACCGCCAAAAACAACGTGGTGGCATTCGAGTGATATTTCAATACACCCATCGTATTCGCTGATCCAAAACTGGTATTCGCTGTGCCGGTCGTGTTCACGAGTCCCAAAATCCGCCAGGCCGTTTCACTGCAATCTCCATCCACCACCACTTGCCCCTGCGAAAACAGCGGTACCCAGCTTAGGATGAGGAACAGACGCTTCATGGCCAAATCGTTAGTTTTGTCACCGACACCGAAAATTAGCAATTTTCGACACCCGTTCTACGTTATTCTTTCCCCATGTGGCCCGTTTGTAAAAAAGAGCTCCAACAATTCTTTTCCGGCCTTACCGGATACCTGGCCATCGGCGTATTTCTGGTGGTGAACGGACTGGTCCTTTTCGTTTTCAACGATAACCTGTTCGAGTACGGCTACGCCACCCTCGATCCCTTCTTTGCCCTAGCTCCCTGGATACTTTTATTTCTCATTCCGGCCATCACCATGCGCAGTTTCTCCGAAGAGTTCCGGACCGGTACCTACGAGATCCTGCAGGCACAACCCATATCAACCTTCCAAATTCTACTTGGTAAATACCTGGCCGCCTTGCTCGTGGTGATCATTGCCTTTGTGCCCACCGGCCTCTATGCCGTCACCATCAATCAACTCGCAGCCGATAAAGGACTCGACTTCGGTGCCACCCTCGGCGCCTATATAGGGTTGCTTTTATTGGCGGGCGTTTTCGCTTCGATCAGTCTGTTTTGCAGTAGCCTAACCTCCAATGCGGTGGTAGCCTTTTTACTGTCTGCCATCGGTTGTGCCACTATCCATTACGGCGCACAGGCCATCAGTCAATTGCCCCTTTTTTCGGGCACACTGGATTACTACATCGATATGGCAGGCATTGAATTCCATTACCGAAGCATTCGCCGCGGACTCATCGATATCCGCGATCTGATCTACTTCGGTTCGCTTGTTGCCACATTCCTGCTCCTTACTCAACGTAACCTGCTGCATAAAAGATGATCGCCAGTCTCCATCATATCTTTCTGCATCGGTGGGGCGGCTGGATCTTGCTTCCGGCATTACTCATCGTGAACGGACTGGCCGGATTATTTCCGCTTCGGTATGACCTAACGGCCGATAAGCGATATACCCTCAGTGGCGCTACCCGAACATTGGTACGATCGATCCAAGAGCCTGTACAGATCGATGTATTTCTGAAAGGTGAATTTCCTTCCGGCTTTCGCAAACTGGCCAACAGCACACGCGATTTTCTGGAACTATTGAAAGATGAGAACGGTCGCCGCATTCAGATCCGGTTCGTTTCACCCGAAGAACTTCAAGCGAACGGCCAGCCCTATGCCGATACGCTTAGCAAGATGGGTGCCATGCCCATCAACCTCACCGTTCAGAAAAAAGCCGGACAATCCACCAATCTGCTATTCCCATACGCCTGGATTCGGGTCGGTGAACGCCAGCAATTGGTACCTCTTTTTTCCGGCACCAAGGGTCGGATCAGTCAGGAAGAGATCAACAATGCGGAAACACTGCTGGAATATCAGTTCGCATCCACGCTGCAAAAGCTCATCAGCACCGGCAGCGCCACCATCGCCTATGAGGTTGGCCATGGCCAGCCCACCGATCTGCGTGGGTATGATCTGGAGAACACCCTGAAATCGTCCTATCGTTTCGGTTTATTGAATATGCGCGATTCGCTGAACATTCCCATCGGTATTGATGTGTTGCTGATCGTAAAGCCCAATCAAGCCTTCAGCGAAGAGGATAAGATCAAACTGGATCAATTTGTGATGCGGGGCGGTAAACTGCTACTGTTCATTGATAACCTGATCGCTGAACAAGACAGCCTGCAATTGAAATCCACCGGGGAGACCATTGCCTACGACCGCAACCTGCAGTTGACCGACCTGTTGTTCCGATATGGCTGTCGGATCAACCCCGATCTGGTCATGGACCTTCAATCCGATTTCATTCCATTAGTGGTGGGCGGCACAATGGAAGCCCCCCAGCTCGAATACCTGCGTTGGAATTATTTTCCGCTCGCGAACGGGGCCGGTCCATTTGCCAAGAACCTCGGCTATGTTGCCACCCGATTCGCTAATTCCATCGATACCATCGAGACGCCGGGCATTACCAAAACGGCAATCCTGACCTCATCCGACCATGCCCGTACCATGGCCACCCCCGCTCTCATCAGCTTCAATGAAAATCGGAACGCACCGGAAGATGAAAAATTCAAGCGAGCCGGTATACCGATCGCCTACCTGTTGGAAGGGAATTTCTCCTCGCTGTTCGCCAACCGGATCGGCTCGGCATGGCGAGATAGTTTGGCACGATCCGGTAACCCCTTTCTGGCCCGCTCCGTTCCCAACCGGATGATCGTAGTATCAGACGGTGATATGGTGCTGAGTGAAACCGACCCACGGATGGGACCGCTACCCATGGGTTGGAACAAATACACATACTTGGCTTATCAGGAAGGACAAGAAGGAGGGAAGTATTTCATTCCGGCCTCAAATCGGGATTTTTTGAAAATGGCCATTGAACAATTGGTGGGCGACCCGGCCATCATGGCCACCCGGAATAAAGAGATCGTACTTCGATTGCTCGATTCAACCCGGGTCGAAAGCAACCGCTCTTTTTGGCAATCCTTAAATCTGATCCTGCCGCTGGCCCTTCTCGCCGTGTTCGGAATGGTTTTTCAATGGCTCCGCAAAAAACGCTACGGCGCATCCTGAAGAGTATCTTTGCAGCATAATCATCTCCCATGAACGTAGATCAGATCACCTACCTGGTGTTCGGTGTGGTATTGATGTTGGCATTATTGTTCGATCTGGGGCTGTTGAGTAAAAAGGACCAGGATGTGACCATCAAAAAGGCCTTGTCGCAGACAGCGTTCTGGGTGGGACTAGCACTGGCTTTTTTCTTTTTTGTGTGGTATGAAAAAGGTCAACAGACCGCACTGGAGTATCTGAGTGCGTATCTGATGGAATGGAGTCTTAGTATCGATAATATTTTTGTATTCATTTTGATCTTCTCTGCTTTTGCTGTTGCACCTAAAAATTACGGTCGCGTTTTATTGATTGGGATCCTCATGGCGGTTGTGTTTCGTATTCTTTTCATTACGATAGGGGTGGCGCTGGTCGATCGATTTCACTGGGTTCTTTATTTGTTCGGTGTCTTTTTGGTCTATACAGGATATAAAATGTTCACTGCTACCGATGAAAAAGAATTCGATCCTCAGCAAAGCAAGATCTATCAGCTGCTGAAAAAATTCCTACCCCTGGTGCCACACGATGGTGGCGGTAAGTTCATGATGCGGGAAAATGGACGCCCCGTCTATACCACTCTTTTCGTTGTGGTAATCATGCTGGCGGTCATCGATGTTGTTTTTGCGCTGGATTCCATACCGGCTGTGATGGGTATTTCTCGCGACAAACTGGTGATCTACACTTCCAATGTTTTTGCCGTGCTGGGCCTTCGGTCCCTGTTCTTTCTGCTCCGGGGGGCAGTCAGCCAATTTGATTATTTACCGCAGGGAATTGCGATCGTATTGGTGTTCATCGGACTAAAAATGCTGGGAGAATCCTGGTTAAATGATTGGTTCGATAAGACCTCCCTGGTCATGCTCTCGCTGGGTGTAATCATGCTATGCATCGGAGGATCTATTTTCTATTCCATTTTTATTAAAAAGCCCGGCACCCCCGACAAACTTTAGACTACTTAAACTGCTCAAACTTTTCAAACTGACTTGTCTTACAAGATCTCCGATATTGCCAAGATCTTACACGCTCCCGACATCACTTCGGATGCAGTGGTCACGGAACTGAGCACCGATTCTCGCAAGATTGCTCGCCCCGATTCCACTTTGTTCTTTGCCCTGTGCTCTGATCGCCGAGATGGGCACGATTTTATTTCAACGGCTTATTCGCTGGGCGTTCGGGCATTTGTAGTGAGCCGGACCCAATCAAAAAATGAGTATCCCGACGCCGTATTTCTATTTGTACCCGATACCCTTGTGGCACTACAGCGTTTGGCTGCATATCATCGTTCTCAATTCAATATACCCGTCATTGGTATTACCGGCAGTAACGGAAAGACCATCGTGAAGGAGTGGTTATTTCAATTGTTGAGTCCCGATTTTACGATCATTCGATCTCCGCGCAGTTATAACTCGCAGATCGGTGTTCCGCTTAGTGTTTGGAAAATGAATGCGACTCATACCCTGGCCATTTTCGAGGCAGGGATCTCAAAGCCGGGTGAGATGGAAAAGCTGGCCACGATCATCCGTCCAACCATCGGGGTACTCACTCACCTGGGCAAGGCGCACGACGATGGGTTTGTTTCCCGCACGCAAAAAGAGCAGGAAAAACGCAAACTCTTTGAAGGGGCAGCATTACCCAAACCGATTATTCTGGCTAGCAGGCAAACAGGGAGTGATCATTCTGTTCTCACCTCAGTTACGGGAGAGGTTATCACGATTCACTTTACCGACGATGCCTCCATTGAGAATGCATTGACCTGCTGGTCTGTTATGCAACTGCTGGGTTACGATAACCAAACCATCGCTAGCCGCATGTTGTCCCTCCAACGGGTGCAGATGAGACTGGAGATCAAGCGGGGCATCCGGCAATGTTTACTTCTGAACGATGCCTATAGCCTGGATCTCGATTCGCTCAGTATCGCGCTAAGTCATCTCAAACAGCAATCGGGCGAGCGACGTCTCACCGCCATTCTTACCGATCTGCCAGAGGGAAGTGAGCAGGCATATTTCGATCTGATCGACATATTGCGCCAAAACCAGGTGCGTCGACTCATTGCCATCGGTCCGGGTTTTCAGTCATTTCTATCGGGTCGCTTTTTTGATGGACTCCAAATCCAGCAGTATCCCGATGTACAACAATACGAAAAACAATTCGTCGCGCATTCCTTTTTCCAAGAGGCGATTTTACTGAAAGGGGCTCGACGGTTTCAACTTGAAAAACTGCTTCCACTGTTGGAGGCGCAGTTGCATCAAACGCGACTGGAGATCGATCTGAGTGGATTGCGTCATAATATTCGTGCCTATCAATCCGTGCTGCGATCCGGTGTGAAGATCATGGCCATGGTAAAATCATTTGCGTATGGCAGCGGTGGAGTGGAGATCGCCCGGGTGATGCAAGAGGAGGGGATCGCCTATCTGGGGGTGGCCTATGCCGACGAGGGCGTGGCTTTACGCGAGGGTGGCATCCAATTGCCGATCATGGTTATGAATACCGAGCCGGATGCATTTGATGCCATGCTGACATATCAGCTGGAGCCGGTTCTGTATTCCATCGAAATGATCAATTCCTTTCAGCAATTCTTGCAGTCGCAAGGGGAGACCGAATTCCCGGTGCACTTGGAATTGGAAACGGGGATGCACCGGTTGGGTATATCCAGTCAGTCATACGATGAGCTTCGTAGGGTATTGACAGGCGCTATAAATTTTCAGATCCGTTCGGTTTTCTCGCATCTGGCCGCCGGAGAAGATCCGAAGGCCGATCCATTCAGTGATGGTCAATTGGAGCAATTGATGGAAGGGGTGTCGATCGTTCGCGCGGCATGTCAAAATAAATTTCTGCTGCATCTATCCAATTCCGGAGCGGCTGTTCGTCGGCCCGATTGGCAATTGGACATGGTACGTATCGGGATCGGATTATATGGGATCGACCCGGCCGTATCGGATAAGATCTCGTTACGTCCGGTTGCAAGTTTATTAGCCACGGTGGCGCAGTTGCAGGATCTGCAACCGGGTGAGTCGGTCAGTTATAATCGGCGCTTCATAGCCGATCGTCCTACTCGGATCGCTACCATCCGGTTGGGATATGCCGATGGATTTCCGCGACGTCTGGGAAACGGGGTAGGGTATGTGTTGATGCATGGACAGCAAGCGCCCGTGCTGGGTTCGGTTTGCATGGATATGTTCATGGTGGATGTTACCTCAATTGAAAACGTGAAAACAGGCGATACAGCTGTCGTATTTGGTCCGGAGTTACCTCTGACCGAACTCTCTCGGTTAGCGGACACCATTCCCTACGAGATCATGACGGGTATATCACAACGCGTGAAACGTGTCTATATTGAAGAGAGTTGAGGAGATGAGAAGATGAGTGGATGAGAGTTGAGTGGATGAGAGTTGAGAAAGGTTTGTCCTCAACCGATTGAGTCAACTGTAAACAAAAAAACATTGAATTCTCATCTCCTCATCCCCTCATCTCTAAAAGATTTCCTTCGTGTCGTTATGCTTCTGTGAGGTACTTACCGTAGCATTTTTGGACTCGCTCTGCACAGGTTGCAGCAATCGTTTTTGGAAAAAGAACAGGACTAAAACGCCAATGGAAATGGCGGCGTCGGCGATGTTGAAAATGGGGCTGAAGAATTCAAATTCCTCTCCGCCAATAATTGGTATCCAGGAAGGCCAGTTGGAGTGAATCATGGGAAAATAAAGCATGTCCACCACGCTTCCATGCAGGAAGGAAGAGTATCCGGTGCTTCCGAGGTTGGCTGTGCCGGTGTAAGAGATGTATTCGCCAATGGATGCATCGTAATGCAGCCCTTTGTTGAAGAGCATGCCATAGAACATACTATCGATCAGATTGCCCAACGCGCCGGCGTAGATGAGTCCGGCACAGATCATGAGTCCGCGGGAATATTCTTGCTTCAGCATCTTGCCCAGATACCAGGTACCAAAGATCACCGCGGCCAATCGAAAGAGGGTGAGGATCAATTTGCCGTTTTCGTTTCCGAATTTCCAACCCCAGGCCATCCCCGGGTTTTCGATGAAATGGATACGGAACCAGCCCATTCCGCCTACCCGTACCACTTCCCCGATCGGATAATGCGTCTTGATCCAGATCTTGACCAGTTGATCAACCAAAATGATCAACACGATCAACAACACTAAATGAACCGGTCTATTTTTTTTCATAACCAACTAACAAACAAACAAACTAACAAACTACTCAAACTTTTCAAACTTTTCAAACTATTCAAACTATCCCACCATTCGCTCCGGCTTCACCCACTGATCAAACTGTTCACCCGTAACATACCCCAGTTTGATCGCCATCTCGCGCAACGTGGTCCCTTGCTTGTGTGCTTTTTGAGCGATCTCGGCAGCTTTGTAGTAACCGATCTTGGTATTCAAGGCCGTCACCAGCATCAGCGAATTTTCTACGTGTTTGCGAATATTCGC
Source organism: Bacteroidota bacterium (assembly GCA_046081925.1). GTDB lineage: Bacteria > Bacteroidota > Bacteroidia > Chitinophagales > Chitinophagaceae > JJ008. Next base: position 37,260 of record JBJTWV010000029.1, on the reverse strand, counting down.
TTCAATGGGTTCGATGCCACGCGCACATTTCAGATCGAACGATACGCAACCTTCACCGATGAGGCGGGCGCTGTGCAGGAAATTATAGATCATTACAGGCTTGAACACATTCAATTCAAAGTGACCGGTCGCGCCTCCGATGTTGATGGCCACGTCGTTGCCCAACACTTGTGCAGCGATCATGGTGAGTGCTTCGCATTGTGTGGGATTCACTTTGCCGGGCATGATGGAAGAACCGGGCTCATTGTCGGGAATGAAGATCTCGCCAATGCCGCTGCGCGGTCCAGAGGATAACATCCGAATGTCATTCGCGATCTTCATTACACTCACGGCTACTGTTTTCAGCGCGCCATGTGCCTCCACGATGGCATCGTGGGCAGCCAGGGCTTCGAACTTATTGGGAGCGGTAACAAAAGGTAAACCGGTCAGGGCGGCAATGTGTTTGGCCACGTTCTTCGCGTAATTCGGAGGCGTGTTGATGCCGGTGCCGACGGCGGTGCCGCCGAGGGCCAGTTCGCTTAGGTGCGATAAGGAATTGTTGATGGCTTTGAGTCCGTGATCGAGTTGTGATACATAGCCGCTGAACTCTTGTCCCAGTGTCAGGGGCGTCGCATCCATGAAATGCGTACGACCGATTTTGACAACTTTCATGAATTGCTTGCTCTTCTTGGCCAACGTATCCCGCAGTTGTTTGATGCCGGGGATGGTGGTTTCGATGAGCATCTGGTAGGCCGCGATGTGCATCGCAGTGGGGAAGGTATCGTTGGAGGACTGTGATTTATTCACGTCATCGTTCGGGTGGAGGAACTTTTCTTTATCGCTGAGCGCGCCGCCCTTTATCACATGACCCCGATAAGCGATTACCTCATTCACATTCATATTGCTCTGGGTGCCCGATCCGGTTTGCCAAACCACCAACGGGAATTGATCATTCAATTTTCCTTTCAGGATCTCGTCGCAAACCTTTCCGATCAATAAGGCCTTGTTCTTGGCCAAAACACCTGCCTCCATATTGGTTAGGGCGGCGGCTTTTTTCAAATAGGCGAATGCACGGATGATCTCCTTAGGCATCCGGTTAATGTCCTGTGCGATCCGAAAGTTATCGATGCTGCGTTGTGTCTGGGCGCCATAATAAGCATCGATGGGCACTTTCACTTCGCCCATGGTATCCTTCTCGATCCGGTATTGCATACAGCGGGATTTTGTGGGGCAAAGGTAGTGAGGAGAGATGAGAAGATGAGGGATGAGGGATGAGGAGATGAGAGTTCAATGTGTTTTGTTTATAGTTGACTCAATCGGTTGAGCACTAACCCTCCTCAACTCTCATCTCCTCATCCCTCATCTCCTCAACATTAATACCTTCGTTCCATGCTCCGCGCGTTCTTCCTATTCACCTGCCTTCTTTATGTGGCGATGCCCCTCCTGGCGCAGCCCAAGCCCACTGAGGCGCAGCAGAGCTGGCATCGGCTCGAGTATTACTGGTTCGCGCATTTTGGTCCCAATACATTTACCGGGGCAGAATGGGGCACCGGTAAGGAAAAAGCGGAAATCTTTCAGCCCGATTCATTCGATCCCCGTCAGTGGTGTCGGTTGGCTCAACAAGCCGGGGCCCGAGGAATTATCATCACAGCCAAGCATCACGACGGATTTTGTCTGTGGCCCAGTCGCTACTCCACCCACACCATTCGGGAAAGCGGTTGGCGAAATGGCAAAGGCGATGTATTGAAGGAACTTTCACAGGCCTGTCAGGAATATGGATTGAAATTCGGGGTCTATCTGTCTCCCTGGGATCGCAATCATCCCGACTACGGAACCGCAGCCTACAACCAGGTTTTTGCCAATATGCTTCGGGAAGTACTAACGCAATATGGATCCGTATGGGAACTCTGGTGGGACGGTGCCAACGGGGAAGGCCCCAACGGAAAAAAACAAGTGTACGATTGGGATTTGTTTCGAAAAACCGTACGTGAGCTGTCGCCGCAAACGGTGGTATTCAGTGACGTAGGGCCCGATATCCGCTGGGTAGGCAATGAAAAAGGCATCGCCGGCGAAACCAACTGGAATACACTGAATATTGATGGATTTACCGCCGGGGAAGGGGCACCACCAACCGACACACTCAACCGGGGCAATGTCAACGGCGCCAATTGGATACCGGCCGAGTGTGACGTCAGCATTCGTCCGGGTTGGATTTGGCGTCGCTCGGAAGACAGCTTGGTGAAATCTCCGCAAACCCTCTTCGATCTTTATTTAAAATCCGTAGGTCGCGGAGCCAATCTTTTACTCAATGTGCCTCCCAATGACCATGGATTGATCTCGGCAGCCGATTCGATTTCTTTGGTGGGATTTGCAGCATTGCGAGCCAACCAATTCAATCATGAATTGATCCGTCAAGAAAATGGATCGTTCAGTCGGGTCAACGGCTATGTAAGCAGTCCCGTACAGGAATGGATGGATTCGAATGCGACCAATTGTGCTGAATTACTTCCCGGATCCCGTGGGTCGATCCGAATAGATTTCGATCACACGGTGATGGTGAATGCCTTGGTATTGGAGGAGGAGTTGAGTGGCGGTCAACATTGTGCTCGTTTCGAAGTCGAATTGATCGGAACACACGGCTTTCCATATCCCCGAATCGAAGGCACGACGATCGGTAACAAACGGATCATCACCTTTCCGGCCAAAAAAATTCGGGAGATCCGGTTACGCATTTTGAAGGGAACGGGTCCCGTCCGCATTCGGAAGCCATCCGTATATAGGTTTAAGGATTAAAGTTTAATGTTTAGACTCAACAAAAACATTCAACGTTAAACCTCATCCCTCAACCCCCATCTCCTCAACTCTCATCTCCTCATCTTCTCATCTTCTCATCAGAAGCGCGGAACACGCTTCTCTAGGAACGCACCAACGCCTTCCTTCATCTCGTCGGTTCCGAAGCATTCGCCAAACTGACGTACTTCTTCGGCATAACCACCGTCGTCGGGGGTGCCTGTCGCATTGACGGCAGCGATCACGCGGCCCACCGCATTGGGTCCTTTGGATAAAATGATCGTCAATAATTTTTTTGCTTCCTCGATCAATGACTCGATCGGATACACATGATTGACCAGTCCGATGCGGTATGCATCGGCGGCATGGATCATATTACCACTCATCATGAGTTCAAGCGCCCGACCTTTGCCCACGAGTTGGGTAAGACGCTGGGTGCCGCCATAGCCGGGGATCAATCCGAGATTCACTTCGGGCTGTCCGAATTTGGCATTTTCACTGGCCAATCGAATGTGACAGCTCATCGCCAATTCGCATCCGCCGCCCAAGGCAAATCCGTTTACGGCGGCAAGAATCGGTTTGGAACTGCGTTCGATGCGGAAGAAACAATCCTGCCCTCGTTTGGCCAAGGACATTCCTTCTTCTTTGCTAAGACCCGAAAATTCGCTGATGTCAGCACCGGCTACAAATGCCTTTGGACCGGCACCGGTGAGGATGACACCACGCACACTTGCATCGGACTCGACCTGATCCATTAGTTTATCGAGGTCATCCAACACGGTTCGGCTGAGGGCATTGAGTTTGTCCGGGCGATTCACGGTTACCGTCAGGATGCCATCCGTCAATTCGGTCAATAAAGTCTGGTACATGCTTTTGTATTAGAATGAGCGGTTTTCCTTCACCCAGTGTTGGATGTAAGTGACAATTTCCTGCATGGGTGATCCGGGGGCGAATAAATGTCCCACGCCCAATTCATGCAAGGCATTCATGTCAGATTCAGGAATGATGCCGCCACCGGTGAGCAGCACGTCGTTCAATCCTTTTTCCTTCATCAGCCCAATGATCTTTGGAAATACGGTCATGTGTGCTCCGGAGAGAATGCTGATCCCGATCGCATCCACATCTTCTTGAAGCGCAGCGTTCACCACCATTTCCGATGTTTGACGCAGTCCGGTATAGATGACCTCCATGCCGGCATCACGCAGGGCGGTGGCGATCACTTTGGCGCCACGGTCGTGGCCGTCCAGGCCCACCTTGGCTACCAAAACACGTATGGGGCGAGTTGTGTTCATGTGATTTATGTAAAGTTAACCCTTCGAGAGTTGTTCGGTCAGCAGCGATATCCGCCGGATCGTCTCTTCTTTTCCAAGAATCTCGGCGATGTCGAAAACCCCCGGACCAAATTTTCCGCCCACCAGCATAATACGTAAGGGTAACATCAATTCACCCGGTTTGATCGATTGTTCTGTGGCCAACGCCTTAAAGCAATCTTCCAGCACTGTTGCATTCCAATCTGTCAAAGAATCGTAACGTAGGAGCAGCGCATTAAAAAACGCATCTTTTTCAGCATTCCATTTCGGCTGAATCGAAGCCAAGTCAACCGACTTCGGATATTCAAAGAAATAACTCATCTGCTCGGCAAAATCCGTCAACAAATGACATCGATCCCGTACCAATGCAACTATTTTCTCTTGTTTATAACTATCCAAACTCTCCAAACTGCCCAAACTATTCAAGATCATTACCAGATCTCGTACGGGTGTCAGCTGTATCCATTGATGGCCGAACCACTTCGCTTTCTCATAATCAAACTTCGCGCCGGCACTGTGCACGCGTTCCATCGAAAAAGCTTGTATCAATTCGTCGAGGGAGAAAATTTCTTTTTCCGTTCCGTCGTTCCATCCCAACAAGGCCAGCAAGTTGATGAATGCTTCGGGCAGAAACCCCCGTTCGCGGAAACCTTCCACCGTTTCGTTGGTCTTGGGGTCTGTCCAGATCATCGCGAACACAGGAAATCCGTATTTGGCACCATCGCGTTTGCTGAGTTTTCCGTTGGGGCCAAGGATCAGCGGAAGATGCGCCCATTCGGGCATAGCCTCACGACCAAACAGACAATCCCACAGTCGCACATGCACCGGTGCAGAGGGCAACCATTCTTCCCCGCGAAACGCGTGTGTTATTTTCATCAGGTAATCGTCTACCACTACGGCTAGGTGATAGGTGGGCATTCCATCGGCCTTGAGCAATACTTTGTCATCCACCGTTGCCATGTCGAAGGTCACCTCGCCCCGGATCATATCGGTAAATGATATGTCTCCGCTGCCCGGCATTTTGATGCGGATCACATGCGGTGTGCCGGCGGCTAATAAGTCGGCCACTTCCGTTTGGGAAAGCGTCAAGGAATTGCGCATGTGCACCCGAAGCGTATGATCGTATTGGGGGGAAGGATTTTGTTCGCTCTTGTATTGTTCGCGCATCTTCTCCAATTCCCCGGGGGTGTCGAACGCATAATAGGCATGTCCGGTCTCGATCAACTGTTCGGCATATTGCCGGTAGATCGGTTTACGTTCGCTTTGTCGGTAAGGCCCGTATTCACCTCCGTGGTGCACGCTTTCGTCGGGTTCCAATCCACACCAGCGTAAGCAATCGAAGATGTAATCTTCCGCTCCGGGCACGTAGCGACTTTGGTCAGTGTCCTCGATGCGGAGAATAAAATCACCCCCATGCTTTTTTGCGAAGAGATAGTTATACAAGACGGTGCGGACACCGCCCAGGTGGAGGCCACCGGTAGGCGAGGGGGCAAAACGTACGCGGACTTTTTTCGACATACCGCAAAGATAACCCCTGCGGCGGGGAGGACTATCTTTGTCCCGATGCGCGATTATCGGATCAAGATCTCCCGTTGGATTCAATGGCTATATCCCACCCGGACCTGGCGCATCCCCAAGCAGGAGAAAACTTTGTATTTGACGTTTGATGATGGTCCCCATCCCACCATCACGCCGTTCGTGCTGGACCAACTGGATCGTTATGGGGCCAAGGCTCATTTTTTTTGCATCGGCGATAATGTGCAACGGTATCTGGATACCTACCGGCGCATTATTGAAAAAGGTCATGGAGTGGGCAATCACACCCAGCATCATTTGAATGGATGGAAGACAACCGATGTGACCTATTTGGCCGATGTGACGATGGCCCGCCAATTCATCGAATCGGATTGGTTTCGTCCGCCCTATGGTCGGATCAGAAGCCGACAGGTTCGTTTGTTGAAAAATCAATTCCCACAAACCCGGATCGCCATGTGGGATGTACTGAGTGGGGACTTTGATAAAACCCGATCGGGTGAGTGGTGCGCCAACCAAGTGTTGCGCTCGGCAAGCCCGGGGTCAATCATTGTTTTTCACGATTCGGAAAAGGCCTGGGATCGGTTACAGGTTTGTTTACCGATCATATTAGAAAAATTCAACGAGTTAGGGTATCGGTTCGAGATATTGCCGGGGAATTAAAAAAAGTTGGGCCGGGGTGGAAACCCTGGCCCGTTTTTAATCCGTACCCTATGAAAACTCCGTCAAATATAGGGGAATGCTTCTATGAGTGTCGAATAAATAACCCCCAGCCGGTGTATAAGGGGTTCGCTCGAATTCCGGGGGACTTGTCATTAAGAGCCCGCTCCGTTGCCGAGGTATTCGAGCACAAGTGCCTGTTATATAGCAGGTTAGCGGGGTTAAGCTTGAGGACCCCATCGGTCTTGGTTCATTTCATGGCATACTTCCTTTGAAAAAACGGAGTTTTACAGCCATCATGGACTTTCTGGACAGTCATACCCATATTTATCTGACCGAGTTTGATGCCGACCGGCCAACCATGATCGATCGGTCCGTGGCGCAAGGGGTGGAGAAGCTGCTGCTGCCAGCCATTGATTCGGAAACCCATGCGAAGCAACTTCAAGTGGAGTCGGCTTTTCCCGATCGGTGTATATCGATGATGGGCTTGCATCCCTGTTCGGCCAAGGACAATGTGGAAGAGGAGTTACGGATCGTGCGGCAATACCTCGACCAACGATCGTTTATCGCCATTGGTGAGATCGGCTTGGACTTGTACTGGGATAAGGATCATCTCGATCAGCAATACCTGGCTTTTGAGCGTCAGATCCAATGGGCCTTGGAATTGGATCTGCCCATCGTGATCCATTCTCGGGAGGCGACTGAGCGCTGCATCGAAGTCGTTCGGAAACATCAAAACGGAAAATTGCGGGGCGTGTTTCATTGTTATTCGGGTTCGGTCGAATCGGCCCGGCAGATCATCGATCTCGGATTTTATCTGGGAATCGGAGGCGTGGTTACGTACAAAAATGCCGGATTACCGGCTGTTATCGCTCAATTATCGCTCGATCATCTGTTGCTGGAAACCGATGCGCCCTATCTGACACCGGTGCCCCATCGGGGTAAACGCAATGAACCGGCGTACATCCCGCTCGTGGCCCAAAAGATCGCTGAAGCGAAATTTTGTTCGGTGCAGGAAGTGGCGGAGAAAACCACGGCAAACGCCAAAGCGCTGTTTCGGTTGGGTTGAGCCTATTACAAGATTTCTGCTCTTGTCACTTGCTATTAAACGATTGTCATGCGTATTTCAACGATTCTATTCTCTTTGCTTTTTCAGGTTGTTGTGCTAGGGCAAAATCCTCCGCCGGGCGGGGTACAGGATGCGGCCGGTCATACAACCTATTATCCGGGCAACATGCCGCTTGTGATCAGTGTGCCACATGGAGGCACATGGAATTTGACTGAAATAAAGGACCGGGATTGTGAGGGAGCGGTCACCGTGACCGATCGAGAGACAAAGGAGCTGGCTTTCGATATTTCCGATGCGCTCTCTAAATATCATGGGATGCGTCCCTACCTGATCGTTTGTAATATTACGCGGAAAGATGTCGATCAAAATCGGGAGATAAATGAAGGTACCTGCGGTAATCCGGAGATGGCCACTCCGTGGCTCACCTTTCACGAATACATCGATTCCGCCCTGGTCGATGCTGTTCGGAGATTTGGGAATTGTCTTTATATCGATTTACATGGCCATGGTCATCCCGAACAGCGGCTGGAGATTGGCTATCTCATTCCCGACAAAAAACTGGCTCCTTTTTTCGATCAAACCGAGTTGGTGTCGGACCGGACGACTTCCCTGGGCAATTTATTAGTTCGAAAAGAAGTGAGTCCATTGCGCGAATGGTTATTTGGTGAGAAGTCCTTTGGAACCCGCATGGCTGCTAAAGGATTTCCCTCTGTTCCCAGCCAGCAAGATCCGTATCCCAAAGAGGGAGAAAAATATTTCAATGGTGGCTACAATACGAAACGATATACGGGCGTGTTCTATCCGAATGTATTCGGTTGGCAGATCGAGAGTAATTACAAAGGGGTACGTGATCCGAATGGGCGTTCAGCCTTTGCCATGGCCTTCAGTGATGTAATCACCTCTTTTATCCGTCAATTTTCATTTGTGAAAATGCCTGCCTCTGTATTGGATCAGGTGCGATGATCGACACTAGTTCGATCCAGTCGGGCTCGCCGGGAGGACCGGTTCCAGGATACCCCTCAAACGCTTGATGCCCTGATGAAGGTGGTTGCGGGCGATCTGATAGTCGATTTGTAAGATGGAACAGATCTCCCGGTATGAAAGAGACAGATAAAAACGCAGATATACCAACTCGCGTTGTCGGGGAGATAGTTGTTGCAGGGCCAGGGAGATTCGACGATTCCTTTCTGTATCGGATTCCTGCCGAATGTGTAAGTCCTCTGCACTGATCTCGAAGGAATGATCCGCTTCTTCCAGGGGAATTGTTCCAGACCCATTTCGGATCAGTCGGATCACCTTGTATCGAATGGACTGTAGCAGGTATCCCTTGATGGAAAGGATTGGGTTGGGTTCGCGTTGCTGCCAGATCTCAATGAACAGATCCTGGATCAGGTCATTGACTGCCTCCCGATCGCGGTGGATCTTATGGGCATACCTGTACAACTGAGCATAATGCCGTTCGAACAGTTTGGCCAAGGCTTCTTTGTTTCCTTGTCTAAAACTGTCCCAGAGGATATCATCCGTTAGGGTAAGCAATCCGGGTCTTCTCGAATAAAAATAATCGTTCCGCCCTATTACAGCCCGAAGTTTTTATACACCTATGTATTACTACGTATGTCAATTCCTCCCTCTGACCGATTTGTGACTGCCGACCAATTGCTCCTCGATGAGCGTTTTATGGCCTGGGCGGGAGGGGCGGACGATTCTTCTTGCGCCCATTGGGTTGAAAAACTTCGGCTTTCTGCCTCAGAACAGGAAGACGAGATTCTGGAGGCCCTTTTGATCTATCGGGCTATTTGCCGTGTGGAGGTACCTGTATCCGGAGCCACAGAGCAATTAGATCGTTTGATGGAACGAATGGAACGGTCTGCCAAAAAGGACCTGAAACCGTTCACTTCGCTTGCTAAAAGGATCTGGGTGCCCATGCTCGTTACGGTCATGATTGCTGGCGTGTTCGGAGTCGTCAGTTATTTTGGGAAAAGTCAGTTACACAATACCATCAGCGGCGATGGGAAACTGTCCGAGTTGTCGGACGGAACCAAAGTGTCTCTGCGAGGCAGCAGCACCATTAGCTATCCGGACGGGTTTGAAAAAAAAACCATCCGGGAGGTTTGGGTAAAAGGCGAGGCACAGTTTGAGGTTGCCCATAAAAAGGACGATCAGCCTTTCATTGTTCACACGGGATTATTTGATATAGAAGTGACCGGAACCCGTTTCATTGTCAATAACCAAGAGAAACTTGCCAGTGTGTTGTTACAGGAGGGCTCTGTGAACCTGATATTTCCCAATGGGGAGATCGCCCGCATGAATCCGGGTGATTATTTCTCCTTCGAGCCCCCGCTGGGTGATGCGAGTACAGGCGTTGCGAAACTTACACCCGCTACGCTGGAGCGACATATCGTTTTTGACAATACGCCTTTTGTGCAAGTGGCCAGAGAGATCGAACGTCGATATGAGGTTCAGATCAAGATCCTGGACCCGGCCCTGAATGATAAACTCATCACGGGTATTCTTCCTAACAACGATCTGTCGGCTTTGCTGAATGCGTTGGCATCGGCTATGGACTGTAAGATCACACAGGAGTCTACACTCACCTATTTAATATCTTCTTTATAAACCTTGCATATGCAAAAACCTCTCCCCATTTGGATGCTACGCTCCCTTGCTGTAGTATTTCTGTTTTGTAACCTCGTAGCCCCGGCACAGGGAAATTTTGCTGGTACTTCCCGGCCAACGGAGACCGATCGCACCAAGGAGCGATCCCAGTCAGATACGAATGCGCCTGCAACCGCCCTCTCCTCGGTACTGAAAAAACTTAACCAGGAAAAAGGGATCTTTTTTATGTTTACCGATCCGTCGATCGGTTCCACCCAGGTGTCGGTTCCCGATTACAGGAAACAGACCGAGACGATATTGGATGAGATCACCCGGCAGGTCGGATTGGAGTATAAAAAAGTGGCGGATAATACCTACGTGATCCGTTCGGCCAACCGTTCCCGCAGCGCAGGAGAGGAAAAATTATACAAATTCGATCAGGTGGCGGTAGAAGACATCATCGTAAAAGGGAAGGTCTTCAATGCGAAGGACAATACCCCCTTGGAAAACGTAACGGTAAAAGTGGTAGGAGCCAAAAAAGGAACCACCACAAAAGCGGATGGTAGCTTTACCATCACCGTACAGAAAGGCCAATCGCTGGAGTTCTCCAGCGTAAATATGGTTGCCCGTACGATTAAGGTCAACGATACTAAAGAAGTTCAGATCTTTTTACAGGAATCAGAAAATAATCTGTCTGAGGTAATGGTGGTTGCCTACTCGAATCAGAAGCGCAGCACCTTCACCGGTGCGGCCACCACCGTCAAAACATCCGTGTTGGAAAGTGCGCCCACGACCTCGGTGCAAGAAAGTATTCAAGGAAATGTGGCAGGGGTGCAATCTACGAACGGAAGCGGTCAGCCTGGCCAAACACCGGACATCCGTGTTCGTGGGATTGGCTCCATCTCTGCTTCGTCCACACCGCTCTATGTAATTGATGGGATCCCGGTGGTAAGTGGTGATATTTCTGGTGGCAACACCAATACTATTGCGGGGTTGAACCCCAATGATATAGCCAGTATGACCATCCTAAAAGATGCATCCGCAAACTCACTATATGGTTCTCGTGCAGCGAATGGTGTGGTGTTGATCACCACCAAATCCGGTAAAGCAGGCAAGGTCAAGGTCAATTTCACCTATCAGCGGGGTTATAACAATTATACCATTCGAGACGAGCAGAAAACATTGACCACGTCGCAATACATACAATATTACCGGGAAGGTTGGGTCAATGCCGGTAATCCGGTATCATCGTATGATTCACTCTTGACCGCTAATCGAATCGACACCTCGATCAACACCGATTGGTTCGAACAGGTGCTGCGTCAGGGTAAATACTCCCAATATAATTTGAATGTAAGTGGTGGCAGTGATCGCAGCACATACTACATGTCTGGTAGCTATTATGCTTCAGAAGCCCCTACCAAGGGGGTTGATTACAACCGAGGCACATTCCGTACCAGCGTGACAGCCGAGATTTCCAAAAAATGGTCGGTGAAAGGCGGAATGGCCGGCAGCTATCAACGTTCTACCAATTTCCTGGGCGGATCCTTTTTCGGGAATCCCATCCGTGCCATGTATCGCCTGGCCCCTTGGTTACCGGTTTATGAAAGCGATGGAGTCACGTATGAGCTTGGGTACAACAACGGCTATAATCCCGTAGCAGTTATCGAAACCACTAAACGCTTGGCCCAAACCTACAACCTGGCGGCCAATGCGTCCACCACCTTCAAGATAATGGAAGGCCTGCAATACGAGGGAAGTTTGGCGCTTGACTTCAATCATGCATTTCGTAGTATTTACTATGACCCCCGGGTTGGGAATACCTACGTAGCCGTAGGAGGGTCGGTCACCAATTATACGCAAGACATTACCAACTGGGTGGCGACGAACATCCTTCGGTACAAACGCAGTTTCCGCGACAAGCATATTATGGAAGTGTTTGCCGGTTACGAGGCACAAAGTCGGGGCGACCTGGAAACCAATGTAACGGTGAACGGGATCGCTCCGGGTACCAGCACACCGGCGGGTGGGTCGCTGATCGAATCAGCCACCGGAACTGCAACCGGTTACAAGCTGGTCAGTAAGTTTCTGAACGGCAGTTATGCATTCCGTGACCGATACTTTGTTTCGGGATCCATCCGTGAAGATGCTTGTTCCCGATTTGCCAAGAACTTCCGCTCCGCTATCTTCTGGTCGGCCGGTATCGGTTGGAACATTGCCAATGAGAACTTTTTCAAGATTCGGTCTATCACCGAACTGAAATTACGCGCGAGTTATGGATACACCGGAAATCAGGGCATCGATAATTTTGAGTCGCAGGGATTATATAGCACCGGTGGTGATTATAACCAGTCTTCCGGACTTACGTTGGCCCAGCTGGCCAACGATAACCTGACTTGGGAAAAGAATCGTCCGTTCAATATTGGGTTGGATTTCGTCGCTTGGAAAGGACGCTTCACAGGGTCAGTAGAATGGTATTCACGTGAGTCGAGCAACTTGCTGCGCAGTCAACCGGTGCCCAGTACCAACGGAGTTACAACCGTAACGGTTAATAATGGTGCCATGAAAAACACCGGTATCGAAGCGACCGTCTCTATGGTACTGATTTCTCCGACGAAAGCCCGTGGCTTCAAGTGGACCACCGACATGAACATCACCTCGTACCGAAATGAAATCACCAAGATCGATTCCAACTTCTCGAATAATGCGAATTATCTCCGTCGGGTCGGTACCAACTATTACACGCACTATCAGCGCGTATTTGCAGGCGTCGATCCGCAAACCGGAGAAGCATTATGGTATACGTCGAGCGACAAAGAGCAAACCACCAACAACTTTACGCAGGCGGTTCGCATCCGCTGCGGTTCGGCTCTCCCTCGTTTTTATGGAGGAATGTCGCATACATTGTCTTACATGAATTTTCGGTTGAGCATGCACTGGTTCATCAACTGGGGCAATTTCATTTACGACGACTATGGCTATTTGCAAAAGACCGATGCCAACCTGGGCTTCTCGGATCAGAGCAATGGGATCAGTCGATATGAATATGGTCGTCGATGGACTACCCCCGGTCAGATCACCAATGTGCCCAAACCGGTTTTTCTCGGCACACAGTCCTCTTCGGGTAGCTACGAGAGTTCGCGCTTTTTGTACGATGGCAGCTACATCCGCTTGCGGGATGTTCAGCTCTCTTACAGCATCCCCAAAAAGTGGCTGGCTAAATACAAGATCAACACCGCGCGCGCCTATGTACGGGGGCAAAATCTTTACACATGGGTGAAGGATAAAGGATACAACACCGATCCCGAAGCGGGCATTGATGGCGTGCTTTCCCAAAAGCCGCCGGTATTCAATACGGTGTTGTTTGGTATTGAATTCACACTTTAAACATTCACAACGAATTAAACTGATCATATGAAACGTGCTTACCTACTTCTTGGAATCGGATCGATGCTGATGCTGGCATCTTGCAAAAAGAATTTCCTGGATATGCGCCCGCAACAAAGCGTATTCACCAGCGATGTGTTTTCAAGTTTGTCTACTGCCCGTGCCGCGGTGAACGGAATGTATTCGCAGATGCAATCATACAGCTATTATGGTCGCGATGCACATGTTATTCCGGAAGTATTATCCGACAATGCCACCAGAAGCATCAAGTCTGGCAACCGTTATACAGGTATGAATACGATGACGCATGCAGCCACCGACGCTAACGTGGGAAGAATGTGGGATCAGATGTATCGCGTAGTCAATAATGCCAACGCGATCATCGATAACGAAGAAAAGCTGAAAGGGATCGTAGCGCCTCTGGAACTGCCGGAGTTGACTCAATTAATCGGGGAGGCCTATGCCGTTCGTGCGTTGGTTTATTTTGATCTGGCGAAATTTTTCTCTCGTCCGTTGAAATTTACGGCAGACGGCTCACATCTTTGTGTACCCTTGGTGCTCAAACAACCGACTACTGTCGGAGAGATTACGTACCCGGCACGTAACACAGCTGCCGAGGTGTATGCACAAATCGATAGCGATCTGACCAAGGCCTTGGAACGCTTGCCTCAATCGGGTAATGTGATCGTCAGCGGAGTTGAAAACGCCTCTTGGTTCAAAGTGCGATTCAATCGCTGGTCTGCGTTAGGATTGAAAACCCGTGTGGCCATCTACAAAGAAGATTGGACAACCGCGGCAACAACGGCCACCGAGGTGATCAATTCCGGTCGCTACACCGTCTATCCCTTTGCCAGTATGGTGCAGGATTTTCGGACACCCGGCAACTCCGAGTCGATGTTTGAAGTGGTGAATAATACCAACGATAATCCCGGAACCGACGGACTTGCCTACCTCAGCAGCCAGCAAGGGTATGGCGAATTGCTCGCCACTCGTCAATCGATGAATCGCCAGACCGGCACCACCGCTTCCACCTTCAAGGGTTTGTACGAAGCCTATAGCGGCAGCGATGTACGCCGTCAATTCATTGCCTTGGGTAATCGTAATTCAGTGGGGGGTGAGATCAATGTGCCACTGGCTTTGAAATACGTGAACATCACAACCTATCAGGAGAATTTAAAAATTATCCGCTTTGCTGAAATGTATCTCTCACGTGCCGAGGCATTGGCCCGACTGGCCTTGCAAAACAGTGATGCGGCAGCGTTGGCCGGATCTGTGACGGATCTGAACTTCTTACGCAACCGTCGCGATACCGCCACCATCAATCGCCCGCTGAACGTGGTTCTGTCGGGCACGCTTCCGACGGGTTCGATCACCTTGCCTGCTTATCTCGATTCGGTGATGCTGGAACGTCGACGTGAATTTGCCTTGGAAGGTCAGCGGCTGTTCGATCTCAATCGTACCAAAACCAATTTTGTGAAGATCAGCTCGGCCGGTAGCGCTACCTCACGCTTGATCGAATACAATGTAGCCGCTACTTCTTATTTCAATCGGACCATATTGCCGATACCGAATGGGGAGCTGGCGGTTAACCGAAATCTGATTCAAAATCCCGGTTTCTAATGCGCATACTTCTGACAACGATATTTTGTTTAGGCCTATGGGCGCTTCATGCCCAGCCAAATCTGCAAAAGGCCGGAAAGCAATCATTTGTGTACGGCGATGTGGAGGCGGTGAAGGAAAAGCCGATCCGGGTATGGTTTTATAGCCCTACGGATCGCCCCGACACGCTGCCCATCGTAATCATGTTGCATGGTGCCGAACGAAATGCATCCGCATATATGGATAGTTGGATCCCGGTCGCCAATCTATATCAATATGTGATCGTGGCACCGGAATTTTCCAAGGAAGATTATGCCGGCGGGGCTCGCTATAACCAAGGAAATGTGTACAGCGAGAAGATGGATAAATTTCTGCCAAAGGAGCAATGGACTTTTTCTGTGATCGAACCGCTGTTCGATTATGTTCGACAAGAAACCCAAAACATTTATCCATGGTTTTATTTGAGTGGTCACTCGGCTGGCGCACAGTTCGTCCACCGGTTTTTGTATTTCGTGCCCAATAACCGGGCTCATCGGGTAATGATGGCAAATGCCGGCTGGTATACCCTGCCCGAATTGAAAACAGATTTCCCGTTTGGGTTGGATCGATCAGTTGTCTCCGAAACAGACTTGAAAACGGTATTTTCCAAAGAGGTCTTTTTGGTGTTGGGGGAATCGGATACCGATACCACCAGTGCCAATTTTCAAAAAGGTCCGGAATACAACAAGCAGGGCCTCAATCGGTATGAACGCGGACAAAACTATTTCCGCGCTTGTACACGAGCTGCTGCCGATTTGAAAACACCCTTTCGATGGAAGTTGATCTCGATGCCGGGGGTGGCTCATTCCAATGCCGAGACCGCCAAAGCAGCGGGTGCTTTGTTTAAAATGAATCTGCGCTAATGGTGAAGCGACTTAAAAATATCGTCTTCACGCTCACCTTCTGGGTGCTCACCGCCATTGTGGCGGGTGCGCTACTTGGTCATTTCTACCCACAGCAGGGAGTGGCAATGGAGCCGCTCGGTAAACAGTTCATCAATATTGTTAAGCTATTCATCAACCCGATCATTTTTCTCACTATCGTGCTTGGGATCAGCAGTATGGGCGATCTCAAACAAGTGGGTCGGGTAGGAGGAAAGGCGATCCTGTATTTTGAGATCGTTACCACGCTAGCCTTGTTGATCGGCATCACGGTCGCCCATTTTGTCCAACCCGGCGCGGGGGTCGATACCGCTACGGCTGCCTCGGCCACCCAGGTGGATGCCTTTCAAAAACGTGCCGAAGATTTTTCCTGGCTGAAATTTTTAAAGGAGAACGTGACGATACAGGTGTTGCTATTCTCCATCCTATTCGGAATCTGGCTTGGTCGTTACAAGAATAAGCAACGGTTGATCGCTCCCCTGCAAAAAGTATCAGGATATGTTTTCAAAGGACTGCACTGGGTGATGTATGCGGCTCCCATCGGTGCTTTTGGCGGCATGGCTTTCACGATAGGAAAATATGGGATCGATACCCTGATCCCGTTGGCGAAACTGATGATATCCGTCTATCTGACCATGTTCGTTTTTATCCTGGCTGTATTGGGGGGAATTCTTCGGTATTATAAGATCTCCATCCTCAAATTCCTGAGTTTCATTCGGGAAGAATTGCTGATCGTATTGGGCACCAGTTCCTCTGAAGCAGCCCTGCCATCACTTATGGAGAAATTGGAGACGATGGGTTGTTCCAAGCCGGTGGTCGGTCTCGTTGTACCCGCCGGGTATTCATTCAACCTGGATGGCACCACGATCTATCTGTCTATGGCCATCCTGTTTCTGGCGCAAGCATTCAAAGTGGATCTCAGTTTCGATCAAATGCTTTATATCACCGGTATCCTCATGATCACTTCTAAAGGAGCGGCCGGTGTGACCGGCAGCGGATTTGTGGTGCTAGCCTCCACCTTGACCGCTGTGAACATCATTCCTGTTTATGGGTTGGCCCTGCTGCTCGGTGTGGATCGCTTCATGTCGGAGGCCCGGGCCATTACCAATTTCATCGGAAATGGAGTGGCTGCTATTTTCCTATCCAATCAGGAGAAAGTATTCGATCGTCATAAAATGGAAACTGCTTTTCGTTCACATAAAGACCATCTATAAAATCGACCAAAACCGACAACATGCATAGCCAAACACGTACACGCTGCCGTACAAGATTGCTCTTGCTAATGGGATTCGTCTTTCTTTTGCTCCCCTCCCTCACGCTGCAGGCGCAGGTCACCATCGTAAGTGAGAGTTTCAATACCTCCACCGTACCGGCGTTGTTGACCGGCTGGACAGCCAGTGCTACCGGAAATGGTACCGGCACGCCACTGGGCGGTGGAACCTGGGTAACCAATGGCGCGAATGTATCATCCGGATACGCGGGTGCATCGGGCGGGAATAAAATGGTTGTGTACAATACACCGGCCAACACCACACATACCCTGGTGTACAACAACAACCTTTCAACGATCGGATACAACAATATCAAAGTCTTCTATGGGGGACGTCGATCCAGTAGTACAACTGTTATGGAGGCTACTTTTGAATACAGCATCGATGGTACCACTTGGACACCCGTTTCCATCACAACGCCTCAAACGACGGCGGGTACTTGGGCCATCATCAATGGCGGAGCGGGTCTGTCACTTCCTCCAAATGCCGCCAATGTGGCTAACCTGCAGTTTAAATGGAGTTTTACCGCTCCGGCAACAGCCAGCACCAGTGCCAATTACAGCTGGGATGACTTGGTGGTGCAGGGAAATCCGGTTGGTTTGATCTATAACACCAGTGCTTTCAACGGAAATTTCGGATCGGTCAAAGTAGGTAACAGCAGTACCTCCAGTTCTTTCACAGTAGAAGGTAATGGACTCACGCAAAACATCGTGATCACGCCTCCGGCAGGGTTTGAAATGCGCACGGGAACCAATCCCTTCTCAACCAATCCGATCACCTTGACACAAAGTGGCGGAAACGTTGCATTGACTACCGTGGATGTTCGGTTTACGCCGTTGGCCTATCAGGCATACAGCGGAAATATCTCCTTGGTTTCAGGTATCTACAGCCGCACGATTCCGGTATCCGGCTTGGGGGCCATTAAAAGTATCGCCAGTGGCAACTGGAGCAATCCCGCAACCTGGGATGGGGGAGTGGTACCCAATGCGACCCAGAATGTATATATCAGCAGCGCCTTCCCCGTAACGATCGATATCGTTACTGCAACCTGTAAGTCGATCGATTTTGATGCGGCAGGCACAACCGGATTGCTCATTATGGGTGGTGCCACCAGTACGCTGAGTGTGAATGGCGATTTTAACCTGGGAAATACGTCCCAACTGATCTTCAATACCTGGCCAGCCGGTGCCAAATTAAAATTTGTAGGCTCAGCGGCTATTCAAACGATCAATGGATTGAATACCGGCACCACAAACTCCGCAGGCATCATGGAGTTGGTTGTAGATAAATCTGCCGGAAAGCTGACCACCCCCGGAAATAATAATAAACTCACTATCGGAACAAGCTTGGAGATTGTCTCCGGCACGTTCGAGCTTGGCTTGGCTGACGATATTTTTGGACGCGATCAAGCAGGTGCCAATACGCAACCCTCCATCACGATACAACCGGCCGGTACCTTCACGATCTTTTCAAATGGAGCCTCCCAGATCAATGCGGGGAGTGCTTCCTCCGGCGGTAAGATCGGTAAGATGACAATCTATGGCATGGCTGAACTGTCAACGACCAGTTCGGTCGGTATGCAATTCAACGACATCGATGTGGAATCCGGCGGAACCCTGCGTTTGATGCCAACTTGGTTCACGACCAGTACCATTGCTTTCAACGCAGGCGTTGTAACGGTGAAGGCCGGTGGTACGTTGCGTTACTCCACGACCAGCACCAGTTTATGGAATCCCGCTGCCTCCGTCATTATGAACGACGGCAGTATTCTGAACATTACTACGGTCACTGCGCCCACGCTGGCGCCAACGTTCACCGACAACGGCGCCACTTGGCGGTATAACTTTTCCGGTAATCAGGACGGCGTTGGAATCGCCACGCGCAGCGTTAAAAATCTTGAACTCGCTGCCGGAGGCATAAAAACATTTGCAGGGGGCGCAGCGATCGATGTTACCGGAACCTTGATCTTGTCGGAGACCTCGAGCCTGAGTCTGGGTACCGGTAGCCTGACCTATGGCACCGGCGCAACCTTGCAATACGGCAATGCCACACAAATTGATCCTCAAATGACCACGGATAGCGAATGGCCCAACAGTGCCACGCCTCCCCGCAATGTACGCATCCAAAACGCGGGTGGAGTCACACTTCACTCAAACCGCCGGGTGCAAGGGAATTTGGATTTGGTTAATGGGGTATTGTCTATGGGCAATAATGGCCTGATCGTGGGCAGCACCAGTGGTGGATCGGCCGCCAGTTATGTATCGCCGAATGGTACGGGCTATTTTCGGATCGATGCCATCGGTGCTACACCCGTCCTATTCCCGGTCGGAAATGGAAGCTACACGCCATTCACTTTGTCGAACAGTGGAACCGTCGACGATTTTCTTGTCCAAGTCGGGGCCATCGCCACTACGTTCGCCGATCCGATCAAAAGTGTGAACCGGTATTGGCTCATTCAAGAAGCCACCGCGGGCGGGAGCAATGTGGACTTGAACTTTCAATGGAATGCGTCTGACGAAAATTTCAGTTTTGACCGAACCATGATCACCGCCCTGCGCGACAATGTCTTGGTGGGAACTGCTGGTCCCGCCTCCGGAAGCGGCCCCTATACCAAATCCTTCAACGGGGTTACCGGTTTCGGAATGTTCGGCATAACCAACAGTCCCAACGATCTTTCCGCCACGGCCTTGATCGCTCCAACCAATGGGGGATGCAAAACATCGACCGAGTCTGTAACGGTGACCATCAAAAATCTAAGTGTCTATCCGATCGATTTCAGTAAGAACCATGCAACCGTCACCGTTACCGCCACGGGTGGATACAGCAGCAGCATGGTTCTCACTACCGGCACGCTGGGTGTCAATGCATCGCAGCATGTAACCCTTCCTGCTACCATCGATATGAGTGCAGGCGGATCGTTCACATTTAACGCCTCTGTTGCGGTCACGGGCGATGTCAATACAATCAACAACGCCTTAGCGGCTGTCACCCTGAGCGCATCGGCTCAACCGACTGCCACGATCGCGTATGCCGGCACACCCTATTGTGCGAGCTTGGCGGGTGCTCAATCTGTTACCCTGACCGGTACAACCGGTGGAACGTTCAGTTCGAGTGTAGGTCTTACCCTTGATGCTTCCACGGGTGCGATTACTCCCTCGACGAGTACTGCCGGCAACTATACTGTTACGTACGCCATTGCGGCTGCAAATGGTTGCAACGCCGTGAATGCAACTACCAGTGTGGTCGTCTATGCTCTCCGCAATGCATCATTTAACTATGGAGCTACCAATACTTTTTGTCAAACCGGTAGCAATCCAACGGCAACGATCACCGGTACACCGGGCGGAACATTTACGGCCACACCGGTTGGTCTGTCGATCAATTCTTCAACTGGTGCCATCAACCTGACGACCAGTGCACTCAACTCATATGCAGTTACGTATACTACCCCCGGCCCCTGCGAAGAATCGCTGACCCTCAATGTATCCGTTACCAGTGCACCCTCTGCCAATTTCTCTTATGCGAATACGTCTTATTGCAGCAATGGCACCAATCCGCTGCCCATCTTTGGGTCAGGTGCAAGCGGCGGTGTATTCAGTGCTTCGCCAGCCGGACTAGTATTTGTAAGTACGGCTACGGGGGAATTGAATCTCTCCGCTAGTACACCGGGAACGTACACGGTAAACAATGATATCGCCGCCGGAGGTGGATGTGCGGCCGCCTCTGCGAGTACCACCATCACCATCACGGCCTTACCCCAAGCATCGATCGGTTACGGCGGGGCGCCCTATTGCATTGGTAACACCAGCAATCAGCCGGTTATATTCACGGGAACAACCGGCGGTGTATATAGTAACCAACCCGCCGGATTATCGATCAACACCTCAACCGGTTCCGTGCTTCCCTCATCCAGCACCATTGGTTCCTATACCGTTAGTTACACGATCGCGGCCAGCGGCGGATGTTCGGCCGTCATTGCTACCACTCCGCTTGTCATCAATCCCCTGCCGGCTGCCAATATTTCGTACAGCGGCAATCCATACTGTGCATCGGAAACTTCACCACAAGCGGTGACACAAACCGGTACCTTGGGAGGAACCTACAGTGCTACGCCCGCGGGCCTGTCGATCAATACCAGCACAGGTGCGATCACACCTTCCGCGAGTACGCCTGGCACGTACACCGTAACATATTCCGTTCCGGCTTCCGGCGGATGTGCGGCCTTGAATGTGGCCACCTCCGTTACCATCAGTCCCATTCCCAATGCCATCATTAGCTACGTCGGTACGCCCTTCTGTGCGTCTCTCACCACTGCTCAGGCGGTAACACTGACGGGAACAACCGGTGGGGTATTCAGTACGCCGGCCGGATTATCGATGAACCCTAGCACCGGAGCGATCACGCCATCCACCAGTACACCGGGCAGCTACACCGTCACTTATTTCATTGCCGCAGCGGGTGGTTGTGCAGCCTTCACCACTACGGCCAACATCCTGATCACCGCCGTACCACAGGCTTCGATCAGTTATGCAGGTACGCCGTTCTGCAGCTCGGTCGTGGGGGCGCAAGCCGTCACATTTACCGGAGTGACCGGCGGATCTTACAGCACCACGCCTTCCGGATTAAGCCTGAATACGGTGAATGGTGCCATCACGCCCTCTACCAGTACAGCAGGTTCTTACACGGTAAGCTATACGATACCCGCCATCTTGGGATGTCCGGCTCGCCCAGTTACCACTACTGTAACCATCACGCCGGCCCCAACGGCTACCATCAGCTACCCGGCTACTCCCTATTGTCAAGGCAGCGGACTCGCAGCCGTAACACGTACCGGATTTACCGGCGGTGTGTATAGTTCCACCCCCGGGCTGGTGATCAATGCCAATACCGGTGAGATCAACCTGAACACCAGCACACCCGGCACCTATACCGTCACCTATTTCATCGCTGCCGCCGGTGGATGCGCCTCCTTCAGTACCATCACCTCTATCACGATCAGCCAACTCTCTGTCGCCGCAACCAGCGCCACCGCCACACCCGCTACGTTCTGCGGACCCACCAATGTTACGTTGCGTACCGTAGGTGGAACACTGGCACCCGGGGCCAGTTGGGTTTGGTACAGCGGAAGCTGCGGCGGAACTCGTGTCGGTACCGGTGCCACGCTTACCCTTACCGGTGTAAGCACATCCACAACTTACTTTGTCCGTGCTGAAGGCGGTACCTGCAGCAACTCTGCTTGCGTATCTACCACGGTAACCATCAATACAGTTCCCACGATCCAGATCGATGTATTGGGTGACACCAGTTTATTACCCGGAAAAACCTGTACCCTGATCGCCACCGCCACGCCGCTCAATGCAGCGAATGTATTTGCCTGGTTCTTTAACGGAACGCAAGTAGCCGGCGCTACCGGTAGCTCCTTTGTCGTGGATGTCGATAAG
This sequence comes from Bacteroidota bacterium, assembly GCA_046081925.1. GTDB lineage: Bacteria > Bacteroidota > Bacteroidia > Chitinophagales > Chitinophagaceae > JJ008. The sequence continues at coordinate 14,706 of JBJTWV010000029.1, read as the reverse complement.
ATCGGCTTGTACTCGGTACGGGTAACCACCCCCAGCGGATGTTCAGCGACGTCGGCCAGCCGACGGATCACGGCTGCTTCCTCGGCGAATGCCTGGGTGATACCCAACCCAAGCACCGGACGATTCCAAGTGCGCTTCTACAGCCGGGCCACGGTATTCAATTTCAAACGCACGCTGTTAGTCTACGATACCCGTGGTGTATTGGTGCATTCGGTCACGGTGCCCATCACTGGTCCGTACAGCAGCATCGATGTAGATCTGACCGCCAAACCACGCGGCCTGTACTTCCTCTTCCTGCGAAAGGAAAATGAAGAAAAGCTCGGGGCGGGACGAATCTTCCTGTATTAATATAGCAAGCCACTTTCAAAGCCGGATCCATGATCCGGCTTTTTTATTACTGGCATAAATGGAGTGTTTCCTATCTATTCCAAGATGTAAACTTCACAATAGGCCACAGGCACAAACAAAACTAGCGAGCTCATATTTGGCTCGTGGCCCAAAAGATCGCCGAAGCGAAATTTTGTTCGGTGCAGGAAGTGGCGGAGAAAATCAAGGTAATAGCATATAAATTGTTTCGATTGGGATGATTATCTTACCACATGCCTTGGTCCCGATCCGATCGAACAACCGCCCTCTATGCCGCACTGACCGCCTTTGGAACCTACGTATTCGTATTCGGGTTTCGAAAATCCTTTACCGTTTGCACATTTGAAGGGCTGACCCTGGGTCCTATGGCTTATAAAACGGCCTTGGTCATTACCCAGATGCTTGGATACCTCGCTGCCAAATTTTATGGCATACGATATATCTCTTCACTCAAACGGGTGGGTAGGCATAAGGTCATTTTTTTGTTGACCGGCATCTCGTGGCTGGCCTGGTTGTTGTTTGCCCTGATCCCGGCACCGATCAATTTTATTTTTCTGTTTATGAACGGCTTTCCGCTTGGCATGCTATGGGGCGTTGTGTTTTCGTATGTAGAGGGGAGGAAGAGCACCGATCTCATCGGGGCAGCCTTGGCGGTGAGCTTTATATTTTCTTCCGGTTGGGTGAAATCGGTTGGGGCGTGGCTGATGAAGGAGTTTTCCGTACCGGAATTTTGGATCCCCTTTTCTGTGGGTGCCGTGTTTGTCATTCCGTTGATCGCATTTGTATATGCCATGGAAAAGATACCGGCCCCCACACCGGAAGATGAATGGCTCCGTCAACCTCGACAGCCCATGACTGCCGTACAACGACGAACAGTTTTACGGACTTTCTTGCCGGGGATTCTTGCCTTCACCTCGATCTATTTGTTCGCCACGATCTTTCGCGACATCCGGGATAACTTTTCGGCGGATATGTGGAAAGAGATGGGATTTTCTGTTCGCCCCGCCGTCTTCTCCCAAACCGAGATCCCCATCATGTTGATCGTATTGGTGGTCATTGGTGCGGTCGTGTTGGTCCGGTACAGTTACCGCGCATTGCAGATTGCACACTTGTTCATTCTGTTCGGCTTTATCATCGGAGGCGTTTGCTCCTGGCTGTTCATGCAAAAACAACTTACCCCTTTTTACTGGATGATCGGCAGCGGACTGGGCCTCTACCTAGTTTACATCCCTTTTAATTCTATTTATTTCGATCGACTCATCGCCAGCTTTTCCATGAAAGCGAACACCGGATTTTTTATTTATTGGGTTGATGCAATCGGTTATGTTGGAAGTGTTGCGGTTCTCCTGATCAAAGAGAACCTGTCCTTTGAAATATCGTGGACCGATTTTTTTGCAAAAGCTATGATCGTTCTGTCTTTGCTGGGCTCCGGTTTGACGCTGCTCGCATTTCTGTATTTCTCCCGGCTTCATAAAAAGAACGCTTCTCCGGCAGCCTAGAATCACCCGATCGATCGTTCGGATAATTCGATGTCTTTAACGCTTACATTCGCTGTTTAATCATCGATTATGTGTGGCATCATTGGCATTTTTGATATTCGGTCCGGATCGGAATCCCTGCGTACCCAGGCACTCTCCATGGTGAAATGCATCCGGCATCGCGGTCCCGATTGGTCGGGTATGTACACCCATCCCCATACGATCCTGGCCCACGAGCGTCTCGCAATCGTGGATCCGGCATCTGGCAAGCAACCGCTGTTTTCGGCAGATCATAAACACGTGCTGGCTGTCAACGGAGAGATCTATAACCACACCCAGCTTCGCGAACGCTTCCCCGACTACCCATTTCAAACACAATCCGATTGTGAAGTGATCTTGGCGCTTTATCAAGAAAAAGGGTCAAACTTTCTGGAAGATCTCAACGGGATCTTTGCCTTTGCGTTGTACGACGAGAAAAAAGATGCCTATCTCATTGTCCGCGACCACATGGGCATCATACCGCTTTACATGGGCTGGGATAAGTCCGGACATTTCTATGTATCCTCCGAACTCAAAGCCCTCGAAGGCGTATGCAATAAGATCGAAGAATTTCTTCCCGGCCATTATCTCTATAGCTTGGAGGGAACCACACCCACTCAATGGTATCAGCGCGATTGGATGGAATACGCTGCGGTGAAGGATCAGACCTCTGATGTTGCACAATTGCGTACGGCCTTGGAGTCGGCCGTACACCGTCAATTAATGTGTGATGTGCCGTATGGAGTGTTGTTGTCGGGTGGATTGGACTCCTCCATCATTGCTGCCCTCGCGAAGAAATTCTCATCTAAGCGAGTCGAATCGGGCGATACACAAATGGCTTGGTATCCGCAGTTGCATTCGTTTGCAGTCGGATTGCACGGTTCTCCTGATCTCGCAGCCGCTCGTAAAGTGGCCGATCACATTGGATCCATCCATCATGAGATCCATTTTACCATACAAGAAGGATTGGACGCGATCCGCGATGTGATCTATCATTTGGAGACCTACGACGTAACCACGGTCCGGGCCAGTACGCCGATGTACTTATTGGGACGTGTGATTAAATCGATGGGCATCAAGATGGTGTTATCCGGAGAAGGGGCCGATGAGATCTTTGGCGGCTATCTCTATTTTCACAAAGCACCCAATGCGCAGGAGTTCCATGAGGAGACCGTTCGAAAATTGGGCAAGCTTCATTTGTACGATTGCCTGCGGGCCAACAAATCATTGGCGGCCTGGGGCGTAGAAGGGCGTGTGCCTTTTTTGGATAAGGAATTCATGGACGTGGCGATGCGATTGAATCCGGCCGATAAAATGGCTAAGGATGGGAAGATGGAGAAGTGGATACTACGGAAAGCATTTGAAGATCTGTTGCCGGAGGCGATCGTGTGGCGACAAAAAGAACAATTCAGCGACGGGGTCGGTTACAATTGGATCGATACCTTGAAGAAGATCGCGACGGAGAAAGTGAGTGACGAGGAATTTGAAAAATCGAACTATCGGTTTCCGGTCAATACGCCACTCAGCAAGGAAGAATATCACTACCGAAGCATCTTCTCGGAATTATTCCCCTCCGATTCAGCGGCGCTATGTGTACCCAGCGTGAAGTCGGTGGCGTGCAGCAGTCCGGCTGCCCTGGCCTGGGATCCATCCTTCCAAAATATGAACGACCCGTCGGGTCGGGCTGTGAAGTCGGTGCACAATCAGGCGATCTGATCGATCAGGCTGTTTCGGGCAGATTGAACTGATGAATGAATGCCAAAGAGGTAGCTGGCTCATCCTGTATTTAACTGACTTCAAGAGGCTTTTTGGTTTGGAAGATGGTATCCCAGTGACGTTTTGCAGATGAGTTCATTTGGGCAAGTAGCCAAATGGGGCTTTTTGTTTTAGTGACAAATGGTACAAATTAACCTACCAAGTATATGCTTCATTCATCTCCTTTCCGTCTGGCCGTAGCGTATTTCCCCTGATAGAAAAAACAGTATGGGCCTGCAATCGCTCCGATGGTATCTCAATAGTTGTTATTGATTTAATACCACTCTCCGAAAGGTTGGGTTCGATCCAACGCAAAGCTTCCTCCGGCTCCAGTAAAAGTGGCATGCGAAATTTATTGGCCCCGTCGTTGTGGATGGTTCGGAAAAGGTCATTGCCTTCGCGCGTTAGCATCGCCACGGTTTGCGTTCGAGGGTTGTAAAGGGAGGGAATCAAAAGCGGCTCCCCGGTCGCTAATCGCACATACCAAGGCATTTTTCGGGAACGACCCACTACTTTTTGATGTTCATATATGCCGTCGGCGATCAGCAAACAACGATTCGTTATGTAGGGGTACCAGGCAGACCCTCTTTCCAGGATCCGTTCCGATCGAGCATTGAAAAAGCTGTTGCCGTATTTTTCGAATTGATCGGGACGATCGGCCATAAAATCAGCGATCAATCCCCAGTGAAGGGGAATCACTTCCGATGTGCCGTCTTGGTTGATCAACGCCCAACAGTCCGGTCTGGCAAAAGCAGATAGATGCGGGGCGTCCCGATCGGCCTCCTCATACTCTTTTTTGATCCGAACGCCTTTTACCTTTTGAGGTAGCCCGTTTGGACCCAGTACAGCCTTATATCCAATATCGACACACATCGGCGTTACTTCAAATGTCTGAAAGGGTTTCTTACTAAAAATGGATGCTTTGTCAACCGGATTACTCTACGGGTAAATTGATTACCATCTTGCAATAAGTTGTATAGCACTGAGTCATGAAATCAAGACGATTGTAGCAATATCGAGGAATATCGTCATTCTTCATTTTTTGAATGCATTCATATAGCATCATCAAATTGGCTTCGATAGCTTTCTTATAAAATTTCACATCCGACACAACATCAGATGCTTTACGCGTTGTAGGAGTTTTGTTATAGATCAACATTCTTTCCCGATACAAGCGATACATAGTGGCGATGTCGAGGCCGATTTTATTGATCAGTTGCTTGTACTCTCCTTTTGTGATCAGGGCTTCATTGCCCATCAGCCCATACAGCTGGCTGGAGTAGCTCATACTCTCACATTGTTTATATGCACTTTCTCCCCAATCCTGCATCCGTCCGTACAAGGTGTTCAAACATTTATTCAATTGCTTTCCGGTTGAATCGCCCGGCAGGTATCCGGTCAGTACGTCAACCACCCGATTCGCCCTTACACGTTCTCCTTTTTCTACACAAAAACCGTTTACACACGAGTAGTCAATGGGACAGCCATCCAGGCAGGGCATATTACCGATTGAGGTTTTGTTCAGCGATCCACTAACCACTTGGTCATAAAAACTAGCCAAAAATTTGTCTCGCTTCTCCTGCTCAGATTCTACCCAGCATTGACACACGGCCCGATCCGCTTCTTTTGTGGCCTGCTCGATATCGGCCACTCGGCTGTTGCGGATGCGCTTCACGAATTGTGCGTACATTTCCAATGCCTTATCGGAGGTTACCTGATACCAGTGGTTGGCAGGACAGATCGGCGGAGGACCACCGGCCTGACAAGTACCCTCATTGTATTCCACCCATCCCGTCATATGAGAACACCATCGGTTGGCTATGGGACGCAGATTGATCCAGTCCTCCTTTTTAAACTGTTCAACCTTTTTCTTAATGATCATTTCCCCGATATCGCGACAGCTTCGGGGAATCGATAATGTATACATGGGTATGGAAAAGGAGGGTATCCGTTCACGAAGTAAGCCATCTGTTGTGATGGTTCGCCCCGAAGGATTGCATGTGATCACCTCGGTTATCGACGATACACATTGATAACAGGTATTGGCCGGATCGAATCGGAGTTCCGCTTGTTGCCCTTTTGCGGAGAAGGAAATGGCTATCAGTGAAATTATCAGTATTCGAAAGAGCATAGGCGGATCAATAACTCTTTACGAGGTCCAAATAGGTTTGTCCGGTATAAAATTCGTACACAGGTTTCCGAAAGCCGGACGCATTGCAACGGCCATAACGATGTCGTAATGACAATGCGAGTATTTTACGTTTTTCATTCCACTTCACAACCAGTGTTGCTGATTCATCCTCCACGGTTTGACTGCTGCTATTCAAATAACAGGCACGGTCATCATAGGGATCGAGGTGGTACGTGTAGGTTCCTTTGATCTCCTCCTGAAACGAATTGGCGTTCATGCTTCCCTGGAAGATCAACTGGTCTGCACCATTATAGATTCGCAAGTCGTAGCCATACACGATCTTATAGGAGGATTTGGACACATCGTACTTGAAAACGCCGGGCTCCTGCCCAAATCCGAACGAAGCGCCATAGTAGCTGCCGGAAATATTCTTGTAGGCTGCCATCTTCTGGCGTTCCAATTCATCCTGCTGCTCCTTATTCGCCACTTTTTTTTGCCGGATCTTATAACGAATGGTGGCAATTTTTTCAGCCAATTCAGGCGTGAGGGGAGTTTTTGTGATCAGGGTTTCATATAGTGCCAAACTCATCTCCAGGTCTCCTGTACCCTCATAGGCCTCGGCCGCATATTGCAGATAAAGCGTGCTGCTTCGACCGCTCTGAGAAACCTGTTCCAAGCTTGCCACGGCTGTTTTATAATCACGATTCTTCAGCGCAATACGTGCTTCCGTGATCAGCAATACATCTTCCTGCGTTTGCCCAATGCCGGATAAGGAATTCAACAGTATACTCGCCGCCAGCAAAAATCTAACTAATTGCATTTGCTTTTTTTTAGTCTGATAGCCCAGGGGCTATTTGTGAGTGGTATCCGATCAACGATATAAATAGAAACGGGTACCTACGCTGAAATAAAATGCGCTTGTTACTTTTCCGGCGTCGCTGATGATATTTTGAGAGGGCATTTTCCCAACAGCTATTTCCGCCGGAATGGTTATAGATCCTTTAGAATCGAGGTTGAACTCAAGTCCTCCTCCAACACATCCTGCAACCCCTCCTTTCTCAATGGTCTTAAAGGCACTCATATATCCAACGGTACCCATCAAATAAGGCCGAATGCCTCGATCCCAGATACCGGAAAGATAAAAGGGTTCGAATGCCTTCCGAACGGAGGCCCCGTAATAGCCAGGACCATTTGAACTCGAGAAGATATAAACCCCTCCAATATTCAAGTTTGAACCGGTTTGAAAACCCAATTCAATTTCAGTGTAGCTGGCGGAACCAAATTTGACACCAAAATTTACCTGTGCATTCGATTCTTCAGCGGTCAACAGAAAAAGCGCCAATACAGTAGCAATAATGGATTTAGACATTTTATTCATTGTTTTGGTTTCAGATCGATACCCATGGGGTCTCCGATCAATTGATTTATAGCGATTTCAAATTAGTGAAAAATAAATAACGAAATACTCCTTTTTTCACAATGTCGAGAGGTGCCGATTCATAGTATTTTACCAGCCAATGCCATAATCTTCCCCGTGGTTACTGGATCCACCCCAGAGCGATCCATGCTTCCAATCAAAATAGATGGCATTGATGGGCCCGGAGGTCCGATCTTCAAAACTCAATTTGTATCCCATGCTCCGCAACTTTTCGCGAATGGGATCCGGTGTCTTTTCCTGCAATAGGATATTGCCCGGACGAGGTTTTCGGTCAGCCATCTTATTCCCGCCCAACGAGAGCCAAAGCTGATTGGTGTTGATGTTCGCTGCCTCCGTGGCTTGCTGTACGGTCATTCCGAATTCCACCATATTCAAAAAGAACTGCAACAGATTTTGATCCTGTGTATCTCCTCCCTGCACCCCAAATGCCAAAAAGGGTTTGCCCTCCCGTAATGCAAGGGTAGGGGTTAGTGTAACGCGCGGGCGTTTTCCGGGTGCCACCACATTGAATGGGTTTAGCGTGGAGTCCAACACAAAGCTCTGCATCCGCTGACTCATCCCCACACCGGTATTTCCGGCAATACAGGCCGGGATCCATCCACCACTGGGCGTGATCGAGACCACCCAGCCTTCCTTGTCGGCTGCCTCAACTGTGGTGGTACCCATCCACAATCGTTCTTGATAGAGGGCATCGGCAATGGCTACGCCTACGGTATCATGTGCCGGCGCAAAATTTCTGTTCTCATTTTTTTCGGTGGCTTGGAAACGACTTTTTAGAAGTTCAGCATATGGATTTTGTTTTCCCTCGAATGGATAGGGATCGCCCGGACCAATGAGTGAGTCATTTCGGTTCGGATCGATTTGCCCGGCACGCAGTTTGGCATATGCCTTGCTCAATAGTCCTCGCATAGGTTCCTGTGGCGCGAAGTATGGATCTCCATAATAGAAATCGCGATCGGCAAAGGCCAAACTCATCGATTGGTACAGGGTATGGATATAAGGAACACTATTGTACCCCATGGATTTCAGGTCAAAATTTTCGAGGATGTTCAGCGCTTGCAACATGGAAGGGCCTTGTGTCCACTGTTGCATTTTATACACGTCGATCCCTTTGTAATTGGTGTGAAGCGATTCCTCTTCCAATGGCTTCCATTGCGCCAGGTCTTCTTTGGTGATGAGTCCGCCTTGCTCACGGCAGCCCCGAACGAACTCATCCGCGATATCTCCTTTGTAAAAACGATCATAGGCGGCCCAGATCGCCGCTTTTCGGCTGGCCCCTTTCCGCAAGGCCAACTTTTCAGCCTCAATCATTTTTGATAAGGTGTTCAGAAGATCTTGTTGCACAAATATCTCTCCGGCCTCGGGTGCTTCTCTTTTTTCATTCAAATGCGGCAGCAGTACTTTTTGACTGTATGGCCACTGCTTGATCAGTGTCTTTTGTCGTTCGATACTATTGGCGGTTTGCGCATCGATGGGATACCCGGCTGCCAGTTCCATGGCGGGCGCCAGCACCTCTTGTAAACTTTTGGTTCCGTATTCTGCGAGCAAATAACACAAGCCGCCCGGCGTGCCGGGTGTCGTGGCGGCCAGCGGACCATACTCAGGTGGAAATTCATATCCGTTGCTTCTGAAAAAATCGGCTGTAGCGCCCGACGGGGCAACCCCCATGGCATTCAGGCTGATGACTTTTTTTGTCTTCGGATTATAAAGTAAGGCCTGTGTTTCTCCTCCCCAGCTCAATACATCCCACATAGTACAGGTAGCTGCCAGCATCGCGCAGGCGGCATCGACGGCATTGCAACCATCTTGAAAAAGCCTTGCTCCCGCGGTTGCGGCCAACGGCTTACCGGTGATGGCCATCCAATTTTTTCCGTGCAGGGGCGGTTTTTGGGTGCGTTGAGCGGACGCGGAAAGTGTAAGTCCGATCGCGAGGCTGATGACAAAAACAAGTCGGGGGGTCTGTGGCATAGTTGTATGCATTAATGGATCGTACAAAATACTGAATCCATCTATAAAAATGCCTGTGGCAGACGTTGACCGCCGGGTAAGAAGAATGCCTTTAGCTATTTTATCCGATTCTTAGCCTTTTGGTTCCCCAACTACCAGCCATCCCCAGGGAACGATATAGCTGTACTTTATTTTTCCATTGATTCAATTGAATTTCGATCAACTCCAGTTTGGAATGTAGCGCCTCCTCCTGTGTCAAAAGAACTTCAATATAATCGGCTTGGGCCGATTGGAAAAGGTCGTTCGAAATACCAATGGAAGCAAATAAAATGGCCACCTCCCTTGATTTTGTCTCAAAACTTTTGGAGAGATTAGCGGCATTAGATAATTCGCTCGTTACTTCCAGATAAGCGTTCAGTGTCCGTTGTCCATACCACAGCAATGCTTGTGTTTGACGGGCATCGGCCGAATTATATATTGCATGAATATTGTTACGATTCACCAGCGGGGCAGCCAGATCAGCAGCTAGTGAAAAAATAAAAGAGGCAGGATCGAATAAGTATTTAGGATTGAATGATTGTGTACCCACAAACTTCTCCAAACGAATAGCCGGATAGAAATTCGCCCTTGCCGCCTGTACATCCAGGGCTGCTGCTGCTAGTTCCTGTTCGCTCTGACGTATGTCGGGTCGATTGGCGAGTAATTGGGAGGGATTACCAGCTTGGGTGGATGATATACCTGCTGTGGCATGCATGTAGTCGGTCCGTTGGATACGTCTGTTGGGATCGCCGATCAAAAAACGAATACGATTTTCGACTTCCACGAGCTGCTGTCGGATCGTGAATTGGTAATTGCGCGTATTCAGTAGCTGTGCCTCAAATCGATTTACAGCGAGCTGGGTTTACCATCGTGCAAAAAGATCTTCCCTTTCCCAACACGGAGCGTTTTGGAAAACCGAAGAGACCTTTGTCGCTGATTAAAATGGAATGGAAATCGTCCTCGGCAACCGTCGATTAGTTGCCGAGGGGCGACTTCCTGGCTTGTCAAACAAATTGAGCCGCTCAAATGGCGGTTACACCCGCGATCGAGCGTTTCAGTACTTCTTCATCCAACACATTATCTTGCAGTTTTCCCTGCATGTAGTCCACGTAGGCACTCATGTCAAAATGCCCGTGTCCGCAGAGGTTGAAGAAGATCACTCGTTTCTCGCCGGATTGTTTGGCTTCTTCCGCTTCGCGGAACACTTGTGCCAGCGCGTGGGTGGCTTCAGGGGCCGGCATGATGCCTTCGGCTTTGGCGAATGTGAGTCCCGCTTGGAAGCACTCCAGTTGTTGGATCGCCACTGCTTCGATGTTCTTTTCATTCAGCAGGTGACTACACAGCGCACTGGCTCCGTGGTAACGGAGTCCACCGGCATGCAAACCCGGGGGAATGAAATCATGACCGAGTGAGTACATCGGTAGTAACGGTGTGAATCCCACACTGTCGCCGAAGTCATATCCAAACACGCCCCGGGTCAGTTTCGGACAGGAGGCGGGTTCAACGGCCACGGCGCGGACTTTCTTTCCGCCACGCAACATTTCACCGACAAAGGGGAAGGCGATGCCCGCAAAATTGGAACCACCACCGAGAGGCGCGATCACCACGTCGGGATATTCACCGGCCATCTCCAGTTGTAGCAGCGCTTCTTGTCCGATTACGGTTTGATGCAGCAGCACGTGATTCAATACGCTGCCCAATGCGTAATGCGTATGCTCGTCCTGCACGGCTACTTCGACGGCTTCGCTGATGGCAATGCCGAGAGAGCCTAAGATATCGGGATCTTTTTCCAGCAGGTTTCGTCCCACTTGCGTCAGGTTGCTGGGGGAGGGATGCACGGCAGCGCCGAAGGTTTCCATGATGGCTTTGCGGTACGGTTTTTGATCGTAGCTGCCGCGTACCATGAACACTTTGCATTCGAGTCCGAACTGCGCGCAGGCAAAACTCAGGGCGGTGCCCCATTGTCCCGCTCCGGTTTCGGTTACGATCTTTTTGATGCCTTCTTGTTTGTTGTAATAGGCTTGGGCAATGGCGGTGTTGGTTTTGTGCGATCCGCTCGGACTTACCCCTTCGTATTTGTAATAGATGTGGGCGGGGGTGTTGAGTGCTTTTTCGAGACGGGTGGCGCGGACCAGCGGCGTGGATCGATACAATTGGTATACTTCGCGGACTTCATCGGGGATGTCGATGAATCGTTCGGTACTCACTTCCTGTTTGATCAACTCCATCGGAAAGAGCGGAGCCAGATCGGCAGGGCCTACGGGTTGTTTGGTGCCCGGGTGCAGGGGCGGGAGGGGGCGACTGGTCAGATCGGCCTGGATGTTGTAATACTGTTTGGGGGTTTGTTCTGGATTGAGATAATATTTCATGGTAAAAGATTGATCTTTTAAAAAGTTGGTTTCAGAAAGAGATTCGGGAAAAGCGAAGGGCCTGTCTCTTTCGTAGACAGGCCCTTCTGTAGTAAGTATGATCGGCGGTTAACGCCAATATCCAATACCTCCCTGGCCTGTCGTGTGTACACGCCAGCGCCAAGAGAAAGCGGGGAGGAGGCTAGAAATAAATGGTTGTGAGGCGACTTGCATCAGTTCGAATGTAGGAACTTTTCAAGTTCAGATACCGGATTGCCACAAATTATTTTGAAATGGCTGGATTTTGTTCAATTTTAGATTTAGTTATGTTGGCCAGTATTCATCACGGTTTGAAAATTCCTATGTTGTTTCTAAAAAGACGTTTTGTATGGGTCGGAATGATCCTGTGCCTGGGTCCGCTATCGGGCTGGTCGCAGGTGGAACTGCAGGTGCTGGGCATTATGCAAGATGCCGGTCTGCCTCAATTGGGCTGTGTGAAATCTTGTTGTGTATCTGATGGAAAGCCACGAGAAAGGGTGCCGGTCGTGTCTTTGGGTATTATACAGTCCGATGTACAAAAAGGGGTACTGATCGAGGCTACGCCCGATGTCGTGACACAGTGGCAAAGGTTCACGCAGCGTAATCAGGGCGTTGAGCCTTCGTCCATTTTTATTACCCATGCCCACATGGGACATTACGGGGGCTTGCTGCAATTGGGAAGGGAAGCACGAAATACAAAAGGGGTTGCGGTGTATGGTCATTCAACGCTGATCGATTTCTTGCAACGTGATCAACCTTGGAAGCAACTCGTGACTTTACAGAATATTAATCTAAAGCCGATACCGGAGCGGGAATCGATTCGAATTGGAGCAGTTAGTATACAGGCGCTGCGGGTGCCGCATCGCGATGAGATCAGTGCCACCTATGCTTATTTGTTGGAAGGGCCGAACAAGCGTATTTTGTTCTTACCTGACATTGATAAATGGGAGAAGTGGAGTGTATCGATCGACAGTTTAGTGGGGCAGGTGGATTATGCGTTTCTCGATGCTACTTTTTTTGATGGGAATGAATTGCCGAATCGAAAACTCAGCGAGATCCCGCATCCGACGGTACGGGAAACCATGGAGCGGGCCGCGTCCTGGCCCTTATCAGTCCGACAAAAGGTGTACCTGATTCATTTCAATCATACCAACCGGTTGTTGCAGGAAAACAGTTCGGCCAGCCTGGAGGTCAAACAAGTTGGATTTCGGATCGCTCGGGTGGGGGAGCGGTTGGCGTTGTAATTATTCAACTCATTGGGTCAAATTCTCTTTTGCCTGTCGAATGTGTGCCAGGTGGTGTTGGCCGTGCCAAGCATAGAATCCGATGACTTCATCGATCCGAATGTTTCTGCCTTGTTCCGGGTGATAAAAATCTCTTTGAAAGTCTGCCTCATCTAGTTGTGATAGGAGGTAAGCCCACCGGGCGTGAAGTCCGTCGAGCAAGTTTAGCGAGGCTTCAATAGACATGTGATTGGAATCTGCCAGCTCGGCCCATTTTTCTTCCGCATAAGGTTTAATGGTGGGAGTCTCTTCTGTTAGTGCCAGTTTGATCCGGATAAAACTGTTCAGGTGGCTGTCAGCGCAATGATGTACGACTTGGCGAATGCTCCAGCCACCCGGGCGGTACGTCGCATCCAACTCCTTTTCATTTAGTTCGGCAACTTCAGCACGTAATTCATCCGGAAATGCGGCGATCTCTCCGATCCAGGTTGACAAGATCTCCATGCTGATTACGTCGGGGACTTGAAATTTCCCGATCGGGTATTGGAGTTGTTCAGTCGTCATGTTACAAAGTATTATCGAGGTTGTTTCATATCGGAATACGTGTATCGTTTCACTCCCTTTTCGGATGTAGTTGCTGCTTGGACCATGGCAAGGGCGACGGTCGTGGCGGCTATGGGTTTATATCGGGCCGGGAATAAAAATCCGATCCAAGGCATGATGATCTGGCTGATCTTTTCGCCCAGTCTGAATTCGGTTCGGTTGCCTAGCAACAAGGATGGTTGAAAAATTCTAATGTATGGGATCGGCCTATTGGCGATGGCGTCTTCTACTTCTCCTTTTATACGCAGGTAGAAATTATTGCTTCGGCTGTTGGCGCCGACAGACGATACGACCAGGAGTTTCGGAATGGCATTTGCCACACAGGCGTTGGCTGCTGCGACGGGAATGTCGTAATCTATTTTTCGGTAGGCTGACAGGTCACCTCTTACCTTTTTTTGTGTCGTACCAATTGACACGAAAACCGCTTCGCATCCGGCTAGCGCTTCAGTTAGGACTTTTTCATTCGTAAAGTCGACGACTACCTCTTGAACGCGGGGGTTGTTCAAGTTCAGGGGCTTTCTTAGCAAAATGGTAACCGTTGCATCTGGTTGTTGTAGTAATTCAGCTAGAATGTGGCTACCGATCAAACCGGTAGCGCCGATGAGTGCGTAGTGGGGCATGGTTGAAAGTAAATCAATTTGCATCGCTTCGCTCAGCGATCCGTTGGGGGCTCAACGAACAGAAAATAGCGGGCCGAAGGGATTGCCCTTGCTTCGCTCGGGCATCGGGTGGGTCTCACAAAAAATGCCAGCCTTGCCGCTTCGCGGCTTGGGCTTTTTTGATAGTCAGCTCCCTTGAGCCGTTGGCTCAGACTCGCCACCCATAAAAAAAGCCCGTGCGTTGCACAGGCTGGTATTTTTTGCGGAGACTGAGGGATTCTAATTTTCTAAAACATTGTAAATCAAATAAATACGATTTCCCCTTTTTTGTGCTTGCTGAGCCGATGAAAGCAAAGGCTGAAATTGGGGCGTCAATGCAAACCAAAACGAGATAAGCACTTCGCCGGACTGAGTCTTTTTTTAAGGGCGGTGACAATCTGTGTCTCCGTGAATCGGGATTTTTCATGACAGTTTGAATTGAAGATTAATACTTAATTTTTAGGCTGTCTGCTTGTTAGGGGTACTTACAGCTAATCAAAATAGTGTGATGTTTAAAGGATGTGAACAAGTCTAAATGCTCTTGCAACATATTTAAAAGTTGTGCTTGTACTTTTATTTACATGAGCATTTCTTTTTTTCGTCCATTCCCTTTTCTTTGTTTAATGCTATTTGCTTGCCAGGTGTCGGCTCAGACCATTTTC
>JBJTWV010000028.1:0-100857 GCA_046081925.1 Bacteroidota bacterium | reverse complement strand
CGCCTTTCTTCCGTTAGGGAATAACTTCACCATGGGAATTGATAATGCGGTGATTGCAGCCGACTTTATCAAATGCGACCGCATCATCGGCATGCATTACGATACCATGGAAATGATCCGCATCAATCATCCCGAAGCTATTCGCAAATTCGATGCTGCCGGTAAACATCTTCATCTTATGACTATCGGAGAAACAAAAACGTTTTAACGATACTAACCACACCAATCCAGAAAGAAACACACTGCTATGGGAAAAATAATCGCTATCGCGAATCAAAAAGGAGGCGTAGGAAAAACCACCACGGCCATCAATCTGGCCGCCAGTTTGGCGGTGCTGGAATACAAAACACTCTTGGTGGATGGTGACCCGCAAGCCAACAGTACCACCGGCGTTGGGTTCGATTTGCAGAATATCACTCAAAGCTTGTACGACTGCATGGTCAATCAGGCCCGTCCCCGGGACGTGATCCTGAAAACCGAGATCCCGAACCTGGATCTGATCCCCTCCCACATCGACCTGGTTGGCGCCGAGATCGAAATGATCAATTATCCCAGCCGGGAGATGGTGCTGAAAAATTTACTCGACACCGTTCGACAAGAATATGATTTCATCATCATTGATTGCTCCCCCTCGCTGGGACTGATCACAGTAAATGCATT
This sequence comes from Bacteroidota bacterium, assembly GCA_046081925.1. Classification (GTDB taxonomy): domain Bacteria; phylum Bacteroidota; class Bacteroidia; order Chitinophagales; family Chitinophagaceae; genus JJ008. Next base: position 100,197 of record JBJTWV010000028.1, on the reverse strand, counting down.
GACCGCTGCCGACTCGGTGGTGATCCCCGTTCAAGCGGAATTCTTTGCATTGGAAGGTTTGGGTAAATTACTCAACACCATCAAGATCGTACAAGGCAGATTGAATACTGATATGGCCATTGAAGGCATCCTGATGACCATGTATGACGGACGGCTGCGGCTCTGCAACCAGGTCGTGAGTGAAGTCCGCCGACATTTCGACGAACTGGTTTTCAATACCATCATTCACCGTAATGCCCGCCTGGCAGAAGCCCCTTCTGCAGGCAAACCCGTTATCCTATACGACGGCAACAGCAAGGGTTCCGCCAATTACCTGAATCTGGCCAAGGAGATCTTGCAGAAAAATGACATGACCAAGATTAAGAACGAAGACCGCGTACTGGAATAACAAAAAGAAGAGCCATGGCCACCTCCAAACCAAATAAGGACTTGCTGGGAAAAGGGATCCGATCCTTGCTGCAGTCCATCGATACCGATCTCAAAGGGCCGCAGGGCCAACTCAAGCAAACCGTGGTGGAGCACATGACAAATTCCACGACGATCCCGGTACAAGACATACAACCCAACCCCAAACAACCGCGGCATGATTTTGACGAGACGGCCCTGAACGAACTGGCCCACTCCATCAAACTTCATGGCATCATACAGCCGGTCACCGTCAGTCAGATCACCAACGGAAAGTACCGACTGATCGCGGGGGAACGCCGCTGGCGCGCAGCCCAAAAAGCGGGTCTTACCGAAATCCCTGCCTACATCCGACAGGCCAATGATCAACAGCTGCTGGAACTCGCCCTGCTGGAAAACCTGCAACGCGAGGATCTGAATGCCGTAGAGGTGGGTCTGAGCTACAAGCGCATGATGGACGAGCTCAACTATTCGCAAGAGCAAGTGGCGGAAAGAATGGGCAAGGACAGAAGCACGGTGGCCAATTTCATTCGATTGCTGAAGCTGCCCCCCGATATCCAACTCGCCGTTCGCAGCGCCCGAATCACCATGGGACATGCGCGGGCCCTGGTAAACGTTGGCACCGTTGATCAGCAACTCTATGTTTTCAAGGAGATCCTGTATAAAGAACTGTCGGTTCGGCAAACAGAAGCACTTGTCCGGAATCTGTACAAGCAAAACACGACTGTTAAAAAACCCGCAAAATCCTCTACCGAAGGACCACTCAAACGAATTCAAGATAAATTGGCCTCGCATTTCAGCACCCGGGTACATTTACACCAAAGCGCACAAGGGGAAGGATCCCTGACCATAGAGTTCTATTCAACCGAGGAATTGAACAAGATCCTCCGGCAGCTGAATGTTCCACTGGATTGATATGAGAAAAATATTCCTCTTACTGATTTGCTTGAATTGGCTGATGCAGGCGGAAGCAACAGCTCCCACCGATTCCATTCCGAACGCCCCGGTTCGTAAAACCAATCACTACGATTCCATCACACAAAAACATAGTCCACGCACCACGGCCATCCGATCGGCCATCCTGCCAGGATGGGGACAGATATATAATAAAAAGTATTGGAAGCTCCCCATCGTATACGGTGCGTTAGGTACTTGTGCAGGCATCTTCACCTACAACCTGACGAATTACAAAGACACACGCTTTGCCTACCGGGTGAAATATAATATGCGCGTGAATCGGACTGACTCAGCATTATTCGTTAAGATCGATCCGCTACTTAAACCCATCGATGAGGAATCTCTCCGCTATTACCGAGACCAATTCCGACGCGACATTGATTATTCTGTTCTATTCTTCATGATCCTCTGGGGATTGAACGTAGTGGATGCCACCGTCGATGCCCATCTGAAAAGTTTTGATGTTGGTCCGGATCTCTCTTTGCAATTCAAACCCGGCAGAAGTGAGTTGGCGGGTACGAGCGGATTGAGTGTCGTTTTGAAAATCGGAAAATAACCCGCCCATGAAGATCGCACTCATAGGATACGGAAAAATGGGAAAGGCCATTGAATCGATAGCTCTCTCCAGAGGTCACGAGATCGTTACCCGGTTGGATCTTTCCAACTCGAACGAATGGCAATCCGAAGCTCTACGCACAGCGGAGGTCGCCATCGAATTCACCGGCCCTGAGTCGGCACCTGTCAATATCAAAAACTGTATCGACCGTTCCCTTCCCGTTGTTAGCGGATCCACCGGCTGGTTATCGGCCTGGCAAGAGATCAACCAGTACTGTCAGGAGAAAAATGAAACGCTGTTGTATGCAAGCAATTTCAGCGTGGGCGTCAATATCTTCTTTGCGGTTAATAAACAGCTGGCCAAATTAATGGCCACTCAACCCGATTACCAACCGGTCATAGAAGAGATACATCATACAGAGAAAAAAGATGCCCCCAGCGGCACCGCCATCACATTGGCCGAGCAGCTTATTGAGCAATCTCCGAAATTGGCCAGGTGGACAATGGATGCTGCAGGCGATCCGGCCGAACTGACAATACGAAGTGAGCGAACGGAAGGGGTTCCGGGCACGCATCGGGTAACATACTCCTCCCCCATCGATACACTTGAGATCGTGCACACGGCACACAACCGGATCGGGTTTGCTACCGGCGCTGTATTGGCGGCTGAGTTTCTCGCAGGAAAAAAAGGGGTATTTACAATGGCAGACGTGCTGGGGATCGGAACTTAATTGCAACCCAGCACCTCACACAATTTTTGACCTAAGGCCTCCCCTCGAAGATTCTTCGCAATGATTACTCCGTTTGGATCGATGAGCAAGTTCTGAGGAATGCTCTGAATCTTGTATTGCTTAGCAACCGCGTTGTTCCAATGTTGCAGGTCGCTTACATGCGTCCAGGTCAACTTATCTTCTTCGATGGCGCCTAACCATTTGTCTTTTTGTCCTTGTCGATCCAACGAAACACCCAGCACCGTGAAATTCTTATCCTTGAATCGTTTATAATTTTCCACTACGTTGGGATTCTCATTTCGGCAGGGGCCACACCAGCTGGCCCAAAAATCGATGAGCACATACTTACCCCGAAAAGAAGAAAGGGAAACCGGATTCCCGTTCGTATCCGCCTGGGTGAAATCCATCGCCTCGGTACCGACCGCGCCCACTTTGGCATCGTCAATCAGCGCCTGCAATTGCTTTCCGATAGCGGACCGTTGCAAGGTTGAATTCAGCTTCTTGAATCGACGTTCCAAAAGAACGGGATCTTGATTGAAACCGTAGGTGGCCGATAAAATGAAAGGCGCCACGGAGGAATTCGGGTTGACATCGATGGTAGAATCGATGAGCACCTGCAAATATTGTTGCGTTCCCTGATAGAGCGACATGAGGCTGTCTCGTTGGGCCAAATTCTGGGAGATATTGATCTGATTCGCCCATTGATTGGACTGCTGCACCAGTGGCAAAAAGCGCTGGATGAAAGATTGAAAATCCTTGTGTGAAGGAGAACCGGTGACATCGTATTCACCGGACAATCCGCCTTTCGGCCGAATCGTAGCGGTACCTGGCTCCAAAAACAATTCTACCGGGCGATTTTGATCTCCTACCTGTAAAAAATACAAGCTCGCCTCCTCCATCGGAATCGTGAGGGTGAATCCGCCAGCAACCACCGTCGTTTCCATACTGGGAGCTGCATCTCCGTTTCGGATCAGCCGGATAGATGTACTGTCGGGCAAACCCAAGTCAGTACCCGTAAGTTTGCAAACGGTCTTTTCCTGTATGGGTTCAACAAGCTCCTCGGGCGTTTCTTCTTTTTGATTGCCCAGATTCACTTCGATCCATCGAGTCATTTTTCGCCACAAATGCATCGTGGTATTGTCTCCATTGCCACTGATCCCGTGGTTCTTATTCGGGTAATAGTAACTCTCAAAGTCGATGTTACTTTTTACCAAGGACGTGATCATCTGCGTAGCATTCTGAAAATGCACATTGTCATCGGCCGTTCCGTGAATGATCAGGTACTTGCCTTTGATCCGGTTCGTGAAATTGATGGGTGAATTATCATCGTATCCTTTGGCATTTTCCTGCGGGGTACGCATATATCGCTCGGTGTAGATATTATCATAGTAACGCCAGCTGGTTACCGGCGCCACTGCCACAGCTGCATGAAATACATCCGCTCCCTTGGTGATGGCAAGTGAACTCATGAATCCGCCGTAACTCCAGCCCCAATGACCGATCCGGGCCTTATCAACAAAAGTCATTTTACCCAGGTACAGGGCGGCATCGATCTGGTCCTCGATCTCGAATTTTCCCAACTGCAGGTACGTTTTTTTCTTGAACTCTTCCCCCCGGTAACCGGTACCGGTGTTATCGACACTAACTATGATAAAACCTTTCTGGCTCATCATCTGATGCCAAGGGCTCACGACACCCCAACGATTGGCCACCTGCTGCGAACCGGGTCCGCCATAATTACAGAACAGCACAGGATATTTTTTAGCGGGGTCAAAGGCCGTCGGCTTAAGCATCCATCCATTCAGCGTATCTCCTTTCGAGGTAGGCACCCGCATGAATTCAGCCGCTCCGAAATCATACTCATCCATCTTGGCGCGCAACTTGGTACTTTCAGACACCGTCCGAACGAGCTGCGTTGACCAACCACTTTTTTTACGGTAGATCAATTTTTGTTGGGTGACCGTATTGGGCGAATTGATGGTGGAACGATAATCGAAAAACTGCGTGTAATCGCTATTGAACTCTACCCGATGCCAGGCCGAATCGCGGGTGATGGCAGCCGGTTTTTTACCGGTGAAATCCGACACAAAGAGATTTCTGTCCATCGGGCGAGGCCAGGCCAACGTATAGAATACTTGCTTCTTACCCTCATCTACCGCATTGATCTCCGTTACTTCTGCGTCCGGTCTGCTCAACGGAGTCAGTTTCCCATTATCCATCTGCATCAGGTACAACCGCCGGATACCGCTTTGTTCGCTGGTAAATAACAATTGCTTTCCATTTTGAAGAAACTGCCAGTCGTCATTTACTTCCACATAGTATTTATTCTTTTCTTCATACAGCAACGTAGATACACCGGTCGTGGCGGTGGTAGCAAGCAATTGCAGGTGATTCTGGTGTCGATTCATCCAAAAAACGACCAGACTGCTGTCCTGCTGTGTCCATTTGATGCGGGGGATATACACATCGCCCTCCGTGAATTGGGCCTTGGTTGCCTTTCCTTGCACAAAATCGTGGATCAGGATCTGCACGACAGAATTTACATCGCCCGCCTTGGGATATTTATATCGATAATCTTTGTTATAGCTGTTATCGTAGATGGTCATATTATATTCAGGCACCTGTGATTCATCAAACCGATAATAAGCGAGGAAGCTGCCTTTGGGACTCCAAGCATAGGCCTGGGTGAACTCGAACTCCTCCTCATACACCCAATCGCAATTACCATTTATGAACTTGTTCCAAACCCCGTCGGTGGTAAGTGCCGTTGTTTGCGCCGTGGCCACCTGATACACATAGAGGTTATTATTCATCACATAAGCGATCCGGCTGCCATCGGGAGAGAAGCTGGGGTGGAGTACTTTCTCCTCTGCCAAACGTGTCAATTTCCTGGAAACGGAATCATATAGATAGATCCAAGACTTGACAGAGCGACGATAGATGGATTCGGTGCCTTTACGAAGAAGGAACAGATTCGCCTCCGTTGGGGATGCTATGGTGCCATCCGGTTGCCCAAAGGGTTTGCCGTCAGAATCGATTAATCCATCAAACCGCAGTTCCGTGCTCTTTTTTGTCGTATCGAATACGGCCGGAACGAATTCGCCCCGAAATGTTCCTTTCTTGTAAATATCCTCCAGGGTGATGGACTTTTTCTGTGCCGACAAGGCGCCGGATGCAACCGTCAGCAGTAAAAAATAGATGACTTTACGCATACAATGATTTGGACGATAAAAATACTCAATCCCACGTAGGTTACCCATAAAAAATGGCCACTGTTCACAGTGGCCATAACATCGTTCGAAACCGAGCTATCAGGATTGTTCGGCCATTGCCGGTATGGCATCCACCCGGTATTCGCCCGCATCAAGTTTCTTTTTCGTCTCGGAGAAGGCTCGCAATGTAGCTTCGATATCCGCCTCGGTGTGAATCGCGGAGGGGATCAGCCGGAATATGATATGTCCTTTGGGAATAACCGGATACACCACGATGGAGGCAAAGATTCCGTAATTCTCCCGGAGATCCATCACCATGGCGGTGGCTTCCTCTACGCCGCCGTGCATATACACGGGGGTGACCACTGAATCCGTTTTGCCGATATCGAATCCGCGTTGTTTAAGTCCCGTCTGCAATTGCAAGGCATTACTCCACAATTTCGCTTTGTATTCGGGATGATTTCTGAGCAACTCCAATCGCTTGAGATTACCAACCACCAATGGCATAGGCAAACTCTTGGCGAAAATTTGCGAACGGATATTGTATCGAATAAAATCAATGATTGCTTTGTCACCGGCTAAAAAAGCACCGATGCTGGCCATCGATTTGGCAAAGGTTGAAAAATAAAGATCGATCGCGTCCTGACATCCTTGCTCCTCGCCTGCTCCCGCACCGGTCTTACCCAAGGTTCCGAAACCATGCGCATCATCCACTAACAGTCGGAATTCATATTTCGATTTCAGTTCGGCGATCTCTTTTAGTTTTCCCTGATCGCCGGCCATACCAAAAACGCCCTCGGTGATCACGAGGATACCGCCTGTTTTTTGTTTTTCGATCAGCGCCTGGGCCCGTTGCAATTGTTTTTCACAATCAGCCACATCGTTATGCTTGAAAACATACCGGTGTCCGGGATGAAGACGAAGTCCGTCGATGATACAGGCATGACTTTCCGCATCATATACGATCACATCGTGACGACTGCAAAGCACATCGATGGTGCTCATGATCCCCTGATAACCGAAATTCAGCAAAATGGCATTCTCTTTGTTGACAAAAGCGGCCAACTCCGACTCCAATTGCTCATGCAGATTACTGTTTCCACTCATCATCCGAGCTCCCATCGGATAGGCCAACCCATAGTCTTTGGCGCCTTCGGCATCGGCCTTTCTTACCTCGGGATGATTGGCCAGCCCCAAATAATTGTTCAGGCTCCAAACGATCATATCTTTTCCCCGAAATTTCATGCGACTGCTGATCTCCCCCTCCAATTTTGGAAAAGCGAAATAGCCGTGTGCCCGTTCCCGATGCTGACCGAGAGGGCCTTGATTTTTAAGGAGTCTTTCAAAAAGGTCTGCCATGCGATAGGAATTAGGTGAAATATGTTGCAAATGTACAAAAAAACGCCTTTTTCCGAGAGAGGAGCACGCAGCGGAACCCAAGGCGAATATCTTTGGAGCTGTCATGGAATCGATTCTCGTCCTGGATAATTACGACTCGTTCACGTACAACCTGGTTCACCTATTGGAATCGATCGCCGACCACCCCGTAGTGGTGAAACGAAACGATGCCATCGACGAGCAGGATCTGAGAGTGTTTAAAAAGTTGATCTTATCACCCGGACCCGGCCTGCCACAAGAAGCTGGCCGTATGATGGACTTGTTAGCGAAGGTGCCCGATGAAATGCCGGTGCTGGGGGTTTGCCTCGGCATGCAAGCCTTGGCCCTGCATACAGGCGGTAACTTATTTCAACTGACCGACGTGCAGCATGGGATCGACACGCGCATCCAACTTGAAAAGGGGAACGATCGACTGGGCCTGTACCAAGGACTGCCGGCCCAATTGACCGTGGGCCGTTACCATAGCTGGATGGTTAGCCCCGAAAACCTGCCAACTGAATGGCTGATCACGGCGGTTGACCAACAAAACCGCATCATGTCGATGACCCACGCCCAAAAAAATTGGCAGGGCGTTCAATACCACCCCGAGAGTGTACTTACTCCTGACGGAAGGAGGATCCTGCAAAATTGGCTGCAAAACGGATGAAGAATAAACCGCATCGGGATCAGTAGATTTGTTCGGACTTGTACATTGAATTTTGAACAAAAATGAACTTCCCAGCCGATTGGGAGTTATGTAAGCATGAGAAAGATAGCCGTCGCCATTACCGGAGCCAGTGGCTCCATCTATGCGCAAGACCTGCTTGAAAAATTGGTTGGCATGACCGACCAGGTTAGGGAGATCTCGTTGGTCATGAGCACCAACTCAAAAGAAGTTTGGCAAACCGAGCTGGGAGAAGATAGTTGGAAAAATTTTCCGGTCCGACACGTTGAAACCCATGATTTTTCTTCCCCCATTGCCTCCGGTTCCGGGCAATACGACACTCTCATCGTGATCCCTTGTTCCATGGGCACGCTGGGACGGATCGCCCATGGGGTCTCCGGCGATCTCATCACCCGTGCCGCCGACGTAATCCTGAAAGAAAGAAGAAAACTGATCCTGGTGGCAAGAGAAACGCCCTACAATCTCATTCATATCCGAAATATGGAGACCATCACCCTGGCCGGTGGCATCATTTGCCCGGCCACACCTTCATTTTACAGCCTGCCCCAAACACCCAAGGCCATCGCCGCCACGGTGGTCGATCGGGTACTGGACCTGGCCGGATTGAAACACAATAGTTTTCGCTGGGGAAATTGACCACTGACAGGCATCACGCGTACGCAACCCTTTCATCATTTTTTTCGAGACCCGCCGGGTATTTTTTTGTGGTTCACTCGCTCATCAACCACAATCAATCGCCATGCGTATATTCATCCGCTCCTCACTCCTAGTCTTCGGTGTTCTGTTGAATCATGCGATCGATGCGCAGTGCACCATTTTCAACCCGGCCATCAAATTAAATCGGACCACGGCCAGTACCCTTGCTGGCGCTTGCGACATTAACCTCGATCTGTACTTTGACCTGCAGTCCAACGCTGGCGGGAAATATGTGTACGTACATATCTGGCCAAAAGCACAATACCCGAATCTCATTTACAACAACCCACCCAATCTGACACAACTCGCAAATGCCGTTGCTACGCTTGGATTTTATCATTTTGGTGGATCGCTGTATATGTTGAACAGCTACACCCCCTACCCAACCGTACCGAATTTTAAGTTCACAGGCTTATCCATTGTCAAAGGTGCAGGCAGCATTGCCGGATCGGATCGTTTTACCATTCAGAATATCACCATCACAGGTGCTTCGGGTTGCGGGGTGGCACAGGATTACACAGCCGACGTATGGGAAAGTCAATCTGCCAGCGCCCAAAATGTGCATTGTTTCTCCAAAGGCCTGAACTTTTTTGCCAATGATCCACGAGTTACGGGCTTTTTGATATGCGAACTTCCTCGCCAATTCCGATTTCAAATAAGAACGATCGATACCAGCGGTTTGACCGTGAATTACAAAGCTTACATTGATAACGGAGATGGCGTATATAACGCTGCATCGGATAGCATCGAGATCGCCAGCGGTTCCAATATCGTATTGAATGAAGCAAACGCCTACACGTTCAACTCTCCTCTGCTGGGGTATCTGCCTTACGCCAACCGAAAACCGGAAGCAGAGCGGGCTCTTTGGATCGTAGTTACCAGTACCGTGCGCGATAACGCGTCTTATGCCCGATTGGACAACAACTGCGCCTTACTACCGATTCAGCTGGGAAATTTCACGGCGAAATGGAGAGAGCAACAAGTGAGGCTGGAGTGGACCACCTATACGGAAACAGAGAACAGCGGCTTTGCAGTAGAGAGAAAATATCAAACTGACGGATCGGATTTCAGAACCATTGGGTTTGTGCCAAGTCGGGCAACACAAGGTAATAGCAGTTCGGAACTCACCTATCAATTCGACGATCCGAATCCTGTGGAGGGAACCGTGTTGTATCGATTGAAGCAGATCGATCTCTCCGGAAAGCAAAGCTACTCGCCCGTTCGTATGCTGACCGCTCAAAACATGATAAATCAGCTACAACCCAACCCCGCAGATTAGCAGGTCACCATTCGCTTTATCAACCAGCAGAATAATTACCGGGTCGAATAGATAAATGAATTGGGGCAACGAATGGGTGTATGGGAAGCGCGAAATCGGTTGGTGATCCCCACCCGATCCATCCCCAATGGCACGCACCAGGTGCTGATCACGGACATGAAAACGGGAAAATCAACAACACGACCGATTCTGATCCAACATATGCAGTAGTGGTAAGCAAGGAGGGAAAAGTTCCCCGACGAAAGTCGGGGGCTTTTCTATTTTAGTTCGTCCGAACGGAATCAATTTGTCATCTGACTGCGGATCACATTCAACGCGCCACCGGCCTTGAACCACTCTATCTGCTGCGCATTGTATGAGTGATTGGCCTGGATGGTATCCTGCGTTCCATCGGCGTGATGCAACACGATCGAAAGCGATTTACCGGGCGTGAATGTTGTGAGCCCATCGATATCGATCTGATCATCTTCCCGGATCTTATCGTAATCGGATTTCTCTGCAAAGGTCAGCGCCAGCATACCTTGTTTTTTCAGGTTGGTCTCATGAATACGGGCAAATGATTTCACCAATACTACGCGCACACCCAGGTGGCGAGGCTCCATCGCGGCATGTTCGCGGGAAGATCCCTCACCATAATTCTCATCCCCTACCACTATCGTACCGACGCCAGCCGCTTTGTAGGCCCGTTGTGTGCCGGGCACCGTGCCCTGTTCGCCGGTGAGCTGATTGGTTACCGTATCTGTTTTATCATTGAAATAGTTCACCGCCCCGATCAAGAGGTTGTTGCTGATGTTGTCGAGATGACCGCGGAATTTCAACCAGGGTCCTGCCATGGAAATATGATCGGTGGTGCATTTGCCTTTCGCTTTGATCAGCAAACGAAGCCCTTTCAGATCGGTTCCTTCCCAGGCAGCAAAAGGATACAGTAACTGCAAACGCTTGCTATCCGATTTCACATCCACCACCACGCCACTACCGTCCTCGGCAGGCGCTTGGTATCCGGCATCCTCCACGGCAAATCCACGTACGGGCAGTTCATCGCCCGAGGGCGGATCCAGTGTAACCATTTCCCCTTTGTCATTCACCAAGGAATCGGTGAGGGGGTTAAACGTCAGATCGCCGGCGATGGCAAGAGCAGTCACCATTTCAGGAGACGCTACGAATGCCAGCGTGTTGGGGTTGCCATCCGCCCGCTTGGCGAAATTTCGGTTGAAGGAATGCACAATGGTATTCCGCTCCTGCTTTTCCGCACCCATCCGATCCCACATACCAATGCATGGCCCACAGGCATTCGCAAAAACGGTTGCCCCTACTTCCTGAAACACGGAAAGATATCCATCGCGCTCGATGGTGAAACGAACCAATTCACTTCCGGGGGTGATCGTGAATTCGGACTTGAGTGTTAGCCCTTTTTCTTTTGCCTGCTTGGCCAAACTGACCGCGCGGCTGATATCCTCGTAAGAGGAATTGGTACAACTGCCGATCAATCCCACTTCAATTTTAGCAGGCCAGTTGTTTTGTTCAGCCGCTTCCTTCATTTGAGAGATGGGCGTTGCCAGATCGGGTGTGAACGGACCGTTCAGATGCGGTTCCAACTCGCTGAGGTTGATCTCGATAACGCGATCGAAATATTTTTCCGGATGGGCATACACTTCCGCATCACCTGTCAGATAATCTTTGATCTTGTCTGCCGCCTCGGCCACTTCTGCCCGACCCGTTGCTTTCAGATAACGTCTCATGCTTTCATCATATCCGAACGTGGAGGTAGTGGCCCCGATCTCGGCACCCATATTGCAAATGGTTCCTTTTCCGGTACAACTCATGGCAACGGCGCCTTCCCCGAAATATTCCACAATGGCGTTGGTACCTCCTTTTACGGTCAGAATACCGGCTACTTTCAAGATGACATCCTTGGGGGATGTCCATCCATTCAATTTTCCGGTGAGTTTGACCCCGATCAATTTCGGCATCAGCAGCTCCCAACTCAATCCGGCCATGACATCGCAGGCATCCGCACCACCTACGCCGATGGCGATCATCCCTAATCCGCCGGCGTTCACGGTATGACTGTCCGTACCGATCATCATGCCACCCGGGAAGGCATAGTTTTCCAACACCACCTGATGAATGATACCGGCACCCGGTTTCCAGAAACCGATTCCGTATTTGTTGGAGATGGAAGAAAGGAAGTTGTACACTTCTTTGTTTTCAGTAACCGCTTTGGCCAGATCGGTTTTGCTTTCGTCTTTGGCCACGATCAGGTGATCACAATGCACCGTGGAAGGAACCGCCACTTTTTTTCGTCCGGTGGTATCAAATTGAAGCAATGCCATCTGGGCGGTGGCATCCTGCATGGCTACCCGATCCGGGGCAAAATCGACGTAATCTTTACCGCGTGCAAAATCCCGGGGCGATACGCCCGACCACAAGTGGGCATGGAGGATCTTTTCGGCCAGGGTCAAGGGGCGGCCCAATGCCTGACGGGCGGCGTCCACTTTAGCCGGCATCTCAGAATAGCTTTTACGGATGAGGTCGAGATCGAATACCATGGTAAAAGTTTTATGGATTTGGCAGGGCAAAGGTACTTAGACGCGGGGAAAAATGAAGCCAAAATGTGAAGCGAAACCGCCTCCAAATCCCTATATTCGGTACGTGAACAGGTTCAAAAGCTTTATCGAGTGGAATGCCTTTGGCGTTTGTACTGCTATCGGCGACCGTTTGGGCATCGCCCCGGGCAAGATCCGCCAGTATTTCATGTACACCTCGCTACTCACCATGGGCTCCCCGGCGATCATTTATCTGGTCCTGGCTTTTTGGAGAAATATCCGCCAATATGTTTGGGCGGCTAAACGAAACCCCTGGTATTATCTCTGATCAGCAGCAGGATCGCAGGGCGTCCATCACCTCATCCAATTCGGCTGTCGTATTGTGCCGACAAAAGGAGAACCGAACCGGCACCCGTCCGCCTGCTGTTCCGATGGCTCGGATTACATGACTGCCCATATCCGCACCACTGCTGCAGGCACTGCCCCCCGATACACAAACCCCTCGCATATCCAAATTCATCAATAACATCTCCGAATGATCCGTTCGGGGAAAAGAGGCATTTAATACGGTATACAAACTACGGCCTTCCACATCCCCATTGAAGGTCACATCGCCCCGCTCCTTCAATTTGAAAAGAAGATAGGTTTTCAATGACTGTATGTACTGGGCATCCTGCTCCATCCGGGCATCGGCCAATTCCAATGCCTTGGCAAATCCGATGATGCCATACAAATTTTCGGTTCCGGCCCGCATGTTGCGTTCCTGACCACCGCCCTCAATGAAGGGTCGTACCTGCACATCCTGGCTGATGTAGAGGATCCCCACGCCTTTTGGTCCATGAAATTTATGTCCGGCACCGGTGGCAAAATGAATGCCGGGATGACTCAGATCGAGTTTGTAGTGACCAACCGTCTGAACCGTATCGGAATGAAAGATCGCGCCATGCGCCAAACAGAGATCGGCCACGGCTTGGAGATCCAACAAATTGCCGATCTCATTATTTGCATGCATGAGCGTGACCAGGCATTTCTCGGCAGCCCCCTGCAGCAGTTCTCTCAAATGATCCAGATCAATATGCCCATCGGGCATCACATTCACCAGTTTCAATTGCACATGACCATCCTTCACTTGGCGTTCCGCCGCATGTAAAACCGCATGGTGTTCGATGGGGGATGTGATAATAACGCGACAGCCCAGATCGTGAACGGCCGTGTAAATCGCCATGTTGTCACTTTCAGTTCCGCCACTGGTGAAGAAGATCTCACCCGGACTTACCTGCAACGAACGAGCCACCGACTTACGAGCACTTTCGATGGCCAACCGACTTTCTCTGCCATAGGAGTAAATGGAGGACGGATTCCCAAACTGCTCAGTCAGATAGGGCGTCATGGCCTCCAACACTTGAGGGTCCATGGCCGTGGTGGCTGCATTATCGAGGTAGATTCGTTTCATGAAGCTGTTGACAAAGATACGAATCAGGCGAGCGCCTCGATATCCTCCATGAGTTGACGAGCCAGCCCCTCAGCGGCTTCCGGCGTGCGGCTCTCAGAATAGATACGGATGATGGGCTCTGTGTTCGAACCACGTAGGTGCACCCAATCATCGCCGAACTCGATCCGCAATCCATCTTCCGTGAGTAAGGGCATGTCGGCATATTTTTCACGCACGCGGGCCAGAATGGCATTCAGATCCAACCCGGGACGCAGATCGATCTTATTTTTTGAGAGATGGAAGTTGGGATAGGTTGCACGTAAAGCGGTCATGGTCATTTTTCTGTTGGCCAATAAGGTCATAAATAAACCTATCCCGATCAACGCATCCCTACCGTAATGAAAATCAGGAACGATGACCCCTCCATTACCCTCTCCACCTATCACCGCTTCTACAGCCTTCATCTTACTCACCACATTTACCTCACCCACCGCCGCAGCGTAATACTCCCCACCGTACTGACGGGTGAGCACCTTCAGCGCCGCCGTGCTGCTCATATTGCTGACGGTATTTCCAACCCGAGTTGATAAGATGTGATCGGCCACCGCCACCAAGGTATATTCTTCCCCAAACAAACTACCGTCCTCATTCACAAAACAGAGACGATCCACATCCGGATCGACGGCAATACCCAGATGGGCCTGATGCTGCTTCACCGCAGTGGATAGTTCCGCCAGGTGCTCGGGAAGTGGCTCGGGATTGTGCGCAAAATCGCCATTCATGTTATCATTCAACACGATGATATCCTGAATACCCAACGCCCGAAGCAAATCCGGCACAAACAAGGCCCCCGACGAATTGATGCCATCTACCACCACCCGAAATCCCGCCCTGCCGATCGATGCAGCATCTACCAATGGATACGCCAGGATCGCATCGATGTGTCGTTGCATATACCCACTCTCCTCCCGAATAGTGCCCAACTCATCTACGGTAGCAAATTCCATATCATCGGCCGACGCTTTTTCTAAAACGGCTTGTCCGGCCGCTGCCGACAGAAACTCTCCTTTTTCATTCAATAATTTGAGTGCATTCCATTGCCGCGGATTGTGGCTGGCCGTGAGAATGATTCCACCCTGCGCTTTTTCCTGCATCACCGCAAACTCAACGGTTGGAGTGGTAGAAAGTCCCAGGTCGATGACGTCAATCCCCAATCCAACCAGCGTTTGGATAACCAACCCATGCACCATCGGGCCGCTGATACGTCCGTCACGTCCCACCACTACCGTTGAACGCGTCCCCTTCTGTTTGATCAACGAACCATGAGCTGCGGTAAAACGAACTACTTCCAGGGGGGTAAGATTCTCGCCCGGTCTTCCACCAATGGTGCCCCGGATACCGGAAATGCTCTTAATCAGCGACATAATAAAATTTGAGCCCTGAAATTACGGCATCGGAGTAGTTTTGCGGTATGCAGGATACCAGCTGGTTTGAATCGTGGTTTAATTCGCCCTATTATCACCTTTTGTACAAAGACAGAGATGAGGAGGAAGCTAAGGCCTTTATCGAGCGGCTGACCCGGCATCTTCACCTCCCAAAACAGGCCCGAATCCTGGACCTGGCCTGTGGCAAGGGTCGACACAGCATCTCCCTAGCCGACCTGGGCTATCAAGTTCTGGGAATCGATATCGCGCCCGAGAATATTGCATACGCAAATAACTGGGCCCGACCCGGACTCACCTTTGCCGTTCATGACATGCGACAACCGTTATCGCAGGAACCATTTGGTGCGGTGCTGAATTTATTCACCAGTTTTGGATACTTCGACCGCGAAGAAGAGCATCAGGCCGCCCTGCAAACCATGGCGCTTGCCTTAACCGAAGATGGCAAACTCGTGATCGATTACCTCAACATAGACCAGGTGATCGCCCAACTGGTAAATCGGGAAGTAAGAGAGATCGAGGGCATCCAATTTCAAATCGAAAGACGATTGAACGGGAACTTTCTTCGTAAAGAAATACGGGTGATCGATCCCTCCGTTCAACATCCCTTGGTTTTTTCTGAACAGGTGGCCATGTTCCGATTGCAAGACTTTGAGAAATTACTCGACCGGGCGGGATTGGTTGTGCGTGAAACAGCGGGCAACTATCAGCTAGAAGAGTATGATGCCTTACAATCACCCCGACTCATCTTGATCTGCACACGGAAGTAGCTCAGTCCTTTTTGTTATGAAACAATAGGAATCGTGCCACATCGGCATACGCCTGTGTGATCTTCGACAATTCGGCACGAACGGAATCCTGAACAGGTTTACTTAGCAGGTCGGAGGATGACCGCAACGGGATCAGGAGTTCTTCATTGGAATTTACCTGACGGGTGAAATAAAAATCATTTGTGATCATGCCGATCCGATCGGCCGTATTGGTCAGAAACGCGTAATCATTTTTTTTATCGGGTGCGAGCAGGTCACGACCCAATGTGGCATGCTCGAAAGATTGATTCAATCTTCCAAAAAGAGTGGGCAGAATATCGATCTGCGAAACAACCTCCGAGCGGCGCTTCGGCTCCAATAAATGCGGCGCATAAAAAAGCAACGGCACATGCTGATCCGTCAAGCGCTGTTCCGTCCACAACGGCGGATAGACAGATCGGGCATTCCCCGCCATGCCGTGATCACCTACAAATACAAAAACAGTGTTGGCAAAGAAGGGCCTCGTTCGGGCTGCTTCCATGAACTGCCGAATGGCATGATCCGAATATCGGAAGGCGTTCAACTCGTCATTCGATTCATAGCCATATTTCAATAGCGTATCGATCGGAAACTCCACGCGACGAAACAGACTGTCATCCGAGGGAATACTTTTCTGAAACGGACGATGATTGCCGGCCGTTTGAATATAGGCGAAGAAGGGCCCGGATTGTTTTTGCATTTCGTCAAGCGACTGTAATAGCAGGTCGCGATCACTAACCCCCCAAACGTTCAACCGTTCCCCCTTGAAAAAATCACCGGTGTGCATTTGCAGCCCCCGTATGTTGGCCAATATCCCTTCAAAATTGTTGAACTCGGGACTGCCCGATAGGAAATAATGTTTGCTGTATCCTTCCAACTGATCGATCAGCATCCGCTGGGATACCGTTGCCGGATTCCGGGAGGAGAATCGATAAAACTGAACGTCCGGAATACCCGAAAGAATGGCAAAGAGTGCTCGTGCGGTAGAGAAGTGAGGCGCAAAGCAATGATCGAAGAAAATACCCTGACGGGACAAAGAATCAAAAAAAGGTGTAGCGTTCAAGGCATTGCCACTCATTGAACTTTTATACATGCTGAACGACTCGCATTGCACTAGCACGATATTGGGTTTGCTTTCCCAGGCATCACTACGGGGAGCGACCAATCTTCGCAAGCCCTCGCCCCTGACATTTGATAGTCCCATCCACTTGCGAACAACCGGCATGGCGCGACGAACCGTCGGAATGTCCAATTCGGGCACCTGTCGCAACCGCCAGGTGGTTGCGAAATTTTGTAGAGGGTTTACTGCCAGGTAAGCGGCAAAACTGCTGGGCAATTGAAAACAATCATCTCTGCGCAATGGTCTTGCTGTGAAGCTTCCATGGATAAGCAACGCCAGCAGCAGGGAAGCAATTAAAAAGTAGGCCCGCTGGTGAGCAATTCCCTTTCCGTCGGTACGGCTGACCACTTGCCAATGCACTCGGTGATACATCCATCGCAGAAGCCATACTGCCACGATCAGTCCGGCCAGCATCCACAACAGCGGATACGTTTCCCAGATCATGGTGATGGAAATGCGGAAATCCTCCACGAAATTCATGGCACCGGCATCCAAGGGGGTTTGGTTGTAGGAGAAACTACCAAAGCCAGCCGAAAAGAAAAAGAAAACGACCAGGGTCACCAAGGCCAGGTACGTGGTCCATATGAGTTTGGTAAGCGCACTGTAAAAAGGCGACCATTTTGCTCGAATACTGAACAGGGTGATGGGCAATAAAATTCCAGCGATCCATCGAAGGTCATATCGGAGTCCCCACATAAATGAGGGCAATGCATCCACAAAGGACCAACCGTCCGGACGGAAGGCAACCCAAACGGAGAGGCGAAACAAGGTGAAGAGCAACAGGAAGATCCCTCCTACCTGTAACACCCAACGCAAGGTCTTTGGCGTGGATCCCAGATATGACATAACCGACAAAATAAAGCCAAATTGATTTAATGGCATTTCCGACGGGGATGGGAATCAGTAGCTTTGCGGTATGTTGGGACAGTTGCCCCCTTTGCTGAATCGGTTGATCGAGTACGATCATTTCCTGTTTCGGCTGATCAATCAGGAATGGATCAGCGGCTGGATGGATACAAGTGCGCTTTGGGTACGTGAGCCCATTCACTGGGCTCCGCTTTATGCGTTGATCTTACTGATTGCCATCTGGAAATTTCGCACCCGTGGCCTGATCTGGTTTTTCTTTGGCGTGGCAGCCGTTGTCTTTTCCGACCTGATCGGCAATTATGGATTCAAACATGTCTTTGAGCGGCTTCGCCCCTGTAACGACCCAACTATTCAGACCGGGTTGAGACTGCTCGTGGACAAATGCGGAACCGGATTTAGTTTCGTATCCAATCACTCGGCCAACCACATGTGCCTGGCCACTTTCATATGGATCACTTTACCGAAGTCTATCCGGCACTGGGGTTGGATGGGCCTTGCCTGGGCCCTCTGTATCGGGTATGCGCAAGTATATGTGGGGTTGCATTTCCCGGCAGATATCATAGCCGGAGCCGTATTGGGTGCGTTGATCGGTGCAACCGTGGGTGCCTCATTCAATCGGCAATTCAAAAACAGTATCTTTCCTGTCCATCAACCGAACGCATAAATGGAGTGGCTGATTCTTTTTGCCCTGCTCATACTCAATGGACTTTTTGTACTGTCGGAGATCGCGTTGGTTTCGGCCAGAAGATCTCGGTTGGAAAACCTGGCAGAAAAAGGTGACCCGCGGGCAAAAAAAGCGCTGAACCTGATCCAGCAACCCGAGAAATTCTTACCGGCCGCTCAGATCGGCATTACGCTGATCGCTATCCTGACCGGGGTTTATTCGGGCGAGCAGTTTTCGCACGCGCTGCAACCCTGGCTCGAAAAATGGGAATCGATACGTCCGTACGCGGAGACCTTGTCTATCTCGCTGATCGTAGTGGGCGTAACGTTTCTCTCCATCATTGTGGGCGAATTATTTCCTAAGCAAATCGGCTTAATGCGTGCCGAAAGAATTGCCTTATTGGTGGCGGGTCCTGTGGATGGGTTTGCCCGTCTCACCGCACCTTTGGTATGGCTTCTGCATAAGACCACCACCTTGATCCTGCGGCTGTTCAATATCAAACGTTCACAGGAAGACGCGGTGACCGAAGAAGAGATCAAGACCCTCATTACGGAAGGAACAGAGGCCGGTACCATCGACGAAACCGAACAGGAGATCATTGAACGGGTGTTCCATCTGAGCGATCGGAATATCACATCGCTCATGACACACCGAAGCGATATCATCTGGTTCAATCTGGATGAAAATGAGGACAGGATCAAAGAGAAAATTTTAAAGGAGCCTCATTCGGCCTACCCGATCTGTGATGGTGAGTTGGATCGAATAGAAGGGGTGGTATCCATCAAGGATTTGTATGTCAACCCCGATCAGACACCGTTCCGGGAGATCATGCAGCCCGCCTTGTTCGTACCGGAAAACAATTCGCCCTATCAGGTATTGGAAAAATTTCAAACCTCACAGATCCACTCGGCCTTCATTGTCGATGAATACGGAAGTATTTTAGGACTGATCACCCTCAAAGACATTCTGGAAGCGATCGTGGGCGAAATGCCCGAAGCGGATGTGCCGGAATATCAGATCGTTGAACGACACGATGGTACATTTCTGGTGGATGCACAGATCCCATTCTATGATTTCCTTAGCCGATTCAAGCGCACCGAGTGGATGAATGAAGGTGAACAAGAATTCGATACACTGGCGGGCTTCATCTTGCACCACCTGGAACGCATTCCGAATGCCGGCGATCGATTCCAATGGAAAGAGTTCTCGCTGGAAGTCATTGATATGGACAATCACCGAATCGATAAAGTTTTGATCGGCATCAGTGATGAGATCCGAAAAGACATGCAGGACGACTGACTTAGAATCGAAATTCGATCAGCCGATCGGGATAACCCAACTTGGAGCTTTGACGCTTCCCTCCCACGGTAACATGGAAAATATTGATCTGATCCGTGAACTGTTCGTACATCAATCCGCAATCTGCCTTCAGGCTGATCGGCTTTCCCAAATCGGGGTATTCGATGTACGCATAAATGGCCTCCTTGTCCTGCTCAAATCCGAGATAAGTGCCATTCACTTTTTTCCCATTGACAGAAAGCTTTAACTGTTGGCGCATATAGGCAGCTACTAAACTATCCATAGCCACTTTTCGGGCCGGAGCACTCAGGTCTACAGCTACCTTAAAACGGGTACGCAACGCGTTCTCAAAGTCATCGGTAAACAGCTTGCAGGAAACCTCCAGGGTGTGATCCGTCGCATTGTGTTCGATCTCCACGACGCCCACATGGAACGGGTGCTCTTCCTTTTGGGTTGCCGACAGCAAACCGAATAGAAAAAGCAATAGAAAAAGACGATTGATCCCAGCTGGCATTACTTGATTTTTTCGTCTCAAAACTAGGACTTAATTTGAAGCGCAGCCAGCTCATTTTATCATCCATGAATTCATTCATCTTTTATTTTCAAATCGGGTGGGAACACATCATCAGCCCGGATGCGCTGGACCATCAATTATTCATTACGGCCCTGATGGCCAGCTATCTGTGGGATCAGTGGAGACAGGTTTTGATCCTGGTGACCGCCTTTACCCTTGGCCACTCGCTGACGCTTGCCTTGAGTGCGTTTGACTGGATCCGGATGGATGAAAACTGGGTAGAGTTTCTGATCCCGCTGACCATTGTACTGACCTGCTTGATGAATATTTATAATTGGGGATCAAGTGGCAACCGCCGAAGGGCTCAATATGTTTTGGCTGCTGCGTTCGGGCTCATTCACGGAATGGGATTTGCGAATAATATTCGCTTCATGCTTGCCAAAGATGAAAATTTTGCGCTCAACCTGCTGGCATTCAATGTTGGATTGGAGGTGGGTCAGTTGGCGATCGTGGCGCTGTTGCTGGCGCTCGGATATCTGATCGTTATCAAGGGAAAAATGGCCCGAAACCATTGGTCAATATTTCTCACGACTGCCTCCTTTAGCGTAGCTTTGTGGATCACGATTCAACGAATTCAAAGTTTGTAAACAATCAATCAGCTTCATATGCGTTTGTCCATTACCAACCTTTTACTGGCGACCTCATCGGTTCTCTTGGCACAAAACTCCCAGAACAACCCGGGAAGCAATCACGGGAATAAATTTGAGCAATTGGGAGGCATTTTGCCCACACCCAATGAGTACCGTACAGCCAGCGGAGCCCCCGGTCCGAAATACTGGCAGCAACGCTGCGATTACAACATCACCTGTGAGTTGAACGAAAAAGACCTCTCCCTCACCGGTAGTGAACGTATCACCTATCGGAACCAATCGCCCGATGCATTGGAATACCTGTGGTTACAGCTCGATGAGAACGAGCACAGCAGTGTCAACAATGCCAATTACCAGAGCAGCAATCAAATGAACAAACGGATGAGTCCGGGCGCACTTGACAAGGCAGAGGAATCATACAAAGACAACGGATTTGGGGTGAACATCACCCGGATCGTGAACGGCAACGGGAAAAAGCTTTCCTATATGATCAACAAAACCATGATGCGTGTGGAGTTGCCCAAGCCGCTGAAACCCGGCCAGATTTTTGTGTTCAACATCGATTGGAAATACAAGATCCCCGATCGCATGGCACAGGGTGGCCGTGGCGGGTATGAGTTTTTCCAAGAAGATGGAAATTATCTCTTTACCATGGCACAGTGGTATCCACGCCTCTGTGTATACAGCGATTTCCAAGGCTGGCAAAATCATCAATTCACAGGACGTGGTGAGTTCGCGCTCACCTTTGGCAATTTTGATGTGAAGATGACCGTACCGGCCGATCACATCATTGGTGCCACAGGAGAGTGTCAGAATTATGCTCGTGTACTATCGCCCGCCCAATTGACTCGCTGGAAAAAAGCGCAAACCAGTAAAGATGTGATCGAGATCGTGACATTGAATGAAGCCAAGGCTTCGGAACTCAATAACACGACCGCCAAAAAGACCTGGCATTTCAAAGCGACCAACGTTCGTGACTTTGCCTGGGGATCCAGCCCCAAATTTGTGTGGGATGCCATGCCCGTAAACATCGAAGGAAGAAAAGTAATGGCGATGAGCCTATACGGAAAAGAGGCGTACGGCCTGTATCGCCCCTTCTCCACCAAAGTGGTGGCGCACACCATCAAAACCTATTCCGACTTTACAATTCCCTATCCATACCCGGTAGCACAGAGCGTGGAAGCCAGCAACGGAATGGAATATCCGATGATCTGCTTCAACTACGGCCGTACCGAAAAGGATGGTACGTATAGTGAGAACATCAAGAACGGCATGATCGGGGTAGTGATCCATGAGGTGGGGCACAATTTCTTTCCCATGATCATCAACAGCGATGAGCGTCAGTGGAGCTGGATGGATGAAGGCCTCAACACTTTCGTGGAGTACCTGACCGAGGAATTGTGGGACAATAAATTCCCCAGCCGCAGAGGGCCTGCCGCCTATATAACCGACTACATGAAACTGCCGAAAGAGCAGTTGGAGCCCATCATGACAAATAGTGAAAACATCGTGCAGTTCGGTCCCAACGCCTATTCCAAACCCGCTACTGGTCTGAATATCTTACGGGAAACCATCATGGGGCGCGAACTCTTTGATTACGCTTTCAAGCAATATGCCCGTCGCTGGGCTTTCAAACATCCAGAGCCGGCCGATTTCTTCCGCACCATGGAAGATGCCAGCGGCGAGGACCTGGATTGGTTCTGGAGAGGCTGGTTTTATAGCACCGAAGTTTGCGATATTTCGTTGGATACGGTCAAGTATGCCAAGGCAGATGTAGATGTGAAGCCGATGGAGTCACCTGAAACTAAAATGATGCGTTCTGTCGACAAACCCCTGCTTCCGGGTTTTGATGATCTTTCCAAGATCCGCAACCGACAGGACAGCACCATCACCTTCGAGACCGATCGTGATACCACGCTTCGTGATTTCTACTGGCGCTATGCACGGGGCATTGAGGCATATGATACCGCCAAGTACGAAGTGATCATCCCGGCCATGAAGGGAGATACACTTACGCAAGAGGAGAAAGAGAAATACGGTAATCGCCACATGTATGAGCTTACTTTCAGCAACAAAGGCGGCTTGACCATGCCCATCATTTTGGAATGGACATACACCGATGGCACTACGGAGTACGAAAAAATTCCGGCTCAGGTATGGCGTTTGAATGAGAATAAGGTGATCAAAAACTTTGTGAAGAATAAAGAAGTCAAGTCCATCAAACTCGATCCCAACCGGGAGACCGCTGATATCAATGAGTCAAACAATGGATGGAACACCTTCACGTCCCCGTCCCGTTTCTCCGTATTCAAGCAGAACATCAACGGCCCCCGTCGTGGAGCTCCGGGCATCGGCGGCAACCCAATGCAACGTGCCCAGGAAAAACAGAACGACAAGAAAGCATTCTGACCGATCGGTCTGGCTATTTCATAACGATAACGGCCGCGAATCGCGGCCGTTATTTTTTATATTCGGGTCATGAAAAAAATACCGCTTCTCATCTGCATCCTGCTGATGGGTGTAAAATTCGTATCAGCCGCCACCGTTGATTCCATTGCACTCCCCAGCCGGGCGATGCAAAAAAATCTGACATGTATCGTGATCAAACCGCAATCGTACGACGATCGAAACAACAGCACAAAACGATATCCGGTCGTATATCTGCTGCATGGATACAGTGGCTGGTACAGCAATTGGATCATTCGTACACCGGAGTTGAAGGACCTGGTGGATCGGGAGCAAGTGCTGATCGTTTGTCCTGATGGCGGATACAGCAGCTGGTATTGGGATAGTCCCGTTGACACGGCCTCTCGGTATGAAACCTACATTGCGACCGAGGTGCCCGAACAGATCGACCGATTATACCGCACCATCGCCGATCGAAAGGGACGAGCGATCACCGGACTGAGCATGGGCGGTCATGGCGGCATCTACCTGGGATTTCGGCACGCAACCTTTTACGGGGCCTGTGGCAGTATGAGCGGTGCCGTCGATCTCTCCTTTTCTAAAAACAAATATGACATCGCCAAGCGAATCGGTGACACCACTTCGCACAAGCAAAACTGGTACGATTACAGTGCCATAGCCGCCATTGATGCTCCTCTCAAGCAACCTTTATCCGTGATCATCGACTGTGGTCTGGACGACCATCTTTTTCAGGCAAACCGAAATCTACACGAGAAGATGATCCGGATGAAGATTCCGCATGACTACATCGAACGGCCGGGTAAACACGATTGGAATTACTGGCGCAATGCCGTAAACTATCAAATCCTTTTTTTCAGCCGGTATTTTCAGCAAGAAGCCGCTAAAAAAAGCTAGTTGCCTCCGGTGGCACCATCCCGAACACGGATGGACTTCTTACCCGAATTCTTCTTTTCAAAATCCTGTATCACCCCGGGTTTGGCGATTTTCTTATTTCCCAGCGAATCGGTGGTGGGCGTATAGGTCGGTTTCACTCGCGGATCGATGGGCCGGAGGGAGGTTCCATTCGCCCCCTCCTCATCCTCTTTTAACCGGTTCATGACGTATTCCAGTGTTTGCTCCACTTTGCCCGTGCGCGGATCATAGAAGACAAAGGGGCCGTGCCTAAATGAGGCCCCTTCATTCTTGACAACTACTTTTCCCACAACCTTATTTAGATCATTCAGGTCATATACCAAAACCGTATCAAAAGCATTTTTTGGATCGATGGCCCGCCAGGTTTCCGTTCGTACCAGTCCGCCAAAAGGCGTATAATACTTTTGCCGTCCATTCAATAAACCCCAGCGGTATTGCTCGTCGGCAATCTTAACTCCTTCTAAGGAGAACCTCTCCCAGGCCCCCTCCTTTAAATCATTCAAAAAATATCCCTGCTCCTCATACCCTCTCTCCCCCCGCAGCTCCGGCACCGAAAGTACCCAGGGCCCCTGTTTTCGGCCCTTCTTATCGATCCGGTTTAATGTATCCCCACGGGGGTTCAGCTCAAAGGATGACCATTGTGCATAAGAGGGCAAAGCGATCAATAAGATCAGGCCTGTGAGCAACCGCATATTTTGTAAGTTTGAAGTCCTCTCAAAATACGAACGAAATCAACCTTGTCATGCGTATCACCCTGTTAAAGACAGTACAATTTTTGACCGCACTTGTTGGAGTCGTTTTTGCCGTTCAGGCACAGCCAAAACCAACCGAAGGCAAGTGGCGCGTGGCGCAGTCGATGCTAAAACGCAACGAACTCGAAAATCGCTCTATTCTAAAAGAAGTGCCCTTTCGAAACATAGGCCCTTCCATCATGAGCGGTCGCGTGGTTGACATCGACGCCAACCCCAACGATCCCACCGAATTTTATGTAGCCTACGCCACCGGCGGACTTTGGCATACCACCAACAACGGTCAGAGTTTTACACCCATCATGGATAGCCTCGACGTGCTTTTCATTGGCGACATCGCCGTCAATTGGAAAAGCACGGAGCGCATCATTTGGGTCGGTACCGGTGAAGTGAACAGCAGCCGTTCCTCGTATGCCGGAACAGGTGTTTATCAAACACGTAACAATGGAAAGACCTGGAATTATCTCGGGTTGGAAGAATCACATCACATTGGAAAAATTCAACTCCACCCTACCGATCCCAATACCGCTTGGGTGGCCGTGCTCGGTCATCTATATTCACCCAACAAAGAGCGTGGAGTTTTCAAAACCACCGATGGAGGTAAGTCCTGGAAGCAAACCCTGTTCGTGGATGCAAACACCGGTTGTGTCGATATCGATATCAACCCTTCCAACCCCAATGAAGTATATGCAGCGATGTGGTACCGCGTTCGACGTGCCTGGAAATTCGAGGAGAGTGGCGCCAGCAGTGGCATTTTTAAAAGTATTGATGGCGGACAAACCTGGAACCTTGTCAGCGCGGCCGGATCCGGCTTCATGAAAGGCGAAAAGATCGGACGCATCGGCATTAGTGTATATCTACAGAATCCGCAGATCGTTTACGCTGTGGTGGATAACAACACGCCTCTACCCGCCAAAGAGAAAAAAGACTCTTCGTACGAAAAAGCCGATCTGAAAAATCTGACCAAGGAACAATTTGCCCAGTTGAACGTAGCCAGGCTGGATAGTTTTCTTAGGAAAAATCGATTCCCGCGTACCGAAAATGCCAAATCCATCATGGAGAAAGTGGCAAAAGGTGAACTGTCCCCTACGGCCGTGTGGGACTGGCTCGACAGCGACGATGGATTTCAGAATACCGGCATCGCAGGTTGCGAAGTGTATCGCAGCGATGATGGTGGCCTGCATTGGAAAAAGACCCACGAAAAATCCATCGGGATATTCAATACGTATGGCTATTATTTTGCCAAGGTCTATACGTCGAGCTACAATCCCGACAAAGTATTCATTCTCGGCTTTTACGCGCAATACTCCACCGACGGAGGAAAGACCTTTCAGACCATGGACAAAGGAAATGTGCATGCCGATCACCATGCGCTGTGGATCAATCCCAAACGGGATGATCATGTGATCAACGGAAATGATGGCGGTTGCAATATCAGCTACGACAATGGCGATCATTGGTTCAAAGCCAACACGCCGGCGGTCGGACAATACTATGCGATTACCGTGGATGAGGCGAAGCCCTATCATGTTTACGGGGGGCTGCAGGACAACGGCAGCTGGTGGGGCCCCTCTACGCATCAGGAAGATATTGGTTGGATTGATAACGGTCAGTATGGATTCCGTTCAATAAATGGCGGCGATGGCATGCAGGCACAAGTTGATCCGCGCGACAATGCCACCATCTATTCCGGTTCCCAATTTGGCGTTTACGCGCGTTACCAAAAAGAAAAGAAAGGTGCCACTTACATACGACCACAACACGAACTGGGTGACAAACCGCTTCGGTTCAATTGGCAAACGCCCATTTTGCTAAGCAAGCATCAACCCGATATATTGTATTACGGCAGCAACCGCCTCTATCGATCGCTCAACAAGGGGGAAACGATGGTGGCAATGGGCGCTGACCTCACCAAGGGTCGCGTGCCCGGTAATGTTCCCTACGGTACCATCACCACCATCAGCGAGTCGCCCAAGCGTTTCGGGCTGATTTATATCGGAACCGACGATGGCAACTTGCATCGCAGCTATGATGGCGGATATAGTTTTGAGAAGTTGAATGAAGAACCAGCACTTGTTACCAAAAAGAAGGTACCGACCTTCACGGGATTAAACACACAACAACTTTGGGTGAGTCGCGTGGTCGCCTCCAAGCATGCCGAAGGAAGGGTTTTTGCCAGCCTGAATGGTTATCGATTCGATGATTTCGGTGCTTACTTATACGTGAGTGATGATTACGGAAAGACCTGGAATGCTATTTCTGCTGACTTGCCGATGGAACCCATCAATGTAATGCGGGAAGACCCGAACGATCCCGATATTTTGTATGTGGGCACCGATGGCGGTATTTATGTGAGTTTCGATCGGGGAAAAACCTTTATGGCCTGGAGAAGTGGTTTACCCAAATCCGTTCCGGTACATGATATTGCCATTCAGGCCCGCGACAACGAGATCGTGCTGGGCACGCATGGACGAAGTCTGTACATCGCCAAGCTGGAGGATGTACAGAAATTGAAACAGGATCCCGATTGGATGAAAAAGAAACCGGCGCCCAAAAAGGAAAAGCGTAACAGTTGGGAGGAAGAAGAAAGGGAGGAACTGGATTACCCTTGATTGAGGTCTGCTAAATACAGTAACGCCAGCTCATATCCTTTTAATCCTAGTCCGGTGAGGGTGCCTTTTGCCACGCCACTGATATAGGAAACTTGTCTGAAATCCTCCCGGGCATGCACATTGCTGATGTGTACTTCGATCACCGGTGCCGGAACCGCCGACACTGCATCGCGCAATGCAACCGACGTATGCGTATAACCGCCGGGGTTCAGAATGATACCGTCGGACGAAAAACCTTGTTGTTGGATCTCGTTGATCAGCTCGCCTTCGATGTTGGATTGGAAATACTGAATATCGATCTGTGGGTGGCGATCCCGAAGGGAAGTCAAAAATTCTTCAAAGGATGCATGCCCATATACCGAGGGTTCCCGTTTACCGAGCAGATTCAAATTGGGGCCGTTGATGATGGCGATCTTCATGATTCGAATATACGAAGTAGCTACCTGGCGTGACTACGTACCATGTCGAGGAATTGATCGAACAGGTAACGACTGTCGTGTGGGCCGGGGGTAGCCTCGGGATGATACTGCACCGAGAAAGCAGGCTTCCCTTTTACCCGGATCCCTTCAATGGAGCGGTCGTTCAGGTTCACATGCGTGACCTCGATCTGGTCGGCTTTTTCAATCGAAGCCGGATCAACTCCGAAACCGTGATTTTGCGTCGTGATCTCGGATTTACCGGTGATGAGATTTTTTACCGGGTGATTCAGGCCGCGGTGACCGTGATGCATCTTGAAAGTTGATACGCCGTTTGCCAAGGCCAGCAGTTGGTGACCCAAACAAATCCCGAACAGGGGCTTATTCTTTTCCAGCAGTGTCCGAACTGTTTCTATGGCGTAATTCATCGGAGCCGGATCGCCCGGACCATTGGAGATAAAATAGCCGTGGGGCTGATAGGTTTCCACATCCGATAAAGGTGTTTTGGCCGGAAATACTTTTACCTGTGCTCCCCGATCCACCATACACTGCAGAATATTCTTCTTCACGCCATAATCCATCACAGCGATTCGGACGCCGGCATCCTCACCCAATACATAAGGAGCCGTGGTACTGACTTTCGAAGCCAG
Source organism: Bacteroidota bacterium (assembly GCA_046081925.1). GTDB lineage: Bacteria > Bacteroidota > Bacteroidia > Chitinophagales > Chitinophagaceae > JJ008. The sequence goes on along the minus strand of JBJTWV010000028.1, from coordinate 71,212 downwards.
CTCCAATCCATTCATGTCGGGAACTGCATCCAATTGTTTCTTGAGCACCTCAATGTCGGTGGTCTCGGAAGAGATGATGCAATTCATGGCCCCTTTTTGCCGAATGTGCTCGACCAACGCCCGGGTGTCGACTCCCGTAATGGAAACCACGTTGTGCTGTTTTAGATACGCATCCATTGAATCGTCGGCCAACTTACGGGAATACTGGGCCTCCAGGTTTCGACCGATCAGGCCACTGATCTTGACCGAGTCCGATTCCACATCCAAATTCTTTACCCCGTAATTGCCCACGTGCGCGTTGTTCATGATCAGGATCTGTCCAAAATAACTGGGATCGGTAAAAACCTCCTGATAACCGGTCATACCGGTATTGAAGCATATCTCGCCGGTAGTTGTACCGATGGCTCCAAAGGAAAAGCCCCTGGCCAGGGTCCCATCCGCCAATAAAAGCACCGCAGGTTTGGAAGTAAATGGCATAAAACTGGTTTTCGCAAAAAACAAATTGAGCAAAAGTAAGACCGCCCACGTTCCCCACCGCTAAAGATTTCCACATTCACTCCAACAACCATACAGGCCTGATTTTGAGGGAAATCGATTCATATTCAAGTCCATATCTGTGTCAAAGACCTATTACATTAAACTATTTTACATGTTTATAAATTGAACCCATTTTACCATAAGTAAAGAAATCCTTCATCTATTTTTACGGAAACAGTCTACTTTTTTGATTTTAAAACACATTGATTATTTATTTATATGTCAATGACTCCCCGATTGGCACTCATTCCCTTCCTCACTCTACTTCTTTTGGTGGGGTTGAGTCTGGCATTTCCGGGAAATCCAGCTAGCTTGGCTGCATCACAAAGTGTTGATGGGGCTGATACAGCCTGGATGTTGACGGCAACCGGGTTGGTCTTGATCATGACGCCCGGACTGGCTTTCTTCTATGGTGGGATGGTGAGCAAGAAGAATGTGATTTCTACCATGTTGCAGAGTTTTATTTGTATGGCGGTTATTACAGTTCTGTGGGTGGTGATCGGTTTTAGTTTATCCTTTGGAGATTCGTGGAGTGGCCTGATCGGTGATCCCCGGACATTTTTCCTGATGCGGGGTGTGTTGGAAGGCTCCCCCTGGTCGTTGGCCCCCACCATACCGTTGGTGGTGTTTGCTTTTTTTCAACTCAAGTTCGCCATCATCACTCCGGCCCTAATTACCGGCGCGTTTGCCGAACGCATCCGTTTTACCTCGTACATACTGTTCATTGTGCTTTTTTGTCTGTGCATTTATTGCCCCTTGGCCCACGCCACCTGGCACCCCAAAGGTTTGCTGTTCAATTGGGGCGTGTTGGACTTTGCGGGAGGTACGGTGGTTCACATGAGTGCGGGTTGGGCTGCTTTGGCCAGTGCGCTTTATTTACGTAAGCGTTCGCAGCCTAATCACGATCCCGCCCGGGTCACTTATGTATTGATCGGCACCGGACTTTTGTGGTTCGGCTGGTTCGGATTCAATGCGGGTTCTGCCTTTGGTGCCAATTCCCTGGCATCCACCGCGATGGCAACGACCATGACGGCCTCTGCGGCCGCTGCCTTCACCTGGATCTTGTTTGATTCCCTTCGTGGTCGAAAGCCATCCGCGATGGGAGCTTCCATTGGGGCTGTTGTAGGTTTGGTCGCCATCACGCCGGCGGCAGGCTTCATCACAATACCCCACTCTTTTGTCATCGGAGTGGTCAGTGCGATTATCAGCAATTTGATGGTGGAATGGAGAACCCGCACGTCTATCGATGACACGCTTGATGTATTTCCCTGTCATGGCGTAGGCGGCATCAGCGGCATGCTGCTCACGGGTGTATTTGCCTGGCAGGGGATCAACCCTGCCAACTCGACCGGCAACGGACTAATCTATGGTGAAACAAAATTATTTCTCATACAACTTGTCACGATGGTCGGCGTATCGGCCTTTGCCTTCTTTGGCACCTTGCTTTTATTGAAGATAACGGACTGGATATTCCCCTTGCGTGTGAGTGAGGAAGAAGAGATCGTCGGACTCGACCTGAGTCAGCACGGAGAAAAACTATAGGAATCAGATCAGCGGCTCTTGCTGAGAAAGGCAATGAAAACTACCCAGCCCCCAAATGATATCGGTTGAATCGATTCCGACAACCTCTCGGGTAGGGAATGCATCTTGAATGATCCGCAATGCCCGCTCATCGTTGTCTGATTGGAAGGTGGCAACGATCACCGATTTATTGGCAATGTAAAAATTGGCATACGAGCAAGGCAGTCGCTGATCCTCATAGATCAGTTCGTCCGGCATGGGCAGTTCAAGGATGTTGAGCGCCTTTCCATTGAGCAATCGCATTTGTTTTAGCTGTTTCAGGTTGTGCTGCAACAACGCGTAATTCTCATCCTGTTTGTTTTCTTCCACCACCGTGATGACGGTATCCTCATTCACAAAACGAACCGTATCGTCGATGTGCCCATCGGTATCATCCCCAACGATCCCCTCATCCACCCATAGTACTTGCTCCATCCCGTAATAATCACATAAGAATTGTTCGATCTGAGACTGATTCAGATGCGGATTGCGATTGGGATTCAACAAACACGCAGTGGAGGTCATGACCGTACCCGCGCCGTTGAATTCAACCGATCCACCTTCCATCACGATTCCCGGATGGAACACCGGCAAGTTCATTGCCTCGCCGATCCGTGTGGGGATGACATCATCTAGGTCATAAGGCGGATATTTATTTCCCCAGGCATTGTAACCCCAATCGACGATGGCCTTGGGTTGAGGGGCTTGGGGATTGATCAAAAACGCCGGACCGTGATCGCGACACCACGCATCGTTGGTGGGATGAAAAAAGAAATCAACCAGCGACAGATCCACCGACTCTTTTTCCAACCAAGAGATAGCAAATGATCGCATCGCATCGTCTGCCACGTTGATGCAAACGCGCTCGCCTTTTGTGAGTTCTTTGATGAACTTGACATAGGATGGAAAAATGGCATGGATCTTTCCCGGCCAGGATGCTTCCTTGTGAGGCCAGCTCAACCACGTAGCCCGATGCGGCGCAAACTCCGCCGGAAAATAATAGCCCAACTCTCTCGGCGAAACCAAACTTTTACTCATATCCCAACTATTCAAACTATTTAAACTCCAAACTCCCCTCTCAACTCTCATCCCCTCATCTCTCATCTCCTCATCCTTCATCCAAGTACCTCTTCGTGATCGGCTCATACGAATCGATACGACGATCGCGCAAGAATGGCCAATGCGTGCGATATCGATCGCTGTCGGCCAGATTGATGGTCAACACCTTGGTTTCCTCCTGATCGTGAGATCCTTGATACAACACCGTCCCAAACGGATTGGACACAAAGGATCCTCCCCAGAATTTCATGGCGCCATTCTGTTCAAATCCGACACGATTTACACTGACAACGTGTACCCCGTTTGCAACAGCATGACTGCGTTGAATGGTTTGCCAGGCGTTGTATTGCTCCGTATTGGTGGCTTCATCTTGCGAAGTGGCCCAGCCGATGGCGGTGGGATAAAACAGGATCTCGGCACCCATCAGGGCTGTGATGCGAGCTGCTTCCGGATACCATTGGTCCCAACAGATCAATACCCCAATATTGGCATATTTTGTTTTCCAAACTTTATAACCGAGGTCGCCGGGAGTGAAATAGAACTTTTCATAATAGGCCGGATCGTCTGGGATGTGCATCTTCCGGTATTTGCCGAGGTAACTTCCGTCGGCGTCGATCACGGCGGTGGTATTATGATAGAGTCCTTCCGCGCGTTTTTCGAACAGGGAGGCAATGATCACTACAGCCAGTTCTTTCGCGAGAGGCTGAAGAGCCTCGGTGGAGGGACCGGGTATTGGCTCGGCCAATTGAAAATTATCATGATCCTCCACGTCACAGAAATAAAGGGAGGTAAACAGCTCCTGTAAGCAAATGATCTGAGCGCCTTTTGCAGCCGCTTTCCGGATGCTTTCAATGGCTTTTGCCAAGTTCTCCGATTGGGAGGCGGTGCAGGTCATTTGCACGAGTCCGACGGATACATTTCTCATAGCGATCGTTGAGGTTTACAAATTTAGCCAACCAGCGGGAGGCGGGCATAAAAAATCCCGACGGATAAGGGTCGGGATTTTCAATGGATTTGAACTGATTATTCAGCAGCCGTTGCGTCGGCGGCAGGCGCGTCGGCAGCGGTTGTTTCAGCAGCAGCCGATTCAGTGGCCTTTTTCTTGGCGGCACCGGAACGACGTGTTTTCTTGGCAGGTGTTTTGGCTTCTGCGGCTCCTTTTCCATAGATCTCATTGAAATCGACCAATTCGATCATGGCGGTTTCTGCATTGTCACCGGGACGAGCACCCAGCTTGATGATGCGGGTGTATCCGCCGGGGCGGCCTCCTACTTTTTCGGCTACGGCTCCGAAAAGTTCCTTGATGGCCTCTTTATCACCCAGGTAACTGAACACGACACGACGTTGGTGTGTGGTATTCTCCTTGGCTTTGGTAATCAGGGGCTCCACGTAAACGCGCAGGGCTTTGGCCTTGGCGGTAGTGGTTACGATCCGCTTGTATTGGATCAACTGGCAAGCCAGGTTACTCAGCAACGCCTCGCGGTGTGCTTTGGTACGGCTTAGATTTTTGACTTTGTCTCCGTGACGCATGTTGTTTGTTTGACGGGTTTATAAAATTCGGTTGTACCGTGTCAGGAATTACAACCTACTATCCTTGTTTAGATTTCGCTGACTCCGATACCGAGTTTAGGAAGGTCCATTCCGAAATGCAAGCCGCGGTCGGTCAGAACCTGCTCGATCTCGGAGAGTGACTTCTGTCCGAAGTTGCGGAACTTCATCAGGTCTTCCTGCTCGTATTGAACCAGCTCGCTCAGTGAGTTGATCTTGGCGGCTTTCAGACAGTTGAAGGCGCGAACGGAAAGGTCCAGATCCTCCAGCGGCGTCTTCAACACCTTGCGGAGTTGGAGTGTTTGCTCGTCAACCAGGTCTTCTTTCTTCTCTTCTTTGTTATCGAAGGTGATGTTCTCATCGGTGATGATCATCAAGTGTTGGATCAGAATACGAGAAGCCTGCTTTACAGCCTCTTCCGGATGGATGGTTCCATCGGTAGAAACTTCCATGACCAGCTTTTCGAAATCGGTACGCTGCTCCACACGGGTGTTCTCGATCGTGTATTTCACATTCTTGATCGGTGTGAAGATCGAGTCGATCGGAATGTATCCGGCAGGTGCATCGGCGACTTTGTTATCCTCTGCGGGCACATATCCGCGTCCTTTGCCAATGGTCAGTTCAATTTCCAATTTGGCAGAAGGGTCGAGGGTACAGATCAGCAATTCAGGGTTCATCACCTGGAAGGAAGGAGAAGCATCGCCGATCATACCGGCGTTGAAGTCACTTTTGCCTTTGATGGTCAGGTGGATCTTATCCTGTGTCAGGTCATGATCGCCTTTTTTCTTGAAGCGAACCTGTTTCAGGTTCAGGAAGATCTCGACCACGTCTTCACTCACGCCTTTCAACGTAGCGAACTCGTGATCCACTCCCTCGATCTTAACGCCTACGATGGCGTATCCTTCGAGTGAGCTCAACAGCACACGACGCAGGGCGTTTCCAACGGTCACACCGTAGCCGGGCTCCAGCGGACGGAATTCGAATTGTGCTTCGAAATCAGTCGCTTTTTGCAGAATGATCTTATCTGGTTTTTGAAAGTTCAATATTGCCATGTTTTTCCTTTTGAGGTTTGTAGGAATGTTTAGGGTTCGGGTTCCGTCAATTATTTGGAGTACAATTCCACAATGAGCTGCTCCTTGATGGTTTCCGGTACGGCATCGCGCTCCGGATACGCCAGGAATGTTCCTTTAAACTCAGTCTCACTCCAATCCACCCAGCTGAATTTGGGATTCTTGGCGCGAACCATGCTCTGGATGCTGCTACGCTCGCGGCTTCCTTCTTTAACAGTCACCACATCACCGGGCCTCAGAGAGAAGGAGGGTACGTTCACGACCGATCCGTTCACCTCGATGTGTTTGTGACTGACCAGCTGACGAGCAGCCGGACGAGAAGGCGCAACGCCCATCCGGAAGATCGCGTTATCGAGACGAGCCTCGAGCAATTTGATCAGGTTTTCACCGGTGGCACCCTTGCGACGGGCAGCTTCTTCAAATGTTTTACGGAATTGACGCTCCAGTACCCCGTAGGTATACTTGGCTTTTTGCTTTTCACGCAATTGCAGCGCGAATTCACCGAGAGTTTTACGCTTACGCTTCTCTCCGTGCTGACCGGGAGGATTTGAATTCTTTCCCAGCCATTTTCCATTGCCCAGAATGGGCTCCCCGAAAATTCGGGAGATCTTGGTCTTTGGACCTTTGTACCTTGCCATGTTTGTTGTTCATTTAAGCTTTTTTAGAAACCGGCACCACGATCCGTAAAAAGCTTTGAAAAAATCAATCGGATGCCCTTTGTTGAAATGAAACCAGACAGGCTATGTCAATGAGTGGCCAAGGCCACTCGGTTTACACGCGACGTTTCTTAGGCGGACGGCAGCCATTGTGGGGCAGCGGCGTCACATCCTTGATCATTACGATCTCGATTCCGTTCTGAGAAAGCGAGCGGATCGCCCCCTCCCGGCCGGAACCAGGACCCTTCACATACACATCCACACGCTTCAAACCTGCATCGGTAGCTGTTTTGGCAGCATCGGCGGCAGCCATCTGAGCGGCATAAGGCGTGTTCTTCTTGGAACCACGGAATCCCATTTTACCGGCGCTGCTCCAGGAGATCACCTGACCCCTCTTATTGGTCAGGCTGACGATAATGTTGTTGAACGTGGCTGAAATGTGGGCATCGCCATAGGCGTCCACTTTTACCACTCTTTTTTTGGCAGCTGCTTTGGCGCTGGGCTGCTGTTGTTGTGCTTTGGCCATTTGTTCTGTTTAGGTAGTCAACTGATTTTTGTTTCACCGGCCGAGACCGGGACTGCTTTCTTTCCTCCTGCCGACTTACGAGGCGATCCGGATCGAGAACAGATTCAGAGAGTAAGTCCGATTCCCGACACGAGGCCGGGAATCGTCAGGGTTATTTCTTAGGTGCCTTCTTTTTACCGGCAACTGTTTTACGTTTTCCTTTCCGGGTACGGCTGTTGGTTTTGGTACGCTGACCACGAACCGGCAACCCTTTCCGATGACGAAGACCGCGATAGCAGGCAATGTCAAGCAGGCGCTTGATACTCATCTGCACCTCCGAACGCAACTGGCCTTCCACCTTCATCTCTTCCGTGATGGTGTTACGGATCGCATTCAGATCCTCATCGTTCCACTCATTGACCTTCTTGCTGCGGTCGATGTTGTTCTTGTCGAGGATATACTTAGCAGTGGACGGACCGATTCCATAGATGTAGGTCAATCCAATCTCTCCTCTTTTGTTCTTTGGTAAATCAACGCCGGCGATACGAGCCATAATATTTGCTTGATGATGGTTTTACAATTGTTACGATCAACCCTGACGCTGCTTAAAGCGAGGATTCTTCTTGTTGATGATGTACAGTTTGCCTTTGCGACGGACGATCTTACAATCGGCACTGCGCTTCTTGATGGAGGCTCTTACTTTCATAATCTGTTTTTGTGCGCCTTCGGGTTAAATTTATTTATACCTGAAATTGATCCGACCACGGGTTAAGTCGTACGGAGACAATTCCACCCCAACCTTGTCGCCCGGCAGGATCCGGATATAGTGCATGCGCATTTTTCCGGAGATCGTTGCCAGTATCTCATGTCCATTTTCCAGTCTGACGCGAAACATGGCGTTGGAGAGGGCCTCCAGAATGATGCCATCTTGCTTGATCAGGGGTTGTTTGGACATATGAAATTGGGGGTGCAAAGATACAGGGACCGCCCGGAAAAAAGAAGGGTGGACAGAAAAAAAATGGACTGGGGATAAAATCCTGATTTTCAGCCTGAAACAAAGCCAAACGGCCGGTGAGCCTTTACTCCGCCCAGCTCATTACATAGTCTTGATTCTCAATAGATAAGGCTTGCTTCGTCAGCTTCAGGGGCCGGAAGGTATCCACCATGACCGCCAATTCCTTGGTCTCCTTGGCACCGATACTTTTCTCCACAGCGCCCGGATGCGGACCATGCGGAATGCCCGCCGGATGCAGGGTGATCATGCCCTTCGTTACATGTTTTCGGCTCATAAATTCACCTTCCACGTAGTATAAAACCTCGTCGCTGTCGATGTTGCTGTGGTTATAAGGGGCCGGTATCCCCTGCGGATGGTAATCATACATCCTGGGAACGAACGAACAGACCACAAATGCATCCGCTTCAAACGTCTGATGCGTCGGAGGCGGCATGTGCACCCGACCGGTGATGGGTTCAAAATCGTGAATGGAGAAGATGTACGGATAGCAGCAGCCATCCCATCCGATCACGTCGAAAGGATGAGTGCCATAATGCAACCCGTACAACATGCCCTGCTTCTTAGCGCGTATCAGAAAGTCACCCGACTGGTCAAACGTTTGCAGGTCCTGCGGCGGCCGAATATCCCGTTCGCAATATGGCGAGTGTTCCATTAATTGACCATTCTTGCTCAAATACCGTTTTGGAAACCGCAACGGCGAAAAAGACTCCACGATAAATAAGCGATTGTCGGGCGTATCGAAATGAATCTGGTAAATGGTGCCGCGCGGTAACACGATGTAATCGCAATACGAAAACGGCAATTGCCCGTAAGGTGTGCAAACACGTCCGCTACCCTCGTGCACAAAGATCATTTCATCCGCATCCGTGTTCTTATAAAAATAATCGGTAGTGCTTTTGCGGGGAGCTGCCAACACAATGTGACAATCGTTATTCACCAATACCGGCACGCGACTCTGCAGATAATCATCCGTGGGCGGCACCTTGAATCCCTCCAAACTTCGATGCTTGAGCATTTTCTCCTCAGCCACTTGCGGCGATACATCCACCTGCGGCTCCGTCTTGATGATCTGAGTGGGCGGGTGGCAGTGGTACAACAAGGAATAATCATTGCTGAATCCCTCGGTAGAGAATAACTGCTCGCTGTACAACCCCCCATCGGGTTTTCGGAACTGCGTATGCCGCTTGTGTGGAATTTGGCCGAGGGTGTGATAATGAGGCATGACGGAGTGTTTAGAGTTGAGTGTTTAGGGTTGAGGTTGGAAGTTGAGAGTTGAAGGTTGAGTTTTTCTAAACCCTAAACACTCAACCCTAAACTTGTTTTTACAATCCGGGAAACCAAGGTCGGGCAATGCCTGTTTCGCGGAAGGGCCAAGGAATCATAGCCAGGATAATTAGCAGGGCGACACCCAGCAACATGCTATGAGAACGGTAGTTCAACGCCTTTGCCTTTTTCCGGGCTAGCGTGATCAGAATAACGGCAATCACCATCATGACCGGATGCTCCATCTTGAAAAAGTGCAAGGCAGGTGTTCCCACCACGGATTTGAAATCCGGATAATTGAACACATCCCGGAACCACTGATACAAACCGATAAGCAACATGACATGCGACGTGATCATGAGCCATAGTCCGGTGGATTTGATGCGTTCGCTCTTGTTGAGTGACAAATAAAGACAAACCACTAACAGGATCAGAATGACCCAACGCAACAAACTATGAAGATGCAAAAGTCCGGTGATCATATGGCAGATTTTGGTGTACCCAAATATACAACCTTCGCCTACAAAAGATACCCTAGAAACTCATATTCATACTCATATTTCGACTGTCGCCCTCGAAACGGGGATTGACAAAATTGTTGAGTTTGGATCCGAATCGAAAGTTGATCCCAAAGCTTGTGTAATAACTGAACCCCGAGGCCAATTGTCGTTGACGAGCCAATACCTCTTGGGGGGATGCATTTCCTTTTGGCAGAAATACCTGATCGCGTGTGACCCCTCCGAAAGCAGCCACAAAAAAGGATAAGCCACCGGAGATTCGAATGTTCGTGTAAGAATTGATCCCCAGATTGAAAAAGTTCCAATTATTCAGAAAATGTTCACCATACAGCCCGATCGACAGGGTGCCCCACTTCTGGTTCATATTCATATTGGCCCGCAATCCTTGTGTAAAAACCGTCTCCCGCAACTTATTGTAGATCGTGGTGTCATAATAAAGCTGACGCTTGGCGGTCAATACGTAGGCGATCGTGAACAATTTATTGTTCACCTGCTTGTACGGATAAATATTATGTTCCAACCCGGCACTGAACTCAGACCGCATTTTATAATTCGAAAAGGTGTTCTGGCTGATCCTTGCATCATAGGCCCAGCTCCACCGCTCATTGATACTGCCCACCAGGTAGTGATACAAGGATAGATCGTGATTAACGACCGTGAACTTCACCTCCCCTGTACCATCATCGTATTTGAAAGACGATTGATTCTTGGACGCATTTAGGAACAACCCGTATTTCCATTTTTCGGTGGTTCGGTTCGCCGACAAGTTCGCACTGTACCGATAATTTCGATACACGGCATCGGCATTGATGTTACCATCCGTACCCACCCGAAAAATCCAGTAATCCCAGGGATCTTTTTCCGAACGGGCAGAATCCTGCCGACCGCTGGAATCGGCCGACTCCTTAAAGTCGATGGACAAATGGCCCTGATCTTTGGTTCGGATCACATATGGCACCAAGCCCGACTTCAAAAAATATAGTAACCGATCCCGAGACTCCACCTCGGTCGCATTTCGGTCCACATCAAATGATAATGTGTCACTCATCCCCGCAAACGTATGCTGTCCATAAAAGATCAGCTGAAAATGATTGCCACCGCTACCAGTGGGTAAACTGGTAATCAACACATGTACATCGGCCGCCTGATTGTCCAATGAGAAGTTGACACCTTTTATTTCGGACCGAATAAAAGTCATGTCGCACCAGGTATTGGGGCAATCCACAAAAATGGAAAGTCTGACGGGAGCCTCTTTGGCCGTTTGCGCCATCAACAGCGAACCAGAAAAAAACAGGAAAAGTGCAAAAATAAATAATCGACGCATACGTACATTTTATGACTGCCGCAAAGATTGCCATTTTGCCGGCAAATACGCAGTTGTATTTGTTAATCCCTTCCCAATATCCCACACATAAGGCTCAGCAGCTCTCAACCCTCAACTCTCTACTCTCTACTCACTCCACCCAATCCGTCACAAATACATTCGTATCCCTCGTACCTCCATTGTTCCGATTGCTGCAAAACAAAAGTTTCTTTCCGTTGGGTGAAAACATCGGAAACGCGTCAAAGCCTTTGTCACGAGAAACCTTGGTGAGGTTGGAGCCATCTCCGTTCATCGTGTACAAATTGAATGGAAAGCCCCGCTTGTATTCATGATTGCTGGCGAAGATGATCCGCTTGCTGTCGGGCATAAAGGAGGGCGCCCAATTGGCCTGACCTAACCCTGTGATCTGCTTAACATCCGATCCATCGGTATTAGACACGAACACTTCCATATTCGTTGGCGCCACCAAATGCTCGGCCAATAGATCTTTATACTCTTTGATCTCCGCATCGGATTTCGGACGAGATGCACGCCAAATGATCTTCTTCCCATCCGGAGAGAACCAGGCGCCACCGTCATAACCGAGCGTATGGGTGATCCGTCGCTCGGCCCCGGTTTCCAGATTCATGATATACAATTCAATGTCGCCATCCTTATCACTCGTGTACAGCATTTCCTTTCCATCGGGAGAAAGCGTTGCCTCCGCATCATAGCCGGGCGAATGGGTCAACTGCTTGACAATATTCCCTTTCAGATCGGCCATGAAAATATCATAGGAAGCATATAATGGCCATATGTATTTGTTACCGTATTTGGCGCGATCCGGCACAGGCGGACAATCAGCCGCCCCCTGGTGGGTGGAGGCGTAAATGATGTGCTTGTCATCCTTGGTGAAAAAGGCACAGGTGGTACGCCCCTTGCCCGTACTGACCAACCGATAGGTGAACGGTTTGTTTTTATTGCGAGGAAGTTTTCCATAGTAGATCTGGTCGCAAGGAATTCCATCCTTGCCACTGGTACGCTGAAAAACGATAGACTTTCCATCATAGCTCCAATACGCCTCGGCATTGTCACCCCCGAATGTCAATTGGCGCATATTGCGAAAATGCTTTTCCTCCGGCAATCGAAGGGTGTCGGACTGCGCAACCGCAACGGATTGAATAAATGCAAGCAATGCGAACACAATGATCTGATGGAGGATTCGTTTGTACAAATGCGGTGAATTAGGATGCAAAATTAGTCAACCCAACCTGTACTTTTACAGTATGAAGATTTTCCGGCCCCTATCCCTTTTGCTGCTCATCCTGGCGGCCTGTCATACGAAAGGCACAAACGGATCTTTTGCAGAACTGCTGAATAAGCCTCCATACGATGAGTGGACCAAACGGATACAGGCTCAACCGGACAATGACTCGTTGTATTACCAACGCGCTCGCTTATTGATGATCAATGAACAGGATTCAGCCGCCCGGCTCGATCTGGAGAAGGCCTGGTCTCTGCACCACAATCCCGTGTACGCCGTTGAACTTTCTTTACTTCTGGAAAACACGCCCGTAGAACAATTGGCATTTTTACAAAAAGCGGTCACGATCGTGCCCGGAAATCTGGCAATCGAATACGCCCTGGCCGACGCCCACTGGCAAAACGGATCGATCGACTCTGCCCTGCGCTATACCACGCGTTGGTATGCAACGGGCATACGGGAGGTGGATCCCATCCTGCTGCATGCCTCCCTGCTCTACCAAAAAGGAAAAACAAATGAGGCAACCGAAATCTTATCACTCTTGCTGAAAGATCACCCCGATGACCAACAAATTCTTCGTCAGCTGACTGCTTGGTATGCCGAAATGGGAAACCCCTTAACGGTTACCTATTGCAATGCCCTACGAGCCACTGATACACTAGGAAACGACCCGACACCGTATTACTACCTGGGTATCTATTATACTACCCTTAAACAATCCGCTGAGGCGATCAGACAATTCGATCAGGCTATTGTGACCGACTACAATTTTGTGGAGGCCTATATCGAAAAAGCGGTTTTACTGTACGAAATGAAAAATTACAAAGAGAGCGTTGGCCTATTGGACAAAGCACTGGCCGTGGCACCCGATTACGCTTCTGTTTATTACTGGACCGCAAAATGCCAGCAAGCGTTGGGAGATAAAGAATCGGCCCGATCGAATTATTTGAAAGCCTATGGGCTGGATAAATCCTTTCAGGAAGCCAAACAGGCCGCCGATGAGCTGAAATAGGATTATCTTGCCAACAAATTTGCAGCGATGACATTGATCGCTCCCTCACTCCTCTCCGCCAACTTTCTGAACCTGGAAGCCGATTGTCGGATGCTCAATGAAAGCATGGCCGATTGGTATCACCTCGATGTAATGGACGGACGCTTTGTCCCCAACATCAGCTTTGGTCCCATGATCATCGAATTCATCCGAAAAGCCACTACCAAATATTGCGATGTGCACCTGATGATCGAGGAGCCCGAAAAATATGTGGAGGCCTTTCACAAAGCCGGGGCCGACGGCATCACTGTGCATCTCGAAGCCAGCCGTCACCTGCACCGGACCCTACAACAAATTCGCTCGCTGGGCATAAAAGCCGGCGTAGCCATCAACCCACATACCGCTGTTGATACCCTAACCGATGTGCTACCCAACACCGATGTCGTTTGTGTGATGAGCGTCAACCCCGGATTCGGCGGACAACAATTCATCCCCCACACGCTTGAAAAAGTTCGTCAACTCCGCCAGCACATCGATTCCCGGCAATTGAATACCCTGATCGAAGTAGATGGAGGCGTCACGCTGGAAAATGCGCCTGCGCTGATCAAAGCTGGCGCCCATGTACTGGTTGCCGGAAATACCGTGTTCAAGTCGGCCGACCCAAAAACGACCATCGCCTCGTTGAAGTCCAACTAACCTCACACATCGAGGGCAATCCGTAAATTGAGTTCATAAGCGTTTCCACTTGCGCCGCATGCCCCTACTATTTCTGTTATTCTTACTGATCGGTCCATCCGGCTTTGGACAATCACGCACTGCCTGGATCACCGGACAAGTGGTAACTGAGTCGGAGGACTCCATCGCAGGCGTATCCATACAGGTACTGGGAAGATCGATCGGCGTGGTCAGTAATGAAAGAGGTCGGTTCAGCATCCAGGTGCCGGCCGAGAGAGCCATCGCCCTGCAATTTTCATACGTTGGATACAAGACCGAGCAACGTAACTTTTTATTGCAACCCAATGAAACGGAATTCGTACGGATCAGACTAACAACTGCAAACAAAAATGACTTGCAGGAAGTGGTGATCGAGGACGATCGGGAGCGTCGGGAGACCGGACTCATCAAGCCCAACCCAAAATCGATCCTGAATTTACCCAGCGCCGTCACCGGGGTAGAAAGCCTCATCAAGATCTTTGTCGGCTCCAACAATGAACTCACATCCAACTACTCGGTTCGGGGCGGGAGTTATGACGAGAACCTCATCTATGTGAACGATTTCGAGATCTTTCGACCATATTTGATTCGAAGCGGACAACAAGAGGGACTCAGCTTCATACATCCCGAGATGGTGCGCAACCTGAATTTTTATACTGGTGGATTCGGTGCACGGTATGGCGATAAGTTGAGCAGCTTACTCGATATTCAATACCGCACTCCCAAGGCCATTCGAAGGAACGGTCAATTGGCCAGATCAGCCGGATCTGCCTACGTAAGCCTGCTGGAACAAGGGCTCACGCTGGAGGGCATAGGACGAAATGAAAAGTTCGCTTATCTGATCGGCGCACGTAACCGCAGCAACCGAAATCTGCTAAGCCGACAAGAGACAACCGGCAACTATGTGCCCAGTTCTAGGGACCTGCAGGGATTACTTACCTATACCTTCTCTTCTAAATGGAGAACCGAACTCTTGGGTAATCTTTCATCCACCCGATTTCAGTTGTCACCCCAATCAAGCCAACTGACCGCATCGGTCTTTTCGCCGTTATTTTCGGCTAATCTGGGAGTTGACATAGAATTTGCCGGGCGGGAAAATGACGAGTATCGAACCAATATGATCGGCTTGTCCCTTATTCATCAGCCACATCGTTCCTTGAACATGAAATGGATGATATCCCGTTTTTCCAATCGGGAAGCGGAACGAATCGATGTAATGGGCGCTTATCTGTTCGGTGAACGGGATTTTGATAAACGAAATGCCACCTATGGACTGATCATTAATCCGCTCGGTGCCGGTGTGTATCACACCTGGTCTCGAAATGAACTCGCCCTTAGCAATACCACCCTTGGTCACAAAGGCTATTGGGAAAAAAATGCCCATCGGGTCCAATGGGGTGTACAATGGGAGCAAAGTCAGATCCGTGATCAACTTTTTGAGTGGGAATTCCAGGACTCTGCCGGCTATGCCCTGCCCTATCAACCGAATCTGTTGCAATTGAATAAACTCCTGAATAGCCGCACCCGACTAGATGTTATGCGCTTAACTGGTTATGCGCAGGACCAACTGGCTTGGACGGGTAACAAAGGCACCACGACCCTGCAAGCAGGCGTACGCTGGAACTATAACGACCTGAATCAGCAATTCCTGCTCTCCCCTCGTGTTCAATCGAGCTACAAACCTGCCGGAAAAAAAGACATCGTCTACCGGTTGGCTATCGGCGCTTACCATCAGCCACCTTTCTATAGAGAGCTAAGAAGATATGACGGAACCGTCAATACTGGACTGCAAGCACAACGCAGTTGGCAAACGGTGGCTGGCATGGATTATCAGTTTTCCGGATTGGCCGGAAGACCGATGCGTTTGACAACCGAGGCGTACTTTAAAAAAATGTGGGGGGTGGTACCGTACGATATCGATAATGTCCGCATTCGGTACAGTGGCGAAAATCAGGCAAAAGCCTATGCCACCGGATTGGAGATGAGACTGCATGGCGAATTGGTGCCGGATGCAGAGAGTTGGATCAGCCTGGGTATCATGAAAACGCGCGAAGACCTGTTCAACGATCATTATTACCGATACAAAAATGCGGCAGGCGAATTCATCAATGCGAACAGCACCGACCAGGTGGTTATCGACAGCACCCGCTTTGACATTGGATGGGTACGAAGACCCAACGACCGACGGATCACACTGGGACTTTTTTTCCAGGATTACCTATCCACCAATAAGAACATTCAGGTTTTCCTGAATCTATTGTACGGAAGTAATCTGCCCTATAACATTCCCGGATCCGTTCGCTACCGAAATGCAGCGGTCATAGACCCGTACATACGATGCGACATGGGATTCAGTGCCATAGTCTGGGATGAGAAAACGTCCGTACGAAGATCACAATCTCCGTTGCGCTCATTTTCGCAGGTTCGCATCAACCTGGAGTTATTCAATGTGGTAGACCGTGCAAATACGATCTCCTATTTACTGATCAAGGACTTTTCCAACACGACGTATTTACTGCCCAACCGGCTGACCCCGCGTCTCATCAACCTGAAAATGACCGCGCGATGGTGATCAGCGCCAGCGATTTCGGAAACGATCCCAGCTGGTGAGGCCGATCTTGAATTGGACGGGATTTTTGAATTGGTTGGCCACGGAGCCAACGACGTATACGCCCAGCTTGATGCGGGCAAGTGGATTGAATGGCCATTTGAACACGCGCTCAATACCCGCAAACAATTCGGCATAGCGAAGATCTCTTTCGGGGGCGATGAGAAATCCCCCGCCCGCCACTTCCTGCAATCGAAGCCTTTTGAAAAAAGGGATCTTATTGATCAATGATCCATTGAATTCGTGCAACAGATTTCCCTGATAATATCGATCGAACAATGGAAAGGTAGAATCCAGTGCTTGAAACATTCGTTGTGGGTTCAGGAAGAAAAGCGGATCGCCTCGTCGCATAAACCGATAATCGATCACTTTTAGATTTTTGGTATTTAGAAAATCCCCTGTTTTGATCGTATAGGAGGTGTTGCCCGGGGTTCCCCATTGGATCGTCTGCATCAGACCTACTTCGACATAATCAAAATCGATCGCACTGTTCATCAGGTTAGGCAGTCCTTTTCGCCAATGCAGGTAGAAGGTTGGGTATTTTGAGCCTAAATAGATTTTCTCTTTTGGCTCCCGTATGTAACGCAATTTGGGTGTATAGTAGAGCTTAACCTCGCTGTAAACAGCATTGTAAGGCTGAAAACCCAGGGCCGGTTCGTTGGGGATACCGAATATAGAGTCGGCATTGTTGCTAACCTTATAATCGGCGACGGATCGTCGCCAGGCAAATTCAAGCTGATTCATCAAAGTCAACCCATTGAAGAGTTCCCGTTCATGGTTTAGCTCCACTCCACTGTTCAGGTAAATATTGCTACGCTTGAGCACGTTCACCCAAGCATCGCCCGCATAAATGAATTCGAAATTGCGTCCGGCCTTCACACCAAATTGGCCTCTTCGGAACGGATCGTATTTGCGTTGCATGGAAAAGGATCCGTTCAAGTCCTGATTTCGGAAACCATAACTGAGATCGGCCTCCAGATTCAGGTTGGTGCGATCCGAAAAGGTTTTTCGGTAGGCTCCGGCGAACCGCAAACGAGTGCCCCCGAACGATATGGGTTGGATCAAGGAGGTGATGGGAGGCAGCACCCAACTTCTTTCCTTTCGGTGGTCGTTGAAGATCTGTCCGAATATCAGCATCTTGGACCAGGTGATCCGATTGAGTACGCGATCTACCGAGTCGAGATAGGTTTCACTTTGCCGAACGCGTTGCAAACTATCCTGATAGAGTTGATATCGTTGCTGCTGCACCGATAAGGGCTCGCCCCGCACCTGCACCCAAAAGACGCTGTCCTGTTCATACGCGCGTTGATCGGTCCGACTCACCTCATCGCCAAAATATTTTCTGCCAAATGACTTCCCCGGTTTTATGTCGGAATAGGCAGCCACGGTTTCCCCATATCGTTTGCCTCCTTTCACCTTGGTCTCGTACAGAAAGTTTTGTTTCACGAGGACTGGCAGGGTATCTCCCAGCCGGCGGTATTCCTGTCGGACCTCAAACCGGTCGTATTCGGGTGTATGGGCCTTGGGTAATTCAAATTGGGCGCTGATCAATTCCCAGGTGCTGTCGCGCACCACGATCTCCCCTTCGATGGTTGCATTGCTCAAGGCGCGTGGCCGAACGGAGATCGTATATACCCTCGGCCGCTGGGTCCGATCGATCTTAACGGTTTTGAAACGGTAAGCCAATAAACCACTGTTACTGATGGGCGAAACAAAAGGGATCTGGGACAGCGCCGGCGCCTGGATCAAATTTTCATATAAGTTGAACCGACCATCGGTGGTGGTGAGATAAAACAAACCGGCTTTTCGTCCTTGCTGTTTGACGCCTACCCGCTCTTCCTTGATGTTCGATCCCTCTCCCTGGTCTACTTTCAGAAATACTTCGGTTAACGACACTCCTTTGAAGGGATCCGGCACAATGGTGGAATCGGACTTGGTTCGCTGGATCTGGGACGAGTCGGTTTCCTGGGCGCGGATGTAAACTTGCTGCGAGAAATTGACAAGAGGCAATCCTTTTGATTCTTTGTCCCGGATAAGTTGACGGACCAGTTCCTCGGCCCGATCCCGGGACTTTACCCGAACCACCACTTCTCCTAAGTTGGATGATTCATCCAGCGTAAGCTGGATCACCTCATGCACCGGTTGGTCGTGTATGAATACAGGCACCAGCCGGGATTTGTATCCGATGAGACTGACCACCAGGTCGTACTTCCCTCGCTCCAACTGAAATTCGAAACTGCCGTCGTCCTTAGCCAAACGACCCTGCTGGAGCTGCTTGATCTCCACCGTGGCCAACGGAAGTCCCTCCCCTCTTGTATCGACCACTCGCCCACTCAGCCGAAACTGTTGTGCGTAAACGGACCCAAAGCACATCAGAAGAAGGTATAACAGAAAGGAGCGGCTGTTCATATATAAGACTGTGTGCATGCTATAATGCAAAAGAAAGAAATGTGCATGTCCCTCGACCATTGACTCTCTTCCTTTTCGTGTTTATTTAACACCTGAGCCTAAAATTCACAGCCTGTGCATAAGTTAAAAGTGAAAATTGCGGCTTCTTTTCAGTAATATTGAATAGAACATGATACGTACAACCTAATCATCCTAAATCCAATTGAATTGACCGAAACAATCATCAACCTCGAATCCGTAAACCCCATAGAATTCCTGGGCGTCAACAACGGAAAGCTCGATCTGCTCAAAAAACGGTTCCCCCTTCTCAAGATCCTATCCCGCGGTTCACAATTGAAACTCAGTGGTTCTCCCGACCAGGTCGAATTGGCCAAGGAGAAGATCGGGATGATCATGGGCTATCTCGAACGGAATGGAAATCTCAGCAGCAACTATTTCGAGCAGATCCTGGGTGGCGACGATGCCGAAGTGATCGACCATTTCCAGGAAAAAAATCCCAATGAAGTATTAGTTTTTGGACCTAATGGAAAATCGGTTCGTGCCCGAACGGCCAACCAAAAAAGATTGGTACAGGAGGCGGAACACAATGACATCGTTTTTGCGATCGGTCCGGCCGGTACCGGAAAAACCTATACCGCAGTGGCGCTGGCTGTTCGTGCGTTGAAGAATAAACAGGTCAAGAAGATCATTCTTACCCGACCGGCCGTTGAGGCCGGGGAAAGCCTGGGATTCTTACCCGGTGATCTGAAGGAAAAGATCGACCCGTACCTGCGACCATTATATGATGCACTGGACGATATGATCCCCGCGGATAAACTGGGGTATTATATGACGACCCGAACGATTGAGATCGCGCCCTTGGCTTATATGCGTGGCCGAACGCTGGACAATGCCTTTATTATTCTGGATGAATCACAGAACGCCACAGACCTTCAGTTGAAAATGTTCCTGACCCGCATCGGCGCCAATGCCAAAGCGATCATCACAGGCGATATGACACAGGTTGACTTGCCCCGCAATCAACGAAGCGGATTGGCAACGGCCGCCCGAATACTCAGAAATATCGATGGTATCGGATACATCGAGCTGGATGAAGAGGATGTGGTTCGTCATCGCCTGGTGAAGCAGATCCTGCGGGCATACAATCAGGAGCAGGAGCGAGATCAGCACCGTCATTCCGATGAACGTCCTGCTAAAGCCTGAGAAGATGCAAAAAATATTGACTGCGTGCCTGATCGTGCTGGCATTTGCCTGCAACAATCAGCCACCGAAACCCCGATCCGAAAATGACCTGGATGCAGCACGCAACTTCATCGAAGCGGCATTGGCCAACGATTTCAAAAAAGCCTCTCAATTCATGCTGGATGATTCGCTGAACAGATACTATCTGGATATGACCGCCCGCACGTTCGATCATATGGATGCCGGCACAAAAGAAAAATACCGGGGCGCCAGTATCCGAATACATCAACCCGTTTCCTACCTGAATGATTCGACCACGATCGTGATCTATTCCAACTCGTACAAAAATGATCGGGATACCCTTCGCATCCGGCGTCGGAACGATAACTGGCAGGTCGATTTGAAATACTTGTTCGAACACGATCAGGACACCCTTCAAAAAATAAAATGACAGCATTTCTCTGGGTATTGTTGGGCGGTGCGCTGGGGTCGGGACTTCGATTTTCGCTGAGTCGGCTGTTCCCTTTTAATGCCGCTGAGTCGTTTCCCTGGAGCACTTTTTTTGTCAACCTAATGGGGTGTTTGCTCATCGGGATACTGGTGGGACTCATAGACAGGCGCCCGGCGGAGACGGAAGTCATCAAATGGTTTTGGATCAGTGGCTTTTGTGGTGGCTTTACGACCTTTTCCGCATTTTCAATGGAAACTATTTCACTCGTACAGCACGATCGGTGGCCGGTGGCCATTGGATACACGGTATCCAGTGTACTGCTGGGCATTTTCGTTACCTGGGGCGGATGGCAATGGATCCGATCCTGAGCAATATCACCTACGCAAACATGAAACAGACTATGGATACGCAGATCATTTGGATCGCGCTGGCGATCGGTTTAGGAGCCGGCATACTAAGCGGACTGATCGGAATCGGGGGTGGCATCATTATGGTGCCTGCACTGGTTTTTTTTCTGGGTTATACGCAACACCAGGCCCAGGGTACCTCGCTGGCAGTGCTCACTCTACCGGTAGTCATTTTGGCCTCGATCTATTACTATCAGCAATGCAAACTTCAGGGTCATCCGGTCGACCTTCGCGTCGTTACGGTGTTGGCCATTGGATTTCTAGCCGGCGCTTTCTTGGGAGGCCGTTGGGCGCTTACCCTTTCCCAAACCCAGCTGAAACAGATCTTCGCTACCATACTTATCTATACGGCCATTCGCATGCTGGCCTGGGATCAATGGATCTTGCAGTGGTTCAAAAAAACTTAAGGGGGGCGTGTTGAATTTCCATTGTTCTCGCATCCTGCCATAAAGGCCCTGATTCATGCTGACAGATAATTACAGAAAGATGACCGATGAGGAATTGCTGGACCGGTACTACACATCCGGCGATTCCAATGGGTTGGGCCAATTGCTGCAACGCTACACGATCATGCTGTTGGGGGTTTCCATGAAATATTTAAAAGATGGAGAGGCGGCCCGAGATAACGTCCAGCAGGTATTCCTTAAAGTGATCACCGAGCTGGGTAAGTATCGGGTCACTTATTTCAAATCCTGGATCTATCAGATCGCCAAGAATCATTGTCTCATGCAATTGCGCGACCAAAAAAAAAGGGGAAATCCCCTCGCAGCCGACGAGCTCCCGATAGAAGGGGATGCATCGGTTGACCTGGGGCACTGGCAGCAAAAAGAACAGCAGTTCGACGAATTATCCAACGCCTTGCAATCGCTGAGCGAAGAACAGCGCCGATGTGTAACTTTATTCTACCTGGAAAAAATGAGTTATCGGCAGATCGCCGAACAAACCGGACAGGCGATCGCCACGGTAAAAAGTCATATACAAAACGGAAAAAGAAACTTGCGAATCTCGTTGGTACATAAAAAAACGGAGGGGGGAAATGACCGATAAGCATACACCACAGCAACCCGCGGGACCAGCGATCGACCCACAAGAGATCATACGGTACACCTCCGGGCAAATGAGCGATGCGGAAGCACAGGCTTTGGAAGCGCGGGCGCTCGAAGATCCATTTCTGGCCGATGCATTGGAGGGCGTGGATCAGGTGACCGACAAGGTCCGATTGGAACAGATGGCCTATGCGTTGAACCAAGATCTCAAAAGGCGATTATCCGGAAAGCGTAAGAAAAATCGATGGATCGGTTTTGAAATGCCCGGCTGGTTTCCTTGGGTGATCTTGATCCTGCTCATCCTGATCACCACCATCTTTTTGTACATCCGGAAATTAGGCGGTTAGATTTTTAGAGCGCACGCCAAATATCTTGCGCATACCCCTCCAACGACGGATCACGGGCACCCATCAGCAAGAGCGTGCAGTCATTCGTCAAATGAGGACGAACCGCTTCCAGAAAATGATTCCGATCCGGCACGAAATGGGCATTCACCCCCCGCTGTTTGAGATCATCAATCAGATCCCCTGCAGAAATATCGCGCTGCGCAGTGCCGCCGGCATAAAAGATCTCACTCATCCAGATCTCATCGCCCGGCCGAACAACCTGAGAAAATTCATGCACATACTCACTTCTCAAAAAACGGGTGGGCTTGAATCCATGTGGTTGAAACCAAGCGATCAACTTCGGAGCGATTGGTTGACAGGCACGGATCGATGCTGCACACTTGACAGGATTGTGTGCGAAATCATCCACCAACCAAATGCCCTGTTTGTTTCCAAGTACCTGATGGCGACGATAGATCCCCTCATAAGTACGTAGCGCATCAGCTGAAACATGTAACGGAACCCCGATCCGATGCGCCACGGCTGCAGCGGCCAAAGCATTCTCCATATTATGAGCGCCCACTTGATTCAATTGGAACGGAATACCATTGATGTCAAAATATATGGTCAATCCGTTCTGAACAAAATGATCTGAATGATAGGCCGCATCGGACGAATTACTGGAAAAATCGAAGGACCCATCAACCGATAACGCCCGGGTCAAGGGATGTGAGTGATTAACAGAAAAAAATCGACTTTGATCGCGAAACAATCTGAATAATCGAGTGAGTTCATCTAACTCCTGATGATCCTTGTCGATATTCAGCAACACACCGATCTCTGGATGATAGCGAATAATGGAGCCATCGCTTTCATCAGCCTCGATAATGAGCCATTCCCCACTACCGACCGCTGCATTCCCGATCTTTCCTTGCTTGACTAAACTTGTTAAGCCGGCGCCACTAATGATACCCGGGTCATATCCGGCATGTACCAGAATACTGAATAACATGGCGCTGGTGGTGCTTTTTCCACTGGTACCGGCTATGGCAATGGTTTTTCTGCTCGATGCGATCAAAGCCAGCAGATCAGAACGATGAAGTATAGGTAAACCTCTTTGCTTGGCCAATTGGTACTCCGTAACGGAGTCCTCCACCGCTGTGGAAACGATCACGCAATCGATCCGGTCCAACATCCCCGACCCATCCTGCTCATAGCAGAGAATACCGGACGCTTCCAGTTTATCGCGCGTTTCGCTGGGAAATTGAAACAATCGATCACTGCCACTGACCTGCTTGCCACTTCCTTGCAGGTATTGTGCTAATGCGCTCATTCCACTACCACCGACCCCGATGAAAAATGGATGCTGTATATCCGATAATCCGATCGACATCTCGCAATTTATACATATTCATCTGTACGAATAGTGGGCAAAAAAAATCCCGGTCAGTAGACCGGGATCGTATCAGGCTCGTTGCTTTTGCCGGGTGGCTGTCTTCTTGACCGGCGCTTTCGCTTTTGATTTTGATTTTTTCAATGCCTTGGTTATGGCGGCATGGAGATTTGCGAATGTAGGCTTACCAACAAAGGGTTCATCGTTGATGAAAAAAGCAGGAAGGTCCTTCACCCCCCGATTGATCCCTTCCTTCAAATCATCCTGCACCTGCCAACCGTATACGCCGTTCACCAAGTCGTCCAGGAATTTCTTATTCTTGACCCCAGCCTCCTTGCTATAGAGTTTCAAACTGGTGGTACCCAAATTGCGTCTGTTCTGGAACAGGACATTGTGCATTTCCCAGAACTTTCCTTCCTGCCCCGCCGCAACAGCCGATTCACTGGCTTTGAGGCTTCGCTGATGGATCAACGTCAGGGGAAAATGACGGAATTGAAAACGGATCTTGCCGTCAAATTCTTCCAAGAGTTGCTTCACCACTTCATTCACCTTCGCGCACTCCTCACTTTCATATTCGCCAAATTCCATCAAGGTGACAGGCGCATCTTTTTTGCCCACAAACATCTCCCGGGGCTCAATAATGATGATGTCGTCTTTTTTGAATGCCATATTTTTTTGTTTACCCTTTTTCGATAAAAAGGGATTTTTTGTAAAACACGAAACCGAGGAAAAAGTTCACGCAAACAGCTGTTTATCGATTTCGGTTGGAAGGTAATCTTTTTTGGATGCCTGCCAAATGACAGCCTCACTGATTTTCATTATTTCACACAAATAATTATAAATCAACTATTTGAAAATTATAATGAAACGTGAAAATCAGCATACACTTAGGCCATAGGCTCATTACGAAACACTACCATTTCATCAAAAACATCCACCAAAACGGGTTTTGAGCAGTTAATATCGCCTGCCAGGATCTTTTTGCTGAGCGGGTTCACGATTTCCTTCTGGATCAGTCTCTTCATCGGGCGAGCCCCAAATTGCAGATCGAACCCCTGATCGCTCAAATAGGATAGTGCGTAATCGCTGAAAAGAAGTTGAATCCCGGATTGGGACAGCAGGTTGGACAGGCCTTGCAACTGGATCTTCACGATACCGCTGATCTCCGTTTTCAGTAAGGGCTGGAAAAGTATGATCTCATCCACCCGGTTCAGAAACTCGGGTCGTACGGTTTGTCGAAGCAAATTCATCACCTCCGCTTTGGTCTTATCCATCACCTCCGCAACTGATTTCTCGCCGATATCCTCAAAAGCTTCCATGATCAAGTGACTGCCCAGGTTACTGGTCATGATGATGATCGTGTTTTTGAAATTGACCACTCGCCCTTTGTTATCCGTCAGGCGACCATCATCCAGTACCTGCAACAATACATTCCACACATCGGGGTGTGCTTTTTCAATCTCATCCAGCAGCACGACACTGTAAGGTTTACGTCGTACGGCCTCGGTCAATTGTCCACCTTCCTCATACCCCACATAGCCCGGAGGCGCTCCCACCAATCGGGATACCGTATGTTTTTCCTGGTATTCGCTCATGTCGATCCGGGTCATCAAACTTTCATCATCGAACAGATAGGCAGCCAATGCCTTTGCCAATTCCGTCTTACCCACCCCGGTTGTACCTAAAAAGATGAAAGATCCGATGGGTCGTTTTGGGTCTTGCAAGCCGGCCCGGCTTCGACGAATCGCGTCGGCCACGGCCGTGATGGCCTCGTCCTGCCCGACCACCTGCTCATGCAAATGTGCTTCGAGCTGCAATAATTTTTCTCGCTCGCTTTGCAACATCTTGGCTACCGGTATACCCGTGATTTTCGCCACGCTTTCCGCGATATCCTCGGCATCTACTTCCTCTTTGAGCAATCTTTTTTCGGTCGATTGTGCCAGTTGATCGGTCAACGTCTCGATACGTTTTTCTTCTTCCTTGATTTTCCCATAACGGATCTCAGCTACTTTTCCATAATCCCCTTCTCGCTCGGCACGTTCGGCTTGTTGTCGTAACGACTCTATCGATTGCTTCGCCTGTTGTATCTGATCCACCTGCTCTTTTTCCAATTTCCATTTGGCGCGCAACGTATCTCTTAGCACAACCAGATTGGCGATTTCAGTTTGCAGCTCTTTCAATTTCGCCTCATCATTCTCTCGTTTGATGGCCTCGCGTTCGATTTCAAGCTGACGGATCTGACGCTCCAGCGTATCCAACTCTTCGGGCATGGAGTTCATCTCCAGTCGCAACTTGGCAGCGCTCTCATCGATGAGGTCGATCGCCTTGTCGGGCAGAAACCGATCGGTGATATAACGGGACGAAAGCTCTACGGCCGCAATGATAGCATCATCCTTGATCCGAACATGGTGATGCGTTTCATATCGATCCTTCAACCCGCGTAAGATGGAGATCGCATCTTCCACACCGGGTTCATCGATCAGCACCTTCTGAAACCGACGCTCCAAGGCTTTATCTTTTTCAAAATATTTCTGATACTCATTGAGCGTGGTAGCACCTACCGCCCGAAGTTCTCCACGAGCCAAGGCGGGTTTCAGAATATTGGCGGCATCCATGGCACCCTCTCCGCCACCGGCGCCCACCAAGGTGTGGATCTCATCGATGAAGAGGATGATGCCTCCGTCACTTTCGCCCACTTCTTTCACTACGCTTTTCAATCGTTCCTCAAACTCACCCTTGTACTTGGCACCGGCGATCAGCTGACCCATATCCAGGGCATAAATGATTTTTGATCGAAGGTTTTCAGGCACATCTCCGCTCACAATTCGATGCGCGATCCCCTCCGCGATCGCGGTCTTACCCACTCCGGGCTCTCCCACCAGAATAGGATTGTTCTTGGTACGCCTCGATAGGATATGCAAGGTCCGTCGGATCTCCTCGTCCCGTCCGATCACCGGATCCAATTTTCCCTGTCGCGCCAGTTCATTCAAGTTATTGGCATATTTGTTCAGCGCATTGAATTCTGATTGCTGTGTGGCCGACCGAACCTTGTCGCCCTTCCGAAGCTCCTTGATGGATTTGATCAGATCACTCTCATTCAGTCCCGCATTTTTCAATAACCCGGCCGTACCGTCCGACCCTTGCAATAGGGCCAGCAATAAATGTTCAGGTGTCACAAACTCATCTCCAAAGGTGCTCACCACCGAACCCGCCCGCAAGATCACCTGATTCGCCTCCCGGCTGATCTGCTGCGCTGCCTCCCCGGAAGTCTTAGGGAGCTTTGCGATCAACTCATCCAGTTTTGGCGACACAACCCCGAGCGTTACGTTGTTCTTTTTTAGTAAATACGTGACAGGCGTATCCTCCTGCGCCAACAAAGCCTTCAGCAAATGAGGCGTTTCGATGTTGGGACATTGGCCATTGAAAGCCAACTGTTGTGCCTGTTGGACAGCCTCTGCTGCCTTTATGGTAAAATTGCCTAAGTTCATAACCGACTATTTTTGTATAAACGAACCGCTCAAAACGCAATCCAATTCAATAAAGCAAGAAACTATGTCAGTTTTACGACGAATACTCTGCCCGGTAGTCATCTTTTTCGCCGGGGGACTGCTACAATTGCAGGACGCACAAGCGCAAGCGAATTGGGATGATCTATCCGCCAAGATCGACAACAGCCAAAAAAAGTTAGGAACAGACGTTGTGGTGCTGATCTGGAACAAGGATTCACTGATCTTCAAAAAGGAATTGGGTGATTTCAATACAAAAACGCAGGTGCCCATTGCCAGTTGCAGCAAATGGCTCACCGCCGCCTTGGTTATGAAAGTGGCTGAAGAGGGAAAAATCAGTCTGGACGATCCGGTCGTGAATTACCTGCCCGAATTCGGAAAGTATTTCAAAAGCTATATAACCATCCGACATTGCCTAAGTCATATGACCGGCATCGCCGATGAGGACCGCCTGCTGAAAAAATTAGCCGACCGCCGAAAATTGGAGTCACTGGAAGAGGAAGTGAACGAGATGGCATCCCGAAAGATCCGTGCCAACCCGGGTACCGATTTTTGGTACGGTAATGTTGGATTGAATATTGTTGGCCGTGTGCTGGAAGTCGTTACCAAAAAGCGATTTGATGTACTGATCAAAACCAAGTTGTTCAATCCGCTCGGTATGCGAAGAAGCAGTTTTACCAATTTGAACGGCGGGCCGGTCAATCCGTCGGGTGGCGCGCTTTCCAATGCGGACGATTACATCCGATTCCTGCAGATGATCCTGAACAATGGCAAGGTCAATGGCGTACAGTTCCTGTCGCCGGAATCCATCAACGAGATGCGTGCGATCCGTACGGCGAACGTGCCGATTGCCTATGCGCCTAAATGTGCTGAAGGCTTTCAGTATGCGTCCGGAGCCTGGGTCATAGACGGAAAAAACGGAGTGGCAGAAGCGCTCAGCAGCCCCGGATTGTTTGGCACCTGGCCCGTTGTGGACTTCTGCAATGGCTATGCGAGCTTGGTTTTGGTAAAAAATATTTTAAGCGAAGACAAGGCAGAGATACACAAACAAATTCGGGAATTGATCCTGAAACAACTGCCAACTAAATGTCCATGATCCATCTATACGAACATAAGAAGCAGCCGTTGGCCACCCGCCAAATATATCTGCGGCGATTATTCCGCTGCCTGATGCTGGCCACCGTCATACTTTTCATTTGCCTGATGATCGGAACGATCGGTTATCATTTTTTGGCAGATGCCTATTGGCTGGATGCCTTCCATAATGCCTCGATGATCCTGAGCGGCATGGGCCCCGTGATTGCCATTCATACCACCGCCGGCAAATGGTTTTCGTCCCTATACGCGTTATTCAGCGGGATCGTATTCATTACAAACATCGGCATCGTCTTAAGCCCGGTGATACATCGTTTTTTTCACCGACTCCATGTGGACGACGGATCCAGATAAATTTTACGGATGAATCGCTCCGAACGATCTCGGTTCACAAAATCGATCGCCCACCAACTGGGCTTCGATCAATGTGGCATCGCCGTGGCCACCCGGTTGGACGAGGATGCAAAACGCTTAGAGCAATGGCTATCGAAAGGATACCAGGGGGCGATGCAGTATATGGAAAATCATTTCGAGCTGCGAGTGGATCCCGGGAAACTGGTTCCCGGCGCCAGATCGGTGATCACCCTGCTATACAATTACTTTCCCAACCAGCCTACCCACGAGTCAGACATTCGGATTTCGAAATACGCTTACGGACAAGATTATCATACGGTGATCCGTAATAAACTCAATCACTTCCTGGATATCCTGCGCGAGGAGATCGGAGAAGTGGCCGGCAGAGGATTCGTTGACTCTGCACCTGTACTCGAAAGAACCTGGGCCCAGCGGAGCGGATTGGGATGGATCGGCAACAACGGAAACCTGATCAATAAAAAACAAGGCTCGTTTTTATTCATCGCTACGCTGATCACTGACCTGGAATTGGAACCGGATCTACCCTTCCTTACCGATCATTGTGGCACGTGTACTAAATGTATCGATGCCTGTCCCACCGAGGCCATATTGCCCGGCCCCCTCATTGCCGGAAACAAATGCATCTCATACTTCACCATTGAATTGAGGGAAAAGATACTGCCCGATGAAATGAAAGGAAAATTTGATGGATGGTACTTCGGGTGTGACACCTGCCAGGATGTATGTCCGTGGAATCGTTTCAGTCAGCCCACAAAAGAAATAAACTTTCAACCGATACTCGGACTATTGGATCTCACTACAAAGCAGTGGCAGGAAATGACAACGGATGTTTTTCAGGAAATGTTTGGACGTTCTGCCTTAAAGCGAACCGGCCTGGAAGGCATTCAACGAAACCTACGATTTATTCAGGGTGATACGGAATCGACTTGAGTCCGATCCAAACAGCGCTTTAACTGCTCCAATTGTTTCTCCAACCAATCGCCATAACGCGGCTCGAGCAACAGCGAGCGAAAACGCTGCCAGGGCAACCAGCCAAACTCACCTTGCACATGCCCTTGCAACGTGATCATGCCATCACGGCCATGTAATGTCCATGTTAAACGGACACCCGAAGCCGCCTGCCAGCTGATAGTGCTGTCACTGATTTTTGTATAGGCGATGGATGGTGCGAAGGAATCACGCCAACAGGCCAAGAAGGCCGGCTGAAGCATGCGATCCAACACAGATGATTTTGATTGACCGGAAATGTCGATCGCACGGGAAACATGTGCAAACCGGGGGAATAACAACCCAACTGCCGTCAGTAATTGGAAAAAGGAAAGCAAACTAATCAGGAAAAGTTTTAGGATACGCATGCCGGATCACTCCCATTTAATCGTGCGTGCCGCAATAAAGTAGATGATCACCATCCACCCGCCCAGCGTCAGGAGCTCGGGCCAGCAGCCCCAGATGGATACCCCTTCAAAGGCCAGCTTACGAATGGCGTCGTTGAACTGGGTAAGCGGCAGTATCTGGCAAAACTGTTGTAACCAACCCGGAAATACATCGATCGGAAAGAATGTGCCGGACAACATCATTTGCGGAAAGCCAAAAAGATTGATGAGAAGAGGGATGGATGTATCGGCTTTCACGATGCTGCTGAAAATAAGACCGACCCCCATCAGTAAAAACAACATCAGGAGTGTCATGAAAATGATCTCAAAGAAAGTAATGGCGCCGGCATGCAACTTGAAATCCATGGCGAAGTGTCCGAAAAGCAATAGCACGGTTACACTCAGCAATTGAAAGGACAGGCGGCTGGCCCCTATTCCCAATAAGATATTCAGCCGGTGAATGGGCGTTGCATAAAATCGTTTCAATACCAATTGCTCGCGCAAGCCAAAGAACGTGAAGGCAATTCCGAACAAGGTTGAGAACAGGATAGAAAATCCCAGCTGGCCAGGTAAAATGAAATCGATCTGTCGGTATTTACGCACTTCGGAAATGATGGGCGGATCAATCTGAATGGAGGCACTTGCCGAATCTTGGTTGGCTTGCTCGATCCGCAAGCGGATATAATCCAGCACGGGCAAGAAGGAACCCAGGGTGTTTCCGCTAGCCGTGGTGGAGTGGATCACCACCCGACTGGAGACGGTGCTGTCGGGAGATCCCGGGTTGTCCGTAACTCGGTAGATCTTCAGCACCGCGGTCAGCTTCCCTTTTTGCAGTTCTTTCTGAAGCTGTGCCGAATCGTCGTAATGCATCAACTTAATCACTGGCGTTTGAACCAACCCCTGGTAGAATTCAGAAGTCGTATCGGAATCAGGCGTCAATGCAATTCGAAAACTAGCATTTCCGCCATTGTCAAACGCGCCGAAAATAAGAATGAAGATGATCGGGAAAAGGACGCTGAATATGATGGCACTCGGGTTGGCAAAAATTGCTTTGAAACTAGCCTTGGTAATGGCCAGCAGGGCCCGGGATTGACTATATCGGTTGGTCTGGGACATGGCGATCTGCAAATCTATCCGAAATGGACATAGCTTGGCGGATTCAATTGCGGATATTTGCCCTATGTCGCAGGCTTACTTATTGCTGGGCTCCAACCAGGGAGATCGTACCCAATATTTATCCTTGGCCATTCGGGCCATCGGAAACCTGGGCACCATCACAAAATGTTCAGCGCACTATTCGACACAAGCCTGGGGACTCACCGAGCAACCCGCCTTTCTGAATCAAGCCCTCCAGTTAAATACCTCCCTGCAACCAACCGAATTGCTGGATGCGATCCTTGCCATTGAGAAGGAGTTGGGACGAGAGCGAAAACAGCGATATGGGCCCAGAACCATCGACATCGATATTCTGCTTTATGAACAACTGACCGTTGTCTCGGACCGTCTGACGATACCCCATCCCGAACTGCCACGTCGCCGGTTTGCCCTTGTCGCTTTGGAGGAGATTGCTGCCGAGGTGATTCACCCCGAATTGAAGCTCAGCATTCGGGATTTGTTGACCCAATGTGCCGACCCGCTGGAGGTAGATAAGCTAGTCCTACCGTCTACAAATGACCACTAATAGAAAAAATGTCTGATTTCAATGCCTGCATTACCAGCAAGCGATAACAAGTCGAATTTCTCAACAGTAAGCGGATCATCTAACGAACCAGCGTCAGGCAAATCGGTCAATAGAGTCGCTCATGACCAAAATGCTCCTGTTTGTGATAGTTATCATAACATTCTTGCCTGCAAAATTTTGGCCCCATCAGATAATCCAAGCCTGTCTCGATCCGTTGCCCGTTCATGTCTTTTACATACATACACTTATCGTACACACCTTTATTAAATCTGTCATTACAGTACATGCATGAATGTTTCCCAACTTTTCGCTGCGCCTTAATCCGATCCTCTTCCTCAAATTACCTCCTCATCTCCCGTTGCATTTGCACCTCACTCATAGCGTTTTGAATATCATCATCTGTTACCCGTTCAACCCCATCGGATTTGTCGTCGGTCAAGTTCGTTTTTTTCGAAGCTGCCTCTTTTTAATCAACAGCAGGGAGTGTGTAGGTTTCCTCCTGTTTTTTTGTGCTGCCATCACAAGCATTTACCATTGACAGGAGAATAAAAAAACTAAGGACAGATACTACTCGTGTAAAACAAATGAAACCAGTTGTCTTCATGTGATAAAATTTATCGTTTGGAATAATATGATAATTAATCAGTAGGAATGTGACCTAATAAATATACAACTAACTGAATAATATAAGGGAGGCTTTGAGTCGTCCTGTAACCATCATAACGGATATTAACCATTTCGCAAGTATTTCATATCTGAAGCGAAACAAATGACGTAAATTGTCGCCCCGCCAACCAACGATCCATCGTGAAGCATCATTTTATCACCGTCGAGGGCAATATCGGAGCCGGTAAAACCACGCTGGCCACGCTGCTCAGCCGCCATTACAATGCCCGGTTGGTATTGGAAGAATTTGCCGACAATCCATTCCTGCCCAAATTCTACGAGAAACCCGATCAGTATGCTTTCCCGGTGGAGTTATTCTTCATGGCGGAGCGATTCAAGCAATTAAAGGAATTGATCCAGCAGACCGATCTGTTTCAACAAGTCACCTTCTCCGACTACCTTTTCACCAAATGCCTATTGTTTGCCAAAGTGACCCTGCCCGAGGATGAATTTCGTCTCTATCAGCGTCTGTTCGATATCATTCATCAGCAATTGCTGCAACCCGATCTGTTGCTCTATCTGCATGCACCGGTCTCCAAGCTTCAGCAAAATATCAAGATCCGCAACCGGGCATACGAACAAAATATTCCGGACAGTTATCTCCAAAATTTACAAGACACCTACAGCCACTACCTGAAAAATCAATCCATCCCAACCCTGATCCTGGATGTAACACAAGCCGATTTCCTGAGCAACCCGGATCATTTTGAATTTGTACTGGACGCGCTGGAAAAGGATTACGCTCCCGGACAGCACTTCCTGACACTACCCTAGTATCTTTGCAGCATGAAGCTGCTCACCGGCTCCCCGGGACTGCAACCCCTGCAACACACCGAGTTCCGATATTTTATCGTCTCCCGATTTTTCCTGATCATGGCCCTCCGCATGCTGGGCACGGTGGCTGCCTATCAATTATTCCAGATCACGCGCGATTCCTTTTCCATTGGAATGGCCGGGCTGGCCGAATTCATTCCGGTATTCTGTCTGGCACTCTATGCGGGGCATGTGATCGACCGGTCGGACAAACGCACCCTATTACTTCGATCGATATGGATCTATGGCCTCTGTACGCTAGCCATGATCATACTCACCTGGCCGTCGGTACCGGGACATTTCTCCACCCAGACACTTCCCTGGCTTTTTTACGCGATCATCTTTTGTACCGGTGTGATCCGAGCCTTTGCCGGCCCCACCACCCATGCCCTCATCTCCCAGCTCGTGCCACGTGAAATATTACACCTGGCCGCCAACATCAGTTCCTCCACCTGGCTCATCGCCTCCATCCTTGGTCACGCCAGCTCAGGACTCCTGATCGCCTGGTTCGGCGTGAACCATACGTATTGGATCATTCTGCTGTATGTGTTGATCGCGG
Organism: Bacteroidota bacterium; assembly: GCA_046081925.1. Classification (GTDB taxonomy): domain Bacteria; phylum Bacteroidota; class Bacteroidia; order Chitinophagales; family Chitinophagaceae; genus JJ008. The sequence continues at coordinate 37,319 of JBJTWV010000028.1, read as the reverse complement.
CTTTCTCCCTGTTGCGTGTGGGCAAAAAACCCATCTTGGCCAAATCCATGGACGTATCCGCCTGGCAAAGTGTAAAAGAAGGGCTTCGCTTCGTGCAGCAAAACAAGATCATGCTGGGCGCCTTGAGTCTCGATCTGTTTGCCGTGCTGTTCGGCGGTGTAGTGGCACTGGTTCCGGAGTTTGCCGACCGGATCCTGAAGGTTGGTCCGATCGGGTTCGGATGGCTGAACGCCGCCATTGACATTGGATCGATCATTACCATTGTGCTGATGACACTGCGACCGATGAAGAAAAAGCAAGGAAAACAACTTTTTTTCGCAGTGGGTGGTTTTGGACTATGCATCATTTTGTTTGGCCTGTCCGATATATACTGGATCTCCTTTCTGGCACTCCTATTAGCCGGCATGTTCGATGGGGTAAGCGTGGTGATCCGCGGCACCATCTTTCAACTCACTACACCCGACCATATGCGCGGGCGGGTTTCCAGTGTGAATTCATTGTTCATCAACAGCAGCAATGAACTGGGTCAATTCGAAAGTGGCTTTGCGGCAAAAGCCTTGGGTACCGTTCCGTCGGTACTCTTTGGCGGATGTGTAACCTTGATCGTGGTAGTGATCACCTGGTTGCGGGCGCCCAGCTTGCGAAAATTCGAGTACTGATCAGCTATCCTTCAGCTTTTCCATCAATCCCTCCACCACCCGGTAAGTGATCGGACAAAAACGTACGTTCTCCAGGGTAATCCGAGAACGTTTGATCAATACATCCTCATCGGTATAAGGAAAGCGTCGACAATCGGAAGGCCGATCCGCATAGATCGAGCAATGATTATCGGCTCCCAACAGGGGACAAGGAGTTGTGCGGGTGACATAATCGCCCTCGTCGTCAACTTTCAGATACCGCTCTATAAACTCACTTTCCCGCAGCCCCATAACGCGACTGATCCGTTTGATGTCGGGCGTTTTGAATCGGGGCGAAAAACTCTTGCAACACTGCGCACATTGAAGGCAATCGGTCGCTTCACTGGCTGCTTCATGCAGATCGGGCAGCAAGGCCAGGGCCTTATTGCGGTTTACCCGTTCCAGGAACTGACGGTACACCTTGTGGCGGGATTCTGCCAATCGGATCCAATGGGCCGGCAACTCAGACATTGAACAAAGAAAGCGGTTTTCACGGATTATCCCCACCTTGCCACCTGCCAAAAGGAGCATGACTTTCACGTGTACCTTTGCGGCAATTCAAATCTGAATGAACATGTCATCATCCGGTATTCACTCTCAGGAATTTCAGTCCCGCCACATCGGCCCGCGCCCAACCGACCTGCAGGCCATGCTTGATACCATTGGCGAAAATAGTTTGTCCGACCTGATCGACCGAACCGTTCCGGCCAACATCCGGATGGACCGATCGCTGAACCTGCCCGCTGCCATGACCGAATTTGAGTACCTGCAGCACATGCAAACACTGGCGGCGAAAAATCAACTGTTCAAAACATACATCGGCCAAGGATATTACAATACGATCACACCTTCCGTGATCCTGCGAAACATCTTTGAAAATCCGGGCTGGTACACGCAATACACACCCTATCAGGCCGAAATCGCACAAGGCCGTTTGGAGAGTCTGTTGAATTTTCAAACCATGGTGTCCGACCTGACCGCTCTTCCCATCGCCAATGCCTCGCTCTTAGATGAAGGCACCGCCGCAGCCGAAGCGATGACCATGTTCTTCAACACCCTCAACAAACAAGATCACATCGAGCGGCCTCGGTTCTTTGTAGATGAACAAGTATTTCCACAAACACTGGAATTGCTCAAAACAAGGGCTGTGCCCGTAGGCATTGAACTGATCATCGGAAATGCCTCCACGGCAACGGTCGACACCTCCTTCTTTGGAGCCTTACTTCAATATCCAAACAACCAAGGTGCCATCACCGATCATCGCCCTTTCATCGCGAAGGTCCACGAGGCGGGCGGCTATGTAGTTATGGCAACCGATCTGTTAGCACTCACCCTGCTAACGCCCCCCGGCGAATTGGGGGCCGACGTGGCAGTAGGCTCGGCCCAACGCTTCGGCGTTCCGCTTGGGTACGGCGGACCGCATGCTGCCTTCTTCGCTGCCAAAGATGATTTCAAACGGTCCATGCCGGGTCGTATCATCGGTATCAGCATCGATGCCAGTGGCGGAAGAGCCCTTCGGATGGCCCTGCAAACACGCGAGCAACACATCAAACGCGAAAAAGCCACCTCGAATATTTGCACCGCACAAGCACTGCTGGCCAACATGGCCGCGATGTACGCGGTGTATCATGGTCCCGACGGACTCAAACAGATCGCCCAACGGATCGCCCACCTGACCTACATCGTAGCCGATGCACTGAAGGGCCGCGGATTTCAAGTATGCTCCGATGCTTATTTCGACACGATCACGATCAAAACAGATCAGGCCGAGGCCATTCGAGACAAAGCACTGAAACAACACATCAACCTCCGATACATCGATGCGTCACACATAGCCATCTCCATCGACGAAACCACCCAGATCAACGATCTGTTCGACCTCATCAATTGCTTTGAGAATGACACCGACCCCGTGGCTTTCTCCATCGATCCGAACAACCACGAAACAGGCATACCCCGCGCATTTTCCAGAAGCTCATCGTATCTGCTGCATCCGGTATTCAACAGCCACCGCAGCGAGAGCCAGATGATGCGTTACATCAAATCATTGGAGAACAAAGATCTTTCATTGAATACCTCCATGATCTCTCTCGGCAGCTGTACCATGAAACTCAATGCCGCCACCGAAATGATGCCTTTGAGCTGGCCGGGCTGGAGTAGTCTTCATCCTTTCATTCCTGCTGATCAAGCTCCAGGCTACAAACAGATATTGGAGGAGCTGTCGGCCTATTTATGTGATATCACGGCGTTCGATGCCTGCAGCCTGCAACCCAACAGCGGTGCGCAAGGCGAATATGCCGGTCTGCTCACCATTCGTGCTTATCACGCGGCGCGTGGCGAACATCATCGGAATGTAATGCTCATTCCTATTTCCGCGCACGGCACCAATCCTGCCTCGGCTGTTATGGCCGGTATGAAAGTGGTGGTGGTGAAAGCTTTGGAGAATGGGTATATCGATGTAAATGATCTGCGCGAAAAAGCTGTACAGTACAGTAGCGAACTGGCCGGTATCATGATCACCTACCCAAGCACCTATGGCGTGTATGAAGAAACCGTGATCGAGATCACCGACATCGTACACCAACACGGCGGACAAGTTTATATGGATGGTGCCAACATGAATGCACAGGTGGGACTCACCGCACCCGGACTGATCGGTGCCGATGTATGCCATCTCAATCTCCACAAGACATTCGCCATTCCGCACGGGGGTGGCGGACCCGGCATGGGGCCAATTTGCGTAAAAGCACATTTGGCGCCTTTTCTGCCTGGCCACATCACCACTGACAATAACCACGCTGTATCAGCCGCCCCGTTTGGTTCTGCTGCCATCCTGCTAATCTCTTATGCATACATACGAATGCTGGGAGCCACGGGTGTGAAAGCCTCCACGGAATTCGCCATTCTGAATGCCAATTACATGCGTGCCCGACTGGATGGTCACTATGACATTCTGTATACCAATCATAACGGCCGCTGTGCGCACGAATTCATCGTTGACCTACGCCCTTTCAAAAAAACCGCGGAGATCGAGGCAGAGGATGTGGCCAAGCGGTTGATGGACTACGGCTTTCACGCTCCCACCATGAGTTTCCCCGTGGCCGGTACGATCATGATCGAACCCACGGAAAGTGAGGACAAAGCCGAGCTGGATCGTTTCTGTGATGTCTTGATCGCCATCCGGGAAGAGATCCGTTGCATCGAGGAAAACAAGTTCGATAAGAAAGATAATCCGCTAAAAAATGCCCCGCATACGCAAGCCCTCGTCATTTCGGAGGAATGGCATCACGGTTATACCCGACAGCAAGCGGTATTTCCGCTCCCGTATGTGATGCTAAATAAATTCTGGCCTTCGGTAGCGCGAGTGAACAATACGCACGGCGACCGTAATCTGGTATGTACCTGCGAACCAGTTGAAAGTTATCAGTGATCGAACGCCACCACATAAAAAAGGGGAATCATCGATTCCCCTTTTTTGATTGAAAACGATTTGATCATCGGCGAACCTTGAAGGTGCAAACCACCGTACGGTTGGTGCCTCCAAAATTCATCAATACGTTGAAGTTGCCTTCTGCGAAACCGGTAGCAGGTGCTCCGTAAGCGGTCAAGTTCATGGTCGGATTTGCCGTTACGATCTGCTGACTGTTCATAGATGGAGACAGATAGACAGAGGCATTTTGTAAGGACAAGCCGGTGGCAACAACGCCATTGTGATTGAAATTGAAATTAACGGCCGTCGTAAAGGTCGATCCGCCACCCTGATTGGTACGAACACCATTCACCCAGGCATTGAAGGGTGGGGCGATCGCAGAGTCGCTGATATTCACTTGATCGGGCGGAGAGACAAAATTATAAGGAGTACCATCAACGATAAGCTCGATGAATTCCGTTGCAGAGGTGCCGCAAGCCTGGATGGTGCCAACATTTACGTTTCCAACCGTTCCGGTTCCGCTATAGACCACTCCTTGCTGCAGGGTGTTGAAATCAATTCCCAGCAATGAAAAATTCAGAGTACCGCCCGAACAACGCAAAATAGTGTGAGAAAAGGTTCCATTGGTCACGATCGCATGGTAACTGTAGGCACCGCCTGTATAGATCAGCACCGAACCGCTGGTGACGGGATTATTGTTGCAGTCTGTTAAGGTTCCGGAGATCGTAAGAACGTTTGCAGCAGGAATAGCCACCTGGATGACGCCCAGATCCGTATTGGCAGAGAAGGGCCCTACCGCTTGTGTGTACACGGTATTTCCGCATTGATCCAGCACCATCAGGGTCAATGCTTCATTCTTGGGTACTTTACCGCAAAGTCTTCCGGTAGAATCCGTTCGACCGTATCCGTATGAATTATTGGGGCGACGGATCCGTACGGCCACGTTGTTCAGTGGCTGATTACCGGTAGCAGATTGCAAAGTCATACAAAGATCGATCAGCGGGAAGGGTGCATCACAGTTCCAGAATGAAAAGTGACTCACTTGCGCTTGATAATTGTTACCACTACGGGTGGCCGAACCTTCCTGTATCCAACGTGCGCGCGATTCATTGAAATACCACAGATCGATGGTGGCAGGAGCCGTTCCGCTGAGGCTGGCAGGGATAGGAAAACTTAGATCGGCTTTTTTACCGGCGGCAACATTCAATGGTTTGCCGGAAGGACTGGTCAACTCCACTCCGATCATTCCGAAGGTCTCCAATCCCCTCTCCTCACCCGCGGTGATGATACCACGAAGGTCCCCCATCACGGTTTCCGATAAATTATTGGCACTTGGATCGATCCACGTCATGGCTACTTGCACTTGTCCGCTATAGGCGTTACCACTGGCATCCGCTACCGCATTGGCGGGCATAACCAATTTCGCACCATTGGAAAGATTCACCGTACCGCCGCTGGCAGCATCGAACGTACCGCAGGTCGATTTAGGGAGTAGTTGAATCCGGACTTGATGCATTCGACCTGCCGTGGTCAGGAAACTACGGTAATGTGTGAAATAACCCGACTTCACCACTTTGACAGATCCATTCGCCTTGGAGAGGGAGATGTTTTTAAAAGAAAAGTTGCCGTACCGATCGGTCGATTGTGTTTGCACGCCGCAGGTAACCAAGGCACCGGAAACGGGTCGACCGGCTTCATCGATCACCGTGCCTCGAACACCGGCCACAACAGTGATATTATCATTTACTCCATCGCCCGGAGTGATGTCGCCACCGGGTAATACAATTTCACGCTGACAAGAAGCCAGTATGAGTACTGCCACTAACAATGACCAACGTTGTACGAATCGAATAACATTCATAAAATGGATTGATTAACAGTAATTGAATCGAGTGGCGACTTGATCCCAGTTCACGATGGACCAGAACGAGGAGATATAATCGGCACGGCGGTTTTGATATTTCAAATAATAGGCGTGTTCCCACACATCCAATCCGAGCATTGGCAGTCCTTTCAACTCAGATAGATCCATCAGGGGATTGTCTTGATTCGGAGTTGAACCGATCCGCAATTTTCCGTTGCCACCAACCAGCCAGGCCCAGCCACTTCCGAAACGAGACTTGGCCGCATCGGCAAATTGTGTTTGAAATGCGTCGAAAGATCCAAATGCTTCTTTGAATGCCTTCATCAGGTTATCGGGCGGCATGTTGAATGTACGGGGTGCTCGCAAAGACTTCCAGAAGAATTCATGGTTATAGTGACCGCCGGCGTTGTTACGCATCTTGGTCGAATACTTGGAGATCTCGCCCAATAATTCCGTAATGGGTTTTTGGGTAAAATCCACCTTTTCTGCCGTCAAGGCGTCAGTCATATTCTTTGTATAGGTAGCGGCATGCTTGCTGTAATGGATCTCCATGGTCAGGGCATCGATGGCCGGCTCCAAGGCGGCATAGGTATATCCCAAGGGGTCTTGTGTATAACCGATCTCCACACTGGGCCCGGGTGCCGTATGAGCAGCTGCATGTAGAAAATCTGGAACGAGTATAGCCGCCGCGGCCGCCTGACTACTTTGAACAATAAATTTTCTGCGTGATGCCATGTGGTTAGACTTGTTTAGGAATGAACCTTAAAGGTAGAATTTTTATGAAACATGGTGGGATGACTAGATTTGCAAGATGATCGTGGATCATTATGCCATTTTGTGCGTTTCGCCTTCCGCCAACCGTGAAGAGATCAAAAACGCATACCGAAAGCTGGCCCGACAATATCATCCCGATCTGAATCCAAACGATATCGCGGCAACGGATCGTTTTCGTGACATACAGACAGCCTACGAGACTTTGACACGACCTCACTTGCGCCAAGCCTATATGGAGAAAAGATGGTATGCGCAATTCAAAAATGAGTCATTGGAAACGGAGGCCCTGACATTGGAACGGATCTTACAAAAATGCATTCAGCTGGAGCGATTTGTTGACTCGCTTGACCCGCATCGGATGGATCGGGAAGGATTGGCACAACATATCCGTCAGGAGATAAGAAATTGGATATCGTTTCTACCTGATGGCGATAAAGACCGGACAACCCTGGAAACCATTCTTCAATTAACGATCCATTGCTGCCGTCATTTATCCGTAGAGGCCTGTAAAGCCATACAGCAAGACCTGCGAAGTTGGCTTCGATCCTGCACAGCAATCGATCTGCTGACGGAGGATTGGCTCCTCAAAAAAGAAAAATGGGAAAGATGGCAACGATGGGTACCGCTGGGGATCATGCTGTTGACATTGACGATCGCAGGAATCATTTGGATAGCAGCCAAATAGACCTTTTAATTAGTTTACCTTTGCCCGATGCATTATTTGTCGGCTGAAGGATTGTCGAAGAGTTACGGAATACAACCGCTGTTTCAAGGTCTAAGCTTCCACATACAACAAGGCAACAAGATCGCGCTGGTGGCCCGCAACGGAAGCGGGAAATCGACCCTGTTGAAGATCCTGGCCGGACAAGAAACCCCTGACTCAGGAAAATGCTGGGTACATAAGGACGTACAGGTGATCCTATTTGAGCAAGAACCCCTTTTTCAAGAATCTGCCACCATACTCGACAACATCTTTGCGTACAAGCACCCTGTGATCGACGTCATTAAACGGTACGAGGCTGCCTGCGAATCCTCCGATACCAATGCCTTGACCGATGCCATCTCCGAGATGGATGAGCTGGGTGCCTGGGATTTTGATGCCAAAGTGAAACAGATCCTTGGAAAACTCAATATCCACCACCTCGATCAGACCGTTCTCTCCCTCAGCGGAGGCCAACGCAAACGGGTGGCACTCGCACGAACCCTGATAGACATCACGTTTGGCCCGCCCGACATCCTCCTGATCATGGACGAGCCCACCAACCACTTGGATGTGGAAATGGTGGAATGGCTGGAACAATTTCTCAACCGCGACCGAGCCACCTTGTTACTGGTCACGCACGACCGATATTTTCTCGATTCGGTGTGCAATGAAGTGTGGGAGCTGGATGGATCCAACCTGTATACCTACACGGGCGATTATGAAAACTATCTGGAGAAAAAAGCCGCCCGTCTGGAAAGTGATACCGCTACGATCGACAAAGCCCGTAATCAGTATAGAAGTGAACTCGAGTGGATGCGTAAGCAACCGAAAGCCCGTACTACGAAAAGTAAGAGTCGGCAGGACAACTTTTATAAGATAGAAGAACAAGCCAAACGAAAGATCGGCGATGAACAGGTAGTGCTCGAAGTGAAGATGAACCGATTGGGTGGCAAAGTATTGGAGCTGAAAAAAGTATATAAGCGATACGGCGATCGTGTGTTGCTAAAAGGATTCGATTACACCTTCAAACGAGGCGAACGAATTGGGGTCATCGGTAAGAATGGTGTCGGTAAATCCACTTTCCTGAACCTGATCCAAGGGTTGGAGGAAGCCGACAGCGGCAAGATCAATGTGGGCGAAACGGTCGTATTCGGGAATTACAGCCAGCAGGGACTGGTGATGGATGAACAACTCCGCGTGATCGAATTCGTGAAAAACATTGCCGAAAATTTTCCCTTGGCCAGCGGGGGCACATTATCGGCCGCCCAATTTCTGCAACGATTCCTCTTCGATCCGGAAAAGCAATACACCTACATTCATAAACTGAGTGGCGGCGAAAAACGACGATTGCATCTGCTCTCCATTTTATTCAAGAATCCGAATTTTCTGATCCTCGACGAGCCCACCAACGACCTGGATCTGCCTACCCTTTCTGTATTGGAGGAATTTTTGATGGAGTACCCGGGCTGCTTGCTCATCGTATCGCACGATCGGTACTTCATGGACCGACTGGTCTATCATTTATTTGTTTTTGAAGGCGACGGCGTGATCCTGGATTTTCCGGGCAACTATGCACAGTATCGGTTGAGTGAGAAAAACGCAGAGAAGTCGATTCGGCCAAAAGACCAGGAGAACAGGGAGGAGAAGATTGAGGTGATTGAGAACGTTGGGAGAGCGGAGTCCGTTGAAAAGAAAAAACCGTTGAGCTACAAAGAAAAACGGGAATTCGAAACCTTGGAGAAGGAGATCCCGCAGTTACAGGAAGAAAAATTGAGATTGACCGAGCAGATGAGCAGCGGTGAATTACCCTATGCCGAGTTAGAAAAACTGACACAACGTTTTACGGAGATCAATCGTTTATTAGAGGTGAAAGAATGGCGATGGCTGGAGCTTAGTGAAATGACGAGCTGAGCCAATTTCGAGCGATCGTCAACACTTGCTCCGGGCGAATCTTTCGCATACAGGAAAAATGTCCGATCGGACAACGATCATAACCGATCTTGGAGCAGGGCCGACACCATACTTTGTGTTCCAATACAATATTCTTGATGTCCGCACCTCCAAAATACGGGGTCATGCCAAACGCTGGCACTGTATTACCCCACAAAGAGAGAATGGGCTTTTGGAAAGCAGCGGCTATGTGCATCAGACCCGTATCACCCGTCAGGACAAATTTTGAACGCCGCACCCAATCGGCACTTTCATTCAAGGAGAATTTTCCGCACGCATTGTAGATCTTGATCGGGTCAGCCGATGCGATCTCTTCTCCCCTTTTTTGATCTTCCTTTCCGCCCAGCAGCACGATCGGATGTTCCAATTGGGAACAAAAGGACTTGAAATGTTCGGTGGGCCAACGTTTGGTACCCAAGGCGGCTCCAATGACAACCGCCACGAATCCGCCCCACTGTGCCCCGGGTATGTCCTGTTTCTGGAGTTGATCCGCAGCATCAATAAAATAATCCAACCCACATCCATCATTTACCACGCCCAAATGACTCACCGTATCCAGGTAGCGATCGACGATGTGCTTTGCCGGCAGGACATTGATCTTGAAGGCGGTCATCAAGTATTTCTCGACATTCAATTTGTAAAATGAACGCGCTGGCACTCCCAATGCCTGCTTGATCCGAAGGGTCTTGGTATTGTGATGCAGATCGATCACTTGCTCGAATCCGATCTGACGTAGTTGATCGATCAACAACAGGTAGTTCTTGTCCCAAAAATGCAGCCAGTCGATATGGGGATTATGTTGCAGCACCGATCGAAAGGATGCCTTGGTGAGCACATGCACTTCCGCATCAGGTACTTGCTGCTTAAGGCAACGGATCACCGGGGTAGTGAGTACGATGTCTCCGATGGAAGAAAGTCGGATGATAAGAAATCGACGCATTTAGGGCAGCGTTTCTTCTACTTCAAGATAATTGAGGTCCTTATGAAAGGTGTCTTCCGTAAAGTATAGGGCCAGTAAGGTGATGACCATAACGACGACACCGGTACAGATACCTGCCTGTACCAAAGAAAAATGCCATTGGTTTTGCAGCAAACCCATGAACAGCAGGTTGATCAGGGGCAAAGACCCTCGCACCATGTTGGGGATCGTGGTCGCGGCGGTGGCCCGGAGGTTGGTGCCGAATTGCTCTGCTCCCATGGTAACGAATATGGCCCAGAATCCGGTACTGAAGCCCAGCATGGCACAGGCAATGTACATAGTGGAATCATCCCGAACCCATCCGCTAAAAAAGAATATGCCGGACAGGATCGCGAATACGTAAAATAACAACAGCGCTTTTTTTCGGCTTTTGAACCACTGGCTGATAAATCCGATCAGAATATCGCCGATGGCGATGGCTGCATAGGCATACATGATGGAACGACCCGATTCAATCCCATTCTTTCCATACAGCTCTGTGGCAAAACGGTTGCTATAGTTTACCAAAATGCCGATCACATACCAGGTGGGCAACCCGATCAGGATGGCCAGCAGGTATTTTCGAAAGCGTACTTTATTCGTGAAGAACATCAAGATATTACCGCGTTGAACGGCCTGCGATTTCACATGCTGAAACATACCGCTTTCCGCCACGGTAATACGCAAGAGCAATAAACTGAGCCCGAGTGCGCCACCGATCTTATAGCAAAGCCGCCAATCTTCCGTATAATCAAATGTAAAATAGGCTGCCACTGCCCCGAACAAACCAAATCCGGCCACTAACGATGTTCCGATCCCTCGCTTGTTCTTTGGCAGCAGCTCACTTACGAGTGTAATTCCCGCGCCCAATTCGCCGGCCAATCCGATGCCCGCGGCAAAACGTGCATAGGCATATTGCTCTACCGTTTGCACATATCCGGTCAGGAAATTAGCCGTGGAATAGATCAGAATGGATCCGAACAGAACACTCAATCTTCCTTTTTTATCGCCCAGAATCCCCCAGAGAATACCACCGATCAGCATCCCCCACATTTGCCAGTTAATGACCTGGGTACTGGCCGACATCACGGCATCCTTATCCGTAATCAGAATATTCAGCCCCTTTAAACTTGGCTCCCGTACTATGGTAAAAAGCAGCAGGTCATATATATCGACAAAATAGCCCAGGGCCGCTACCACGACCGCCGCATTGAAAAGAGAGACGTTTTGAGAAGATGATTTCATGCAATGGAATTAGGAGGAAGTCGTTTTCTTTTTGGGATTGGACAGCATCTTCCAGAGCACCGGCGCCGTGGTCACGAATACGATGCCCAGCACAATCACTTCCAAATGTTGTTTGAGGTCAAACCCAAATTGTGATAAGATCCATTTCTGTAAATAGAAGCCGGCCAGAATCATACTGCTCACCCAGGCAAAACTACCTACGACATTGAAGAAGTGAAATTTCTTCGCGTCCATTTGCACGATACCCGCCACAATAGGTGCGAACGTTCGAATGAACGGAAGAAAACGAGCTCCGATCACTGCCAGGCCTCCGTGCCGCTCATAAAATTCATGCGCCTGGTGCAAATATTTTTTCTTGAACAGTAATCGATCGCGCCAGTGATACATAGCAGGTCCCACTTTTCGTCCGGTCCAATACCCCACCATATTTCCCAGTATCCCCACCAGCGAGATCAATCCGATCAACACCGCCAAATCGATGACCTCTACGCGCACACTACCCAATCCGATCAAGTCTAGAAAGGAATTGGCCAACCCAGGCTGATGGGTTTTATCATCCATCTCATGCGCAAAGATGCCTGCCACGAAGAGAAGCGAATCACCCGGCAAAAAGAATCCGACGAACAAACCGGTTTCGGCAAATACGACAAATAACAATAACCACAAGCCCCCGTTGGCAATATACCACTGTGGCTGCAGGAGTTGCGTCCAATGAAAAGTGTCCAATATCAAGTGCATCATGATGATTGTTTATTCGGCCGACTCCGTCAATTCTCCTTCCCATTTACTAACGGCAGTGGTGGCCAGTGCATTTCCGACCACATTGGTGGCCGAGCGGAACATATCACAGAAATGATCGATGGGCAGGATCAGGGCGATCCCCTCGGGCGGAATGTTGAACATGGCACAAGTAGCGGTAACCACTACCAGCGACGCACGCGGTACGCCGGCGATGCCTTTACTGGTGAGCATAAGTACCAGCAACATGGTCAGCTGAGTACCCAGATCCAATGGTACTCCATATGCCTGGGCAATGGCCAGACTGGCGAAGGTCATGTACATCATGCTGCCGTCCAGGTTGAATGAATAGCCAAGTGGCAGTACAAATGAAACAACTTTATCCTTACAGCCAAATCGCTCCAACTCTTCTGTGAGTTTGGGAAATACAGCCTCGCTGCTGGAGGTACTGAAGGCGATCAGGATGGGCTGCGCAATGCGACGGATCAGCAAGAACAACCGTTGACGTAGCAATACATATCCCACACTGAAAAGCAGCACCCACAACAGCAGGATCCCTGCCAAAAAGGAAGAGAGATACTGCCCGTAGAAAATGAAAACACTCAGTCCTTTGGTGGCGATGACGGCCGCCATGGCACCAAATACGCCAAACGGAGCAAAATTCATGACGTAACCTACCATCTTTAATATGATGTGCGAGGCAGCATCCAGCGCCTTCACCACAGGCTTGGAATAGTCGTGCAGGGCCGTAGCTGCCACCCCAAAGAATATGCTGAATACGACCAGCTGGAGGATCTCATTCTGAGCCATGGCTTCAAAGACACTGCGCGGAAAAACGTGATCGATAAACTTGGCCAGGGAGAACTCTTGCGTCTTCCCGATCAGATCCTGGGCACCGGTTTTATCGGCATTGCTGAGATCGATGGCGGTTCCGGGCTGGAATAAATTCACCAGGATCAATCCAAGCAGCAAACTGATCAGCGACGCAGTCAAAAACCAAAGCAGTGATTTGCCCCCTACCCGACCAACGGTTTTCAGATCGCCTAATTTGGCAATTCCCACCACCAACGTACAAAATACCAGCGGCGCGATGATCATCTGAACCAACCGAAGAAAGATCGTGGTGAGAAGCTTGGCGTTTTTGGAAAACGATGCGATGAACTCGGGAGTACTGTTCCGGTTGATCAAATATCCCACCCCAATGCCCATTGCCATGGCGATCAGGATCCAGAAGGTTAAACGGTTGGCTTTCATATAGCTAATTAGTGAGCCGAAAATCGGCAAAAACAAGGAGGATAAAAAATAATAAAGCCGGTCGGGAGAGTCATAAAATCACTATTTTTCGAAATCAATCAACTCGCTGCCATGTCCAACACAACTCCCTCATTCAAACCCACCCTCAGTTTGTGGGACGGCACCATGATCGTTGCCGGTTCCATGATCGGGTCAGGCATTTTCATCGTCAGTGCCGACATCACCCGTAATGTGGGAAGTGCCGGATGGCTCATTGCCATTTGGCTGATCACCGGATTCATGACACTCACCGCCGCCCTGAGTTATGGCGAGTTGAGTTCGATGTTCCCAAAAGCCGGCGGACAATATGTTTATCTGAAAGAAGCCTATAACCCCCTGATGGGATTTTTATATGGTTGGAGCTTTTTTGCTGTGATCCAAACCGCGACCATTGCTGCCGTGGGCGTCGCCTTCTCTAAATTTCTCGCTTATCTGGTTCCCGAGCTAGGCAATAACTACTTTCTATTTGACCTTCGATTGGATACTCGGTGGCAAGAGCAGGCCGGAATCATAAAAATAAATTCAGGCCAACTCGTCTCTATCGTAATCATCTGCCTGCTCACCTTTATCAACTCCAGAGGCGTCAAAGAGGGAAAGTTTATTCAGACGCTCTTCACCTCCGCGAAACTGCTGGCCCTCTTTGGCCTGATTGTGTTCGGCTTTTTATTGGTAAAAAATAGTTTCTGGGCTGAAAATTGGCAGACTGGATTCAATGCCATTCAGGATCTTGGAATCAAGGATAATAAAGATGTATTGCATCCAACCACTTGGAAGGAAATTTCTGGGGCCGCGTTGATGGGTGCCATTGCAGCGGCCATGGTGGGTTCTATTTTTAGCAGCGATGCCTGGAACAACGTGACCTTCATCGCGGGTGAAATGAAAAATCCGCAACGCAACATCGGCTTAAGCTTGTTCTTAGGTACTGGTTTAGTAACGCTCATATATGTTTCTGCAAACCTTATGTACTTGAACGTCCTGCCTTTGCAGGAAATCGCATATGCTGCGGAAGATCGGGTAGCCGTTGCCGCGGCCAATAAGATTTTTCCCGACGTGGGCACCTATGTGATCGCGGTGTTGATCATGGTGTCTACATTCGGATGCAACAACGGACTCATCATGGCCGGTGCGCGTGTGTATTATACGATGGCCAAAGATGGATTGTTCTTCAAAAAAGCCGGCGAGCTGAATTCGGTGTCGGTTCCGCAAACCGCCCTTTGGATACAAGCCACCGTGGCCAGCATCTGGAGCCTGAGCGGGAAATACGGTCAGCTACTGGATATGATCTCATTTGTGGTGGTTTTGTTCTACATGCTCACCATCATCGGAATTTTCATCCTGCGTAAAAAGCGACCCGATGCCGATCGTCCGTATAAAGCATTCGGCTATCCACTACTGCCTGCGTTGTATATTTTATTGGGGGCCACCTTTTGCATATTATTGATCCAATACAAACCGGAATTCACCTGGCCGGGATTGATCATTGTCTTGTTGGGTGTACCCTTATACTATCTGGCAATCTCCAGAAACAAAGGGACTGCCGTTAGCTAATTCCCGAATCATTATCTTAGAGACCACAAAACCAACTGCTCATGAGTTTATTTGCGAAGAAATCCCTCGACCAGATGTTGGCCCACGCGGCAGACGGTGAGAAAGGATTGAAAAGAACCCTTGGTGCCGGAAACCTGATCGCGCTGGGAATCGGTGCCATCATCGGCGCCGGATTATTTGTCCGTACCGCAGCGGCAGCCGGACAAGCGGCCGGTCCAGCCGTTACACTTTCCTTCATCGTGGCCGCCATTGGGTGTGCGTTTGCCGGCCTTTGCTATGCCGAGTTTGCCTCTATGATTCCCATTGCCGGTAGCGCGTACGCCTACTCCTATGTGACCATGGGCGAACTCGTGGCCTGGATCATTGGCTGGGCGCTGATCATGGAATACGCATTGGGGGCAGCTACCGTATCGATCGCCTGGAGCTCATACTTAAATAAGCTTTTGGGGGGAGCGATCCCCTATGAATGGTGTCATTCTCCTTTTGAAAGCTTTACGGATGAAGCAGGCATCTTGCATACGGGCATCATGAATGTACCTGCATTGGTCATCTTATTGGCACTTACTTTGTTATTGATCAAAGGAACGCAGGAATCAGCAATGGTCAATGCAATCATCGTTTTTGTGAAAGTGGCCATTGTACTATTATTCATTGCCATTGGGTGGCAATTCATCAACACCGCGAATTATGACCCCTACCTGATCCCGGCAAACACACCACCTGTTTTGGACAAAGCGGGTAAAGTGGTCGCTGACTATAGCGATTGGAATAAACATGGCTGGGGTGGCGTGTTAGGTGGAGCCGCTATTGTTTTCTTCGCATTCATAGGATTTGATGCAGTTTCCACCGCTGCGCAGGAAGCCAAAAATCCGAAGCGGGATATGCCCATTGGCATTTTGGGATCATTAGTCGTTTGTACGATCCTATATATTTTATTCGGCCACGTATTAACAGGCGTTACCCCCTGGAGGGATTTCGTAACACCTGATAAAGGTCAGGAGGCATCTGTGGCATATGCCATTGGCAAGTTTGGAATTGAATATCGTTGGCTCGCCACGAGCGTAACAGTTGCCATCTTGGCCGGATTCTCATCTGTGATCTTGGTGATGCTGATGGGACAAAGCCGGATCTTCTATAGTATGTCCAATGACGGACTTTTACCTAAATCGTTCGGAGAACTTCATCCTAAGTTTAAAACTCCATACAAGTCGAATTGGATCCTATTCGCTTTTGTAGGAGCTTTTGCCGCGTTTGTTCCTGGCAATATTGCGGGCGACCTGACAAGTTTTGGGACACTGTTCGCTTTTGTACTGGTTAGCCTGGGTGTATGGCTATTGCGCAAAAAAAATCCAGAGATGGCAAGGCCCTTTAAAACGCCATTGGTTCCTTTAGTTCCAATACTTGGCGCTCTTATTTGCCTGGCCATGATCGTGGGGTTGGATTCTCAAACTCTAAAAGCTGCAATGTTATGGATGGTGATTGGGTTGGATATTTACTATTTGTATAGTCAAACACAGAGCAGACTTTTCAAAGCCGAGAGTCTTCAAACTACCTCATTCGCCTCACAAACATTTCCAATCATCGCTATTACAATTGTAATGATTGGCGTTGCTGTTTTCTCTGGAGATAAAACAAGCCTTTTCGTTGCGGCCTCACAGTCCCTACTTGCCGTTTTCATTTTGTTTAATCAACAGAGCCTGATCAACCGGAATTCAAGCAAATAACCAATAGCAGTTTTCAATGAAAACGTCCCACCTCCGGCGGGACGTTTTCATTTCTGCGTATTGACGTACTTTTGCCACTCATCTAATTCATTTCATGGGACGCATATTTGAAGTACGAAAATCGACCATGTTCGCCCGCTGGGACCGCATGGCCAAGCAATTCACCCGCATCGGCAAGGAGATCATCATCGCCGTCAAAGCCGGCGGTTCCGACCCCGGAACCAACGCCGCCCTGCGTCGCTGTTATCAGAACGCCCGCAGCGTGGGTATGCCCAAAGACCGCGTGGAAGCGGCCATCAAGCGCGCCCTCGGAAAGGAAATGATCAACTACGACGAGATCCTCTATGAAGGATATGCCCCACACGGTGTAGCCCTGCTCGTCGAAACAGCTACCGACAACCACGTACGCACTGTAGCCAATGTGAAATCCCATTTCAACAAGGGAGGTGGCGCACTTGGCAACAGCGGCAGCGTCGCCTTTCAGTTCAAAAAAATGGGGGTCTTCAAATTAAAGCCGGAAGGATTGAATGCAGAGGACCTGGAATTGGAATTGATCGATTTCGGATTGGAAGAACTGGGTGAAAGCACCGGAGAAAATGGAGAAGAGATCTTGGTAATCCGATGCGGGTTCACCGATTTTGGCAATATGCAAAAAGCACTGGAGGACAAGAATCTCACACCTATCAGCGCGGAAACGGAGTGGATTCCCACCGTTACAGTGCCCGTCAATGACGACCAAGCCGCAGACGTTAGTAAGCTGATCGAAAAATTAGAGCAGGACGACGACGTTCAGAAAGTCTTCCACAATATGGGCTGATGCAACAGGCGCCCGCGATCATATTTTTCGATGGCCACTGCCACCTCTGTTGTGGATCCGTTCATTTCATACTCGTTCGGGACAAGAAAGATCATTTTCAATACGCGCCGATTGACGGCACCACCGCTACCAGCCTGTTCGCCCAGTGGAAAACGGATTCCGTTCCCGACTCAATCGTATTGTATGAAAATGGCAACTTCTATGCCCGCTCCACCGCAGCCCTACGAGTAGCACGTAAACTTTCCGGGGGCTGGCCCTTGCTTTATGCTTTTATGATCATACCCGCCCCTATTCGTGATTGGGTGTATACGATCATCGCAAAAAATCGCTACAAGTGGTTTGGTCGCTCCGAAACCTGCTGGGTGCCTAAACCCGAATGGAAAGAAAAATTTTTGAATTGATCACTCAGCCATCATGGCTTTCACGATCTCGATCACCTGCTCGGCATTGGGTTTACTGAAATAATCGCCGTCGCTTCCGTAACCCGGACGATGCGCCTGCGCCGTCAAGGTGCGAGGGGCCACATCCAAAAAGCGATAACCGCCCTGCTTCTCCATCACCTCCGTGAACATATAGGCAGAGGCTCCACCCGGCACATCCTCGTCCACAAACAAGATCCGATTGGTTTTCTTCAGCGATTCAACGATCCGATGATGAATATCAAAAGGAAGCAGTGTTTGCACATCCACGATCTCACAGGAGATCCCCTTGGTCAATAAATACTGAGCTGCCTCCTGAATGATCCGCAGGTTAGAGCCATAGGAAACGATCGTGATGTCTTCCCCTTCTTGTATGACCTCCGGTACACCCAGCGCCACGGTGAATGAATCCAGGTTGCTGGGCAAGGATTCTTTCAGTCGGTAGCCGTTCAGGCATTCCACCACCAGTCCGGGATCGTTTGCCTGCAACAAGGTATTGTACATGCCAGCCGCCTGGGTCATATTGCGTGGCACACAAACATGCATGCCGCGAAGCGAGTTGATGATCATGCCCATGGGGGATCCGCTATGCCAGATGCCTTCGAGTCGATGACCGCGGGTTCGAACGATCAGCGGACAAGATTGCTTTCCACCACTTCGATAATGAAGTGTGGACACATCATCACTGAGTGGTTGTAATCCAAACAACAAATAATCCAAATACTGCATCTCCGCGATGGGACGAAGTCCGCGCATGGCCAATCCCACACCCTGTCCAATGATGGTCAGCTCACGGATACCGGTATCGAAGATCCGTTGTACGCCGTACTTCTCCTGCAGTCCCATGAATCCCTGATTCACATCACCGATATGACCCAGGTCTTCCCCGAAGGCCAGCACACGGGGGTCGCGTGCGAAAAGTTGATCGAAGAATTTATTGAGCACTTCGAATCCGTTCAGCACGGGCGCATCCGCCGGTATAACAGCTTTCTCCTCGCGTACCTGCAGGGCCGACTTACCTTTTTCGTTATATAGATGTGTATTATAGAGGTGCGCATTTGCGGTGGCCAGCTCCTGATAGTACTGTCTGGTCCAGAAAGCAGCTTCGTTGTTTCCGGCAAGATCCAAACTTCGGTGCAACGCTTTCATGATATCCCGACGAAGGGGGGTGCGAGTGTCACGCAGTTCAGCGGCCAGTGATTGGATCGCGGCCGTATGTTCAGGACATGCCTTACTTAATGATTCGATCAACTCAACGGCCTTTTGCACTTGCCCTTTGATCGGTGAGATGAACTGCTCCCAGGCCTCGGAGCGTTCGCGTTTTACCTGCTCGGCCGATTCCTGATCGATCGAACTGAGTTCAGATTCGGTGGCCAGTCCGTTACTCAGGATCCACTCGCGCATCTTGCGGATGCCATCCCATTGTTCTTCCCATTGCAAGCGATCGGAAGACTTATATCGTTCGTGACTACCGGAGGTGGAGTGCCCTTGCGGTTGTGTCAATTCTTCCACATGAAACAATACAGGTACATGATATTGGCGTGCCATGCGGATACCCTCTTCAAATACTTCACAACAAGCCGCATAATCCCACCCTTTTACGGTATAGATCCTCAATCCGTTTTTATCGGCATCTGCTTGCATGCCTGACAAGGCTTCAGAGATGGAGCCTTTGGTGGTTTGATATTTTTTTGGAACGGAAATACCGTAACCGTCATCCCATACGAAAACCGCCAGTGGCACCTGTAGCACGCCGGCGGCATTGATGGTTTCCCAAAAATGCCCTTCGCTGGTAGAGGCATCCCCGATGGTGGCGAAACAGACTTCATTGCCTTTGTTGGAAAGATCCTCCATTGAATGCAAGGCAGGGATCTCCCGAAATGATTTGGAGGCAAAGGCCAGCCCGAGGGCGCGGGTCATTTGCCCGGAGGTGGGCGATGAATCGGCGGAAACATTTTTGAATTTCGTCAGTGGCAGCCAATCGCCTTGTTCGTTCAGGAACGGGGTAGAAAAATGTGCGTTCATTTGCCGACCGGCACTGGCGGGCTCATTGGCCGGGTCGGGATCGGCATAGAGTTGCGCAAATAATTCGCGAACGGTGGTAAGTCCGGCCCCCAGCATAAAGGTTTGGTCGCGGTAGTAGCCACTGCGAAAATCGCCGGACTGAAAATACTTGGCCATGGCCACCTGGGCCACCTCTTTGCCATCGCCGAAAATGCCAAATTTGGCCTTTCCGCCCAGCACTTCTCGTCTGCCCAGCAAACTGGCTTCCCGACTGACGCGGGCTACCCGGTAATCGGCCAGTACCTCCGATCGGAAGTTGTCAAAGCTCAGGGCTTGGTTGTCAGTCACTGACGGCTGTTCGGACATGTGGCAAAAATAGGGCAAATGGGAAGCCGCAGATAAAATCCTATGGGCCGGATGCAACCCTATGGCCCCGTTGTGCATCTTTTTGTACATTTGACGTCATGTTTATCAGAGTCTTCATCACATCAATTATTATTGTTTGCTCCCTCGGCGTGCAGGCCCAAACGCATACCGATCATGACGGTCATGATCATGGTACGACGCCTGTTGCAAAACCGGTTGGTGAGGACCCCCTCGTAATCACCGAAATGAAATTTGATTTTGGCAAGATCCCACAGGGCAAACCCGTCTATCACCTCTTTACCGTAAAGAATGTGGGCAGCACGCCTGTTAAGTTTGATAACGTGCAGGCTGCCTGCGGATGCACGACGCCTGAATGGAGTCGGGAGGAGATCGGTCCGGGCGGCACCTCTATCATTCGGGTGGGCTACAACGCCGCTACCGAAGGTGTGTTTGAGAAACCTGTCACCATTTATTATGGCAATCGGGTGAAGCAATTCACCATAGCCGGAAATGTATGGCGTGCCCCGGAAGGCCCGGCCCCCCGAAATGCCTCCATTGAATTATTGAAAAAACAATCCCGTTAATAAACCCAAAAACATGAAAAAGATCTGGATCCTGACCGCTGCCCTGTTTGTCTCCTTTGCCTCCATGGCTCAGTTAAAACTGGAAGAGACCGTTAAAATGAATGTTGAATCGCATGATTTCGGAAAGATCAAGCAAGGAGAGCCCGTTACCTACTCCTTTGAGATCAAGAACATTGGTGACAAGCCCCTAGTAGTGGAGAACAGCTGGGCAAGCTGTGGTTGCACCACGCCGGAGAAAATCACTGAACCGATCCTGCCCGGCGCTACGGCCAAATTGAAAGTACAATACAATGCAGCCGCCGTTGCTCCTTTCACGAAGGACGTGTATGTAAAGTTTGCCGGTTACGAACAAACCAAAGTGGTGAAGATCTCCGGTGAGGTTTTGACCGCTGAGGCATATGAGGCGTATAAGAAGCAATCGCCCACCACTAAGCAATAAGCTCGTTGTAAAAAACTTCATAAAAAAGCCCCGCAATTGCGGGGCTTTTTTATGGCTATCCGTTTGAATAAACATCAGAGGATCTGGTTATCGACCAGCCACTTAACTACCCGCTTCAGCGTTTGATAATTTTTGTCGACGCTTTGATCGGCAGCCAGGATGCGATCTTTTTGCGGAATACCGACCAGGCGTTTGTATTTATCCTTGTAGGTATAGAGATCAAAATCTTGCGCGTTGTTTCCGCCAATAAACGACAGATCCGCTACCCGCACGCCGGTGGGCAAATAGATCTGATAGGAGTCTCGTCCGTTCTCGTCGGCATAGCTCGCCGTAAAATATCCGATCGGTTTGCTTTCCTGTGTGATCTGGCGATCGGCCTTGATCTCGATGGGCCAGGAACGGCTGCGAGAAACGGGGGTATAATCCACATAAAGTTTGGGGGTCACTCCTCTGCGGGTAATGAATGCCTGGATCTTGGCATCGTCAGGTTTATTGTTCACCAATATGCCGCTGGAACCCATCAGTTGAGCAAAGGATTTTTCCTGCCCCATCGAGGCGATCTTAAAGACGGCTTTTTGCTGCGAAGGAAGAAATACTACATCATAATAGAGAAACGAGTTGTCATTTTTATCCGATTCATATTTGGTCGCATTGACCTCGGCCGTAGCCACCTTAACGCCCCCCGGGGTAAATACTTCAAAGTTTTTGGTGAGCCCGAAATTCATCTTGATCACTTCCAGGGTCAGGTATTCCTGTCCATCCACCAGGATCTTCCCCTTCTTGTAATCGATCTCTTGCGCCTGTGCCATAGCACAAACCCACAACGCCAGACATAATAAAGCTTTTCTCATTTTTTGATTTTGTTGATTTTGGCGAAGGTAAGTTCAGAAGTGAATTGAGCAGATACAGTAATTTTGACCTATGCCAACGACCTCCCAACGCGGGACAGAGATGCCTGCTTCCCCCATCCGAAAACTGGTCCCGTTTGCTGAGTCTGCAAAGCGTGCCGGTGTACATGTGTATCACTTGAATATTGGTCAGCCCGATATTGAAACACCGCCTGCCATCATGCAAGCGGTTCGCGAGGCAGATATACGCGTCCTGGAATATAGCCACAGTGCGGGCAATGAATCGTATCGGAAGAAATTGGTACAGTATTACCAAGGAGTAGGCATCGACGTAACGCATCATCAGATATTAATAACGACCGGAGGAAGCGAAGCGATCCAATTTGGATTTTTAGCCTGTTTGAATCCGGGTGATGAAGTGATCATACCAGAACCCTTTTATGCCAATTACAATGGCTTTGCCTGTGCCACCGGCGTGAATGTAGTGCCGATCACGTCACACATCGAGAATGGCTTTGCGCTTCCGCCTATTGCCGACTTTGAGAAGAGGATCACTTCCAAAACAAAAGCCATCGTTATTTGCAACCCCAATAATCCCACCGGCTATTTGTATAGTCGTGCCGAATTGGAAGCGCTACGCGATCTGTGTGTGAAACATGACCTGTACCTGTTCAGCGACGAAGCATATCGGGAGTTTTGTTACGGGGGTGAGTTTGTGAGTGCGCTGCAATTACCCGGACTGGAAGCGCATGCGATCGTGATGGATACGATCTCCAAACGATACAGTGCTTGCGGCGCGCGGATCGGAGCCTTTGTAACCCGAAACAAGAACGTCTATGACACGGTCATGAAGTTCGCGCAGGCCAGGCTGAGTCCACCCGGATTGGCCCAGATCCTAGGGGAGGCCGCTGTTGACCTGCCCGCGAATTATTTTGATGAGCCCAAGGGTGAATATCTCCGTCGGCGTGACTTTTTGGTTGCCGGGTTGAACGCGATACCCGGCGTGTTTTGCCCCAATCCGGGGGGCGCTTTTTATGCCATGGCTCGTTTGCCCATCGATGATTCGGATAAATTTTGCCAATGGCTGCTGGAAGAATTCCGCTATGAGGGTCAGACGGTGATGTTGGCCCCGGCCACCGGATTCTATGGGACTCCGGGATTAGGAAAAAATGAGGTGCGACTGGCCTATGTGCTCAATTTGAAGGACCTGAATGCCGCCATCTTGTGCCTCGCCAAAGCCTTGGAGCAATACCCCGGGCGGACCCTCTAATTTATTGGGGGGTAAACCGATAATTTCCCCTATTTTTAAGGCTAATTATTTCACCAAACAACCGCTTTATGAGAAAGGCGCTCCTTTTGGCCACCCTTTTCGTGTGTTCCACCCTGGTCGTTCTGGCCCAGCGAATGGTCACCGGTAAAATTTTAGATGCCAACGGCATGCCCTTGTCGGGTGTGACCATCAAGGCTGTTAAATCGGGCAAAATGGCCCTGACTGGAGCCGATGGTTCCTTCAGTGTGGCTGCTGCCGATGATGATATGCTGGAGCTTAGCTCCGTCGGCTACCAGAAACAAACCGTTTCGGCAAAGTCGTCTACCATCTCCGTAAAAATGTCGGCCGCCGTGGAAACCATGGGCGAGGTCGTCATGGTCGGTACACGCCGTTCCGGTCGTGTCAAAACCGAAACCATGGCGCCGGTTGACGTGATCAATGTTGGACAGGCCACCGCTACGACCGGTCGGCTGGATCTGACCTCCACGTTAAACTATTTGGCCCCTTCTTTCAATTACAACAAGCAAACCGGTAGCGATGGAGCGGATCATATCGATCTGGCTACGTTGCGCGGACTGGGCCCCGATCAGACCTTGGTGCTGGTGAACGGCAAACGTCGTCATCAAACTGCTTTTGTAGCGGTATTCGGCACCCGTGGTCGTGGTAATTCGGGTACCGACCTGAACGCCCTGCCTGCTTCTGCCATTGACCGTGTGGAGATCCTCCGCGACGGAGCTTCTGCTCAGTACGGATCGGATGCGATCGCCGGTGTGATCAACATCGTCACCAAAAAATCCATCAACCAGATCACCGGTTCGTTGGGCATGAGTGGTTATTTCGATCCCACGTACAACACCGCCTTTGAAAAAAGCCTGCAAACCAATTATGAGTTCGGCAAAAAGATCGACGGCCGCGGTTTGAATGCCAACGTAAACTTTGGCGTACCTATGGGCAACAAAGGAGGATTCCTGAATCTGACCTTCGAAGGGACCAGCTCCGCTAAGACTTTCCGCCAGGTATTGGACGATGCATTGCCTTTGAACATTTATCGTCGCGGACATGGAGATGCCGGACTGAATAGCTTCAGCACCTTCTATAATTTCGAATTGCCCACCAACGGAAAAACAACCATCTACTCATTCGGTAGTCAGAGCAGCCGTTCCTCCGACGCGTATGCGTTTACCCGGAACTTCTCCGCTCGTCCCGATCGCTTCCCGACCGATGCCAACGGCGGGCTGATCTTTGTTGAATCGATCATGCGTCGTTCCAGCAGTGGTGAGACTTGGTACAGTCCGCATATCCAAACCAACATCAACGACGTATCCGCTACGGCCGGCGCTAAAGGCGTTGCCTTTGGAAATTGGGGATGGGACCTGAGCAACACCACGGGTCGCAATAATTTTCACTTCTACGGCGACAAAACCTTCAATGCTTCTCAGGGAGATGCACAACGTCACTTCGATGATGGTGGTTTCTCCTTCTTGCAGAACACCACGAACTTGAACTTCACCCGCACCTTCTCCAAGAATTTCAACTTGGGTGTGGGCGCTGAGTATCGGTTCGAGAACTACCAGATCTATGCCGGTGAAGAAGCTTCCTATCGCAATTACGATGACACCAAAGCAACCGGCTCACAAGGATTCCCCGGCTATCAGCCCGGCGATGAGGTGGATGCCAAGCGCAATGTACTCGGCTTGTATGCGGATGCGGAATTCGATGTCAACTCCAAGTGGATGATGAATCTCGCCGCCCGTATGGAGAACTACAGCGATTTTGGGTTCACACACAACTACAAATTCGCCACCCGCTATGTAGCCAGCAAAAAAGTAAAACTGCGTGGATCGGTAAGCACAGGCTTCCGCGCTCCTTCTTTGCAGCAAGTGAACTTCAGCTCTACGTTTACAACCGTTCAGGGTGGTAACATCGCGGAAGTAAAGGTTGCTCCGAATTACAGTTCCCTTGCCTCAGCTGCCGGAATTCCTGCGCTGAAACAAGAGAAAAGTTTGAGTGGTGCTGCCGGATTGATCTGGAGCCCCCGTAGTAACCTGAATGTTACCGTTGACGGATACATCACCAAGATCAACGACCGTGTGGTACTCAGCGGACAATTCGATGGTAGCGATCCGGCACTGAGCGCCACCCTGCGTGCACAAATGGCAGCCCTGAATGTTACGTACGCTCAGTTCTTCGCCAATGCCGTGAACACTACCAATGCCGGAGTGGACGTGATCGTTGACTACAGCAAAAAAGTTGGTGAATCGCGTTACAAAATCTTGTTCGCCGGTAATTACCAGCATATGAGCATCGATCAAATCAATGTACCAAAAGGTCTGAGCGGTTCTACCTTCCTGCAACAAACCTTCCTGAGTGATCGCGAGCAAGCCTTCATCCTGGCTTCCGCCCCGAACATGAAAGGATCATTAAATCTTGAATATGGACGCAAGTTGCTCACCCTGGGTGCACGTGTAACATACTTTGGTGAAATCAGCCTATTCGGCTACGGACAAGACGGGCTGGGCATTAACCCCACTGTTCCACTGAACAATGGATCCGGAGATGTTCCTGATCAATACATATACTCCGGCAAAGTGGTAACCGACATCTATGCCAGTATGCCATTCTGGAAACGTTATACGTTGTCTCTTGGTATCGACAATGTGCTAAACGCCCACCCCGACTTGGGTGCTGTAAAAGGTGCTGAAGATTGGGCCTACAATAATGAAACAGGTGGCCCTTGGGACGCCGTTCAGATGGGTGGTAACGGTCGCCGCGTGTTCCTGCGCATTGGATTCAAGTTCTGATATTCTTCAACCTATTCAAAGCCCTCCAACCGGAGGGCTTTTTTTATGGCCCTCCTAAAAAGAAGTAGATTTGTCTGTCAAAATGATTCGGTCCTCGTCCTGTTATTCGTTAAACAATGGTCATGAAAAAAATCCTGCTCCTTTTCGGACTGATTAGCCTGCATCTGATGATGCAGGGGCAATGGAATCCGAACACCTCCGTGAACCTCGAAGTAGCGACCGTCCCGATCATGGATATGCAATCGCTGACCACCAGCACCGGAAAGACCTGGGTGGCCTTCTATCACAACAACAATGGCAATTATGATATGCGAGCGCAGTTGCTGGACGTAGATGGCAACAAACTACTGGGACCCGACGGGATGTTGGTTGACAATAAACCTTCCGGCTCGGCCACCTATGTATTCAATATTTGTAAAGACGCAAACGATAATCTGGTTGTGGCGTATCAAGACCAACGAAATGGCAACCTGAGCGCTGTGGTCTATAAAGTTTCTCCGGCCGGTACGCATGTATGGAACTCCAATGGCGTGGTATTGGGTGAAGGGTTAGCCCCCAATCCGACAACCCTTACTACCGGCGAAACGGTTATCGGATGGATCGAATCCGTCAGCAACACGATGAATATTCAAAAGATCTCGGCGGCCGGAACAACCGTGTGGAGCAGTCCGATAGTGGTTCAAGTGGGCACCAGCAAAACGACCCGTGGCCAATTGATCACGAATCTGAATGGCAAGTTCACAATGGTCTTTCAAAAAAGAGGATTTGGAATTACCACCACCTTGTACGCTCAGCGTTTCAATGCCGATGGCACCTCGCCGTGGGCGGCCCCGGTTCAGATCTCGACCGAAACCACTTCAGGCGCCCGCTATTATTCGATCAGCTCCGAAGCCGACACCACCTACTTCGGTTATTATAGTTCGGTTGGCAGCCGATTCAACTCGTGGTTGCAACGCATCAATCCCGATGGAAGTATTCCCTATGGCACAAATGGATCGAATTTCAGCACCGCTACCGGCGGATCCGATCCTTATCAGCAAACGACCAACATGGTGCAGGATCCCGGATCACCGTATGTTTGGTCGGTCTGTTCCTACAGCAACACCAATCAAAATCAATACGGGGTGTACGTGCAGAAATTTTTGAAGTCGACCGGTGCCCGTTTATTCAGCGATAACGCACTGAACATATACCCCATCAGCGGCAGCTTTGACACGCAGGCGGGAAATGTATCGCTCGTGAATGATGCCCCCGTATTCATGAGTTACGATGTGAATTACAAGATCTATGCAACCCGGCTCGATGGAAATGGCGCCTTTGTTTGGACACCCAACCGCATCGAACTCAGCTCCACCACGGCCGGTGGCAGCACCCCCAAAGGTCGTTTTGGTTTCACCTCTCTCAGCAATACACAAGCCGTAGCTATTTGGGCCGAAACAAGAAATGGGGTCGAAAAAGCCTATGCCCAAAATATCACCCCGGGCGGATTGTTTGGTTTAGATGTAACCACGCAAGGTAATGTACCGGCCACCATCACCACTTCAGGTGGCACCTTGCAACTGGTTGCCACGATCGCACCTGCCTCGGCCAATCAGGCCGTGACCTGGAGCATCGCACCCGGGACTGGAACCGCCAGCATCAGTACAGGCGGACTTGTCACTGCCACCGGCAACGGTACGGTGTGGGCAAAAGCGATCTCGGTACAAGACAATACCGTGAAAGATTCATTGCAACTCACAATTTCCGGGCAAGGTCCCATTGTTCCCGTCTCCAGTCTCGCTGTAACCACCCAAGGAAATGTTCCCGCCACTATCAATACCAACGGCGGAACCCTGCAAATGGTAGCCACCTTCTCCCCTGCCAATGCTTCAAATCAAAATGTGACCTGGAGTATTGTACCGGTCACAGGCAATGCCAGCATCAGTAGCAATGGGTTGGTAACGGCCATCGCCAACGGAACGGTTTATGCCAAGGCGATTTCAGTTGCCAATGCGGCAGCCAAAGATTCAGTGCTGATCACTCTAAGCAATCAGACCGTGCCGGTGACGGGACTGGTTGTAACCACCCAAGGAAATGTTCCGGCCACCATTACTAACAACGGAGGCAGTTTGCAACTGGTTGCGACCATCGCACCCGCCAATGCATCCAATCAAAACATAACGTGGAGTGTGATCCCAGTGAGCGGCACGGCATCGATCGGAACGAATGGATTGGTAACCGCTATCACCAATGGGACCGTTTATGCCAAGGCCGTATCCGTGGCCAATCCGAATGCGAAGGATTCGATACTCATCACCATTAGTAATCAGATCGTAGCGGTGACAGGACTCACGGTGTCTACCCAAGGAAATGTTCCGGCCACTATCACAACCAATGCGGGTACCCTTCAGATGGTCGCCACCATTATCCCTGCCAATGCCACCAACCAAAATGTTACTTGGAGCATCGTGCCGGGCACCGGAACCGCATCGATCAGTGCAACGGGATTGGTAACGGCAACCACCAACGGCACGGTGTTTGCCAAAGCGATCTCTGTTGCCAACCCTGCCGCAAAAGATTCCGTACAGATCACGATCACGAATCAGATAGTAGTGGTTACCGGAATTGTGGTATCCACCCAGGGAAGTGTACCGGCCACGATCACCACAAATGGCGGCACGTTGCAGATGATCGCTACCATTTCGCCTGCCAATGCCACCAATCAAAATGTAACCTGGAGCATAGTGCCTGGTACGGGAACAGCCTCGATCAGTGCAACGGGTTTGGTTACGGCCATCAGCAATGGCACCGTGCATGCCAAAGCGGTATCGGATGCCAATAATTCACTGAAAGACTCTTTACAGGTCACCATCACCAATCAGGTCGTAACCGCCGTGGTGAACCCGACGCTCCGTACGTTATCGATCTATCCAAATCCCGCGCACGATCAAATCACCCTGAAATTATTGAAGAATCACCCGGCCATGCAATTGCAGATCGTCAATGCGACCGGACAAGTCGTTTATGAGGAAGCGCTGGGGGCAAACCGTCTAAGAAACTTGTATTCGATCCGGCTGGATCGGTTGTCAGGTGGATTCTACTACGTGAAACTCCTTGAAGGACGAAATGAATCCGTATTTACTTTCTTAAAACAATAAACATCTGATATCAGTTAGTTATTTTTAATAAAATTATTCACCATGCGAATATCCCATTTATCGATCGCGTTATTGGCTGTATTGACTTTCAGTGCTTGTCAAAAAGATGACCCGGCACCTCCCACGAATACGGATCTGATCTCTCGCAATTGGAAGATCACTGCCAGTACGGGTACTTTTCCTCCCCTGCCAACAGTAGATATTTATGCCCAGCTACAAGCCTGTGAAAAAGATAATATTCTCAAAATGAGTAACAATGGCACCTATACCCTGGATGAAGGTGCTACCAAATGTGCCCCCACAGACCCGCAGATCGTAGAAACCGGAAACTGGTCATTCAGCAACAACGAAACCAAATTGACGGTTATGGGTGAAACATTTGATATTCTTTCTCTGAGTGCTACCACGATGACACTGAAGCAGGACGTTGCCGCCGGAGGGGGGCTACCTGCCGGCACGATTAATCTGACCTTGACAGCTCAATGATGATTTGTATAGAACTTTCTAAAAGCCACTCCTCGAGTGGCTTTTTATTGACCACGTTCCAGCATCCGTCGAATCGAATTGGCCTGATGCATCAATTGATGTAAGGCGTCTGTATCCAGGTCAGACAAAGCCGTCTTGAATAAATTCAATTGAGTGATGTGTTCATTTAAAACATCCAATACCAGGTTTCGGTTCTGCATCAGGATCGGCACCCAAGTGGCCGGATTGCTTTTGGCGAGCCGGACCGTACTCTCAAAACCTGCAGACGCCAGCTCAAAAATGGCCTGTTCCTCCTTCTCTTTTTCCAACACCGTATTGGCCAAAGCAAAGGAAGTGATGTGCGAAATGTGACTGACATAGGCCGCATGCAGGTCGTGATCGACGGAGGTCATTTCCAATATGCGCATGCCGATCTTCCTATACATATAACGTACCCAGGCAAGCGCCTCTTCATCGGAATGATCTGAATCGCACAAGATCACCGCCTTCCCGTCAAAGGCGTTTTTGATGGCTGCGGTCGGACCGCTGAATTCGGTTCCCCACATTGGATGCGAAGGCACGTATCGTCCCCGGTGCGGGTGTCCTTTTACTGAATCGACCAACGCCGATTTGGTGGAACCCAGATCGACCACGATCTGATCGGTGACCCGATCCAATACCTGGGGCAGCAGATCGACCAAAGCATTCACGGGAACGGCCAGTATCACCACCTCGGACTGCTCCACGGCCTGCTCCAACGGTAGAATCTCATCGACCAATTCCATGTCCAAGGCCTGTTGCGAATGTAGAGGATCCGACTCCACGCCGATAAGTCGGCTTGATAATTTCATTTCATGCAATCGGATCGCCAAGGATCCACCGATCAATCCGGTACCTACGATGGCAATTTTTTTTCGTTCCATGTGACTAGCTGTTTTGGGTTTTCTCGATCCGCTCGATGGCCTCGTTGAAGATTGTTTCATTCGAACACAAACTGATTCGTATGTAGGGCTTTCCCTGTTTGCCAAAAATGCCTCCGGGTGTAAGGAATAGTCCCACCTCATTCAGCAACACATCGCTGAACCACCCACCCCGTCCCCATTCGTGGGCCTCGAATACCTTGTTGCCCCATTTGGAGGGTGCCTTTGCCCAGACAAACAGACCGGACTGATTGGCTAGAAACCTACATCCGATCGAGCGTAGTAATTCAAAGACTTTTTTCTGACGAGCCCGATAGATGGCGTTCATGCTTTCATACCAGGAAGGGGTCAATTGAAGTGCTTTGACGGCTGCCAACTGAATGGGAATGAAAAATCCGCTGTCCATATTGGATCTAAATCGAATCACATCGTTCAGGTACTTGGCTTGTCCGCACAACATGCCCACACGCCAACCTGCCATGTTGTGGCTTTTGCTGAGCGAGTTCAGTTCGACTGCCACCTCGTTGGCACCGGGTATAGACAACAGACTAAGTGGTTTTTCCTGTAAGATGAAACTATAGGGATTGTCATGTACCAAGAGCAGATTTTTACGTCGGGCAAAATCAACCAATCGTGCGAAGAGCTCGCGGCTGCCCGAATGACCGGTAGGCATCTGCGGATAATTCACGAAAAACAATTTGACGCGGGTCAGATCCAACTGCTCGAGTCGATCCCAATCGGGTTCGTATTGATTCTTTTCTGTAAGCGAATACGTGATGGGTTTTGCCCCCGCCAACCGAACCGCACTGGCGTAACTGGGATAACCCGGATCGGGAACCAAAACGCGGTCTCCCGGATTCAGGTAGGTCATACACAGATGCAAGATGCCTTCCTTACTGCCCATCAAAGGCAGGATCTCGGTTTCGGGATCGAGAGCAACCGAATACCATTGCTGGTACCAATCGGACATGGCCTGTCGCAATAAGGGAATACCCCGGTAGGGCGGATAGGCATGCCGGTCCGGCTTTTGAGCGGCATCTGTCAACGCCTCGATCACATCGGGATGCGGAGGAAGATCGGGACTGCCGATCCCCAGATTCAGAATGGAACGTCCCTCTTTGCGGAGCATTTCGATCTCCTGCAGTTTGCGGGCAAAATAGTACTCTCCCACACCCTGCAAGCGTCGGCTGGTGATTACTGCCATATTCCTTTTTTATAGGTTCCGTATACCCGAAGTTTTTTTATGACCGGTGTCAGCGCCACGAGCGTCTTTTCAAAATGATCCGGTCGGTCAAATTCAAGATCCGCATGAAAGGCATAATTGAATTCGGTGCCGGGGATCGGAAAACTCTGCAATTTGCTAAGATTGACACCCTGATCCGCTATCCGATTCAAGACGCGAGCCAAGGCCCCCTGCCGATGATCGGTATGAAATAACAAAGAGGCCTTGTTGGAATTTTCATCCGGGGCCCGTGCCTCTTTTTTCCGTTTCAACACAAGAAAGCGGGTATAATTATTCTTCACGGTGTGAATGTTCGCTGCCAAGATCTGAAGCCCATACTGCTCAGCTGCTTGTCGACTGGCGATGACCGCAGTGGACTTGCTACGCTGCTGACTCAGCTCCTGGGCGCTTTTAGCCGTATCAGCCGTCTCTACTTGTTTCCAACGATGTTCGGACAGAAATTCCAGACATTGTTGCAGCGCCATCGTATGAGAATGCACGGAACGGATATCACGGATCGATGTTGCTGGCAAAGCAAGTAAGTGCTGGCGGATGCGTAAATAGATCTCTCCCACAATGACCAATTTGGAGCGATGCAATAAGTTGTAGTTGGGCAAAATGCTACCGGCAATGGAATTTTCGATGGCCATGACAGCCCCGTTGCAATACGCCGATCTCTCGGCAACCTGAATGAGCTCCGTAAATGTATCGCAAGGCAAAACAGATACGGATTTCCCGAAATAGCGTATAGCCGCTTCCTCATGAAAACTGCCCGGATAGCCCTGAATGGCGATTCGCTCAGTTAAAACCTGTTTTGGATGGGTGTTCGTTTTTCTCATATACTAAAAGATCCCGGTCGTTGACCGGGATCCGTAAATTTTTTAACATGATTCACGGCTTCCCGGTCAGTTGCCGAAAAAGCAGTAACGATAGAAAGAAAAAATAAATGTAACCCCACGCATGATGATAAGATAGGAAAATATGATTAGTCTGACAAATTAGCTGGAGCCGATCTTGAGTTTGGGTCGAAATGATATACCTCTCAGTTACCCGGCCTCCAACCGATAAACCCACTGAAATTCAAAATAAACTGCAACAATGTACTCATCGTATTTTCACTCGCTCGGTTCCTCTGCTAAGCTTTAGTCCATAATAGTCGGGGTGCCCCTGCTGCAGGGACCTGAGTTTACTTTCACAGTCGCCGTAATTATCAAAAAAACCAACAAAGGTTGAATAGAGAGGTTTGCCTTCCAATGACGGAAAATCTGGGCGCCAAAAATAGCCGGCAATCAGCCCATATTCCTGCAGTCGCCGCATCTCCGACCGAACATTGTCCATTTGTTCGTATGAACCGGTTACGATCACATACGTATCCGAATGAAAATTTAATTTGCCATCGGCCTCCACCCGGTTGGACATTACCGCAGGGGCAGTATCTGCACCCGGTAGAATTGGCCCATTATATTTCCTATCGGCTGACCGAATAGGTAGCAAGTAAGTCACAACCAATAGACCCGCGACCAAAATAACGGAAATGATAAAATAGAGAGGAACGCTTTTTCCTGTACCCACGGGAGCCTGCGTGGTTTTACCACAATTTGGGCAGAATTTATCGGCCAACTTCAAGGAATGACCACAATTTGAGCAAAAGGACATAATTGAAATTATTTAGATCCATTGATTGAAATATCCGCACCGACCGGGGTAACTGATATCACGTGCGGAGGCCCCTCATATCCCCACGATTTATCGTAATACAAAAGTGCGATCCGGCTTTCGTAGGGAGATCGTAGGTAACCGCAAATGCCATTGGACATGATCCCGGAGTAGGAATCCCCGCTCAAATAATCATTGCTGAATAAAACCTTATCCGATCCGCCATTTAGTTTTCGGTATAATTTGGTTAAGGCAACCCTGTCAAAACCATCTTGCTCGATCGTTTGATTTTTGAGGGAAAAAGTGAATAAATTTCCCTGTTCCCGTATAGGCAAACTCATCACCTGCTCAAAAGAGATGGGATTGATCTGATATCGATTCAGTTGACGAGTGAACTCAGCTTGTTTCTGTTTCCAAAGCTTACGAAGGTCCATGCTCGATCGGTCTGTATCATTTCCTTCTGTATCACTACTGTATGACCAGCTCCATAAAACTTTATCCGAGATCATGTCCTGCACGGCGATCGTGAAAAAATAACAACCACAGGCTTCATCCGAGGGTTCCGTTGCAAAAGCGAATTTCCCATCTCTTGACCAACCGATAGGTAGAAAACCGTCTTTCATCAACTTTAGCTCTTCTCCACCATCGAGAATCGGATATGGAAGGTGCTTGGGAACCGCATAGGATTCTTGGGGAATGAAAATGGACGAAGAAGACAGAGGCGCTTTTGCTGCTGTATCGACCATAGACCTTTCGGGTTGACCTGTTCGTGGGCCCGAACCGACCCATTTGGGATATATAAGTATGGCCCCCACCAACCAAACAAGGGCGGTCAGGAGTTGCCAACGGTATCGTACAATCGGATTGGAGTTCAATTACTCAGAATTAGTATGTTAATATAGGAAATATACAGAATATCAACCCATTTCGCTCTAGAAGGAAATGTGGCCGACCACAAACAGATCTTCTAAAAAGTGTATTGACCCCCTAAATGACTAGACAGATTTTAAAAACAATTAAGCCAGTAAATTTAGGAACCATGTCAAAAACCAGAAGGAGTTTCTCAGCTTCAGAGAAACTAGCCATCATTAATGAAGTAGATCAATTTGGAGTTACAGCCACTCTTCGTTAACACAACCTGTCTCCTACAGTATTTAGACGGTGGAAGGAGTACTTTAACGAAGGCGGGGTAGCTAGCCTTAAGTCCTATTCTAGGCAGCGTAACCCGGAAGTAGACGCCCTGGAAGAGCAGATCCGGGTATTAAAAAACATAGTGGCCAAGCAATCTATTGAACTGGAGTTCAAGACTGAGCTTTTAAAAAAAAGTCAATCCCTAGAGCAGCGTCGGTCGAGGTAATCAAGCAGTTTGAATCAAATCCCATGGTAAGTAAGCAAGATCTTATTAACTGGTCAGGAGTGCCCCGTAGTAGTTTCTACTACAAGCGGGGAGATGGCCTGCGTGGGCGTAAGCCCAGTGAAATGACCGTTACTTCCGATGGAGAGCTGATCGATAATACAGCCCTGGTAAAAGACGTAGAATCGATTCTCCAACAGGAGTTCTGCTGCTATGGGTACAAGAACGTCTGGGATGAACTGAAGCAAAAGGGATATATCATCAACCATAAGAAAGTCTACCGGCTGATGAAGATCCATAACCTGCTGTTTAACCGCAGAATTGGCTCTATTGGTGTTCCCAGACAGTTCGTTCGCTTCCGGAAGATCCGGGCGGAAAAGCCGCTGGAGCACCTTTGCATGGATATCAAGTACATCCATATCCATGGAGCTCAGCGTAATGCGCTGCTGTTGACTGTTATTGATGCGTATAGCCGCAAGGTCTTGACTCACATGCTTCGGTTTAACATCAAAAAAGGAGATGTGATCGTGCTGCTATCCCTACTGCTGATGGAATACAGGATTGAAAACATAACGCTTAGAAACGATAACGGCTCACAGTTCATTGCCGGAGTAGTAAGACAGTTTTTAAAAGAAAAGGGTGTGAATCAGGAATTTACCCATGTGGCTACTCCCGAGGAAAACGCGTATATCGAAGCCTTACACAGTAATGTTCAGCGTGAAGTGGTAGAGCGTTATGAGTTTGAATCCACCTACCATGCACAGATGATCTTCAGCCGCTATTACGAGTGGTACAACAATCATCGTAAGCATGGATCGCTGGGGAGAAAGTCCCCGGAGCAGTTCTTACTCCAGTACGGACAAAAAAATCAACCTTGTAAAAAAGAAAAAATACCCGAAATTGTCTCAAATTTTAAATCCGTTTTGTCTAAGAATTAAGGGATCGATACAGCCGAAAGACCTGTGACTTGGACATTAGAATATTCTGCTGACCATAACAGGTTTTACCTGCTATTAATACTAGAATGATCAAAAATCGCATCGTACACTAAATTATTCGTAAATGTACAATGTAATTGATAGCACCCTCTACTTCAATCCTCCCTTGGGATGCACCCATTTGCCTTGATTTCAGTTGCCGTCGACCAGAGATCGAAGCCGGATGAATACCGCTCGTTTTAAACTCAAGCCATCGTGGACTGTATCTGACTAGGTAAGTAAAAATACACAAACCCTCAGCGCAACGAATCGAGTCGCCCTTGGCCGAAACTTGCGTCCCGGTCACCTACCTCCACCAACCCCGTGAATACGCTATAGAACACCATTACAAGACTGATAATAGTTTATTTTCTTACTTTACTATGTGGCTACAAAGGAGGGGGCTAAAGCGAAAATATACAGGTTAGCTGAAAACTGTTGGTTGTTGTTGCAACTCCAAAGGTGGTAAGTTGAACCTTCCATCATGGATAGACAACCTCGAATCACCACTAATATCAACAACGTAAAGTAGAAATAAAATTAAATCACGTATGTTGCTATTACGGCAATAATTACACAACATGTATAAAGATCCAATCCCGAGAAGTACAACTCGGTGAATACATTATGCGGTTGTCGCCAGGCCTACATGAATGATATAAGAAATGGAAGATTGGTTTACTTAATAAAGCGAAGTTCTACTCTTCTATTGATAGCTCTTCCTTGTTCCGTTACATTCGTATCAATTGGCCTCGATTCACCATACCCTATGGTTTGCAAGAGGTTTTCGTGACAACCAGACGAAATAAAAAATTCCTTCACAGCCTTCGCTCTTCTCTCCGACAAAATTTGATTGTTTTTGTCCTCGCCAATATCATCGGTATGTCCAGAGATTTCTACTTTCAAATTATAACGCTTGATCAACGTGGCAATCCTTTTTAACTCCGGTATAGAAGATGGGAGCAAATCATGTTTTGCAAAAGCGAAAAATAAATTATTCATGGGCACAGAAGTACCTTTATCTATCATTTCCGTCAATGAAATAACCTGAACGTCTTTTTTGATATCAATAGCCCTAACAGAATCTCGCAGGTCAAGGTTTTGGGATATAGGGAAGTATGAGGTGTCCTCAATAT
>JBJTWV010000027.1:0-95088 GCA_046081925.1 Bacteroidota bacterium | reverse complement strand
AAAGAGAAAGAATATGGCATCACTTCGGTATGAATCGCAAGTCAGACAACCCCTGGTGGATGGCACCAAGGATTATCATCAGGTGACGGAGGATATCTGTCGTCCGGTGGAAGCCAAGCCCTCGCGGCTTTGGTGGATCGGATTTCTGGTATCGGTGGCCTTGTTGCTGTTCGGAGTTGTTTCCGTGGCAATGGAGGTAACCTATGGTACCGGCCAATGGAACCTGAACCGTACCATTGGATGGGGATGGGACATCACCAACTTCGTTTGGTGGGTCGGTATCGGTCACGCAGGTACCTTGATCTCGGCGATCTTGTTGTTGTTCCGTCAGGGATGGCGTACCGGGGTGAACCGCGCAGCAGAAGCGATGACCATCTTCGCGGTTATGTGTGCGGGTCAGTTTCCGATCTGGCACATGGGACGTGTGTGGAACGCCTTCTTTGTAATGCCTTATCCGAATACTCGTGGTCCGCTTTGGGTGAACTTCAACTCTCCCTTGTTGTGGGACGTGTTCGCGATCTCTACGTATTTCACTGTGTCACTTCTTTTCTGGTATTCCGGTTTGATCCCCGATCTGGCCACATTACGTGATCGTGCCAAGAAGAAGTGGAGCAAAATGTTTTACGGGGTGGCTTCTTTCGGATGGACGGGATCCACCAAACATTGGCAACGTCACGAGGCATTGTCATTGGTATTGGCCGGATTGAGTACACCGCTGGTATTGTCGGTGCACACGATCGTATCCTTCGACTTCGCCACGTCCATCGTTCCCGGCTGGCATACAACGATCTTCCCGCCTTACTTCGTAGCCGGTGCAATCTTCTCCGGATTTGCGATGGTGCAAACACTGTTGTTGGTTACCCGCAAGGTGCTGGCATTGGAGGAATATATCACGCTTGAGCACATCGAAGTGATGAACAAGGTCATTGTTTTGACCGGTTCCATTGTGGGCATTGCCTATCTCACCGAGTTGTTCATGGCCTGGTATAGTGCCGTTCCGTACGAGTGGTATGCCTTTAAAGAGAATAGATTGAATTTGAACAGTCCGTATGGCTGGAGTTACTGGATCATGATGGGCTGTAACGTGTTGTCCCCACAGATCTTCTGGTTCCGCAAGATGCGTCGCAATCTGTTCGTAACGTTCTTCATGTCGATCTTGGTGAATATCGGTATGTGGTTTGAGCGATTTGTGATCATCGTGACCTCTGTATACCGAGACTACCTGCCTTCTTCCTGGAGTACGTATTATTCACCCACCATTTGGGAGGTTGGATTTTACATGGGAACGTTCGGCTTGTTCTTCACTTGTTATTTCCTCTTCTCCAAATACTTCCCGGTGATCGCGATCGCCGAGATCAAGCACATTCTGAAAAAGAATGGCTCGAATTTCAAAGCCGGTATGACGCAGGAGGAAACCGAATCGCTCGATGCCTATGCTGCCAAGCATGTGCACGACGATCATCATTGATTTGTTAACCGGTTTGCCGATGGTAAGCCGCAAATGACCCGAAAGGGTGATATATTATGAGTGTACAAAAATTCGTGGTCGGTAACTTTTACGACGAGGCGGTGCTGTTCCCCGCAGTCAAAAAAGTTCGCCGTGCCGGCTACAAGATCCACGAAGTGTTCACGCCATTCCCGATCCACGGATTGGATCAGGCTCTTGGTTTGCGTGACACCAGTTTGCATACCGCCGGATTCATTTACGGGATCACCGGTACGTCTACTGCCGTGGGCTTCATCACCTGGGCGCTAACCTTGGATTGGCCCATCAATTTCGGTGGAAAGCCCTTCTTTGCCTTGCCCGCTTGGATACCGGTGACCTTCGAATTAACCGTGTTGTTTGCCGCGGTGGGTATGGTGTTGACCTTCTGCTATCTCTGTCAGTTGGCACCCTTTGTCAAGAAAGACCATTTCAATCCTCGCTCTACCGATGATACGTTCGTGATGGCTGTTGAGTGTACAGACGATACCAATGAAGCCGAAGCCAAGAAGTTCCTGGAGAGTGTAGGGGCCACGGAGGTAACTGTGATGGAGAAGGAGACCGGCTGGTGGCTGGGTCGGTACGACCGCGACACCAAGCGTTTCCAAAAAACAACCAACGCCTAATATCTAATACCGATTTTGATGAAACGTATATCGATCTTTTCCGGAATGCTGACTACCCTCGTGGTGCTGATCGGCTGTTCGGATGTTCGCCGTGATACCGGCTCTGTTTACATGCCGGATATGGCGTACAGCCGCGCGTATGAGACGTATGCTTCCACGGAAGCATTGACCAAAGCCGGTGTCAATTACAATGCCACGCCGGTAACGGGTACCATTGCTCGTGGAGAGATGGCGGCCTATCCGTATAAAAATGATTCGGTCGGTTACGCGATGTCGGTCAATGTGCGAAACCCACTGGATTCTGCCGGAGTGGATCTGAAAGAGGCCGAGCGTTTGTACCTGGTGAATTGCGGTATCTGTCACGGAAAAAAATTGGACGGAAACGGTCCGCTGTGGAATGATGGGAACGGTCCCTTTCCTTCCAAGCCTATTGCGTTGGTGGGAGATGCCAAATACGAAGCGATGGCTCCGGGCATGATGTTTCACTCGCTGACATACGGAAAGAATGCCATGGGCAGTTATGCTTCCCAACTCAGCACCAAGCAGCGCTGGATGGTGATCGCCTATGTGAAGAGTAAGCAGGCTGCCAAGAACGCACCTGCCAATCCGGCGGACAGTTCGGCTGCCCCCAAACCTTAATGGAATTAGAATCGAAGAACTTAAACGAATACTGATGTCAACCCACGATCAATTCATTGTCCCGAAGCGTTACAACACGCTGGCACTTTCGCTCATGGCCATTGGCTTATTGGCCATCGGGGCCCTTTGGTTCACACATGGCGCAAAAGGCGGCCTTGAGGGCGCTCGTTTCTGGGCTTCCCTCCTGCAGAACAGTGTATTCTTCCTGTTGGTGGTGAATGCTTCTATGTTCTTTATCTGTGCCACAACGTTGGCGTGGGGGGGCTGGCAGATGGCCTTTCGTCGCGTACCGGAGGCGGTCTCCGCCGTGGTGCCGGTGCTGGGTGTTATCTGTCTCGCGATCTTACTAGCCATCGTATATGGCGGCGATCATACTATATATCACTGGACTGATGCCCATCATGTGGCGGAGGATCACGTATTAAATCATAAAAAAGGATTCCTGAATAAGACCTTCTTTACGGTAGCAACGATTTTGACCATCGGACTTTGGTCGTTGTTGGGTTGGAAGATGCGTCAGCTTTCCCGCAGCCTGGATGAAAAACCGATCACCGATCTGGAAGGGCGTAAGAAATATATCTGGAACAATACGGTTTGGGGAGCCTTGTTTATTGTGGTGTTCGCGCTTACGGTCCTTTCCTCTACGCCCTGGTTGTGGCTGATGAGCATCGATGCGCATTGGTACAGCACCATGTACAGTTGGTATACATTCGCCAGCACGTTCGTATCGGGCATGGCATTGATCGCACTGTTCGTGATCTATCTGAAGAACAATAATTATCTCGAGTACGTGAACAACGAGCACCTGCACGACATCGGCAAGTTCATGTTCGCCTTCTCGGTGTTTTGGACCTACCTGTGGTTCTCGCAGTATATGTTGATCTGGTATGCCAATATTCCGGAGGAGACGGTTTATTTCAAACCGCGTGCACAGGGTATTTATAGCGGGATCTTCTGGCTCATGCTGGTCATCAACTTTATTGCGCCGTTGCTGATCCTCATGACGCGGGGAGCAAAACGTAATTATGGAACCGTCGCCTTTATGGCGGTGTTGATCATCTTCGGTCACTGGCTGGATCTTTATCAGATGGTGTTCCCGGCGGTGTCGCCCGACCATGTTCCCATGATCGTATACGACTTTGGGGTGGCCTTGTTTTTTGTGGGACTGATCCTGCTGGTGGTCGGCAAGGCGCTTACCAAGGCACCGCTGCTGGCGAAAAATCACCCGTTCGTCAAAGAAAGTCTGATCCACCACACCTGATAACCTAAACGAAGTCAACTCATTCCAATCACGTCCTAGAACTTTACAGTTATGCAAGTTTTTTACATCATTGCGATCCTGGTACTGGCATTTGTGATCATCTTTCAGATCTCGAAGGCCAGTGAGTATGTGGCGGTCTTACGCGGTTGGGAGCGCACCCGAAAGCAAACCAACCGGATCAATGCCTTCCTATTGCTGGCATTTCTGGTGCTTGGTCTGATCGGTGTATACGTTTGCAACGAGAAATTCAAGGGCCGCATCCTGGGCGATCCTGCGTCCGATCACGGCGAATTGGTGGATCGGATGTTGTATGTGACCCTGGCCGTAACATTTGTTGTATTCCTGATCACACAGATCGCTCTTTTCTGGTTCTCGTATAAATATCAAGAGCGCGACGATCGAAAAGCGTTCTACTATCCGCACAACAATACCCTGGAATTGATCTGGACCGTGATCCCCGCCATTGCCCTCACGGTGTTGGTTGGATTCGGGATCGTTTATTGGTTCCGCATCACCGGCGAGGCACCGAAAGATGCCATGGTGGTGGAAGTAACCGGCAAGCAGTTCGGATGGGAATTCCGTTATCCCGGTTCAGATGGTATCCTGGGTAAGAAATATTATAAAAATGTAGATCCGGCCAACGGAAATCCGGCGGGTCAGATCTGGGAAGACTCAACCAATAAGGATGATGTTTTTGTGGAGCAGGAGATGCACCTGGTGGTTGGGAAGCCCGTGAAGCTGGTGATCGGTGCCAAAGATGTGATCCACGATGTGGGACTGGTCCATTTCCGTATGAAGATGGATGCGGTACCTGGTACACCCACTACGATGTGGTTCACACCAAAGTACACCACCAAGCAGATGAAGGAGAAAACCGACAATCCGGATTTCGTGTATGAACTCTCTTGCGATCAGATGTGCGGAAAGGGTCACTGGAGTATGCGTGGTGTTGTCGTTGTAGAAACGCAAGCCGAGTTCGATGCCTGGCTGGCATCCAAGAAGCCACAGTATTTGGTGGCGAATCCCGACAAGGATCCATCTAACAAAAAAGAAGCAGCGGCACCGCCCGTTAATGGCGTGGCACGTAATTAATCCTAATCGTCCAAGAACCTGTACAAACCAAACGTATGAGTGAAGCATTGAACACACAGGCAGTAGTAACCGAAGGCGCACACGTTGCCCATCCGCAGGATCACGCGCATGAGCATCATCACGAGACCTTCGTATCGAAGTACATTTTCAGTATGGACCACAAGACCATTGGGAAGCAATTCCTGATCACCGGTATCGTGTGGGCCATCATTGGCGGATTGTTTTCCGTCCTGTTCCGTTTGCAACTGGGCTATCCGGAGGAATCGTTTCCGATCCTGGAGACGGTCTTCGGTGAATGGGCCAAGGGCGGGCAGATCCAACCTGAATTCTATTATGGACTGGTTACCATACACGGTACCGTGCTGGTATTCTTTGTATTGACGGCCGGCCTGAGCGGAACGTTCGCGAACCTGCTTATTCCTTTGCAAGTGGGGGCCCGTGATATGGCTTCGCCGTTCATGAACATGTTGTCCTACTGGTTTTTCTTCCTGGCCGGTGTGATCATGTTGAGTTCCATTTTTGTGCATACAGGACCTGCTTCCGGTGGTTGGACGATGTATCCGCCTCTCAGCGCACTTCGCCAGGCGGGTGAAGGACAAAAACTCGGTACGGATCTTTGGTTGATCAGTATGGCCTTGTTCGTGGTGTCTTCCTTGTTGGGCGGTCTGAACTACATCGCCACCATTTTGAATATGCGTACGAAGGGAATGAGCATGACGCGTCTGCCGCTGCCCATCTGGGCGATGTTCTTTACGGCGGTGTTGGGCGTATTGTC
The DNA here is from genome assembly GCA_046081925.1 of Bacteroidota bacterium. Lineage (GTDB taxonomy): Bacteria > Bacteroidota > Bacteroidia > Chitinophagales > Chitinophagaceae > JJ008. Next base: position 89,212 of record JBJTWV010000027.1, on the reverse strand, counting down.
CTTCCCCGTGTTGTTGTCCGGTGCGATCTTGTTGCTGTTCGATCGTAACCTGGGCACCAGCTTCTATCTGAGTGATATCGTTGTAAATGGTGAGATCCTCCCGAACGAGGGCGGCAGTGCGATCTTGTATCAGCACTTGTTCTGGTTCCTGGGTCACCCCGAAGTATATATCATCCTGTTGCCTGCGATGGGAATGGTATCCGAGATCTTGTCGGTTAATTCCCGCAAGCCCATTTTCGGATACATGGCGATGCTGGGTTCGTTGTTTGCGATCGCTATCCTGGCCTTCCTCGTATGGGCACACCATATGTTCGTGACCGGACTGAATCCGTTTCTGGGATCGGTATTCGTGTTGCTCACGTTGCTGATCGCGGTACCCTCCGCGATCAAGGTGTTTAACTGGCTTACGACCATCTGGCGAGGCAATATTCGGTTTACACCGGCTACGTTGTTCGCGATCGGTTTCGTGAGCTTGTTCATCTCCGGTGGATTGACCGGTATCTTCTTGGGAAATTCAACGATCGATATTCATCTGCACGATACCATGTTTGTGGTGGCGCACTTCCACATTGTGATGGGGGTGGCTTCCTTCTTCGGCATGTTCGCGGGTGTGTATCATTGGTTCCCCAAAATGTTCGGTCGTTATCTGAACAACACGATGGCCTACATGCACTTTTGGGTTACGATGATCGGTGCGTATCTGATCTTCTGGCCCATGCACTATCAAGGGTTGGCCGGGGTGCCCCGCCGTTATCTTGACAAGCGTGGCTGGGTTTCCTTCAATGATTTTGCGGACCTGGACAAAATGATCACCGTGGTATCCATCGTGGTATTTGCTGTACAGCTCCTCTTTGTATTCAATTTCTTTTATTCCATTTTCAAAGGACGCAAGGTGCGCACACCAAATCCCTGGGGTGCCAATACCCTCGAGTGGACAACCCCCATCAATCCCGGACACGGGAATTGGGAGGGCGATATTCCCGAGGTGCATCGTTGGCCGTATGATTATGGAAAGGATGGACGTGAGTTCATTCCGCAAACCGAGCCGGTCGGTGCCAATGAGAGTCAAGCTCATTGATCGCTGACGGATCGATAAAAAAAATTCAGTGAAGGGGATGTCGAGAGTTCGAGATTATTGGATGTTGACGAAGCCTTCGCTGAGTATTCTGGTGGTGTTCAGCAGTGTGGTGAGTTTTATGCTCACCCGCGGCTATGGATTGTTCGACGATCCGCTCTATCGGATACTATCGCTCTTTGCAGGTGGATTTTTGGTGACAGGCAGTGCCAATGCGATGAATCAGTGTGCTGAAAAAGACACGGATGCCGGTATGAAGCGGACCGCTTCACGCCCCATCGCTTCGGGACGTATGTCGGTGCAAGCTGGTTGGATCTTTGCGATCCTGACCGGTATCGTGGGTGTAGGTTGGCTCGGATGGGCCTTCAACATACTCACCGCTGCACTGGCGGCATTCAGCTTGTTCCTCTATGCGTTCATCTATACTCCTTTGAAAAAGGTCAGTTCGCTGGCTGTTTTGATGGGAGCGATTCCCGGGGCCTTGCCCTGTTTGATCGGATGGACGGCCGGAGAGGGTGAGCTGAGCTTGGGAGGATGGATCGTGTTTGCGTTCCAGTTCTTCTGGCAGTTTCCGCACTTCTGGGCCATTGCCTGGGTGGCACATCGGGATTATTCAGCGGTTGGCTTCAAATTGTTGCCTACCGATGAGGGGCCCACGCGCTTCACGGCCTTGCAAACCGTGTTGTATTCGCTGTTGTTGGTGCCGGTCACCTTACTGCCGTATTTCACCGGTATCTGTGAGTATGCAACCGTGAGTGGGCAGGTGGGATTGGGGCTGGTGATGCTGTCGAACGCTTTCATGATCGTACGCTGTGTGCAGTTGTACAATGGCATGGAAGTAAAGCAGGCTCGCCGGGTGATGTTTGGCAGTTATTTGTATTTGCCGGTCGTGATGTTGAGCTGGTTACTCAGTAAAACAACGATCGCCTAGATAAGGTTGACGATGAACATGAATATGACGAATAAGATGAAACAGAAACGCATGCATCCGCATAAGTTCACCCTTTGGGTGGCCATCGGAAGCTTGTTGATGATGTTCGCCGGTCTCACCAGTGCCTTTATTGTTAAAAGCAATCAGGTGAACTGGAAACCCGTGACCATGCCCGTTTGGTTCACCGTGTCCACGATCCTTATGTTGATCAGCAGTGGTACCATGCAATTGGCTTTGAAGAGTTTTCGTGAACGAGTGATGCGGAACTATCGGATGTGGATGTTGATCACCTTGTTCCTCGGAGTAGCCTTTGTGGCTTCACAGTGGATCGGATTTCAGGAGCTTTGGTCGAAGCAGGTCACTTTTCAAGGAGCCGGTGCCGGTCAGTTTCTGTATGTGATCTTCGGTTTGCATGCCTTGCACGTGGTGGCCGGGGTGATCGTATTGATCGTGATGGCCATTCGCTCTTTTGCGGGATCCGTCAAAACCTACAGCCCCGTGCCGGTGGAGATCGCAGCAACGTATTGGCATTTCGTGGATCTCTTATGGATCTATCTGTTCGTTTTCTTCTGGGTAGTGGGAAGCGGGCAATAAAAAATAAAACATTTGATAAACGATATCAGCATGTCGACAACAACAGCACACGCACATCAAACGAAATGGTGGAGTGGTGGTAAAAGCCCCTTCAACCTCGAGTACGGAAAACTCATGATGTGGTACTTCCTTATGAGTGACGCGTTCACCTTCGGGGCCTTCCTCATTTCATACGGAACGATCCGTTTCAGCCAAAACTTCTGGCCGGATCCGAACGTGGTGTTCAACGCCTTCCCCGGCGCCGGTCATGCGAACCTGCCTCTGGCATTCGTGAGTGTGATGACCTTCATTCTGATCATCAGTTCGGTGACCATGGTGTTGGCGGTTCATGCCGGACACAACAACGATAAGAAGGGCGTGATCAAGTGGTTGATCTGGACCATCATTGGTGGCGCGGCCTTTTTGGGATGTCAGGCATGGGAATGGCATCACCTGATCACGGGTGAGCATGCCGCGTTGATCGATGGTCAGCTGCAAATTGTTGGACAAACCACTACCGTAAACCCTTGGGGCGATCTGGTTTCCAATGAAGCCGCCATCGCCGCCTTGGCCAAGACACCCCACGAAACATTGGTGAATCTGGCACATCTAAGCGACCACACTGTTACACACGAGACGGCCTCGGCGATGAGCCATGAGAATCTTGTCAAGACCATAACGACTCACCTCGATGATTTGCACATCCGCAAAAACGGACCCGTTGCCTTCGGTGGTTATTTCTTCGGTATCACCGGATTCCACGGATTTCACGTATTCTCCGGTGTCCTCATCAACATCGTAATGCTGATCATGACCCAAAAGGATGTGTTCGCCAAGCGCGGTCATTACCTGATGATCGAAAAGGCCGGTCTGTACTGGCACTTCGTAGACCTGGTATGGGTATTCGTATTCCTTTGCTTCTATCTGATCTAACCCCCAACGCTAAACACCGAACTCAAACTTACATCTTCCATCCCCGAACTTTATCTTATGATACATCCTGCATTTGACGAAGTAACCGAACACCACCATGTAGATGACGCCACGTTCAAGAAGCGTGTACGGAATACGACCATCCTGCTGTCGGTGATAACCGTGATCGAACTCTTGATCGGTCTGGCGATCTATAATATCCACAAAGGAGAAAATCCCAGTGAGTTATTGGTACTGATGTTCAAGGGAATGGTTTGTATCCTGACCTTGGCCAAGGCGTATTACATCGTGTCGGTATTCATGCACCTGGGCGATGAGATCCGTAATATGATCATGACGATCGTGGTGCCGCTACTTCTTTTTGTGTGGTTCATTACCGCCTTCATTTGGGATGGCAGTTCCTACAAGAACCTGCGCAATACGTACGACAAGCATTTTCATGAGTCGACCATGCCTGCCAAGCACGGGGCGCATAAATAATCGTTGCTTTCGAACCCCCGGGGTTTCCGGTTGTTCTAAAGTTGACGCAATCGTATCGCTTTGAACAAACGCGCATTTTTAGGTATTCTGCTGGCATTGTTGTTGCCCCTGGTTGCCTATTTCATTGTATCCGATCTGAGTGGATCTGCCACCCAGATGCCCCGGCATTATTTTCCGGATTCAGTTGTACAGCGAGTAAAGAAAGGGAAAGAGGTAGCCGATACCGTTTGGCATCGAATCCAAGCGCCTCGGCTGGTGAATCAGGATGGAGATACCATTACGTTCGACAGCTTGAAAGGCAAGATCCTGATATTGGATTTCTTCTTTACACATTGCCCGACTATTTGTCCGACCATGACCATGAACATGAAGCGAATGGTCGAGTCGATTCACAATGGCAAACGAGTGGGGGATAAGACCAACAAGCGGGTCCATTTCATCTCCATCAGTATCGATCCGGAACGTGACAGTATTGCACGGATCAAAGGATGGGCCAATCGCTTTCAGGTAAATCCCGAACAGTGGTGGCTGCTCACCGGCAACCGCGATTCCATCTATCGGTTTGTATTGGAAGAGATCAAACTGGGACTGATCGACGGGGAAGGGGTGGATTCAAATTTTGTGCATAGCGATAAGTTCGTGCTGATCGATACGGCACACCGGGTGCGCGGGTACTATAGTGGACTTGATTCGGCCGAGTTGAAGAAACTTTCCAACGATCTGGTACTGCTCACGATGGAAAAAGATTCAAACCGGAAATTCTTTTTGTCCGGAAAACTTCCGGTGATGGCCTTTGCGTTCTTAGCTGCCATCTTCGGTGTGTTCCTGCTTTTATTCCTTCTAAAAAAATCTCGCTGATATGTTACCTGCTGTTTGGAAAAAAAATGATGCCAAGGCGCGACTGTTGATCTTCACTTTTTCGGCCATCGTGTTTGCGGCGGTGGTGATTTTGGGCCGGATCCAACTTAAAGTAGACCTCGGATTCAATGTACATGTATTTGCCAAGGCCAATGCAGTGATCAATTCATTAGTGGCGTTGTTGTTGCTGGGCGGACTCTTCAGCGTCAAGTCGAAAAATTATATACTACACAAGCGCATAATGATGAGTGCCATGTTGTTGTCTGTCTTGTTTTTGGTCAGCTACATCGCACACCATCTGCTGGCGGGCGAAACATCATTTGGCGGCACCGGTACGATCCGTATGGTGTATTATCTGATCTTGTTCACGCATATTCCGTTAGCCGGATTGATCCTACCTTTCATTTTATTTTCTGCGTATCGCGCGTTGATCGGTGAATGGGCCGCGCACAAGAAGTTGGTCCGGTATACGTGGCCCATCTGGTTCTATGTAGCCGTAACGGGTGTGGTAGTGTATTGTATGATCAGCCCCTACTATCAGTAACGGTAGAGGATTTTATTACGGGCGATCAAGCAGGCGCCCATGACACCGGCGCGTTCTCCCAACTTAGATAGGGTCAGTTGTGTATCACTGTTCAACAGGCTCAAGGAATATTTATTGACGGCACTTCGGATGGGCAGCCGCAGGTAATCGGCCGTTTCCGATAGCGTACCACCCAGTATCAACAATTCCGGATTGAACACGTTGATCAGCATGGCGATGCCCTTCCCTAATTTCTCTCCGATGTCGGCCAGTATTTCAATGGACAGAATATCCTCGTTCTGAGTCGCCTGTATGATATCGAGCAGTGTGATCTCGCTTACATCTTTTTTCTTTTTCATGGCGGAGGAGTTTGATCCTTGTTCGATCCGTTCACGAAATTTCCGGATCAGGGCCATACCCGATGCCTCGGTTTCCAAACATCCTTTTTTTCCGCAGTGGCACAGAATTTCATTTTCGAAGAATGGGATGTGACCAAATTCGCCGCTGAATCCGGATTTCCCGTAATACAGCTTTCCATCAATCAAAATTCCTAACCCGATCCCGTAGTCCATGTTCACGTATAGAACGTGACGACGATTTTGTATCTCCGTTCCGCAGTATTCGCCATAGGCCATGGCCCGGGAGTCGTTTTCCAGAACGACCGGGATGCCAATCTCCTGCTCGATGACAGTGGCCAAAGGCTCTTCATGAAAATGAAAATAACTGTAACTGTATCCGTTGGTATGATTGATGCGACCCGACAGGTTGATGCCTACGCTTAATATCTTTTCCCGCTTGATCTTTTGCTCAGCGATGAAATTTCGGATAATGGTCAATAATTGCTGCAAGGATTCGGGCGTATTCTCCAACTTGAACGGGATCTTCTCCCGCAGATCGACCAGGTGCTTCTTGAAATTGAGCAAACCCAGGTTTACGTAGTATCGCTTCACGTCAACCCCAATGAAGTAACAGGCTTCCGAAACCAGTCCGTAAATACTGGCCCGGCGACCACCCGTGGAGTCAAACTTGCCGTCGTCCTTCAGCAGGCCATCCTCTATCAACTCATTGACCAGGCTGGTAACCTTGGGTACACTGGTGTTCAGCTCCCGGCTCAGCTCGGTGATCGTGGAATGACTGTTTTGATCTATAGTGTTGATTATCAGCCTCTTTAGCGATCGATTCTTGAAAACCACCCCGGAGGCGTTCTCCTCGCTGAAAACTTCAAATAATCGTAGGTGACTGTTCATTTTGCAGATGCCGTCAAGGCGTTAAGAACGGACAGGAAAACTAAAGAAATTACACAAAAGCTGGAGAAAAACTTAAACATTAATAAAAATATTTAAAAAGTATGGGAGTTTGTTTAAATATTTTATGTTTATTTGGATGCTTCGCTGTTTTTATTAAACTAATTGCTTGCTATGCTTGCGAACGCAGCTGCGGTGCCTGAATCGGGTATTGCCCGATATGCTGATCTGTATTTATCCGAGTTGAAGGATAATATTCTCCCTTTTTGGGTGGAGCATAGTCGTGATGAGCGCCATGGCGGGTATTTCACTTGTTTGGATCGGTACGGGAAAGTGTATGATACCGACAAATTCGTTTGGTTACAGGGCCGGCAGGTTTGGTGTTTCAGTTACATGTATATGCATCTCGAGCCCAATCCGCAATGGTTGCATACGGCCTTGTTGGGAGCTGAATTTTTAAAAAAGCATGGTAGGGATTCGGCGGGCAATTGGTATTTCTCGCTAACCGCAGAGGGCAAGCCGCTGGTGCAGCCGTATAATATTTTCAGTGATTGCTTTGCTACGATGGCGTTTGCTGCGTTGGATCGCATTCAGCCTAAGGACGAGTGGAAGCAGATCGCGATCGATACGTTTGAGAACATTCTTCGTCGGCAGGACAATTGGAAGGGGCACTATAGTAAAGCGGTGCCTGGTACTCGTACGCTGAAGAATTTCAGTTTGCCGATGATCCTGTGCAATCTTTCATTGGAGTTGGAGCATTTGATCGGGGCGGCTCGGGTGAATGAGTTTGCGCCACAGGTGGTTGATCAGATCATGAATGTGTTTTATCAGTCCGATTCGGGATTGATCCTCGAAAATGTACATCCCGATGGTTCGCCCTCGGATAGTTTTGAAGGACGGGTACTGAATCCGGGTCATGCCATTGAGGCCATGTGGTTTATCATGGATCTGGGTAAACGATTCAACGATACCGCTCTCATTGAGAAAGCGAAGGATATTTTGTTGCATACGCTGGAATACGGGTGGGATAAAGAGTACGGAGGAATCTTTTATTTCCTGGATATAAAAGGACATCCTCCGCAACAATTGGAGTGGGATCAAAAACTTTGGTGGGTGCATGTGGAGACGTTGGTGGGATTGGCCAAAGGGTATATGCTGACTGGCGATCCGCGTTGTGCCGAGTGGTTTGAGCGCGTGCATGATTATACGTGGGCACATTTCCGGGATGAACCGAACGGTGAATGGTTTGGATATCTCAACCGTCGCGGAGAGGTGCTGTTGCCATTGAAGGGAGGAAAATGGAAAGGATGTTTCCATATTCCGCGTTCACTGTATCAGGTTCATAAAACACTTTCTCAATTTCCGGGATGATCGTCAATCGTTCATTCATATTACCCCTATCGCTGCTTGTGGGAATTATCTCCATGAGTCATGCATTTCTGCATGCGCAGTCGCGTCGTACGGATGTATTGGTGATTGGTGGAGGTGTGGGTGGTACGGCTGCCGGGATCCAATCGGCTCGTTCGGGTGCCCGTACCATCATCGTTGAACCGACTCCTTGGTTGGGTGGCATGTTAACGGCAGCGGCGGTATCGGCCACCGATGGCAATCACTTGCTCCCCTCCGGTTTGTGGGCCGAATTTCGTGAGCAGTTGTATAAAGTTTACGGTGGTCCCAATCGCGTTGCCACCGGATGGGTAAGCAATACACATTTTGAGCCGCATGTCGGTGATAGTATTTTCAAATCGATGGCTGCCAAGGAATCCAATCTGGATGTTCTATACGGGTATGAGCTGATCGGTATCTTGAAAAAAGGCGATCGCGTCACGGGGGCTCGATTCCAAAATTGGCAGAGCGGAAAAAAACTCACGGTTCGTTCTCGTCAATTGGTGGATGCAACGGAGTTGGGCGATGCCATTGCCATGGCAGGTGTGCCTTTTGATGTGGGCATGGAAGCCAGTTCGATCACGGGAGAGGATGTACAGGTGCCTGCCTCGAATGACATCATTCAGGATATTACCTATGCGGCGATCCTGAAGGATTATGGGGTGGGTGTGGATTGTACAATGGTTCGGCCAGCGAATTACGATCCGCGTGAATTCGATGGCGCTTGCACCGACTATTATCAGGATAAAAATCGGATCGCGCCCAATGTGGATGCCAAGAAGATGATCGTGTATGCAAAGCTTCCGCATGAAAAATACCTGATCAATTGGCCCGGCCACGGCAATGATATTTATCTGAATTTGATCGATCGTTCGCCTTCTCAGCGGTTGACCGATCTGGAAGCCGCCAAGCAACAGACGTATCGATTTATCTATTTTCTGCAAACCCAATTGGGCTTTCGTCAGCTGGGATTAGCGAATGATGAGTTTCAGACGCCCGATCGTCTTCCCTGGATCCCGTATCATCGGGAAGGCCGTCGGATGCAGGGCGTCACCCGATTTAAGCTCCAGCACATCGCGCGTCCTTTCCGGGAGGAGGAGCCTCTTTATCGAACCGGAATCGCGGTAGGCGATTATCCGATCGATCATCACCACCGAAAAAATCCGAATGCCCCGCAGCAATTGGGTTTTTATCCCATCCCTTCTTTCAATGTGCCATTGGGTTCATTGATCCCCCAGAAAATGACGGGTATCCTGGCGGCCGAGAAAGCGATCAGTGTGAGCAATGTGGTGAACGGCACCACTCGCTTGCAGCCTTGCGTATTATTGATCGGTCAGGCTGCCGGTATATTGGCTGCGAAGGCAGCGCTCAGCCATCGATCGGCAGCTGCCATTCCGGTTCGGGAGGTTCAACAAGCCTTATTGGATGCGAAGGCGTATCTGATGCCCTATGCGGATATCACGCCCGCGCATCCGCATTTTGTTTCGGTGCAACGAATTGGCGCCACCGGTATTTTGCGCGGCCGATTGCAGCCCTCGGGTTGGGCCAATCGAACCTGGTTCGATGCCGATTCGGTGGTGACCTGGCGAGAGTTGACTCCGGCGCTTCATTCCTATCTCAATAAATCACTTTTCAGTGTGAGCGATGGATCGGTGAGCGGTAGGGATCTGCTGTGGTTATTGGATCAGTTTCGTCCCGGTCAAATTCAGGAGGTACAGGTGAAGGACTTATATGCGGCCTCGGGATTTTCCAACTGGGATCTCAATCGTCCGGTCCGTCGGCTGGAGTTGGCCGTCGCACTCGACCGTCTGGCAGATCCGTTCGGATCGAAAGGCGTCAATCATCAAGGAAATATTTTGTCACTATAAAAACCAACCATTCAAAAACGATTGTTTATGAAAAAAGCAGCCTTAATGTGTTCGATGTTGCTGTTCGTTTGGGCAGCCGTCTGGGCACAGACTTTAAAAGTGGCCGGTAAGGTGACCGACGCCAGCGGGAACGGCCTGGAAGGCGCTTCCGTTTCGGTGAAGGGAAAGCCAGCCGGAACCATTACCAACTCGGTGGGCGATTATTCGCTCTCCGTACAGAAAGGAGAGACCCTCGTGTTCAGTGGTGTGGGACTTGAGACGCAGGAAGTGAAAGCAGACGGTAGTGCTGTTTCCGTGCAGATGAAGGCCATTAATACCAATCTGTCCGAGGTGGTCGTTGTCGGTTATGGCCAACAAAAGAAAGCGGCCATCACCGGATCGGTGGTCACCTTGAAGCAAGAGGATCTTCTCAAGCGTCAGGTAGCCACGGCCAGTAACTTGTTGTAGGGCTTGGCACCCGGTGTTACCGTGCAGCAGCAGTCGGGTCGTCCCGGTGCCGATGGTGCGTCCATCCGTATTCGCGTATCGGTCTAAAAAAGATAATTGATCCCGAAAGAGGGCTACTTCTTTGTCCCGAGGTAAATTAAATCCGATCATGCCGATCTCGTCGAAGCCAACATGGATCGTAGTGGGTTTAAGCTGATCGATCGCTTCCTCCCAGATTTTACGGATCGCGTCTTTGACTTCCGGCAAATCCGTATTGAGCGTGTAAGGGTAGCTCGGATTGATGGCCAGCCAGCGGGTTGATTTGGGTTTGAAGAACCATTCCATATGTCCTAGACTTTGGATCAGGGGAATCGGCTCTACTTTATTTTTTAGAAGAAACTCGAATTCACATTTCAGGTCTTTCAGTGGTACGGAGATCGGATTGTGGATCTCCGGGAAGGCAGTCCATCTGGCTTGTTCGCATTGAATGACAGCTTTGTTCATTTTCAAAGGAAAAAGAATGCGCTCGTACATCCGGGTATGCAGATCAAGCGCCGTCGGCCCGGTGAACATGTGAATCCCCCTCCAATTGGCCTTGGGCTTGTCGATCATTTTCATGCAAGGGATCTGCACCCGACCTTTTGAAACGGTGACGCTTTGGGCAAGCGTGTATAGTGCATATTGTAAAGCGGTGTCCGTACCGCATTCAATACGAATATTCTCTACCGTTACATCGATCTTATATTCTTCGGAGCCCAATTGCGGATTTCGAATGACGATTACAGAGGAATGATGTTGGTTGCCGAGCTGCCATTGCCGTTCGATCAATGTTCGCAAGGTGGTGGCTGCAGTATCAGGTGTACCGGTATTGTTTAAGGGGAAAACATATGTACCCGACCCAAACTCAATCTTTTCAGGTTGAGGCAGGATGTGCTGTTGCGTGGAGCTGGGAATCCATGCGTTCTGGATCTGTTCTGGCTGGATGTATTTGATCGCCACCCGACTGTCTCTGTTCTGCCTTTCATTCGAATGTTCGATCTGAAAGGATCGCTGAAGCATCACATTGCTGTCTACGCGAATGTTGTCTTCGTAGAACTCGATGTATTGACTGCGTTGGGTGTAGTCGGTTGGTCCGGGCGTAGGATTCTCAATGATCCTTACTTTGAAGGGTAAGGCGCTACTGAATCCAAACGTTCCAAATGGCGTACCGACCGTGACTTGTTTTCCGGTAAATTGCTTGAGGTCTTTGATCTCCTTTCCTTTTGCATCTGTCCAGCGGGCTTCTTGAAAATAGGGTTTCCAGATGCGCAAGTAAGTGATCTCGGCTAAACCGGTATCGCTCCGATTCCATTTGCAGTCGATCCAGCTGCGCATTTTATTTCCAACTTGTTCCAGCTGATAAATGCCATAGATCGCCGTGTTCCGACTACCCAATTCCAGTCGGGTGTCTACGGGTTTATCAAGCAGCACATCTTGCTCCCACCAAGTAAAATAATAATGATGGTTCTTGCGGTCGGCTGTAAAGAAGTTCACGTCCGATCCCATGCCCCAGGTGAGCCCCTGCGTTTCCAGAAACAATCCTTTTTTGGGTATGATCTTGGCGTTTGTTTGGGCCAGCAACGTCCCGGTCCAACAGAGAAGGATCAGGGGCAGCAGGTAATATTTATTCTGCGACATAGTAGGTAAGGGTGCCGCCGGTCATCAATTCCCGGTGTTGGATCGATCGAACCGGGATGAATGTTCCATTCCAATTGACTTTGGTGATGCGTGGGTGGCCATCTTTCTTCTCTTTCTTGACGATCAGGTGCAAGGTCTTTCCGTTTGGAAGTTGCTGGGTGGCGTTTTTGATCAACGGAAATCCGAATAGGTATTCGCCACCGGTCGGATTCATCGGATACATGCCCAAACTGCTCCACAGGTACCAGGCACTCATTTGTCCGCAGTCGTCGTTGCCGCTAAGACCATCAGGACCATTCTTATAAATACTATCGGCCACTACGCGAAGCCATTTGGCTGCTTTCTCCGGGTGACCCAGCGCGGTATACATGTAAATGATGTGGTGACTGGGTTCGTTGCCGTGTGCGTATTGTCCGATGAGTCCGGTCACATCGATCGATACATTGTCGCCATGCAACTCCGAAGGCGCGGTGAACAGTTCATCCAATTTGGAGACCAGTTTCTCTTTCCCGCCATACAGCGCAGCCAGTGAGTCAACGGCATGAGGCACAAAGAAGCTGTGTTGCCAAGCGGTTCCCTCGATGTATTGTCCGTCGAACCCGTGTTCCGAAAGCAGCGGATCAAATGGTTCAATGAACGAACCATCCGATTTACGACCGCGCATGAAACCCGTTTTTGCATCAAAGAGTTTGGTATAGCTGCCGGCTCTTTTCATGAACAGGGCGTGATCATCCGTCTTCCCTAATTTTTTCGCCACCTGTGCGAGGCACCAATCGTCAAATGCGTATTCGAGCGTCATAGTCACGCTCCACCCGTGTTTGTCCTGCGGTACAAATCCATACTCGATGTAAGCCGGGGTGCCGCGTTGCTTTTGAAAGGCGGAGGTGCGCATGGCCGTGTAGGCTTTTTCGTAGTCGAATCCTTTGATGCCTTTCAGCATGGCATCGGCGATGATGGGAATGCTGTGGTAGCCGGTCATTGTGTTCGCTTCCCAGGTACTGATGTCCCAGACGGGGAGCAGTCCATCGTCGTCGTATCGAGCCAATAAGCTGTTGATGATATCGGGTACGCGTTCGGGTTGTGTGAGTGTGAAGAGGGGCGACAGGGCTCGGAATACATCCCATTGAGAGAAGATGGTGTATTTGTTTTGGCCTTTCTCGAAGATTTTGTTTTTATTGTCCCAGGTTTGATAAGCTCCATCGCGGTCGCTGTGGATGACGGGGGCGAGGCAAGTTCGATAGAGCGCGGTGTAGAATCGCGTGGCAAATGCTTGGTCGGTGGTATCGATCCGGATCTTCTGCAATTCCTTTTCCCACTGCTGTTCTGCTGTTCTGCGAACCGACTCAAAATCTTTATTGCGTGTTGGGTAATTGAGTTCTTCCAATGCTTTGTCGGTGCTGACGGAGCTGAGTGATACTTGTACGTTGAGTAGTTTATTTTGATTGAATTGCAGCAGCATTTTTATCAGCGGACCAAATCCTTGATCGGTCGTGTGCGTGGAGTCATTCAGGAATTTGTGAAAGGTGATGGGTTGGGAGAAACGGGCAGCGAAATAAACTTTTTGTCCCTTGGCCCATCCGGTGCTGTAGCGATAGCCGACGATGGTATGATCATCTAGGCGTTGCAGCATACCGGCGGTGGATTTATCCCAGTTGATGGCAAAGCCCATGTCGAATCGAAGCCATCCCCCTTGGTTGGGGAACGTGTAGCGATGATGACCGGTTCGAACATCCGCCGTTAGCTCGCAGTTGATTCCGTTATTCAATTTTACTGAATAGAAACCCGGACTGGCTTTTTCATTTTTATGATCGAATGGAAGGAGGATGCGTGGTTTGGATGCGTCGGTCGTATCGGTTAGTGGCAGCACAGAGATGTCGCACCAATCGCCGATGCCGGTTCCGCTGAGGTGCGTGTGACTGAATCCGGCGATCGTGTTACTGGAATAGTGATAGCCGCTGCACCAGTCCCATCCTTCTGCGCCGTTGTCGGGGCTGAGTTGTACCATGCCGAAGGGGACGGTGGCGCCGGGGTAAACGTGACCATGACCGCCGGTGCCCAGAAATGGATCCACGTAGCGGATCAGTTTTTGAGCCGGAAGCAGGTGGCTGATTCCCAACAGGAGGATCAATCCGGCAAATCGACGCATATAGACTTATTTGATGAATGGGTATTGGGCGCTGAACCAAGCGGCGCTGGGGGGAATGCCTTCGTAGAAGAAGAAAGACTCGCCTTTGAATCCCTTGTTACGATTGGATTGGATCATTTGTGTGAGAAAGCCGGCGGGAGCAACATAGATGCCGGACCTAAGCAGTACGCCCGGGTATAGCGGTACGTTGGGATTTCGGTGGTATGTTTTCTGTTGGCTGAGTGTTGCATCGTAGGCCGCTATGTCATATCGATAGCATTGTGGAAGAATGGCATCGACGTAACTGCTATCGACCCAAGTGGGCCAGTCTTGTAAATATTCATTCAATCCCCACGGATAGGGGCTGGGCGATACCGTCAGTTGTACGTTTGATTTGATGGCTTTTACTTCGGTACGCAGGCGTTTCAGGAATGCGTTCAATTTTTTGGCGCGCCAATTCAGCCAAGTCACATCGGTGGCGCTGGCCGGGGGATAGGCTCCATTGTTTTCGGCGGCATAGAGCGTGGTGGTGTAGGTGTCATAGCTGCCGGTGGTGGGCATGGCAGGTAAGCGATCGTCGCCTTGTACGCCGTCCACGTTGTAGTTGGTGACGACTTCCTTGAACAGGTCGATCATGAATTGCTGTACTTCGGGATGGATGGGATTGAGCCAGTCGAATCCGTTCTTTACGACGATCGATCCGTTGAAATCGCGGGCTGCCCAATGAGGTTTGGCGGCAACGATGGGTCCGCCCGACGCAGAATACGAAGATGAAAAACCATACTCGAACCAGGCATGTACTTTGAGTCCTTGTGCATGCCCCTCTTCAATGCACTCTTGCAGGGGGTCTCGACCGGCAAAACGCTCGAGGATGGGTTTGCCGATGAGGTTATTCATTACGGTGCTCGGATATATGGTGCGTGCATTATTGTACACGACCACAAAAAGATGGTTAATGCCGGCCGCTTTGCAGCTGGTCACCATTTGTTGAATGTTGTTGCGGCTATCCAGCGCGGTGCTCGCGGTGGTGGTGATCCACGCACCACGCAGGGCGTTCGGATCCCATACCGGCGTAGTGGAACCACCTCCGCCGCCACTTCCGCCTCCGTTTCCGCCGCCTCCACTGCCACCGCCATTGTCTTTGTTGCAGGAAGTGGTCAATAAGAAAACCAGCAGCGAGGCTGTCAGGATCCGGAATAGATTGGGTGAGCGTGTCATGGACAAGCGTATGCGAACTTAATTAAAAATATGTGCGTATTTCTTCTAGTTTTTAATTTTTTTAATTAACTTGTTTATTCTCCTATTGCTTTAACAATCAACTGCTTGCCTGTGACTGAACTGAAGCCGACTTCTTCGCCTCTTCGTTGGGTGCCGACCACATGGTTTGCGATGGGTCTTCCAAATGTGATGTTGAGTGGAACGGCCTTATCTGTGTTGTATCGAAACATGGGGTATTCGGATAGAGAGATCGCATTTTGGACGGGTATTATCATTTTACCCTGGAGTTTCAAGCCTATTTGGGGGCCGTTTTTGGAAATGTTCCGGTCGAAACGATTCTTTGTGTACATCACTCAATTGTTGGCGGGCATTTGCTTTGCCTTGGC
This sequence comes from Bacteroidota bacterium, assembly GCA_046081925.1. Lineage (GTDB taxonomy): Bacteria > Bacteroidota > Bacteroidia > Chitinophagales > Chitinophagaceae > JJ008. Next base: position 73,509 of record JBJTWV010000027.1, on the reverse strand, counting down.
TGCGGTGAGTTTGTATTCGGATCATTTTTTTCCTGTCTCCATTGTCTTATTCTTTTTGTTGGCTTTTTTAGGGGCTACGCAGGACATGGCGGCGGATGGCATGTATCTGGCCGAGCTGAGTGAAAAGCAGCAGGCAAGATGGGTTGGATGGCAGGGTACGTTTTACAATGTGTCCAAGGTTTTTTCGAATGGAGGTATGGTTTTTTTAGCCGGAAGTCTGATCGCTGCCATGGGCAATGTGAAGGCCTGGTCGATCGTACTGGGGTTATATGGACTGGTCATGTTCTTGGTAGGGGTGTACAGTATACGGGTATTACCTCGTACGGAAACGGATCGTTCGGTGCAACATATTTCGGCGGTTTGGGAAACGTTGGTTGATGTGATCCGTAGTTTTTTTAAGAAGCCGGCTGTTTGGGGTGGCATCGCTTTTATCACGTTATATCGATTTGCCGAAGGGCAGGCTATGAAGATCACCCCTCTGTTCTTTTTAGCGAAACGGGAATCCGGCGGGCTGGGTTTGACGGAAGCACAAGTGGGGTTGCTCACCGGAATCTATGGAACAATCGCATTTGTGGCCGGTTCTCTGTTGGCCGGGCACCGGGTTTCCAATAAAGGGCTGAACAGGCGCATGTTGCTGGCATTATGCTCCTTATTCAATCTCCCCTTTGCCGTGTACGCCTACCTGGCCTGGTTTCAGCCGGTAGACATGCTTTCGATCTCGGTTGCCGTATCGGTGGAGTATTTCGGATATGGGTTTGGGTTTATCGGGATCATATTGTTTATCATGCAGCAATTGGCGCCGGGAAAATATCCGTTGGCCCATTATGCGTTTGGAAGTGCCATTACGTATTTGGGATTCACAGCCGCTTCCATGATCAGTGGGTATATCAGTGACCAGTACGGATACGCAAATTTCTTCCTGTGGGTATTGGTATCGACCATTCCTGCCTTTGTGGTTACGGCTCTTGTACCTTTGAAAAAAACGGAAGCAGCCGCACCCTCTGCTCAGTAACGTATGAAGCGCCAACTCTTTTTTCTGATTTGTTTCGGACTCTCGTCATGGGCACAGGCTCAGAAATGGGATTCGAGTTTCCAGTCAACGTACTACGATCAAAAATTAACCTTGTTCCGCTTGTTACCGGACACAAAGGGTGAGATCGTTTTTTTGGGGAATAGCATCACGGATATTGGCGAGTGGGCGGAGATCTGGCAGAACTCGAGAGTGAAAAATCGGGGTATTAGTGGCGATATTACGTTTGGCGTGTTGGCTCGGATGGATGAGGTGATCTCGGCCAAGCCCAAAAAGATCTTTGTGATGATCGGGGTGAATGATATTGCTCGTAACATTCCGGATTCGGTGATCCTCAACAATTATCGCCGCCTGATGGATCGTGTTCGGGCCGAATCACCCCGAACGCAGTTAATCATGCAGTCCGTATTGCCCACGAACAATCAGTTCAAGCCGTTCAAAAATCATTATGGAAAAGACGATCACATTCGGGCGGTGAATGCCGGACTTCGTCAGCTGTGTACCGAGCGGGGGATCGATTTTGTGGATCTGTATGTTCGTTTTCTGGACGAATCGGGTCGGCTCGACAGTAAGTATACCAATGATGGCTTGCATCTGAATGGTTCGGGTTATATGCTTTGGAAGCAAATACTGATTGAACAAAAATTTATGCACTGATGCGTATCACGGGCACTTTTATTGATGAGATCAGCCACGACATTCCCCACCAGAATTGGGGTGCAGCGGAATGGGCTCGAGATTTCCAGCATATGAAGTCGGCCGGCATTGATACAGTGATCGTGATCCGTTCCGGCTATCGTCGATTCATTACTTATCCATCAAACTACTTGATAAATTCATTGGGATGCTATGCGCCACCGGTGGATCTAATCGAGTTGTTTCTGACACTAGCCGATAAGCATCAGATGAATTTTTTCTTTGGCTTGTACGACAGCGGAAAATATTGGGATACGGGTAATATGCAGCACGAGATCGATGCCAATCGCTTTGTGATCGATGAGGTGTGGAAGCAGTACGGGCATCATCCCTCTTTCAAGGGTTGGTATTTATCGATGGAGATCAGCCGACAGACCAAGGGAGCGGTAGAGGCGTTTCATACATTGGGGAAACAGTGTAAAGACGTCAGTGGCGGTTTGTCTACATTTATTTCACCTTGGATCGATGGGAAGAAGGCGGTGATGGCAGCTCAATCGGCGCTCACTAAAACCGAAGCCGTTTCGTTGCAGGATCATGAGCGGGAATGGGATGATTTATTTTCCGGCATGCAGGGAGCGGTGGATGCAGTGGCATTTCAGGACGGTCACATCGATTATCATGAGTTGGAAGATTTTTTCCAAATCAATAAGAAGCTAGCCGACAAGTATGGAATGCAGTGCTGGACCAATGCCGAGTCGTTCGATCGGGACATGCCCATCAAATTTTTGCCCATCAAATTTGAGAAGCTTCGATTGAAGTTGGAGGCGGCGCGAAAGGCGGGATATGACAAGGCGATCACTTTTGAATTTTCTCATTTCATGAGTCCGCAGTCCGTGTACCCCTCGGCCCATCATTTGTACGATCGTTATCTGGAATACATCAATCAATTGTAATGCGAACGTTCTTCCTGCTTTTAGGCTGTTTATTGAGTTTGATCGTATCCGCTCAGGATCCGGTTCGTGGCGTTTGGCTGACCAATACGGGTAGCAAGGTGTTGAATTCGCGTCAGCAGATACGCGAGGCAGTGATGCAGTGCAAGGATCAGGGATTGTCCGATCTCTTTATGGTGGTTTGGAATAACGGGAAGACTATGTTCCCCAGTCAGGTTACCTGGCAGTATGTGGGTCAATTGCAGGATCCTGTTTTTGCGGGACGAGATCCTTTGCAGGAGATGATCGAAGAAGCACATGCCGTGGGGTTGCGGATGCATGCCTGGTTGGAATTCGGCTTCTCGTATTCCTACAAGGATTCCTTATCTGTTTGGAATAAAAAATATCCGACCTGGGCCGGCAGAAATGCCAAGGGTTATTTGCTGCAGAAGAATGGATTTTATTGGTGGAATGCATTGCATCCGGGGCCGCAGCAATTTCTAAAGGAATTGGTGGAGGAGATCGTATCCCGATATGATATCGATGGCATTCAAGGAGACGATCGGTTGCCCGCCATGCCATCGGAGGGCGGATATGAACCGGAGACCCTGGCCGCTTATGGAAATCATGGTGGTGATATGCGCGCGGCCATCGATCCCAAAAAAGAGGATTGGCTCCAATGGCGTGCCGATAAATTGAGCACGTTTGCGCAGCAGTTGTATCAACAGGTCAAAGCAACAAAGCCGACGTGTTTGGTTACTTGGTCCCCCAGTATTTACCCTTGGAGCAAACAGGAATATTTGCAGGATTGGCCCACTTGGTTGCGTGACGGATATGCTGATTATGTATTCCCGCAATTGTATCGATACAATGCAGAGGCTTATGAGCAGCTGTTAAAAGATCTGAATGCACAACTATCGGCCGATCAGAAGCGGAAAGTATTCCCGGGTGTATTGACTTCGTTGGGAGATGGCTATCAGGCCAATCGAACATTATTGAATCGGTTCATTTCACTAAACAGAACGTATGGATACAATGGGGAAGTATTTTTTTATTATGAAACCTTGAATCGGATCTCCGGCCCGTTGTATAGCGATGATCACAAATAAAATTTGGCTATGAAACATTCTATTACTCTTTCTCTTTTTGTTTTTGGTGCCTTATTTACGGCTTGCTCGAAAGATGGTGGTTCGGGTGGTGGAGGCAACAATAATGGTGGTGGTGGTAGTGGAGGTGGCGGAAACCCCACGCCTGTGGTTCCCATCATTTCTTTGCCGGCCGGCTGGAAATACAATGCATCGTACAGCAATTCATTCCCGAGTGGCATACAGGCATTCAGTTTTGATACCGTGTATAATGGGCATACGGTTAAGGCCTATTGTTTAGCGTACGACAGTAAGTTGGGTTTCTATGATTTCAAGCCGGTACAGTCGGCTACGGCAAAAAAGGTCAGTGAGTTTATTTCGCAGGAGTCCGGTGTGGTATATGGTGCCATCAATGGCGGCTATTTTGGCGGCAATTCATCTTATAGTTTGGTGAAGTACAATAGTGTAGTCAGTTCACCGAATATCAAATCGGTCAGCCGGCCTCCCTATATCTATTATCCCACGCGTGCGGCATTTGGTATTCAGTCGAATGGGGCACCCACTACGGCCTGGATCTAACATGTAGGTGTGGGCAACGATAATATCTATAGTTATCCCAATCCCAGTCCCAACGTGGACGGATCGACACCCGAACCGGTTCCTTCGGAATCGTTCCCTGCCGGAGGAGTGTCGTGGACCGTGCCCACTGCCATTGGAGGATCTCCTATGTTGTTGCGGGCGGGGCAAGTGAATATTTCGGATGTGGCGGAGTTGATCAACATCAATAACACTTCGTATCGCCCTCGTTCGGCAGTAGGTTATACGGCTAATGGTATCGTGTTGTTGTTGGCAGTGGAAGGCGACAATGCGTCGGCCGGTTATCCGGGGGTAAATCTGTCTGAGGTGGCCAATATGCTGAAGCAATTGGGCTGTACCGATGCCATGAATCTGGATGGCGGTGGTTCTACTTCCATAATCATTTCGGGTAGACTTACGGTACGTCCGGGTGATGCCGGGGTGGAGCGTTCAGTGGTGAGCGCAGTTTTGATCAAAGCAAAATGATCAGAACAATTTGTTCGGGTCCCAAAACAGTTTCTTGAATTCCAGGATCTGATCGTCCACGATGCGGATCCCTTCAGCTTCCAGCAATTGTTGCATGCGTTCGGGAGGGGAGAAGTGCATTTTTCCGGTGAGTCTGCCTTCGCGATTGACCACCCGATGGGCGGGTACGGCCGGCGAGATAAAATGACTTTGGTTCATGGCCCAGCCCACCATACGGGCACTTCCTTTTGTTCCCAGGGCTGCTGCTATGGCTCCATAGGAAGTAACGCGTCCTTTCGGGATCTGTCGAACCAATTCAAAAACTGCCTCAAAGAAGGTGATATCCTTTCCTCCGGAAGGGGTGATGGACTTCAGCTTTGGCGCTTCTTTTTTCAATGGGCGTTGTTTTCCTCGTTTCGGACTTGTATGAGTTCGGATCGTCGGGGTTCCGGAATACCTTCAAAATCGTAGGGGCAATGACGGCAACCGTTTCCGCAGCAATATCCTTTATCCAAATGATATTTTTCGGTGAATACAACTCTTCCTTCGGGACTCAGGTAATAATCTTCTCCTTCAATCAGTGACTGCATCGGGTCGGCATTTCTCTTTTAACAAAGAATCCATGTCTTGGTTCTGTAACCCGGGGGTCAGTCGGAAGCATAGGTAATGGATACGGTTGGATCCGGCTATATCGAGCGATTCGTAATGTGTCTTGATCTGTAATTCTTCGCTTAACTGGGGGCTGGCATACAGATTAGCTGAGTCTTCCAGCAGTTCCAGCTTATATAATTGAATCACTTCTTTGGTGAAGCGATACAGATCCGGGCTGTCGGTTTTCAGGTGGATCTTTCCGCCGGGTGTTAGAAATCGTTCATATAATCGAAGGAATTTGGGATGGGTGAGTCGTTTCTTGATCTTGCTCCACCGTAATTGCGGGTCGGGGAAGGTGATCCAGATCTCTTCGGCTTCTCCGGGTTCGAAATACTCGGCGATCCGATCGATCTGCGTGCGCAAGAAGGCCACATTGGTTAGTCCATCTCGTCTGGCGATCTTGGCGCCCACCCACAGCCGATTTCCCTTGATATCGATGCCTACAAAATTCTTATTGGGATGCAGTCTCGCCAGACCGATCGCATACTCACCTTTTCCGCAGGCCAGTTCCAACGTAAGGGGCTGATCATTTTGAAAATGCGCTTTCCATTTGCCCGCCATATTTTCCGGAAACTGGAGCACCTGATCGAATGTCTTCAATTCGGCAAAGCGGATCAGTTTTTTTTGTCCCATGATTGATGGTTGCTTCCCGTAGATCAGAAGCGTTTGATGATGCCAACGCCGATGAGGGACTTGACCTGTAGGGCTGGTGACCGAAGGTTGGGACCAAACAGGGTTACATCGTCATCGTAGATGAAGTCAAGACTCCAGCTCACGGCCAGTGATTTTCCCAGTTTGGCATTGAATGCATTGGCCATGAACAGGTCGATGTTCCAGGGGTTGTGTTTGTAATTCGAGAACAGATCCAGACGGCCTTTATAGGTGATGATCTTGTTTATGATGCGCGTGTAAGCGATCGTGGCGAAGGCTCCGAATTCGAAATTGAATTTCTTGCCCGGTGTTACCCCATATAGCCCGCGATTAGCCAGCGCCGTATCGCGCACGATCACCCAACGGGCTGTGAGCGGAGAGAAATAAACGGATAGATTGTTTACGGGTCTATAGTCCAGCCCCAAACTGTTCAATACGTAGCCGGGTGCTATGAACGTAGAGGAATAGGTTTTCACGCCCCCGGGATACGTATATCCTTTAAATGACTGGGAGCGGAGGTTGATCAGGGACGATACATTCAATTTGGGGTCGACGGAGTATCCGTACTTGGTCAGGAAATCGAAGCGATCGTCGTTCTTTCTTCCGCCCTGGCTGGTGGTATTTACATAACCCAGGTTCAGGTCGAAGGTGTTGTCCCAGCTGTGCTTATTCTTTTTATAGATGGCAAATAAATTCAAGTTGGTATTGGCTGAGAGTGAAAAATCATCACCACCGGCCGCCCAATTGCTGAGAGAACCTTGGGAGAGGTTAACGCCCAATAAGGCGCCTCTCCGCCATGTCTTGCTCGACGTGTCGGCTGTCTTTTTGATCAATCGATCGGCATCAGCCCGAAGTTTTTTGATCACATCGTCTTGGCCATGAACCAAGCCGAATTGCAGTACGAGGTAGATTCCAAACAGAATACGCATAACAGCTATGATTGGTTTTTGCGAAAATAAACATTGTTATTTTCGTTTGTACATGAACAGCTCTCAGATCTATCATCGTTCGCTGATCCGGCTGGTAGTGCTCAATGCGATCAGTAAACCCATTTGGATCTTGGGGATAGATCGCTGGGTCCAGAATGAAGTGGGGTTGGTGGCTTATGGGGGGTATTTTTCGGTATGGGGCCTTACCCTCACGGCCGGATTTTTACTGGATCTGGGACTGACCACCCTGGTACAGCGCGAGGGAGCGAGCAAGGAATCGTCAAGTCGGGATTTGGCAGGATTATTTTGGATGAAGACCTCCCTGCTGATTTTATATTTTCTGTCCATAGCGCTGATAGGATGTTTCAACCCCCAACTTTCCACAAACTGGCTTTGGGGGATCGCCATCATTCAAGCGTTGAATTCGTTGTATGTTTATTTCCGGGCCTGGGTGACAGCGGCGCAGGATTACAGCTTTGATGTTTGGTTTTCCGTTTTGGATAAACTGCTGCTGATCCCCATTTGTATTCTTTGGCTTTCCGGCATTTGGCCATCGTTGCCCATCACGTTGGATGTTTTTATTCATTTACAGATCGGCTCTCTTTTGGTTTCTGTTGGCGTGATCCTATCTTATTTTTTTCAAAAACGTATTCCGATCGCAGGTCGATTCGACCTTTCTTTATCCCGGATGAGGATGGCATGGCCTTATGCACTGATCGTGTTGCTCATGAGTGCCCATACCCGGTTGGATGGTTTTTGGCTTACGCAATGGAGTCGCTCGGGTAATTGGGAAGCGGGACGATATGCGGCTGGCTATCGGTTGCTGGACGCGGCCAATATGTTCGGTTACCTGGTAGCCAGTTTCCTCTTGCCGTATCTGTCCAGGCATCTAGCCAATGAAACCTTGGTTCGGTCGGCCATTCGAACGGCCCGCATCGGCCTGTTACTTTTTTCGGTTTCGTTGGCTACGTTAGTTGCCTGCTTTGCACCGTCGCTATCCGCTTTGTTATATCCCGGCGACGCCAATTCAGTCGCCTCTATTCTTCCGCTGCTATTTGGCTCGCTGCTTGGCTATTCAATGATCCATGTATACGGTACAGTTATGACCGCTCGGGGTGACCTTTCCCTATTTCAAGCCATCATAGCCGGGGCCTTATTACTTCACCTGGTTCTTTCGTTTATCTGGATCCCGGAAATGGGTGCGATGGGAGCAGCCCGATCGGCTTTACTCTCTCAGGTGTTGGCCGGATCTGCGCTAACGTATTTTGTACACCGCCGATCGGGTGACATACAGCCCTATGCGAGCTATATAGTTATTATATTTACTACCTGTCTGATCTGGTTTTTCCATCATTAACAAGCATTACTATATGCCGGACCTCTTTGATCTCCTTCAGCGACGTTTCAGATCCTTGATCGGCGGGTTGTTGTTCGTTTGGCCCTTAACGGGCGGGGTTCTTTTTTTCATACCCGAGCAATATAAAAGCGAAACCACGTCTATCGCTTCCAGCGTAGTAGCTTCCGATCCAAGTAGGTTATTCGGTTCGCAGGTTCAACACTTGTATTCGCCCTTGGGATCGCCCGATCAACTCGATCTGTTGGTGGGCAGTGGCCGATTGGATACAGTCTACCGGCCATTGGTGCGCCGCTTTGATCTGATCGATCATTATGCACTGTCCGGCTCCGGGCCCAAGGCGTTCTTGAAGGCAGTTAAAAAATTGAAGAAAAACACCGACGTCTTTAAAAGTGATTACGGTGAATTGAAAGTGCGGGTTTGGGATACAGACGCGAACCTGGCAGCGGCCCTGGCCAATGCGCTGACCGATCGGTTGGACAGTATGCATCGCGACGTGATGAGCCGGCAGAATCAACAAACACTGAGTGCGTTGCAACGCGGATTGTTGCGGCTGGAGTTATCCAAAGATTCCATCACCGCATTAGACCTGACCAAATATCGATCGCTTTATCAAAATCTGATCGAGGAGTATACACTGCTATTGGAACAACGTCCTCCTGCCATACAGGTACTTGATTCGGCTGTGGCCGCAGCGCTGGCCGATAAGCCCGATTGGGTGATGACAGTAGTCGCGGTTACTATTGTTACGGTATTGCTATGGCTGATTTTTTCACTCTGGTCCGAGCGCAGGCACTCGAATGAACACCGCCCGTCTTAATAATTTTCTTTTTGGTCTTGTCCTGGCGCTGATCGTGCCATCCCTGCTTTGGGCGCTATCAATAGACGCGTGGTGGCCTTTGTCAATACCCCTGCTGATCCTATTGGCTTTCATCGGTTGGCATCGGCCCTCTTGGTTGATGTGTCTGCTGTGGATCAGTATTCCCCTATCGGTCGAGTATTCTTTTTCCGATCAACTCGGCACCGATCTGCCCGATGAGCCATTGATGTTGGCGATGACAGTATTATCCCTCTTTTATCTGATCGCTCGTGGTCGTCCTTTCTCATCCGCCCTTTGGCGTCATCCGCTGTTCATTTGTTTTTTACTATGGATGGGCTGGATGGGTGTAGCGTGTTTGTTGTCTACCGCGCCCACACTTTCCATCAAATTCCTGTTGGCTAAATCCTGGTATACAGGTGCCTTTTTTTTGGCACCATTGATATGGCTTCGCGACAGAAAATCGATCGAGCAATTTCTCTACTTTCTTTTTATTCCGTTGTTTTTGATTGCCCTGCTATCGCTGATCCGTCACGCATTTCATGGATTCAGGTTCATCGATTCCAGCAACGTGGTGCAACCCTTTTTCAGGAATCACGTGGTGTACTCCGCCATGCTGGTGACACTGGTGCCGGTCCTTTTTTTCAGTTGGCGATTTACGTCGTACAAAAAAAGCTGGATCGCTGCCCTGATCCTGATTTTGACGGCCCTTTTCTTTTCTTACGCCCGTGGTGCCTGGTTGGCCCTGTTGGTTGCTGCCATCGCCTATGGGTTGATACGTAAAAGAGCACTCTTCTATGCGTATCTCGTTTCGGTGTTGTTGGGGGTTATGGCTATCCTTTGGTTGAAGCAAGAGGATCGATACTTGTCTTATGCGCCGGATTATAAAACCACCATTTTTCACAATGAATTTCAGGATCACTGGCGGGCTACCTATGAAGGAAAAGATGTTTCTACCGTCGAGCGATTTTATCGTTGGATCGCCGGCGTACGGATGGTGGAGAAGCGGCCTTGGACGGGGTTTGGTCCGGCGAGTTTTTATGTTTCGTATAAGCCGTTCACTGTTCCGGCTTATAAAACGTGGGTCAGTGATAACACCGATCGTTCAACCGTCCACAATTATTTTCTGCTAACGGCGGTAGAGCAAGGAATACCCGGACTCATTATTTTTCTAATCTTATTCGGTTCGATCCTGTACTATGCCGAGCGGTATTATCATACGCATCAGAAGGATTGGAGTCGGCAACTGGCTGCCGGGGTAGGCGTGGTTACGGTGATGTTAGGCGTAGTGAATTTTTGGAGCGATCTGATCGAGACCGACAAGTTCGGTTCCTTGTTTTTTCTTTCGATCTCGTTGTTATTGGTCTTGCATCAAAAACGATCATCCATTGGTTCGGACATCGAGCGCGTCGCGTAGGCCATTCCCCAGCATATTAAAGGCCAAAACCAACAGCATAATGGCAATACCCGGTGCGAGGGCCAACATGGGATTTTGTGTGATGATGAAATTATAATTTTCTTTCATGATCAATCCCCAGCTGGGCATCGGTGGTTGTACGCCAATGCCCAGGAAACTGAGTCCTGCTTCGATAACAATGGCAGCGGCAAAATTACTGGCTGCCAGCACGGTGACGGGCCCCATGATGTTTGGCCAGATGTGACGGAAAATGGTTCGTAAGGTTCCCAGTCCCAACACCCGGGTGGCTTCGATATATTCCAATTGTTTGAGGGACATGACCTGTCCGCGTACCAGTCTGGCTACGTTCACCCACATGGTCAAACCAATAGCGATGAAGATCTGCCAGAATCCTTTTCCCAAGGTGAGTGTAATTGCGAATACCAGTAACAAGGTGGGAATACTCCACATCACATTAATGAACCACATGATGATGGAATCGGTGCGTCCTCCTACATAGCCGGCCAGCGATCCCAGTAATCCACCAATGCCGATCGATAAGAGCACGGTGATCAGTCCCACACTCAAACTCACACGTGTTCCCAATAAGATGCGGCTGAGTATGTCTCTGCCATATTTATCCGTTCCCAGCCAGAATGTGGTTTTACGGATCGGATCCGTTGCGCATTGCGATCGGTGAAAGGCCAGTTGTTCACTGAGGCTTTCGTCAATTCGTTTGTTGATTATGATACTGTCTCCTTTCGAAGCGTAAGAGGTGATGGGAATATGTTCGAAAACGTCAGGTGTTCCGTTTATTAATTTATTCAACACCGAAACCGATTCGGGGGCTTGTGATTTTTTTACATAAAGAAAGGACTGCGTGAAGCCTGGCTTTTCTCCCCCGATCTCCAAAATGATTCGGTTGGCATAGGGGGAGAAATCGGGCATGATCCAATAGGCCAAACCGGCGACGAGGAGATTGATGCTTATCCAGATCAGGGCGAACATAGCCATGCGATTGCGTTTCAATCGTTGCCAGATGCGGGAATCGAACAGGCTGCTCGCGCTCATGGGGGAAAATTACTGCATTCGGGATTAGCGGACCGATCGTCCTTTCCATTCGTATTTTCTGCGTTGTCCAAACAATCCCACGCACACCAGATAGCTCACATGCACCGGTTGCAATAGAAAATAGATGATGAAGGATCGACGTTCTTGATAGAGGGAGGCGACCGATCGGATCAGGGGCCATTCGGCTCCGGCCTTGAAGATCCAAATGGTGAGGGTTGCTTTCCAGTTGGCAGGGTGAACGAAGCAATAGACCGTTTGGGCGAGTAGGATCAGGTTGAAGAGTCCGGTGATCCATTGGGCCGCTTGCAACCGCCAATTTCGATAGGCGTGGGCTTTGCTGACCCATCGAATGCGCTGTTGCCAGAGGGCATGCCAGGTTTGGGCCGGGTGGGTCTTTACCAGGGCATGATAGCTTTTCAGAAATCCAACCTGCCCGGGGAATGCCGACATGAATTTTTCGATCAGGAGCACGTCATCGCCGGAGGCCAGGCTATCAATGTCATTGAATCCACCCACCTCTTCAAAACAATCTTTTCGGTAACAGAGGTTGGCGCCGTTGCCGAGGGTGTGTTGATTTGAGGAGATGGCCGCGCCGGTGATGCCCTGAAACATCAGGTTGTCGTACCGTTGAAACTCTTGCAGGAAGGATCCGTGGATCGAGCTGACGGTAACGGGTCCGATCAAGCATACCGATTCTTCCTGGTCGAGACGGGCATTGATCGTGGCGATCCAATCGGGGCCGGGTCGGCAATCGGCGTCGGTGGTAACGATCCATTTCTGTTTTGCCTGTTGAATGCCTTCCGTTAACGCTCTTTTTTTACCACCTGCTTTGGCGTCACTTGTAAGTTGAATCAATTGCACCCCTGAAAACTGGCCCACAATATTGGCGGTATCGTCGTTTGACCGGTCGTCAACGACGATGATCTCGATCAGCTCGGAAGGGTATCGTTGTCCTTGAAGGGCCAGGAGCAATGTTCCAATATTATTCGATTCATTTCGGGCGGCGATTACGACCGAAAATCCGCGGACTTGTTGGGGTGGGCGATTGATGAATACCGGAACCTGAAACCAGTGATAGGTGTAGTTCCCGATCAGGAGAAGGTAGAGAAGAAATAAGAGTAATGCCGGAGCGAGCATACGCGAAGGTAGTAGAGGGTAGAGGCGTTAAAGTTCTGTATTTTCTCACCACTCTACCCTCTACACTCTACGTGTTCTCCGTAATTTTATAACAATTCTTGCCACTATGTCAACAACATCCGTACAACATCCTTTGAAAGGCGGCCAGTGGTTGGTTCGTCCATCGGTTCCGGCCGATACATTTGCCCCGGAAGATTTTAACGAGGAGCAGCAAATGATTCGGGATCTCTGTGTTCAATTCCTGGATACGGAAGTGCATCCCATCATCGAGCGTATCGATGCGTTGGAGCCGGGACTCATGTCGTCCTTGGTTCGAAAGGCCGGCGATCAGGGTTTGTTGGCGACTTCTTTCCCGGAGCAGTATGGCGGACTGGGCAAGGATTTTATCTCCTCCACCATAGTCAATCAATTTTTGGGTGCGGGTTACTCATTCTCCGTGGCTGTTGCGGCGCATAACGGTATTGGTACGTTACCCATTTTATATTTCGGCACGGAAGAGCAAAAGCAGAAATATATTCCGAAGCTCATCACGGGTGAAGGGGCCGGGGCCTATGGTTTGACCGAGCCCAACAGCGGAAGCGATGCACTGAGTGCCAAAACGACCGCTACGCTCAGCGCCGACGGGAAGCATTACTTACTGAATGGACAAAAATGCTGGATCACCAACGGCGGGTTTGCACAGATCTACACGGTCTTTGCCAAGATCGATGGAAATCAGTTCACGGCATTCATCGTAGAGCGAGGCATGGAAGGGTTTACCCAAGGTCCCGAAGAGCAAAAGATGGGCATCAAAGGATCCTCCACCGTTCAATTATATTTTCAGGATTGCAAGGTGCCCGTCGAAAATGTATTGGGCGAGATCGGTAAGGGGCATAAGATCGCGTTCAATATTTTGAATATCGGTCGACTGAAATTATGCGCCGCCGCTCTGGGGGGTGCCCAGATGGCGTTGAACACCTCGATCGAATACGCAAAGACACGCGAGCAATTCAAAAAACCTATTGCCTCTTTTGGTGCCATTCAGCAAAAGCTGGCCGATATGGCGATCCGACTGTATGTGGGCGACGCGGCCTTATACCGAACGGCCAAATGGGTCGATGAGAAGGAAAAAGAATTACTCGCCGATGGGAAACCATTCAATGAATCGTTATTAGGTGCCGCCGAGGAATATGCCATTGAATGTGCCATGCTGAAGGTATTCGGAAGCGAGGTGTTGGATTTTGCGGTGGATGAGGGTGTACAGATTCACGGCGGAAATGGATACAGTGCGGAGTATGGTATCTCGCGTGCGTACCGCGATAGCCGCATCAATCGAATATATGAGGGCACCAATGAGATCAATCGATTGCTTACGCTGGATATGACCTTGAAGCGTGCGATGGCTGGTCGGCTCGATCTGATGACACCTGCCTTTGCCATCCAAAAAGAATTGATGAGCATTCCGGATTTTGGAGAACCGGACACCTCATTATTCGCCTCGGAGCAGAAGCTGATCGATAATTTAAAAAAGGCCATCCTGCTTGTATCGGGTGCTGCGGCTCAGAAACTCATGATGCAATTGGAACAGGAGCAAGAGATCCTTATGCATCTGGCCGATATGGCCATTACCGTATTTCATGCGGAGAGTGCCTTGTTGCGTGTACAAAAGCAGACGCAACGGGAGGGAGAGGAAAAAACCCGATTGCCATTGGATATCGTTCGCACCTATCTCTATGATGCGGCCGATCTGGTGAATAAGCATGGGAAGGATGCGCTCAATGCCTTTGGTAGTGGCGATGAATTGCGCATGATGCTGCTGGGGCTCAAGCGATTTACGAAAGCAGAGCCCTTTAACTCCAAGGATGCCCGGCGACGCATCGCAGCGAAATTGATCGATGCCGGAAAGTATTGTTATTGACGATCAGCGTCCGGATTCGATCCAGGCTTCACCGCGGTGACAGGTGTAGCAGGTTACCTCATTGAGTTCGTGAGGTTTTTTCTTTTTGTCGTTCCAAAAATTCTTTCGGTTGATGTCGATGGTCATCCGCATCATTTTTCGCGCGGTGGTTTTCATGGGGTCTTTATCGGAGGCATAGTTAAGGCTGTCGGTTTGATTGTGTACACGTACATGGCAGAAGTTGCAAGCCACGCCCAACGACTTGTTGAATTGTTTCATGATACTTTCGAGCTCCGTATCGGAAATATTTTTGGGCAGTACGCGCAGATTGCGTTTGGGCAAGGGATTGGCAGCGGTGAGCGTGATGAGCAAGAGGCCGACCAGGCTCATGATCCAGGTTGTTTTAGAGATCTTCATTTCGTGCTTGTTTGGATCCAGCGTTCAAAAAATTCGTAGGTGCGAAGCATTTGGTCGATACGTTGACGATTGACCCCGCTTCGGGTGAGTTCGTGCGTGGCGTTCGGATGACGAACGTATTCCACGGGACGGCCCAGCACTTTCAGGCTTCGGTACAGCATTTCGCTTTGTACGAACCCGGTTCGACGATCGTTGTCGCCATGAAAGATAATGTACGGTGTGGTGATGTTCTCCACATAGTTGATGGGTGACTCACGTTGAAGAATACTTCGCGTGGGTTCTTGCCAGGGAAATCCGCCAAAATAATTTGGGATCAATCGCCAGGCATTTCCTTCTCCAAAGAAGGTGGCCAGATCATAAACGCCGCGTTGCGAGCAGGCGGCTGCAAATCGATTATCGTGTCCGATGATCCACGCCACCAGATATCCGGCATAGGATCCGCCCGTTACTAGAAGCTTGGTGGTATCGGCCCATCCTTCCTGAATGGTCAGATCGAGTGCTTTTAGTACATCTCGTGTAGGTCTGGTGCCCCAATCATTCATATTGCTTTTGAGAAAATCCAATCCGTATCCGCCACTGCCACGTGGATTGCAATAGACTACCCCATATCCCTGGGAGCAGAAGTATTGATATTCATGCCACATACTGGATTCGCCGGGTCCCCACATCGAGGAGGGTCCACCATGGATCTCGAGCAGTAGTGGATATTTTTTCCCGGCGGTATAGTTGACAGGCTTCATCACCCAATATTCGATGGGTTGGTTGAGCTCATTGTAGAAAATATGTTTTTCGGGGCGGCTGATTTTTTTCGTGGTGATCCACTCTGTATTCAGATCCGTGAGTCGGATTGCTTTTTCACCGCTGAGTTCGCTTCGATAGAGTTCAAATGGATTTTCGATGTTGGTTTGTACATAGATCAATTGCTTGGGCAATACTTCCAATTGCGAGATGCCGGCATCATTTTTGGTGAGGGGTACGATCTTATATGCATTGATGTCGAGACGATAAATGGGAGAGACGCCGTTGGCTTGCGCGGTGAAGAACAACGATTTTTCATCTGCGCTCCAGCGAAGATTGCTTTTGCTTCGGTCGAATGGGAAGGTTTTGAGGGTGGTGGGATCATCGATGGCTGCGATGCAGAGTTCGGGGATCTGCAAGCCATCATCTGGACTTTTCAAAAATGCCAGGAATTTGCCTGAGGGAGAAATGCGAAGGTTGCTGTATTGAATGTTCTCTTCTTTGAGCAGCGTGGTGGTTGTTCCGTTGGTGCTGATCTTTCGGATCTCGTTGCCACGGGAGCGGTCGGGGTGGTTTAGCGAATCGATCTGGGTGATGAGGACAATGTCTCCATTGGGTAGGTGGCTTGCGTTTCCGTATCGAAAGAATCCTTTTGTGAGCGCTTGCGGTTTGGCATTTGGTATGGGTTCGACTTGGAAGTAGTGATTGAAGAGCAGGTCGGGATTGATGTTCATCTCGTCTTGAAAGTTGAGGCGGTGGATCACACGGGCCACTCGGTCGGTGTTGTTCTTATCCAGGTACGACCGAATTTGATCCAGGCTGCCGTTGGGGTCGGGCTTTGCGGTGACGGATTCTGTAGGAAAACCGGGGCGTTCAGAAGGCCAGGTGGGTGGTTTATGTCCCGGGTTGAGTGCGCTATCCGCCATCAGATCTTTCATGTTTACGGAGGCGGAGAAGAGAATTTGTTTGCTGTCGGGACTGAATTGGGGGTTATTGGCGCCGTATTTGAATGAGGTGAGTTGTTTGGGTTCTCCTCCTTGGAGCGATAGCAAAAAGACCTGTGGCTTGTTGTCGACGTTTCGAATGAAGGCGATCTGTTTTCCGTCGGGGCTCCACGCGGGTTGTCCGGCATTTTCTTTGGTGGTGAGTTGAATGGGTTGGGATTTTCCGCTGAGGTCGGATAGCCAGAGTTGGTTGACGTAGTTGAATTCATCGCCATTGGCCTCAATGGCCGTGACGGTATAAACCACTTGTTTGCCATCGGGGCTGACCGCGATCGCGCCGATGGAACGGATCTGGGTGAGGTCGGTGACCCGCATGGGTTCGTTGCCATTTTGTGCAAGTACCGGCAGGCAAAACAGGATCCAGCTAAAACGAATCAATCGCATGATCAAATGATTTTGCCTTGAAAATACGAAACACCTCTTTGGTCCAAGATGATATCGGTTCTTTGTTACCTTTGCCACATGTCGGAAGCCGCTGTACAGCCATTATTGACCGCGAAGGATTTTGCCACGGACCAGGAGGTTCGCTGGTGTCCCGGGTGTGGCGATTATTCCATTCTGGCCCAGGTACAGAAGGTAATGCCCTCGCTCGGGATTCCGCGTGAGAACATTGTTTTCATCTCGGGCATCGGGTGCAGCAGTCGTTTTCCGTACTATATGAACACGTTTGGGATGCACTCCATTCACGGTCGCGCTACGGCGATCGCTTCCGGGTTGAAAGCGTCTCGCCCCGACCTCAGTGTGTGGATCATAACCGGGGATGGAGATAGTTTGAGTATCGGGGGCAATCATACCATTCATTTGCTCCGTCGCAATTTCAACGTGAACATTCTGATGTTCAACAACCAGATCTACGGGTTGACGAAAGGGCAATATTCACCCACCTCAGAGGAGCATAAGATCACGAAGAGTACGCCGATGGGCAGCATCGATCATCCGTTCAATCCGGCAGCCCTGGCCTTGGGTGCAGATGCGACCTTTGTGGCCCGTTCTATGGATCGTGATCCCAAGCATTTGCAAGCGATGTTATTGCGTGCGCATGGAAATAAAGGATCTTCTTTTCTCGAGATCTATCAGAACTGCAACATTTTCAATGATGGTGCTTTTGAGATCTTCACGGAGAAAGGCAGCAAGCCGGTAGAGACTCTTTTCTTGGAACAAGGGCAGCCATTAGTTTATGGGGCCGATCGGGAGAAAGGAATTCGTTTGAATGGGTTGAAGCCGGAGATCATTTCTTTTTCTGACGGATACAGTGCGGACGATTGCTGGATACACGACGAGACTGATCTGTACAAAGCGCAAGTATTGACACGATTATTCGACGATCCTAATACCGCGGGGCATTTTCCTCGCCCCTTTGGTGTATTTTATGCTACGCAACGCGTTTGCTATGAAGATCTGATGGCCGAGCAGTTGGCAGTGGCGCAAAAGAGTAAGCCTGCGGATCTGGATGCGTTGTTGCGAGGGAAGGAAGTGTGGGAGATTAGTTGAGGAGTTGAGGAGATGAGAGTTGAAGGTTGTTGAGGAGTTGAGGAAGGTCAGGCGTTTCAGTAAAACAAGTCAGTTCGAGGGGTTAATGCAACGAATGGGCAGTCCTGTCTGTCTACTCCTTGCTTGGCAATATGTTACTCCGCATTCATCCAAAAGATCCGCAGCCGCGTTTGATCCGTCAGGTGGCAGACATCCTTGATAAGGGTGGGGTGATCGTTTATCCCACGGATACCGTCTATGGAATCGGCTGTGATATTTTACGGGCGGATGCCATCGAGCGGATTTGTCGGCTCAAGGGCATTCTGCCACACAAGGCCAACCTATCTTTTATCTGTAATGATCTGTCCCACTTGAGTGAGTATACTAAGTCGATCTCTACCCCTACATTCCGTTTGCTGAAAGAGCATTTGCCGGGTCCGTATACATTCATTCTCCCCGCCAGTAAGATGGTGCCGCGCATTTTACAAAGTAAACGCTCGACCATCGGACTGCGTATTCCAGACAATCCGATCGCCCTGGCGCTGGTGCGTGCACTGGGTCGCCCTATTTTGAGCACCTCCTTACCGGGCGAACAGATTGAGGACACCACCGATCCGGATGTTATGTATGAGAATTTCGGTAATCAGGTAGATGCGGTGATCGATGGCGGTATCGGCGGTATGATTCCGTCCACCGTGGTGGATTGCTCCGAGGACGAGCCGGTGGTGATACGCGAGGGAGCGGGGGTGATTTAGTTTGAAGATGGAAGATGGGAGATGGAGGATTGAAGTTTGGGCTAGATGGATAAAAACATATCCGGACTCATTACCGTGCAGGTTGCCTTTTTGAAGTCTTTCAAGTTCCGAGTGATTAAAACGGTGTGTTCATTTTCAAGGGCAGCTTGATGTTGAATGGCATCTTCAAAATCACTAAAATCGGATTGTAGGGCCCCTTGAATAGTCTTTTCTCCTACTGGCAGCACATTTACTACGGCTTCAAGCTGAGTCAGAATGGCACGTGATTTTTTTGACGACTGAAGCTCGCTTCTAAGCATGTAATCGAGATTGGAAAACGATAAGGATGATACAGATAATCGAATTTTTCCTTCTTCGGCCAATGAGAATAGTAATTCAGCGGAGCGATTGAAAGGCTTTCTGCCTGTTAGAAGGTCCATGCAAACATCCGTATCTACTAGTATTCTGCGCAGACTCATTGCTTGTAATACTTATTAAGCAAGTAATCGGTATATGATTTCTCAACACGTTGCTTCTTTTGAATGGGCGCAATACCTGAGAGTTTATTAACCCTGGGACTTATTTGCTTTTTTTCGCTGCTTCCTTTCAGTGATAACTGCTTGAAGTACGATTCCACCATTTTTGACAGACTGGTCTGGGTTTGCTCGGCATACGCCTTTGCCTGCTCAATGGCCAACTGATCGAGTTTGAGGGTGAGTTTTTGATTCATATACGTACAAAAATAAGTCAAAAAGTACGTATAACCATACCACTTTCCGGTTACCTAAATAACGGCATTTGTGGGGGGAGGATCTGGAAGCTGCGGCGGTGGTGTGGAGTAATCCCGTATTTCAGTAATGCGTTTCGGTGGGTGGCGGTTCCGTAGCCTTTGTTTTGGTCCCACCTATATTGTGGGAACTCTTGGTGAATGCGGTGCATATACTCGTCGCGGTGTGTTTTGGCCAGGATGCTGGCGGCGGCGATGGAGGCGAATTTTCCGTCGCCTTTGATCACGCATTCGTGGCTGATCTTCGGGTAGGGTTTGAATCGGTTGCCGTCGATCAATAAATATTCCGGTTTCTTTTTGAGTGATTTGATCGCTCGATGCATGGCGAGGTAGCTGGCTTGCAGGATGTTGATCGAGTCGATCTCTTCAACGGAGGCGGTGGCCACCGAAAAGGCGATAGCTTCTTTTTCCAGGATGGGTCGGAGGATGTTTCGGTTCTTTTCCGATACTTGTTTGGAGTCGTTCAACAAGGGGTGGTGAAAATCGGGTGGCAGGATCACGGCCGCGGCGAATACCGGTCCGGCATAGCAACCTCTTCCGGCCTCGTCGCAGCCGGCTTCTCGTTGGTTTTTATTCAGGTAGGGCAAAAGCACATCCAAAGGTGTAAAAAATTAAACAGATTCATTCGGCCAGCAGGGGCGGATTACCTTTGCGGGATGCAAGCAAGTTTGGCCTCTCGTTCCACCCGGCCCGTTGCCATTTGGCTTTGGGTAGGACTTTTCATGATCATCATTCAGGTGTTGTTGGGAGGGATCACGCGACTCACGGGCAGTGGTTTATCGATCACGGAGTGGAATGTGGTGACGGGTACGTTTCCGCCTTTGAGCGAATCGGCCTGGCTGACGGAATTTGAGAAGTATAAGGCGACTCCCCAGTATCAATTGTTGAATTTTGATTTCGATCTGGGCGAATTCAAGTTCATTTTTTTCTGGGAGTGGTTTCATCGGTTCTGGGCTCGGTTGATAGGAGTGGTGTTTTTGGTCCCTTTTCTGGTCTTCTTGTATCAACGGCGTTTTACCAAGGAAATGGTGAAGCCGATGGTCATTTTGTTTTTACTCGGGGCCTTGCAGGGTGCTGTGGGTTGGATCATGGTGGCGAGCGGACTCACGGGTGATGCGATCTATGTAAAGCCTACTCGACTGGCCCTGCATTTCTTGTTTGCGCTGGGCTTGTTTGTATATACGTTTTGGTTTTCGATGGAGCTGACATTGGGCAAAAAGCCACTGGTATCTGACCGACGCACATTTAACCTGACCATGGGTCTGATCTTTTTGTTGGTGATCCAGTTGGCATTTGGTGCGTTGATGGCCGGACACAAAGCGGCCACGGCGGCACCTACCTGGCCCGACATCAATGGGGCGATGGTCCCGGAAGCGATGTGGCGATCGGAGTGGGGGCTGCTGAACTTTTTGGAAAACAAGATCCTGATCCATTTTGTACATCGGGGATTGGGATATCTGCTCTTGGTGGGCGTCATACTCCTCTCTCTCAACCTCTATCGAATCAAACTCCAATCTCCCATCTTCAAACAGTATTGGTGGTTGCCGATGTTCATAGTAACCCTTCAAGTTGTGTTGGGTATCGCCTCTGTATTATTCAGCGTGCAGATCGTTCCCCGCACCTGGGGCTCTTTTGAGTGGATGGCGCAGCTGCATCAGTTGGTAGCGATGTTCTTATTGATGAGTTTGGTTTGGGTGAAGTATTTAGTTGGGAGGAAAGATGTTTAGAGGGTAGAGGGAAGAGGGAGGATTGAAGTTTGAAAACTCCTAATACAAACCCCCTTCTTCCATCTCCCATCTTTCATCTCGCCCCTCCCAAACACCTCAACTACCAGTCAAAATTATTACTGAAAATCAGGTATTTATAAAGGTCCGATGAAAAAAGTGCCCTTATTTTCGACTTTTCCCGGTTGTTTTCAGCTAGCTTTGCGCTCCATTTAAAAACCCAGGCCGGGATAGCGGCCATTCAAAAAAACAGTCATGAGTAAACTGCATTTCACCACGAAGCATGCGAACGAGGCTACCGTGAAGCGCAACTGGTATGTTGTGGACGGTACTAATCAAACCGTTGGACGCATGTGTTCTCGCATCGCAGCCATTTTGCGCGGCAAGAACAAAGCCTGTTACACCCCCCACGTCGACACCGGTGATTTTATCATCGTGATCAATGCCGATAAAGTGGTACTGACCGGCAACAAAATGGATCAGAAGATCTACGATCACTACACCGGATATCCGGGTGGTCGTAAAGAAGAGACCGCTTCCAACCTGATCAAGCGTCGTCCCGAAGTATTGATCGAGCGCGCCGTAAAAGGCATGCTTCCCAAGAACCGTCTCGGCCGCAAGATGTACAAGAAGCTCTTCGTATACGCCGGTGCCGCGCATCCGCACGGAGCCCAGCAACCCAAGGAACTTAAATTCTAATCATCCCCAACCAAACGATAAATGGAAAAGCAAAAAAATAGCGTCGGCCGTCGTAAAGAAGCGGTCACCCGTGTATTCGTCGCCAAAGGTGGCGGACAGATCCTGATCAATGACAAGGATTATAAAGTGTACTTCCCACTGGTATATCTGCAAAACCAAGTGGAGCGTCCGTTGAAGACCGTCGATATGATCGACAAATTGGACGTGAAGATCAACGCCAGCGGTGGCGGTGTAAAAGGTCAGGCCGAAGCAGCCATGCTGGGGATCGCCCGTGTGTTGGTTGACATGAATCCTGAACTGCGCCCGGCCCTCAAGGCTGCCGGATTGCTCAAGCGTGATCCCCGTTCCGTGGAGCGCAAGAAATTCGGTCACAAGAAAGCTCGCCGCAGCTATCAGTTCTCCAAGCGTTAATCGAAATCATCTACTAAACACGATCATTCATACTACATGGAAAATAACACCTCACTACAGCAGCAGTTACTGGAAGCCGGCGTGCATTTCGGTCACCTGAAAAAGAAGTGGAACCCCAAGATGTTACCCTACATCTTCGCCGAGAAGAAAGGCATCCACATCATCGATCTGAACAAGACCGTTGAGTGTTTGCAGGAAACGGCCGCTGCGCTCAAGCAGATCGCCCGTAGCGGACGCAAGATCCTCTTCGTGGGTACCAAGAAGCAAGCCAAAGACATCGTTCAGGAGTGTGCACAGCGCGTAGGCATGCCATTCGTGACCGAGCGTTGGTTGGGTGGTATGCTCACCAACTTCCTCACGATCCGCAAGAGCGTGAAGAAGATGCAGAGCATCGAGAAAATGCTGGGCGACGGTTCCTTCGACAGCATCACCAAGAAAGAGCGCCTGACCCTCAGCCGCGATAAAGACAAGATGGAAAAAGTATTGGGCGGTATCGCTCAATTGGGTCGCGTTCCCGCCGCCTTGTTCCTGATCGATATCGGACATGAGCACATCGCACTTGCCGAAGCCAAGCGTTTGGGTATCCAAACCTTCGGTCTGGTCGATACCAACTGCGATCCGAACAAAGTGGATTTCCCGATCCCTGCAAACGATGACGCTACCAAATCCATCACCATCCTCGTAAACTACATCACCGCTGCCATCGCGGAAGGACTGGCCGAGCGCCAAGCCGCGAAGGAAGATGATGTGGAAGAAATGACCGATGATGAGAAGGAGCGGAAAGCGGCCAAACTCCTCGCCGAGGCGGAAGCCGAGGGAGGAAAAGGTGGCGGACGTCGCGGTGGTCCCGGTGGTGGTGGCGCTCGCCGTCGTACCCCCGCCCGTCGATGATCGATCGGCAATTGGAATGTGAATGTCCCGTTCAGGCGGGAACTATGTAGAACCATTAACCAAACGAATCATGTCAACTGTAACAATCAGCGCACAGGATATTAATAAACTTCGTCAGGCTACCGGCGCCGGAATGATGGATTGCCGCAAAGCCCTGACTGAAACCAACGGAGATTTTGAAGCGGCCATCGACTGGCTGCGTAAGCAAGGACAAAAAGTAGCCGCTAAGCGTAGCGATCGCGAAGCCAAGGAAGGGGTAGTGATCGCACAAACCACTGCCGACAATAAAACCGGCATTGTGGTATGCGTTAGCTGTGAAACAGATTTCGTATCCAAAAATGCCGACTTCGTCGCTTTCGGAAAAAGCATTGCCGACGCTGCCATCGCCAACAACGTTCAGAACCTCGATGAGCTGTTGAACGTGAAGATCGGTGATCTCACCGTGGCTGCCTTGGTCGATGAGAAACTGGCCACCATCGGCGAAAAGATCGGTGTCACTAAATTCGAGCGAATCGATGCGCCTTACGTATCCTCATATATCCACGGTGCTTATCGCATCGGGGTATTAGTGGGTATGGACAAAGAAGCCGCTGATGCTGGCAAGGATGTGGCGATGCAGATCGCTGCCCTTAATCCCGTAGCCGTTGATGCCTCTTCCGTACCGGCCGATGTGATCGCCCGCGAGAAGGACATCATCATGGAACTCATGAACCAGGATCCGAAAATGGCCGGCAAGCCCGCCGAAATGATCGCTAAGATCGCCGAAGGCAAGATGGGTGCTTTCTTCAAAGAGCAAACCCTCACGGCCCAGGCCTTTGTGAAGGACGGAAGCAAATCCGTTGCCGACTATCTGAAAGAGTCGGGGAACGTGACCGTCACCTCTTTCAAACGCGTAGCACTCGGATAATGACATACCGATAACATCATAAAGGGACCCACGATCGGGTCCCTTTTTTTTGAGTTATATATCTTTACCAAGAAATCTCCCCCTCATGCTCCCCAAATACAAACGAGTTCTCCTCAAGCTTTCCGGCGAATCGCTCATGGGCGATAAAAATTTCGGATTCGATACCGATGTGATCGCACAATACGCCAAGGATGTAAAAGCCATCGCCGACCTCGGCGTACAGGTAGCCATCGTGATCGGCGGCGGCAATATTTACAGGGGGATGAATGAGGCGGATACAGGAATCGAACGGGCTCATGGTGATTACATGGGCATGCTCGCAACTGTTATCAATGGCATGGCGCTGCAAGCCAGTCTGGAAAAAGTTGGTTTATACACGCGGTTACTATCCGCCATCAAAATGGAGCAGATCGCCGAACCATACATCCGTCGCCGCGCCATCCGTCACCTCGAAAAAGGTCGTATCGTGATCTTCGGGGCCGGTACCGGTAACCCGTATTTCACCACTGACACCGCCGGATCGCTTCGGGCCATCGAGATCAATGCCGATGTGATCCTGAAAGGCACCCGCGTAGATGGCATCTATACGGCCGACCCCGAAAAAGACCCCACCGCCAAGAAATACGAAACCATCGGCTTCCAAGACTGTATCTCCCAGCAATTGAAAGTGATGGATATGACCGCCTTCACACTTTGCATGGAGAACAAGCTCCCCATCATCGTGTTTGATATCAATCAGCCCGACAATCTTCGACGGGTGGTCAGCGGGGAGAAAGTGGGTACTCTGGTCAAATAACCCACATCGTAGATTTACGTAGGGATTTTACGCGCCTTTTTCAGTTGGGAGGGACTACCTTGCTTCCTCCAATACCACTGAATTTCCGCCTCCGCCCCTTTCTGAACACTGCCGCGTACGTAAACGCACAAACATGAACGCATTACTTGTCATTCTCACAGGAGCGGAGATCGGGGTGTGGAGCGCCCTTCTCTTTACGATCGGATTTGCCTTGCATTTCTGGTGGATACAGCGCCAATCCATTTTACAAGATCCTTCTCAAAAGGAGAAACAGATCCGTCAAGAGATGAACGGATGGAAAAATCGTTTTCTGCGCGAAACGGAAAACTTGTCACGCGAGCTGGACCGCATGCGACGGGAATCCGAAACGGCCAATGAAAAATGTCAAACACTTCAATCGGCCCTTACGTCCAAGGAAGAACTCCTCACACATCTCAAGCAGGAGCATTCGATCTACCGCGAATTATTGACCGCCACATTGCAATCGGGCGAATCCATCGATAAACGGTTGGACCGCCTCGTCACTTTTTCGCCTGGGACTCCTCATCCCGACGGAGCACTTCAGTTAGATGGAGAACACGGTCGCACGTTGCATGCCGATCTGCATCGGGCAGAAATCCGTATCGAAGAATTGGAATTGAAACTGATGGATCGGGAAGATGAGATCGAGCGAATCAAATCAACGAACGGCGGATCCGGCGAGGTGAATGAAGAGCTGTTGTCGAAGATCTCTCAATTGGAGTCGCAGCTGATCCATGCCCGAGCCGTGGCCGAGGCACTGGAAGGAGCCCAGACACGCATCCGCGAATTAGAGGAACAGGTAACGATCTCTGCGCGTCGGCATCAATCCTTGCACGATACAAACAACCGACTCACCGAAGAAAATCAGGAACAATACAGCCATTTCAAGGAACAGATGAACGAACTGGTGGCGGCCCGCACCCGATTGGCGCAGCTGCAAAGCCAGGCGGAGGAACCCCCGAAGAGATGAGAGGATGAGAAGATGAGAGTTGAATCACTTGAAGTTCATTTATGACAGTGGCAATCACTCAATAGATTCTCTCAACTCTCATCTTCTCATCCTCTCATCTCCTCATCGGGTTTCCTTATCTTTGCGGTCATGAACAAAGCCGATCTGATCGTTCAAATTTCTGAGGATGCCGGTATATCGAAAGTACAGGCAAATGCTGCGATCGATTCGTTCGTGGAGGCGGTAACCAACACCTTGAAAGCGGATGGTAAAGTGAAGCTGGTCGGTTTTGGCACGTTCGACACCTACAAGCGGAAAGCGCGGGTAGGACGAAACCCCGGCACCGGAAAAGTGATCAAGATCAAGTCCCGTCGGGTGGCTCGCTTCAAAGCCGGAAAAGAGCTGGCCGAAATATTGTAATCATCAACCAATCATAATCAGTAACATGGGAAGAGGAGATAAAAAAACAGCCAAGGGAAAGCGTTTCAAAGGATCGTTCGGGAAGAGCCGTCCGGCCAACGCGCCTAAGATTGCCAAGCGCAACGCGGCTAAGAAAGCAGCCAAGTGATCGTGCGCCTACGGCGCCAATCGTTGACGAAACCAGGACCCACTCGGGTCCTTTTTATATTCTATCCGGTCATGCATCCGTCCGGGTCGGCCTTGCCAAAATTCAACCGACTCCGCCACCAGCCGATATCCGCCCCAATGAGTAGGCCGTTCAATTTCTTTTCCCTCGAATGAGGCCTCTACTTCCTGGTATCGACTCTCCAGCCAAGCACGATCATCGATCACTTGACTTTGTGGCGAACTAACCGCCCCCAATTGACTTTCCCGCGGTCTCGAATGGAAATAGGCGTCGCTCTCCGATTCCACGATCCGCTCCACGAGTCCATGCACCCGCACCTGTCGCTCTAATTCCTTCCAGAAAAAAACCAAGGCAGCCTTCGGATGAAGCGTGAGTTGCTGTCCTTTACGACTTAAATAGTTCGTATAAAAAACAAATCCGTTTTCTTCCAATCCTTTCAGCAATACGATCCGGGCGTCGGGCATGCCGTTTTCATCGATCGTGGCCAAGGTCATGGCATTCACCTCATCGATCTGGGCATGCACGGCCTCCTCCCACCATTTTTTGAACTGTTCGATCGGATTTGAAACCGTATCTGATTCGGACAACTGCGATTGCGCGTACGTTTTTCGTATGTCTGCTATGGATGGGTTCATAGTGTCGTTCAAAAGTACAGCAGGATCAGATCACTTGCATGACGGTTCGAAAAGCAATGAAGGCATCTCCCCACTTGTCAAATCCCTTTTTTCTCATCGCATCCGCAAATTCACGTAGGTAGCGCTCGTATTGCTCTTTGTTGGAAGCCTCGTATTGGGCAGCATAGGTTACCCCTTGGCTATCATCGGATTCGATCAGATGAAATAATCGACATTGGGTGAAGCATCCGGTAGCGACCACTTCGTTCATATGCTCCTCTTGCATCCATCGCAACCAATCGGCCTGAATGGAATGGCTCACCTTTACGGTCACATTGTAAATGAATGGTTTCATTTTTTCAGTTCCAGGTAAATGGGGCAATGGTCGGAATGCTTTACATCCGGGTAGATCTCCGCATCCTTCAAGTTCGATTTTAATGTATCGGTCACGCTGATGTAATCGATCCGCCAACCTTTGTTATTCAAGCGTACAGACGGAAAACGTTGACTCCACCAGGTATATCGATGTGGCTCGGCGTGAAAGTGGCGGAAGGTGTCGATCCAGCCGTTGTTGAGAAATTTGGTCATCCATTCCCGTTCGGCCGGCAGGAAGCCCGTTGTATTCTTGTTTCCTTTTGGGTCGTGGATGTCGATCTCCTGATGGGCAATATTGTAATCACCGCAAAGGATCAACTGCGGATGTTTCTTTCGTAGTTTCTTCAACCAGTCATAGCATTCATCCAACCATTCGTATTTGAATGACTGTCGGTGCTCCCCGCTGGTGCCGCTTGGGAAATAAGCATTGATGAGTCGGATCTTCCCGAAATCCAGTTGGATCACGCGCCCTTCTTCATCGCTGGCTCCATGTCCATTGCCGTATTCGACATGATCGGGGCGGATCTTAGTAAACACGGCCACGCCACTGTATCCTTTTTTCTGCGCCGAAAACCAGTAGTCCTGATAACCCAGCTGGTGCAATTCATTCGTGTCGATATCCTTTTGTTCGGCCTTGGTTTCTTGCAAACAAATGATATCGGCCGGATCGGTGGCCAGCCATTCCAGAAAACCTTTGCGGATCGCCGCTCGGATCCCATTCACATTGTAAGAAATGATACGCATCGGGTAAAAGCAGGTAAATTTGAATGATCAATTGGCAATTTACTCCATATGGCCCATAAGAAGCATCGAAAGTCTGTCAAGACGCCCATCATCCCACCCAAGGAGCATGTGTTTTTGGAGGGGCCTAAAAGTCGTGGCTATGAGTTGTGGTTCGCCTTTCGCGTTTTTCGGCAGTTCATTCGGGGGTTCCGGGCGCTGCACTTCATGGGACCATCCGTGACGGTATTCGGATCGGCTCGTTTCCCGGAGGGACACGTGTATTATGAAAAGGCCCGTGAATTTGGTGCACGGATCGCCAAGCTTGGATTGGTGACCATTACCGGCGGTGGACCGGGCATCATGGAAGCGGCCAACCGAGGCGCTTATGAGGCCGGCGGACAATCGGTAGGTTGCAACATCCTGCTTCCTTTTGAGCAAAAGGAAAATCCGTATTTACATAAGTCCATCACCTTTGAACATTTCTTCGTTCGAAAGGTGTTGCTGGTAAAATACTCCTACGCCTTTATCATCATGCCGGGCGGATTTGGCACCATGGACGAACTCTTTGAAACACTGACATTGGTGCAAACCAAAACCATCACCAAATTCCCCATCGTCCTGTTCGGTAAGCAGTATTTTAAACCATTGATGGATGCCATTCACGATATGGAAAAACAGGGCACCATTTCACCGGAAGATCTTTCCCTGGTCAAATACACCGATAGTGTGGATGAGGCTATGGAATTCATAGCGGCCTACCTCAAAAAACATTACAAGGTGAAACCGCGAAAACGCCTTTGGTGGTTATTTGAGAAGCGATGAGTCGGAATTCAAGTATGTTTGTAATTCAAAATCATTTATGGAACTGACTGGTGTAGATATTCTTGGGTATGTAGCAGGTTTGATCACTGCTTTTACCTTTTTGCCTCAGGTCGTTAAAACCTGGAAAACAAAATCTGCCAAAGATGTTGCCATGGCAATGTTCGTGATCGCCTTTACCAACCAAGTGCTCTGGCTGATCTTCGGGGCTTTGCGAGCCGACCCCGTCATCATCATCACCAATGCGGTTATGCTGTGTATGACAACTATCATGATAACCTTGAAACTGAAATACAACCACAGGTAATGGCAGTTGATACGATCATTTGGGATCTGGGGGGTGTGTTGATCGACTGGAAGACCACCTATGTTTTCGATGAGCATTACTTTGATTCGCTGGATAAACGAGATCATTTCTTTGAGCATATCTGCACCAGCGATTGGAATGAGAATCAGGATGCCGGCTATCCCATTGCCAAGGCCACGGAGGAAAAGATCGCCGAGCATCCGAGCTGGGAATCGGCGATCCGGGATTTTTACGGACGGTGGGAGGATATGTTGGGCGGCCCCATTCAGGAAACAGTAGATGTCTTTCGAGATCTACGAGCCACGAAGCGTTACAAATTCTATGCGCTCACAAATTGGAGTGCCGAAACCTTCCCCAAAGCACTGGCTCGTTATGATTTTCTGCATTGGTTCGACGGACGAGTGGTCAGCGGCGAAGAGAAAACGCGTAAACCTTTCCCCGACTTCTATCAGATCCTCTTGAATCGATATCAGATCGATACAGCCAGCTCATTATTCATCGATGATAATCTTCGAAATGTACGCGCTGCAGAAGCATTGAATATACCGAGCGTTCAATTTCAGGATCCAGTTCAGTTGCGGGCAGAATTACAACGCAGAGGATTTTTGGATATGGTTTAGAGAATAGTGTTTAGCGACAAACAATCATTCAACTCAAGCATTTTTCCTAAACGCTAAACTCTCATCTCCTCATCCTCTCATCTACTCAACCACTGTCCTCAGCCATTTCGTTGCTTCTTCCAGACTCATGCCTTTTCGTGCGGCGTAATCGGTCAGTTGATCTTCCCGGATCTTTCCCAGTCCGAAATAATGACTTTCCGGGTGCGCAAAATACCAGCCACAGACGGAGGCGGGCGGATTCATGGCTAAACTTTCTGTGAGCGAGATACCGATGTTGTCAGTCACCTGCAACATGGAGAATAATTTCAGCTTCTCAGTGTGATCGGGGCAGGCCGGATAGCCGGGGGCCGGGCGGATGCCTTTGTATTCCTCCCGTATCAGTGCTTCGTTCGATAAGGATTCTTTCGGATCGTATCCCCAGAAATCGGTACGCACACAGGCATGCAAGTATTCGGCCAGTGCCTCTACCATCCGATCGGCGAGAATTTGAACGATGATCTTATTGTATTCATCCTGTACGTCGGTGAAAGCCTGAATGTGTTTTTGTGCGTCGTGTATGGTCACGGCAAATCCACCCATGAAGTCATTGCCACCGGCTTGTTCGGGACGAACAAAATCCGCCAGCGAATAAGTGGGCTGGCCCACGGCCTTTTTCAATTGTTGACGCAGCATTTCCAAGCGTACCTCACCTGTTTCTGTTTGCACATGAATGGTGTCTGCATTGTTGCTATGCGCCGGCCAAAACGCGTAAACGGCTTCGGCCCGGAACCAATTTTCATCGATCACTTGCTGCAACAACCGATTGGCATCTTCGAATAGCTTGGTTGCCTCGGCTCCAAAGGTTGGGTCTTCCAGCACTTGTGGAAATCGTCCGGGCATTTCCCAGGCGATGAAGAAGGGTCCCCAATCGATATGATTGGCGATGGTGGCGAGGTCGATATTTTTCCAAACCTGCACGCCCTTTTGTTTGGGGGCGACCGATTTGTAGTTTTTCCAATCGAAATATTCCTTGGTCACAACCGCCTCTTCGTACGGGATCAGGTTCTTCTTGTCCTTATTGGCGAATTGCTTCCGAAGCGTGTCATATTCGGCTCGGGTATTTTGAAGGAATTCTTTTTTCTGCTCTTTGTTCAGCAAGCTGGTAACGACGGTCACACTGCGAGACGCATCCAGCACATGCAGAACGCTATGTTCATACTGCGGTTCGATCTTCACGGCGGTATGCATCCGCGACGTAGTGGCACCTCCGATGAGCAAGGGTTGTTTCATGCCGCGACGTTTCATTTCCGACGCCACATGCACCATTTCATCGAGGGAAGGCGTAATGAGTCCGCTTAAACCGATGATATCCACATTTTCCTTCTCGGCTGTATCCAGGATCTTATCGGCCGGCACCATCACGCCCATATCGATGATATCATAGCCATTGCAGCCCAACACCACGCCCACGATATTCTTTCCGATATCGTGTACATCTCCTTTTACGGTGGCCAGCAGCACTTTTGGGGCGGAGCCTTGTGCGGCCAGCGGATTGTTTCTTTTTTCTTCTTCGATGAACGGAGTGAGCCAGGCTACGCTTTTCTTCATCACACGCGCACTCTTCACTACTTGGGGCAGAAACATTTTTCCGGCGCCGAACAGATCGCCCACTACATTCATACCGTTCATCAGTGGCCCTTCAATCACCTCCAGCGGCTTCGGATATTTTTGTCGGGCTTCCTCGGTATCTGTATCAATATGATCGGTAATGCCATGAATAAGGGCATGTTTGAGTCGGTCCTCAACAGAGGCATTTCTCCATGCCTCATCTTTTACTTCCGTTTTGCCCTTGGCCTTAACGGTTTCCGCGAAGCTGATCAGTTTTTCAGTGGCTTCATTGTTGTCATTATTCCGGTTTAGGATCACCTCCTCACATAATTCTCTCAGTTTGGGTTCGATCTCATCGTACAGCGCCAATTGACCGGCATTCACAATGCCCATATCCATACCGGCGCGGATGGCATGATACAGGAATACGGCGTGCATGACTTCCCGAACCGGTTCATTACCTCGGAAGGAGAAGGAGAGATTGCTGACCCCGCCACTGATGTGGGTGAGGGGCATTCGTTTTTTAATGGTGCGTGTGGCCTCTATGAAATCGACGCCGTAGTTATTGTGTTCTTCCAATCCGGTGGCAACGGCAAAGATGTTGGGGTCGAAGATGATGTCTTGCGGCGGATAATTTAGTTTGGTCGTGAGCAGATCGTATGCACGTTGGCAGATGTCTACTTTTCTGTCTTTCGAATCGGCCTGTCCTTTTTCATCGAAGGCCATTACGATCACGGAGGCGCCGAAACGCTGACAGATCCGGGCCTGTTCCAAAAATTTCTGTTCTCCTTCTTTGAGGGAGATGGAGTTGACGATGCATTTGCCTTGTACGCATTTGAGGCCGGCTTCGATGATCTCGAATTTCGAGCTGTCGATCATGATGGGAATACGGGCAATATCGGGCTCGCTTTGTAACAGATTCAGGAATGTGACCATGGCTTGTTTTCCATCAAGCAGGGCATCATCCATGTTCACGTCGAGTACCTGTGCGCCATTTTCCACCTGTTGCCGTGCTACACTGAGCGCCTCCTCGTATTGATTCTCTCGAATAAGTCGTGCGAATTTTTTGGAGCCGGTGACGTTGGTGCGTTCGCCTACGTTCACAAAATTCGTTTCGGGACGAACCACCAGTGGTTCCAGTCCCGACAGGCGCAAATAGGGTTTGATCTGATTTTGGTCGGACATTTTCTCTAGGCTTCTTCGATTTCTGTCAAGGTTTCCAACAAGATGGGCAGCGGACGTGGCCGGATCGTTTTCACGTGCTGTGCGATGTGACGGATATGATCGGGCGTGGTGCCACAACATCCGCCCACGATATTGACCCAGCCTTGTTTGGCCCAGTCTTCCAAATAATGACCGGTGTCTTCCGGATTCTCATCATACTCACCCATGGCATTGGGCAGTCCGGCATTGGGGTAAGCGGACACATAGCAACTGGCGAGATGTGACAATTCCTCAATGTGCGGCCGCATTTCTTTAGCTCCGAGAGCACAATTGAGTCCCACACTCAGCGGGTTGGTGTGCATGACGGAGGTATAAAAGGCTTCGAGGGTTTGTCCGCTCAGTGTGCGGCCTGAGGCATCGGTGATGGTGCCGCTGATCATGATGGGTAATGGAGGAGTACCGGTCTCATCTGCCAGTTTTTGGATGGCATAGATGGCGGCTTTGGCATTCAGGGTATCAAAAATCGTTTCGATGAGCAACAGGTCTACGCCGCCGTCGAGCAGTCCGCGTACTTGTTCGGTGTAGGCCTCTACCACTTCATCGAAATAGATCGCCCGGAAGCCGGGGTTGTTGACATCGGGAGAGAGGGAGAGGGTTTTGTTGAGTGGACCAATCGCACCGGCCACGAATTTGGGTTGTTGCGTGTGGTCGGTATGATTATCGTGATACCAGTCGTTCACTGCTTTTCGGGCACATTGGGCGGCGGCTACATTCTGTTCGTATGCCAGGGATTCCATTTTGTAATCGGCCATGGCAATGAAGGTGGAACTGAATGTATTGGTTTCGATGATGTCGGCACCGGCATCGAGGTATTCGCGGTGGATGGCGGTGATCAGTTCGGGTTTGGTGAGGCAGAGCAGGTCGTTATTACCTTTGAGGTCGGAGGGCCAATCGGCAAAGCGAGTGCCACGGTAGTCGGCCTCCGTGAGTTTGTGGCGCTGGATCATGGTGCCCATGGCCCCGTCGATCACGAGTATGCGCTCGCGTAAACAATCTTGGATCGTTTTCATCATCGATTCGTTGTGAACTATAAACGCGGGGAAAACCGGGAGGTTGTGCACGTTTATTAGTTCGGTTTTTTACAGGCTGAACAATAAACAAATCCGCCTGGAGGACAAAGGTAAGAAAAAACGCCTTTATGGCGTTTTTTGTAGAGGGTAGAGGGTTGAGGAGATGAGGGGGTGAGAGTTGAGAGTTGAGGGAAGAGGGAAGAGTAGAGGGTAGAGTGTGGAGAGTTGAGTAAATTGCCGCACAGTTTTATGGAATTCAACCTTTAACTTTCTACTTCCAACCTCAACCCTCAACACTCTACCCTCTACTCTCCCATGAATCTTCCGTCAGTCTTATTGGAGCAAGCGGTACAGGCCTTTTCGCAATTGCCGGGCATTGGGAAGAAGACAGCTTTGCGGTTGGTCTTGCATTTGTTGAAGCAAGAGCCGGCACAAGTTGAGTTCTTTGCCGAATCGGTTCGAAAAATGCGACAGGAGATCAAATTTTGCCGCCGTTGCAATAATATCTCGGATGGCGATGTTTGCTCCATCTGCAGCAATTCGATGCGCAAGCAGGAATTGATCTGCGTGGTGGAAAGTATCCGGGATGTGATCGCCATCGAATCCACTTCGCAATACAATGGCACGTATCACGTATTGGGTGGCGTGATCTCGCCGCTGGACGGAATTGGCCCCGATCAATTGCAAATAGAAGGGCTGCTCGATCGTATTCAAAAAGAAGGGGTGGAAGAGATCATATTTGCGTTAAATCCGACCATTCAAGGCGATACGACCATCTATTATATCCAGAAAAAACTTACGGCCGACCCCGCCAAACCGGTTCGAGTCACCACCATCGCCCGTGGTATCGCTTTTGGCGGTGAACTTGAATATGCCGATGAAATGACCCTCGCCCGCAGTTTGCAAAATCGACTGCCTGTTGAAAAGTACGTTACTAGGTGAGGAGATGAAGGAGGAAAGTTGAAGGATGAAAGACTTTCATCCTTCAACATCCCCCACTATAATTCGTACTCGTTCTCCCAATTCGCTTTGACTGTCACCTTTCGGTCCAGAAGACGTACCCGCTCGGGTTGGAGGCGGGACGGAAAGAGTCGGCCACCATCCCAGCGGCCATTCTGATTTCGGTCGTATAGTACTCGGATCTCGTAAGTCCCGGGCAAAAACAGCTCGCGGCGGAAAATGACATCGCTGCCCAGGGGCTGAGTGGCGACGATGGTCTCGTTCAGTACCAGTTGAATCACGGGGTTGGAGGTGTTTCCGTCTGCTGGGGGATTATTGGGGTTGCGTAACCGAATGGATAGTTTTCCATAGTCGGCCCTTCGGCGAGACGTAAAGGAGATCGTATCGGATTTCAGTAGCTGACGATCCTGGGTGTCTTTCAAGGCTTCTTTTTCCACCACCAATTTATACAGGGTATTTTCTTTCCAAGGCACCTGAACCATTATTTTTTTCCGATTGCTGTCGATCGCAAACGAATGGTCTTTCACGGGCGTAAAAGTGGTATCGGTGTACAGGTGGATCTTGGATGAATCGAACCGGGTGAGTGCTTGATCGAACGACAGTTCAAACGCACTGAGCAGGTCTTGCTTCCCTTCACTTAACGAATTTGTGTAGCGCAATCTTCTGTCTGTTGCTCCACCGCCCGGACGTCCTTTGATACCGGGCGTACCAATGGGAGGTGCAGGTGAAACGGAACTGCCAGTTTTGGCCTTCAGGTCGAAGGCGTAAAGGGTGAGAGGGGTGGGGTCGTTGGACGGACGTACCGAGGAGTCGGCAAACGCAACTCGCTGATCATCCCCGATCAGTCGTCGCATACCTCCGTCATCCTTGATGGCGTAGAGATAAAAATCCCGATCGGGCAGTTGATCGAATTGAAATTCTCCTTTTCCGTTGATACGGGTGATAAAGGCGGGTCGATCCGTGACAATAGCTGAATCCTTGCCGCTTCGATGCAGGATCACGATCAGGGTGGTATCTGTCTTTCCGGTTTCGGCCAACACCAGTTTTCCCTTGATCCTGCCGGAATCCAACCGATCGCCGGTGGAGAAACTGAAACGAAAATGTTTCAGCACATTTCCCTCGTTGTAATCCTTGATGGCACTGCCAAAATCGATTGTATAGGTTGTGTTGGGTTGAAGGGTGTCGCGGAGGCGAACGTATACCTCTTTCAATTTGCTCTCAAGGGTGGGAGCCACTGCCGGCAG
Organism: Bacteroidota bacterium; assembly: GCA_046081925.1. GTDB lineage: Bacteria > Bacteroidota > Bacteroidia > Chitinophagales > Chitinophagaceae > JJ008. Next base: position 37,289 of record JBJTWV010000027.1, on the reverse strand, counting down.
TGGCGAGATGATGACGGCTTGCTGCGCATTTTGTAACTCCACAAATTCGTCAAAAGAAAAAACAAGACGGTTAGAGGTCACATTCGTGGCGCGGTCGACCGGATTCGCCTTCAACAGCACCGGTGGAATGGTATCGCGCGGACCACCTTGCGGCGGGATGATATTGGCACAGCCCGTTGGGAAGGTAAGAGTCGCGAACAAGGTCACGATCACGAGAAGGGATACAAAAGCGGATGATACACGCATGTGAGGCAAAGGTAGAGGGTAGAGGGTTGAGAGTAGAGTGTTGAGGGTTGTTAAAAGTTTAAAATTTCAAAACTCTATCCTCTACTCTCAACCCTCTACTCTCTACCCTCCTCCTCTATCAGGGAGGTGTACAATTTGTGTTCTTTGGTGAAATTGCACCAAGTACAATCTTCTTTGCCGCAGCCGGTATTGAATTCGCGGTTTTGTATCTTTTGCCAGGAATCGGTGAGTTGTTGGGTAACATAGTCCACGTCCTCGGACCGGATCTCGATGCGTTCGCGGTCGAATTCACCATGGTCGTTCGGCTCCACGAAATCGAAGCAGGCCTCCAGCACATTCCAGTTCTTGCCGGGAAGATGATCCACCAGCAGCTTATAGAAAACCGCCTGTCGCCAGTAATTGCCTCCTTCGGGCTGATGCTTTCCGCCCGGACGATCGAATTCTCCTCTTCCGCGGGCCTTGCTGTATTTGCCTGTCTTGAAGTCGCTGATGATGATGTCGTTGCCCCAGAATTGGATCTTGTCCGTAAATCCTTTTAGCGGGATCCTGTTCACCACTACACCGCGCAAGGGCGTTTCGGTCAGGATGAAGTCATCGGTAGGCGCCGGCTGGTAGTATTTCTCATAATAGGCGCGCAAAACGGTTTCGCCGTGCTCCAGAAAACGCTTCAGACTTTCCTTCGTAAAAATGTCTCGTCCGGCATACAAGTGGTATTGGAATTGTTGAACCAGATAATCGGCGGTTGGATATTGTTTATCGTGCTCGGTCATGTACTGGATGAAATCTTTCAGCGCTTCATGCACTGCCGTTCCGAATTCCGCAGCTTCCGATTTAGCCGAGGGCACTCGGATGAGATTGTTGTAGTAGAATTTCAGCGGACAATCGAGGTAATTGTTCAGGGCGGTCACATTCATCACAAACTGTCGCAGTTGTTGATCTACCCAATCTTGCTCGGCCGGGTCGATCACGGGGCGACGAATGATGCCGAAACGCAGCGCAGCAAATCGACTTTCTTCTTCGCTGTTCAATCGGATATCCAGCGGCTTCAGATCCATTGTCCGTTTCACCTCTTCAAAAAATTGCGAGGGCTCCAGCAAATGGCCGTTGTGCTTCAGTTTTGGGTAGGAGATGTACAGATGTTTCTTGGCGCGGGTGATCGATACGAAGAACAACCGACGTAATTCCTCTACGGCCTCGGTATCGGTTTCTTCCTCGAATACGGTGGGTGGCAGTCGGAAGCCGCGATTATAATCGCGTTTCCCTTCCCAGATATCATTTCGGGCGCCCAACAGAAATACATGTTCGAATTCCAGGCCTTTGCTTCCATGGCAGGTCATCAAATTGACGCCGGTATCCTTGCCGGTGGTTTGCACCAATGACAGCCGTATGCCATTCTCTTTCATCAAACGGATCTGCTCCATCCATTCGCCTAACCGGATCTCGGGTTTGCGCTGTGTACTTTCTTTCAGGTAATCGAACAGGCAACTGAGTTTACGGAGTAGCCATACACGATCGGTCTGTTTCATTACCCAGGGCAGGATGCCGCTTTCATTCAGCAGGAACTCGAACCAGCGGTGCAGATTCTCTTCGTAGAGTTTGGTCTGTGCCATTTCCAAGAAGCGAGCGAGACGAAGCAACCGATCTGTTTGCTCATCGCCGTTGAACAAGCTGCTTTCATGTTGATGGATCAGTCCGTTCAAGTGACCACGAAGTGATTTATCGGTCTTTTTCTTGTTGCGCATCTCTGCCAGTTCATAACAGAGGTTGGCAATGGTGAAGGGGCGTATCCCGAAATATGGATAGTGCATGATGTCGAACAGCAGGTGTTCGCCGCTGTAGGGATTGTCCTGCTCGGCGGCCATGTATCGCAGCAGATTCAACACCTGATTGGTGAACGGGTCTTGCAGCAGATCGATCGATCGTTTCACATAGAAGGGGATCTCTTCTTGTTGCAGAAATTTCATCAAGTCATCACCCAACTTGTGTTCGCGATAAATAACGGCTATGTCGCCCGGTTGTGTGCCGTTATCGATCAGGGTTCGAATGGAGGCGGCGATATGAGCCTGTTCGGCCAGCTCACTTTCGTACACGCGGAGTTCGGGCAGGATCGACAGGTTTTTGATCTCGTCCCCATCCGCCACGAGTTCCTTATTCAGTCCCTCGAATTGATGGATCAGCCGGTGTTCGTTGTTTTCGATGAGGCCTTTGGCAGCGTTGAGAATGGGTTGAACGCTTCGGTAATTTTTGGTGAGCACCACTCGGCGCAGGCCCTTCTCGTAACGGTTGGCGAGCGTCATCAGATTCATCAGGTTGGCCCCTTGAAATCGATAGATGCTTTGATCGTCGTCGCCCACCACGAACAGATTGGGTTGGGTATCCCAATAGCTGACCAGCAGTTCCACGATTCGGTTCTGTGAGCCACTGGTATCTTGGTACTCATCCACCAGGATGTATTGGAACTGTTCCTGATAGCCGAGCAGGATGTCGGATTCCGTTTCGAAAAGTCGGATCACCCAATGGATCATATCGTCAAAATCGTATCGGTGCTTTTGATCGAGCAGCGACTGATAGGTTGGAAAGCAGGTGATGGCCGATTTCAATTTCTCCATTCGTTCCACTTCTGCCTTGCCTTTTACCGTGAGCTGAAAGTTTCCTTTTTTCTGCTCGCGCTTGTTGTACAAGCCGTCGGTGACAGGTATGATATCGTTGACATACCGATCGATCTGTTTGTGTAACCAGGTCACTTCCCATCCTTCTCTTTTTATGGCGGAGAAGAGGGTGGTGAGGTGATCCAGGTCGTAGTATACATCCCCTTTGTATCGTTTGAGGGGGTGGCCCTTAGGGAACTGATCGATCAATTCCTTCATAACCTGAATACGTTCCAGCTCGGTGAGCGGTTGCAATTCCCGTTTGTTGAAGTGGCGCAGATTGTCTTGAATGACGTGGTGGCAGAAGGAGTGGAAGGTGTGTAGATGAACTTTGTATGCGTCGCTGCCGATGAATTGGATCAGTCGCTCGCGCATGGCCACTACGCCGGCATCGGTGAACGTGAGGCAGAGGATGTTTTGGGGCTGGGCATCAGTTTCCAGCAGGATCTTGCCGATGCGGCTGGCCAGGATCTGGGTTTTACCGGTACCCGGACCGGCGATCACCATAACCGGACCCTCGATGGCATCTACGGCCTGTTGCTGTTCCGCATTCAGTTTTTGGTAGGCGGCTTCAAATTTTTGTAGCAGGAATTCACGTGTCGACATGCGCTGAACTTTTCAGGTAACAGATGGTTATAAAACGAAAGTAAACGAATACTACGTATGCGAGCGCGCAGTTTAAAACGGGTACAGACCCTGCCCATATCACTTGAAAAAGCGTGGGATTTTTTCTCCGATCCCGGAAACCTGGCAGCGATCACGCCGGAAGGGATGGGGTTTCATATTTTATCGGAGCATCGTCCGGCGCGTATGTATGCGGGACAACTCATCGAGTACCGGGTGTCCCCCTTGTTGGGCATACCGATGTACTGGATGACCGAGATCACGCAGGTGGTGGAAGGAAAATATTTTATCGACGAACAGCGATTTGGCCCCTATTCGCTATGGCATCATCAGCATCATTTCCGGGAAGTGGAAGGTGGGGTGGAAATGACCGACATCGTGCATTACAAGATTCCGATGGGTATCCTGGGTGTGGTGGCGGACAAGTTGTTTGTGCGCAAGAAACTGGAAACAATCTTTGACTATCGATACGTAGCGGTGGATAAGCTTTTTAAGAACTAAGATGGGAGATGGAAGTTTGGGTTGGAAGATTTTCGTTTTAGGTTTACAAACTACCATCTTCCATCTCCCATCTAATACCTGTTCTCATTCACCAGTTTGATCAGTGAAACCACATTGGTGACATCGAGTTTCCGGAAGATATTATAGCGGTGCACTTCTACAGTGCGGTTGGAGATGAATAATTTTTCGGCGATCTCTTTGGAGGAGAGCCCGTCGCGGAGCATTTCCACGATCTCCATTTCCCGTTTGGTGAGTTGATTGAGTTTGGCGGTGGGCGATTGTGAGTCGGGGCTGATCATTTGGGAGGTGATCAGCTCTTTGATATCGTCACTGATGTATCGTTGTCCGCTGGCTACAGTAAGGATGGCCTGATTCATTTCTTCGAACCCGGATGTTTTGGATACGTACCCCGAGGCCCCGTTCAGGAGCATCTGTTTGATAAGCATGGTGTTATTGTGCATAGACACGGCCAACACACGCACGCCCGGCAATTCTTCCTTGATGAGTTTGGTGATCTCGATGCCCGACTGCCCGGGCAGGGTGATGTCCATCAAAACCACCTGGGGTTGACTTTCCCGGATCTTGTCCATGGCAGATTTGCCATCCAAAGCAAATCCCGAAACTTTGAAACGCGGATCGCTTCCCAAAAGCGCGCTCCACATATCGATCATCATACGGTGATCATCTACCAGAAATAAACGGATCTTCTTCAATGCTGCCGGGATTAATCACCAAATATTAGAAGTTTTTACGTATAGTAACGCATTTATTGTCCGTAATTTATTTTTTAATAATACGAGTAAGCACTTATTTATAATAATTATCGATATCCCTAACAACTTGTCAATCAATGGACGAGTTGATTTTTATGGTATATTTCGGATAGCTAAGTATGTTACCTGATTTGTTATCATCGGTCTTGTCCTCCCTCCGTCAGGGAGTGGCGGTGGTGTCTCCCGAGCGCCGGATCTTATTTGTGAATCCGTTGTTCTGCGAGCTGGTTTTCTCGGGCCTGACGCCGGCAGACCTGATGGGGAAGAGTGGTGTTGACCTGGCCGATCGGTTCAAGGATAATTTTCAGGACCCCGATGGATTTACTGCCAGTGTGCAGGAGATCTACACGCATAAGCAGCCCGTGATCGGCGAGTTGATCCGGTTACAGGATGGTCGTTTGTTGTCGCGCGATTATACCCCGATATACCAGGCCGATGAATTGGTGGCGCATGTGTGGACCTATCAGCAGGCCGAGATCGAGAAGCAACGACATTTTTATGAACAGATCTTGAACAACATTCCGGCCGATATAGCCGTGTTCGACAAGGATCACCGCTATCTGTTCGTGAACCCACAGGGTATCCGCAATCCGGAGTTGCGTGCCTGGATCATCCATAAAAACGACGAGGAATATTGCGATCATCGCCAACGGCCGTACTCCATCTTTCAGGAGCGACGGGCCGCTTTCAATCAGGCTATTCAGACGCAAAAACAGGCAGAATGGGAGGAAGAGCTGATCAATCCTTCCGGCGAAGCAGAAAATCATTATCGCAAGATGTTTCCGGTGGTGAATGAGCAGGGGCAGGTAGACTTGGTGATCGGCTACGGCATGAATGTGACCGCCATCAAACAGGCGCAAGCTGTATTGCAGCGGGCCAAGCAGGAGGCGGAAGCGAATGCCAAGGCCAAGGAAGATTTTTTGGCACGGGTGAGTCACGAGTTGCGGACGCCCATGAATGGGATCATCGGGTTAACGGACCTGTTGGATCGTTCGGCCCTGGATGAAAAGCAATCGAAATACATTCAGCTGCTGCGGCACTCGGCTCAATCCCTGGTGTCGATCGTGAACGAGGTATTGGATATTGAAAAGATCGGGTCGGGTAAAATGGAGTTGCATCCGGAGGAGTTTGTGTTGAGCGAGCGGATGCAGGCATTGATGGATCTGTTTCAGGAAACGGCTCTTGCCAAGGGATTGAATTTGTCGCTGGATCTGCAGAACGGCGTAGCCGAATCATACAGGAGTGATATCAATCGCATTCTACAAGTACTGGGAAATTTATTGTCAAACGCCTTGAAGTTCACCGATCAGGGATTGGTTAGCCTACAAGTACACGCGTCCGAGGAATCGATGGTCTGTTTTCGGGTCATTGACACCGGTATCGGAATTGAACAAGACTCGCTGGAACGGGTTTTTGAACCGTTTGTGCAGGCGCATGTGCCAGGACAAACTCAACGCGCGGGCACCGGACTGGGCCTAACGATCTGCAAAGAATTGGCAGCATTGATGGGCGGTACCATAGCGGTGGAGAGCCAAATCGGATCCGGTTCTACGTTCACTTTTAGTTTACCGCTGTCACCAGTTGAAACGCATAAGGAACCTCCGGATCGGGCGGAACAGCTTGCCACTGTAGAAGCCCTGGGAGGCAAACGGATACTGCTCGTGGAGGATGTGCCCTTGAACCGATTTTTGGTGGAAGAGATGACCCGTGATTGGGGCATTTCCCTCGAGATGGCGGTGGATGGCGCGGAAGGATTGCAGAAGGCCAGGCATACCCGATATGACCTTATACTGATGGACATACAGGTGCCCTTGATGGATGGGGTACAAGTTACCTTGGCGATCCGGCAGCTGGAAGATCCGGTCCTTGCCTCCGTACCCATTGTGGCTTTGTCGGCCAACGCCTTTGAAACCGATCGCCGGAATTATCTGAAGGCCGGTATGAACGATACCTTGTCGAAGCCATTTGATGCGGGACAATTGTTGGATGTTGTCTGGAAAACATTGAGCGCGGGTCACGCAGCCACACAGCAGACCGATCAGAAGGCGATAGATTCTTCCAGAAAACTGGTCATCGACCTGGCCTATTTGAATCGGGTCGGAAACGGCAACCCCGAATTTGTACGTATGATGCTGCATTCTTTTGTCGACTCGGTGGAGGAAAGTTGTGCGGATCTAAAAGCACATCTTCAACGAGGTGACCGTAGGTCCATCGGAGAAGTGGTCCATAAACTGAAGTTTGCCCTGGGGGTGGTGGGAGTGACCGAACTCAAGGAAACGGTGGCCTATTTGGAAGCGGAAGGCAAGGGTATGGGAGAGCCATCACCGGAGTCGGAATATGGGCAGGTGGTGACTCTATTCATCAACGAAATGAGTCAACTCCGACTGAAAGCGGGGGATTTGAAGATTGAAGATGGGGTTTGGTGTTTAAGGTTTTAGAACTGAAAACTTCCCACTCAAACTTCCATCTCCCATCTCCCAACTTCTCTCATCTTCATCGTATTTTCGTTCCTCACAATCCCCGCAATGAAATTCTACAATCTCCTCATCAAATACCGCCTGCCAATCGGGCTGTTGCTCTTGGCTTTAGGCGTATATGTGAACTATGCAACCTCGTTCTGGCCCTCGTTTCCACTATACCTGATCGCGGTGATCCTCATTCTCGGTCATTTCTTCTTTGGTCCGCTGCGACTCATCCAAGAATACATGGAAAGCGGCGATATGGAAGGAGCGGAGAAGGTCCTGGCCTCCATCAAATACCCCAATCTCCTTTACAAACCCATTCGCTCCGTTTACTATACATTGAAGGGAAATCTGGCCATGATGAAGCAGGATTATGACGGGGCCGAAAAGATGATGAAAAAAGGCCTTGATCTGGGTATGCCCATGAAAGAAGCCGAAGGAGCAAGTTTATTGCAGATGGGCATGCTGGCCATGCAAAAAAATGATCTGAAGCAAGCAGAGAGTTATATCCGATCCGCTCTGCGAAAAGGGTTGCCCGACAAAGAAAATCAGGCTGCTGCTTATTTGCAGATGTGCAGTCTGATGATGAACAAGCGCGAGTTCCGCGCCGCGAAAGATTTCTTCCGCAAAGCCAAGGCTCTCAAGCCCACCACGCCCCAGATCATCGATCAGATCAAACAGATCGAGAAGTACATTTCGAGAATTCCCGGCTGATGCGGGCGAAGCCCGCGTAGAGAGTAGAGAGCTCAACACTCTACCCTCCACAGCCCGTAGGGCGCTCTACACTCTACTGCTTCACAACCCGAACCACTTCACTACTCCCATTCTCTTTCCCGATTCGTACAAAATAAATGCCGGTGCTCCAACTGTCTGTATTGATCGATGGACGATTGTCTCCGTAATTCAAATAGATCTTTTGTCGGTGCATCAATCGCCCGGTTGCATCCGTGATAGCCAGTTCGATCGATTGTATCTTTCTTGATTTCAAACTCAACACCAGCGCATTTCGAAACGGATTGGGTTGCGCCGAAACGATCAGATCGTTGGTGGTCGTTCCGGGAAATTCAAAGCAGATGCCGCGGTTTGGCAAATTGCGCTCGATCCAGGCGATGCGTCCGGCGAACCAGTTTCGCAATTGCTGTATCTCGCCCGAATAGCTCATTGGCACGGGCTGTACATTGGGCCAGATATACTGACCGATCACCGGCCAGCGCTGAAAATGACGGATCCTCGCTTCCTGGGTCAGGTTCACCACCGAATCGATCAGGCGGTTGATTCGCAGATCCGACAAACTGGTTGCCCGCAATTGCTTCCATCGACAACGGAAATTTCCTTGAAAGGCCGTGTCCGATTGAAACTGATTCCACCAATAGGGCACTTGCCAGTAATCGGCCGGACAAACGCTGTTGAACTGCCAGGCCCATCCCACCGTATCACTTCCCCGGCAATAATTGGCATTGTAAAAGGCCAGGTCGTAATCCCAAACCGGACCGGCCACCAGTATACCCCCACGCGTTTGCTTATCCTTATATAAGTAGGTACTCAAACGATATCCATCGATATTCTTGGCCAATTCATTTACGATCAGGTAATCGATAAAGGAGGATTCGTCGGCATGTCGTCGCCAGCCCCACTGCGGATGCTGAAAGGAAGAACTGCCCAATGCTTGTTCAAAGGAATCTACGTATGACTTGATGTAATTCTTTTGCGGGATCGTGATGGAGTCGATTTGCGGATACACGTAATTGAACTGAATGCGCTGTCCGTTGGTGCTTTGCATAGGTGGTATGGCAGAAAACCAGCCATTGGCTCCTTTGTCGACAGAAATAATATAGCCGCCGGTGAGTGCATCTCCGCTATTCTCATTAGGGCCCAGCTTGGCGATGTTCACCCGACCACTGTCGCGTTTTATCTTTTCCATGAAAACATAAATGCCCTTATAATCATTATCCACTACCAGCTCAACGTATCGGCATCGGGCGGCCCATCGCCCCAACTCCCGTGTGAACGTATAGGACAGGAAATTGCGCATCAGGGTCTTGTCGGTATACGGCGCATAAAGTGCGTAATCACTTTCCTTGGGAAATCTGAACAGGGATACCTCGTTTTCACTGGAGTCGGGCTTCCATAATTCCAGATCGTATGATTTCATGGGAAATCCCTGCGACGATTGTCCGCGTACTTCAATGCCCACCAATCCATTGTAATGATTCCGCGGATCGTTGATACCATTTCGTACCCCTTCGCCATTATAAACGATCCCCAGCTGTGCTTTTATTCGGGGTTCGTTGGGAATACCCTGTCCATTGGTATTCACCACCACGATCGGAAGATTGGAGGAGGTCAGCACTTGCCCGTGAGCTGCGTGCAGCAGTGCAATTCCGATCAATAAAGTTGTTAACGTGCGATTCATTTGTTTTGGTAGAGGGGGTAGCGTAGAGGGGGAGAGATGGAAGATGGTAGATCGGAGTTTGTTTTTTTCAAACTTCCATCTCCTATCTTCCATCATTTATACTTTCTCCTTAAATCCATATTTAACTGATTTCTCATTAAAGGTATCCACGATGGCTTCTTGCAAGTCGATATCCAGTAAGGAGGCCAACAGATCGAGATAGATGGCAATGCCGCCGATCTCTTCTTTCAGCATGTTCTTATCGATGTCTTTGGCGGTGTAGCTGCTGCCTCCGTCGATGCCACCACGCTGTACACGTTCCATCTTTTTGATCATGTTGCAGAGTTCGCCTACCTCGCCGGCCAATGCGGTGGTCCAATAGGTGAGCGGTTGATTATCGTAACAGCGAAATCCGGTACGCGCCCGGCTGATGTTCAGCTGTCGGAAGGATTGAAGGTCGAATGACATAGCGAACGATTTTGATAAAGATAGCCTCTTCGGCTTGTTCAATGGCACGAAAATCTTCTTCGGAAAACTACTTGTTCTAAGGTGTTACTCTCATTTCTGATTAACCATTGATGGGCGTCATATTTTCATGACGATATTATTCAATGGGAAAATAGGGAACTCAATTTGTGTCGCATCGCAGAGCTATGGTGGAGACCCCCCAGTTGAGGGGGGCACTAATCGGTTGGCAACAATTAATAAAAGTGGTCTAATTGAAATTAACCAAGAGCATAGATTCGATGAGGATATGGAAGATCCATATATTGAAATTACCAGGGATAGGTATCAACTATACATTAAAGGCGATTCTATTTTGATAGGCAAAATCCGATTTGGATCTGCAAAAAGAAGGAGACAATGAGCTTATGTTTTTCTTAAAGTGATTTCTTAAATAGACAACTTTTAAGGCTAATACCTTGCTCTTAAGAAACAGTTAAAGTAAGGGTGTTGTATACTAAAACGCTGATCAATTTGGTTATTGCAACAAATATGAGTTAATGTTCAGGCTATTAAACTATTGCACTTGGCTACTTTTATTATTTAGTTATTTCCAGTCCAACGTTTTACTCCACGCACAACCGCCCGCCGACTTCAAAGGTGGCTTTTTTACGAGGGTTTCCAGACAAAATAATCTTTTGTTCGGTGGTGTGCCGAACAGTGTATTTCTGGAGCGGTCCCTTTACGGAACAGATTCTGTTCGAATTGAATCAGGTGATGCGTTACTTACCATTAGCAGAGACTCGGGCAATTGGTATACCATCACACCCAAGCTTTACCGGCCCGTCCGGCATCTATCAGACGTCTATGATAGTTTGCTTGATGTTTCAAGAGATGATCTGAGTATGTTTCTGGATACATGTTTTCAGCAACAGGTAAAGCGGCTGGAGAATTTTGTCTTTACCGAACGGCTCGATCGATATGAAACCTTCTTTACTATATCGCATCTCAAGAAAAAGGATAATAAATATGTAATTCAATCAAAAAGCTACGTGCCCGTTCAGGTGATTCCTGCCACCTATGATGTATTTGCCCTGTATGGTGGTAAACAGAGTGGCGAGCAATTCTCCAAAGAGGAATTCTTTGCCAACACATCCCTAACCACGTTCGTTCATTTCAAGGAGGATGAACAGTATCTTGCGCCATCGGTTTCTGAGACCTATGAGGTGGTTTCATTTACTATTTCGTGGGATACGAAAGAAGGAGATGTTTTGGTCGTAAATGGGATTGGCGATAAGCTGACTTCGATGATGAAAAGTCAATTAAAGTCTTCCCTGACAGATGAGTCATTTGTTGTATTCGAGAATATAAAGGTGAAAAGTAAGTTGACCGGTCGAATTCAAAAGGCTCCTTCTTTCTTTTTTTACCTGAAAAAGTAGTGGTGCCGTTCGGTCGTTATTGGAATGTAATCAGATAATCGAATAAACTGACGCCGTTGGGCAAGTTCAGTTTCTTGCGAAGTCGGTAACGACTGATTTCGACGCCCCGAAGCGAAATGTTAAGCAGTTGCGCGATCTCCTTTGAGCTAAGATTCATGCGTAAAAAGGAGCAAAGCTTCACTTCGTTCGGACTGATATTGGGGTGTTTTGCTTTCAGTCGAACGACGAAATCGCTGTGCACCTTATCAAAGTGTTTTGCGAACTGATCCCATTCCTGATCAATCTGGTCGTCTTCTTCCAGCTGTTTGATCATTTTCTTAACCTCCGCCTGTGCAGCGGGCACATCTACCCGACGGAGGAGTTGATTCAATTCCGTCTTTAAGCGCGTTATGAGTTCTCCCTTTTTGACCAAGTGCATGGCCGAGGCTGCCAATTCGGAATTTTTGAATTGTATCTCACTTTCGAGGCTTTCACTTCGGATGGTCATCAGTTCCCCTTCGGCTCTGCTCTTCTCTAACTCGAGTATGTATTGCATCTTTTTTTGCTCCGCTTCAAAGGCATGTTGCTGCTGCTTGAATTTGTTTTGTTGGTATCGATATCGCCAAGCGATCAATCCGCCGATCAGCAGCGCATATAGTATTATGGCAGCGGTGGTCGAATACCAAGGGGGCATCAACCGAAACCGGAACGTGGCGGGTGTCGACTCTATCCCCAGGTTGTTTTTCACTTTTACCTCAAAATCAAATGAGCCGGCGGGCAAATTGGTGTACTCTTTTTCGGAGCGGCTGCTCCACTCCGACCATCGATCATCAAATCCTTTCAGCCGGTAGCTGTACTCGAGCGATTCCGGATCCGATCCGGACAGCGAGCTGAATTCAAATCGGATATTTTTTTCGGACGGCCCAATCGTAAAAGATCGCATGTTGCTCGCTTGGCCAAATCCGCCGAACAATAAGCTGTCCCCCTGAGAGCCCAACCTAACTGCACGGATGCTTACTTCTGGGACCTCTTGCTGCGTTCGGTACTTAGCCAGGTTTACATGATACAGTCCTGCTTCGCCGGCCAAAAAAACATTCTGCTCGTTGTAGGGGTAAATAAATTCAAAGCCACTCAATAGTTTTTTCTTGAGTTCGGGTACATAGATCACCGTTGGGCGACTGGTGGAACGGTCGATCAGTCCCACCGTTTTTTCATGTATGAACCAAACATTTCCCTGTGCATCATCCTGTAAATACCGGATGCTCTGATTGCCCAACCACTCGGTATAGGCCGGATCCGGTTCAAAACGATCCGATGCGGGGTTATATCGATACACGCCCTTCTCGGTTCCGACCACCAGTTGTTCTCGAACTTTGAAAATATGATTGTTCAGCAAGGAGGGCAATCCTTCTGCTTCCCCGTATATCTTCCAGCTTCTTTCTGCGGCCCCCGGCTTTTCGATCAACCGGAAAACGCCATGATACGGATGCGACACCCAAATGGTCCGATCGCCGTCGACCACCACATAACGGGAGGATTCCTCAAAGGGTAAAAAATTCTCTCCTGCTTCAAATCGATCGCCACGGAATTCCAGTAGTTGTAAGCCTTGATAATTTCCCGCCAATACTTTTTCAGTGGGATACGTTGCATTCAGCGCCTTGAAATTCCAGAATCCCTTGCCGATCTGAATGGGCATGGCCTTGTCCCCTTGTATACGGAAGACACCCTCATGATGGCCCAATAGAATTTGATTATTGATCTCTGTCAGCGACCAGGCCTGACCGTTGCTGTTTTGAATGGGCCGAAACGGATTTTGGCTGAAGCTCAGATCGGTTACATTTTCAAGCGTAGTTGTCCAGCTGCCATTAGATGTACCCACATATAAGAAGCCGTTTTGCACCAGACTGGTATAGGCGGCCATTTTACCTTCTGACGGATCGATCCGTTTGATGGCACTGTTATAAGCGATGTAATCGATCCCATTGTCCAGCCCAAGCCAGAGGTTGCTGTTGCGATCGACCCGCACGCTCAGTACGTTATTGTTCTGTAAACCTTCCCGTTGTCCGAAGTGCTGCACTCGTTTACCGGTTCGATCGATGATATAGACACCATTGGTATTGGTGGCCAGTGCCATCCGGCCATCCGGTAAACTAGCGGTGGCATAGATGCGAGAGGATCGGATCGGGACCAGATCCGCATTTGTCATGGGGGTGAGTCCTTCTCCATTCGTTACGTAAAGCCCGCTTTTCAGATAGGCGACCATCAGCTGGTTTACGTCCAGCGAATGGATACCGGTAATGGCATCATTTGCAGGAGCGGGGTTTGAAGAGAAAAGGGTGCGCCAGGCGCCGTTCTCATATAACAACAGGCCTTTTTCAAAGTCCTGGGCATACAATTTTCCGTTCACCACGCCCAGAAAGCCCCATTCGGAGGAGGCGGGATAAACGGCCATCGCACTGCCACTGTATTTAAATATCCACTTGGCCGAACGAAACCAGATGTCCTGATTCACTTGTACAATGTCCCATACATCCCCAAATCGGCGATCGGCTTGCGGTATTTTGGGTAGGAGGGACTCATATTGCAGCTTTCCTCGCTCATCGGGCTTGAAAACCCCCAACTCGTCCTGTCCGCCCACAAACACCTGCTGATTTCGACCCACCCATACCGATCTTACAATGGTTCGATTGGGCAGGGGGTGAATGGTCCAGTAGCGCCCGTCAAAACTGAGCATCCCTTCATTGTTGGCTACATATATGATACCACTGGAATCCTGGGCTATGTCCCAGTTCTGAAGGCCCCCGCCGTATGTTTTTTTGGGGTAATTGATCACATCCGGCAGGCCGATGGTGTTCTGTCCGGCAACCAATTTTGCCAGCAGTAGCAGAAAGACCCAGTGATGCCGCCGTTTCACGGGCAAAAGATAAATAAATAAACCTGTTGAGTTTATTTTTTATGACTGATGTAGTCTTGATGTAGTAAATAACTATTGATTATCAGTAACTTAAAATATTCGATGTAGTATTGTTGGAGGCAGTTTTTTCTTCAGCATGTGTGGGTTCATTATTCTTGTGCAGGCTTTAAATAATCAAAAAGCCGAATTGCTAAACAACTGCTGTATGAAAAGAAAGCTCTTCTTTATGGGTCTTCTGCTGGCCTTTATGTGCCAGGTCATGGCCCAATCGATCACAGTATCCGGAAAGGTGTTGAATGGGTCAACCTCCGAGCCATTAGTGGGTGCCACGGTGGTAGTCAAAGGGGGAACACAAAAGACGCAAACCGGTGCCGAGGGTCGTTTTACCTTATCAAATATCAATGTCGGTTCTGTGCTGGTGGTAAGTTACACGGGCATGGACACCCGCGAGGTGAAAGTGTCGGGTGCCACCCTGACGGTGGAATTGACGTTTGCGGGTTCTTCCAATTTATCTGATGTAGTGGTGGTGGGTTATGGAACCCAAAAGGTCACCAAAGTGTCCGGCGCCATTTCTACGGTAAAGGGGGCTGACATTGACAAGCTTCGTCCGGTACGTACCGAGGAGGCCCTGCAAGGTCGCGCGGCCGGAGTAAATGTGATTCAGAGTGGATCGCCCGGTGCGAAACCAACCGTGTTGATCCGTGGTATTCCTTCCTACTCGGGTACGGATCCGGTCGTGATCATCGATGGAGTTCCTCAAACCCTGACCGATCTGAATTCCATCAATGCGGCGGAGATCGAGTCGATCAGTGTACTGAAAGATGCGGCTACTTCTGCCATTTATGGTGTGAAAGGCGGAAACGGTGTGATCGTGGTGACCACCCGTTCGGGTCGCAAAGGACAAAAAGCGGAATTCAATATCAATAGTAATTACGGTATCCAGGAGGTAGCAAATACGGTGGGTGTACTCAATGCCACCGAATACGCAGCCATGGTCAATGAAGGAAGTACAGTTGCCGGTGGGTCTGTTATTTTCCCCAACCTCAGTGGGATCGGGGTGGGTACAAATTGGCAGGACCAGGTATTCAAGCGTGCCAGTCTTCAAACACATAACGTATCGGCGCGTGGCGGATCTGACCAGATGACTTATTTCGTATCTGGTGGTATCCTGCAGCAAGGAGGTATCGTGGGAGGAGATGATAAATCACTTTTCAAGCGCGGCAACCTTACGGCCAATTTCAATATGGACCTGACAAGCCGTCTTCGCCTCATCCTCAATACATCGGCTGTTCTGTTGAATGGCAGAGGGGTGCAGGAAAATTCATTTAACTCCATTTTGGGTTCGGCATTGAATTACGATCCTACCGTATCGGTACTCAACACGGTTCCCAATACCGTGGGTCAATACGGATTCAGTACGCGCATTTTGTCGGAGATCTTCAATCCGCTGACCAAGCTGGAGAACACCTACAATAAAACACTCGGATCCAAATTATATGGTAAGGCCGAGATGCAGTACAAGGTTCGGAAGGGGTTGTTGTTGACGTCGCGCTTCGGCTATACCAAGTACGACGGGAATGCTCGCAGCTTTACGCCGCTGGTATTTTACGGATTGAACAACGTGGACAATTCGATGAATGCCGACGGTTCGACCGTGGCCGGTCGTTTCAATAGTGTGGCGCATGAGAAGACCAGCAATTTCAATTACACCTGGGAGTCGTTCGCCAACTATGATTTTAATTGGAAAGAGGATCACCATTTTGAAACGGTGCTCGGTTTCTCGTTGGCCAAAGTGTCGGGCAATGCCGCCGGTGCCACTCGCCAGGATGTTCCGTTCAATAGCTGGGAGTTTGCCGATTTCACGGCGGCTACCGGGGTGAACAATGCCACCAACTCCAACGCTATCAACGGATACTATTATCAGTATTTCCGTCGGAACCTATCCAAATTCATTCGGGTGAACTATGACTACCAGGAGAAATACCTGGCATCCGTTACGCTCCGTCGCGATGGCTCCTATGCATTCGGTACCGATAACAAGAACGCCAACTTCCTTTCCGGTTCTGCCGGCTGGGTGATGAGCAAGGAGAAGTTTTTCAAGGCCGACTGGGTGGATCTGCTGAAACTGCGCGGTAGTTATGGTACCGTGGGTAATGAAAATGTTAACCCTCAATATGTAGGTATTATTACCGGTGGACCCAGTTATGGTCCGACGGCCAACAGCAACGGATACAACTTTGGCGATGTTTTTTATCCGGGTTCTACCGTGGGATCTGCTGCCAACAACGCGCTGCGCTGGGAAAAACAGATCCAGGCCAACGTCGGATTCGATGCCTTTTTATTCAAGCGTAAAGTATCGCTGACCGCCGATTGGTTCACCCGTGAGGTGGATGGATTGCTGTTCACACCCAGTGCCTCCTTGTACCTGGGTACGGTGCCCATTCCGACAGCGAACATCGGTGCCACCAAAACAAGTGGCTATGAGATCACGCTTGGTTACAACGATCGTTTCGGAAAGAACTTCCAGCTGAATACCACCGCCACCTTTACGACGGCTACCAACCTGGTGACTGCCACCAACACGGATGGTACGGCCAAGATCTTCGGCGGGTATTATTTCAACGGACAAAATCAGAGCGTAACGGTTTTTGAAAAAGGGCAAACACCCGGATACTTTTATGGCCACCAAGCCATTGGCATCTTCCAAAATGCAGCCGAGATCGCTACTGCGCCTGCACAGGCCGGTGCGGTTCCCGGCGATATTCGATTTGCCGATATCGATGGAAACGGGGTGATCAATGCGAACGATAAGACCAAGATCGGCGATCCGTTTCCTGACTTCACGATCGGTTGGAATCTCAATATGTCATACAAAGGCATCGACCTGACCGCGTTCACCTATGCATCCGTTGGAAATGATGTGTACAGTGCCTGGGAGCGCAATGGTAACTACACCAATAAATATCGCGGTGTACTGGCTCGTTGGACAGGCGAAGGATCAACCAATGATCCGCGCAATCCTCGTTACAGCTTCACCGATGCGAACAGCAATATCCGCGTCTCCAGCCGGTACGTGGAGGATGGCTCGTTCATTCGCCTGAAGAACCTGCAACTGGGATATACGCTTCCTGCCAAGATGGTCAAGAAGGCATTTACCAGCGTTCGCGTCTATGCGCAAGCACGCAATCTGATCACCCTCACCAAATACAGCGGATTCGATCCGGAGATCGCCGGTGGTATTCTGGACACCGGTGTGGATCGTGGTGCATATCCTCAGTCACGGACCTTCTCCGTGGGACTGGACATCAAACTCTAACCCAACAAACGAACTTCATATGAGAAAGCAATTACTGATCCTGTTGGCCGGTGCCGTACTTATGCTATCGGTATCCTCCTGTAAAAAATGGATCGATTACGATCCGAAAGAAGATTATCGCATCACGGAATTGAATTACCTGACCTCGGAGTCCGATTACCGGACCATGGCGGTCAGTGTATACACACCGATGCAATGGTTGAGCCGCGCCCCACTGATCGGGGATATCGCTACCAACGATGCCGCCAGTGGCGGAGAAAATGCCTCTGATGTGTTGGCTTTGCAACAGATCGATGACTTTACCCATACGCCGGTCAACAACATCCTGACGGAGTTGTGGCAGGAAGCATTCGAGGGCATCAATCGCGCCAATTATATGCATCAGTACAAGCAGGCCAATCCGGCCGGGAAGACTGTCGAATTCGCCGGAAAAGAAGCCCTGTACGGAGAGGTCTATTTCTTACGGGCCTATTATTATTTTCATCTGGTTCGATTCTTCGGCGATGTGCCTTTGTTCGTAGACAAGCGGCTCTCGCTGAGTGAATCCCGCACCTTGCAGCGTTCACCCAAAGCCCAGGTGTATGCACAGATAGAGCGCGATTTGACGGCAGCCATCTCCGTACTGCCTGCCGTGCAGGTACAGAAAGGTCGTATCACCAAATACGCGGCCCAAGCCCTGCTCGGAAAAGTATATCTCTATCAAAATAAGTTTGACAACGCTGCCCAGACCTTGGAAAGTGTGATCACCTCCAATGCATTCTCCTTGGTCAGCAATTATGGTTATCAGTTCCTGGCCGATGGTGAGAATGGCATCGAGTCGGTATTTGAAGTACAACACTCCAACAATTCGCCGTATTACAATTGGGGCGGACCCAACCGCGGGCAAGGAAACTTTGCCGTACAAATGGTGGGCATTCGCAGCCTGAATGGCGGTGCCGGAATGCCGTATGCTTCCGGATGGAGCTTTGATCTCCCAACCGCTTCCCTGGCCAATGCCTTTGAAGCGGGCGATCGCCGCAAATCCGTTGCGATCCTCGATATCGAAGCGTATAAAGCGGCTAATCCGGGCTTTGGCATCACCTATCAGGTAGCCCCTTACAAGAATACCGGTTTGTACAATCAGAAATATCATCCTCGCAAAGGCGAGACGTCCGGACAGGTTGAATTGAACTACAAGAACAACCAACGCGTGATCCGTTATGCGGATGTGTTGCTGATGGCGGCGGAAGCATTCAACCGCTCCACCACACCCAACGATACAAAAGCGCAGCAATATTTGAATTTGGTTCGTGCCCGGGCGTTTGGCGACAACCTGCACAACATCACTTCCACCGGTGCCACTTTGAAGCAAGCGATCTGGGATGAGCGTCGCCTCGAATTGGCCATGGAAGGGGAGCGCTTTTTCGATCTGGTGCGTACCGGACAAGCACCCAGCAAGATCACCGGGTTTCAGATAGGGAAGCATGAAGTGTTCCCCATTCCGCAGCTTGAGATCGACATCTCTGTGTTGACCCAAAACAGCGGCTATTAATCTTTTAAAAATTACGTTATGCGCTATATGAAATACATAACCCTCTTCTTCCTGGTGGCCACCATCGCCCTGGGCTGTAAAAAAGAGAAATACGAAGACACATCCTTCGTTGCGGCCGCTAACGGCCCCGATTCTTTATCGGTGTTGTTTGAGATCACGCAGGACAATTCCGGACTGGTAACCATCACCCCCAATGGTGTAGGTGCCGTTTCGTATGATGTCTATTATGGGCATGGTCCCGCTACCCCTGTCAAAGTTGATGCGGGTAAAAAAACGACACACGTTTACCCGGAAGGTGTTTACAATGTTCGCATCGTGGCTTATGCCGTGAACGGAAAGACCAAAGAGTTGACCAAACAACTCACGGTATCGTTCCGTGCACCGGAGAATCTGCAATTGAACGTGGCGATCGATCCGGCTAATAATTACAAAGTGAACGTTTCGGCCTCGGCCCTCTACGAAACCAACTTCCGCGTTTACTTCGGTGACGTGCCCAACGAAGTGCCTGTGAGCTTCCTGGAAGGACAAACCGTTTCGAAGGTGTATGCCGCTACCGGCACCTACAATGTACGCGTGGTTGCCTTAAGCGGCGGAGCGGCTACGACCGAGCAGACCGTTCCGGTGACCATCGTAGATCCGATTTTATTGCCACTCACATTCCAGTCAACCACGATCAATTACAACTGGTTAAATTTTGACGGCGGTAATACGACGGTCGTTACCAACCCCAATCCGGGTGGCATCAACACCAGTACCAAGGTGGCCAAAATGGTCAAGAACCCCGGTCAAGTATGGGGCGGTAGTTTGATCTCTTTGAGTAGCGCCATTGACTTCAGTACTAACAAGATCTTCCGGGTGAAAGTATTTTCTCCGCGAGTGGGTGCTAAAATGCTGTTGAAAGTAGAAAACGCAACCAATGGCGGCATCAATTTTGAAAAAGAGGCCACCACGACGGTCGCCAACGCCTGGGAATATTTGTATTTCGATTATAGCACCATCAATACGGCCAATTCCTATCATAAGATCGTTACGATCTGGGAATTGGGTACCCCTGGTGATGGCTCGGCCAATTTCACCTTCCTGATGGATGATTTTGAGTTGGTGAATGCATTGCCTCCACCGCCGTTGAGTTTGCCACTGACCTTTGAATCCACTACCACTACCTTCAACTGGTTTGATTTTGATGGCGGACAAGTGACCGTGTTGAACAACCCGCAATCCAACGGACTTAACACTAGCGCCCGTGTAGCCAAGATGGTCAAGAATGCCGGTCAGCCCTGGGGCGGTAGCTTCCTGACCTTGACCTCGGCTATGAACTTCAGCACCAACAAGGTATTCCGCATGAAGGTTTTTTCACCTCGTGTGGGTGCCAAGGTGTTGCTGAAAGTGGAGAACTCGGCCAATCCCGGACAGAATTATGAAAAGGGAGTGTCAACATCCATCGCCAACAATTGGGAGGATCTGGTCTTCGATTACACGGGCATCAATACGGCCAACACCTATGATCGCATCGTATTGATCTTTGATCTGGGCACACCGGGTGATGGCTCTGCGAATTTCACTTTCCTCTTTGATGATATTCGGTTGACGAACACTTTCCCCGTGGCGATCCCATTGAATTTTGAATATCCGGTCACGTACGGATGGTTTGATTTCGATGGCGGCAACATGACCGTGATCAACAATCCGCAATCGGGTGGTATCAATACCAGCGCTAAAGTGGCCAAGATGGTGAAGAATCCCGGTCAGCCTTGGGGCGGAAGCTTCCTCACACTGAGCGAGCCGATTCCTTTCTTTATGTCTCGTACATTCAAGATGAAGGTGTTTTCTCCGCGCGCGGGTGCGAAGGTGTTGCTGAAGGTGGAGAACTCATCCAATCCGGGCATAAATTTTGAAAAAGAAGTAACGACTACTGTGGCCAATGGCTGGGAGGAATTGACGTTCGATTATTCGGCGATCAATACGGCCAATAGTTACGACCGGATCGTGCTGATCTTTGACCTGGGCACACCGGGCAATGGTACAGCCAACTTTACTTTCCTGGTGGATGACATCCGCTTAAACTAATATTCTAAACTCTGCCATATGCGTACAATTAGAAACATATCGTGGCTGTTCATCGGAATCAGTTTCGTGTTCAGCGCCTGTAAAAAGCAATCCTATTCGTTCGGTGAGTTGAAAGCGCCGACCAATCTCGCGCTAACCGCAACGGTGGTGGGTGTCGATGCCAACAATCCCAACGGAAACGGTACGGGCAATGTGGCCATCGCGGTCACGTCTTCCGGGGCTCTTACCTACAATATCGATTTCGGCGATGGTATCACACGGGTGGTTCCCTCCGGAACCTTGACCTATAAATATGCCAACCCGGGTACGAACGACTACACCATAACGGTTAATGCCGTTGGAACCGGTGGTAGCATTTCTACCATCAGTAAGCGTATTCGTGTGTTCGTAGCCTTTCAGATCCCGGCTCCGATTCTTAGTGCCCTCACCGGGGCTACTTCCAAGATCTGGGTAACAGATCGTACCGCTCCCGGTCATTTTGGAGTAGGGCCCAATGATGCGTTTTCGCCGATCTGGTATTCGGCCGGACCGGATACGCGTGAACCTTGTGCCTATGACGACGAGATCACCTTCTCCAAGAATGCAATCAACCAGGTATTCATGAATGTTGACAATAAGGGCGCTTCGTTCTCCATCGGTGCTTCCAGTGCTTTTTATGGATTCAGCGGAGGTGACAATTGCTTCCCCATCAATACCGGTGGTAATAAGCAACTGATCTTCCAGGACGCAACCTCCACATCCACCCCGGCACAATCGACCCGCATTCAATTTACCGTACCGGGAAATGGCATCATCAATTTCGGAACGGGCGGAAAGGTATATGAGATCTTGGAGGTTACGGCTACCACCATGCATCTTCGTAATATTGGAATCGATGGAAACTCCTGGTATCAGAAGTTGAAAGTGAAGCCTTAATGAAATCTGTTTTGTTGGTTGGAATCGGGTTGGCCGTCATTGGATTCGGATGCGGGGACAAAGACACCCCTCCCAATCCCGTGACGCCCACCAACCTGACCGTAACGGCTACCGTAGCTACCGATAATAGTGGCAATGTTCAATTCACCGCCTCGGCAACCAATGCCGTTAGCTACGATTTTGACTTTGGTAACGGCGTTTTTCAATCAACGGCCAGCGGAACGCTGACATACCGCTATCCTGCCTCCGGCACCTATCCTGTGAATGTGATCGCTAAAAGTGCAGCCGGACTCACCGCTTCCAAAACGACATCCGTAACGGTCACGGTTGTTCAGTCATTGGTTTGGTCGGATGAATTCGATTCGCCGGGTGCACCCAATTCGGCCAAGTGGGGCTATGATATCGGTGCCGGTGGATGGGGTAACAATGAGTTACAGTATTATACCAACCGATTGGATAATGCCGTGGTGTCGAACGGCACATTGAAGATCATCGCCAAAGCAGAATCCTTCAGCGGCAGCAATTATACGTCGGCCCGCTTGTTGTCGCGCACCAAGTTTTCTTTCAAATACGGAAAGATTGAGGTGTCTGCAAAAATACCGGTAGGCATCGGCACCTGGCCCGCTATTTGGATGATGGGTGACAATCTGCCAACTGTTGGCTGGCCTGCTTGCGGGGAGATCGACGTGATGGAGCACCGCGGAAATGATCCCAATCGCATCCATGGAACGGTACATTATCCGGGATTTTCCGGTGGCAATGGCGTAACGGCTACCACATTGATTCAGCAAGCCACCACGGCTTTTCATTTATATGCCTGTGAATGGTCGCCTCAATCCATCAAATTCTTTGTGGATGGCAATCTGTTCCATACCGTGGCCAATACAAGTAACCTGCCGTTTAATCAGAACTTTTTTATTCTCTTGAATCAGGCCATGGGCGGGAATTTTGGCGGTACCATCGATCCGGCATTCAGTTCGGCCACCTTCGAGATCGATTACGTTCGTGTCTATCAATAAACGACTACATTCTTCAAACGTTATTTTAGATCATGTCTACTATATATTCGAATGCATATCGCGCTGGCTGGCTGTTGGTTTTCATGCTGATCGGCGTTGTTTCCCATTCTCAATATCGCTATAGCCAGTTGGTTTGGTCGGATGAGTTTGACCGGGCCGGATTGCCAGATACGTCCAAGTGGAATTACGATCGGGGTCGGGGTTGTCCGAATCTTTGCGGTTGGGGAAACAATGAACCACAGTTCTACACCTGGAATCGAAAAGAAAATGCCCGCGTTGTAAAAGGGGAGTTGATTATCGAGGCGCATAAGGAAAGCTATGAGGGTGCCAATTATACCTCGGCACGTATCACCACCAAGCAAAAAGGCGATTGGACTTATGGTCGGTTTGAGGTTCGTGCCATGCTTCCCAATGGGGTAGGCACCTGGCCCGCCATTTGGTTACTGCCCACGGAAAATCGCTACGGCGGTTGGCCTAAAAGCGGCGAGATCGATATTGCTGAGACGGTTGGATATCAGAAAGACACATTGCATCAAACGATCCATACCGACCTCTATAACGGGATGTACAATACCCAACGTACCAACGTCATGCCGCTGGCCGGTCACGGTACAGCCTATCATGTATATGGCATTGAGTGGTCGCCCGAGAAGATCGAATACTATCTCGATGGTAAAAAAACATTTACCTTTTCGAAGGAAATTGCCGATACCCGTAAATGGCCTTTCGATCAACCATTCCATTTGATCCTGAATATGGCTATTGGCGGTGACTTCGGTGGTAAGAAAGGTATCAATGATGCCATCTTCCCTACGCAAATGCGGGTGGATTACGTTCGTATCTATCAATAATCTATACTATGCGCTTTCTTTTAGCGGTTTGTGGCATCCTGTTTGCCCCAACCATTCGGTTACAGGCTCAGGTAACTGATATCGATCGAAAAGTCGATTCCGTATTGCGATTGATGACCCTGGAAGAGAAAGTGGGGCAGCTGCATCAGATCAGCAGTGATTTTGCGGCCACCGGACCAATCACTCGTGACGGTGAAAAACAAGATCGGGTTCGACAGGGAAAAGTAGGCTCCTATTTGAATGTTACGGGGGCTGAAAGAACTCGTTCCCTGCAACAGATCGCTATGCAATCGCGCCTTCGGATCCCGCTTCTCTTTGCGCAAGATGTGATTCACGGATATCGTACCATCTTTCCCATACCATTGGCAGAAGCAGCCAGCTGGGATCTGGACGCTATTGAATTATCGGCACGACTGGCCGCTACCGAAGCCGCTTCGGTGGGGGTGCATTGGACATTCGCACCCATGGTGGATATTGCTCGTGATCCGCGATGGGGACGAGTAATGGAAGGTGCCGGAGAGGATCCTTATTTGGGAAGCTTGATCGCCAGCGCTCGCGTAAAGGGATTTCAGGGGAAGGGTGTCGGAAGTCTGGATGCCGTGATGGCATGCGCCAAACATTTTGTGGCCTATGGGGCGGCCGAGGGGGGTAGGGATTATAATACCACTGATATGAGTTTGCGAAAGCTGTATGAAGTCTACTTGCCACCATTCAAGGCGGCGGCTGATGCGGGCGTAGCAACATTCATGAATTCATTCAATGATCTCAATGGTGTTCCGGCTACGGCACATTCTTTTATTCAGCGAAAGATCCTGAAGGGCGATTGGAAATTCAGTGGCATCATGGTCAGTGATTGGGGTAGTGTAGGCGAGATGGTGAATCACGGTTACGCGGCCGATCTGTCGGATGCTGCCAAAAAAGCGATTAATGCCGGTTGCGATATGGATATGGAGAGTCGGGCGTTTTCCGCGCACCTGGCCGATCTGGTCAAAAAAGGAGAAGTAGATGTTGCCATTTTGAACGATGCCGTTCGACGCGTGCTGCGGAAGAAGTTTGAACTCGGACTATTTGATGATCCGTATCGGTTTTCGAATGAGGCAAGAGAAAAAGCCATCTGGAACGAGCCGGCTCATTTACAGGCCGCGCGCGAGATGGCCAGAAAAAGTATTGTGCTGCTGAAAAATGAGGGCATCGGAAAGGAAAAAATTCCTGTTTTACCACTGTCGAAAACCGCTGCCAAAAAGATCGCGCTGGTGGGTCCGTTGGTCAAGGCTGTTGGCGATAACAATGGTTTTTGGAGTTATGCCTGGCCCGATGATTCGGTTCGGGTGGTTTCGCTTTGGAAGGGTGTAGCCAATAAGTTGGGTTCTGAAAAAAATCTGTTGTATGCAAAGGGATGTGAGATCAGTGGAACGGATACAGCCGGATTTGCCGCTGCTCGGGTCGCTGCCCGACAATCGGACCTGATCGTGATGAGTGTAGGAGAAGCGGGAAATATGAGCGGAGAGGCAAAGAGCCGGAGTCAGTTGTCTTTACCGGGTGTGCAGGAGCAGCTGATCAAAGCGATGGTTGCCACGGGTAAACCGGTAGTGGTATTGATCAGTGCCGGGCGTCCGCTTGTTTTCAACTGGACGGCCGATAATGTTCCATCAATAGTATATACTTGGTGGCTGGGAACGGAGGCAGGTAATGCCATTGCGGATGTGCTGTTCGGTGATCATAATCCATCGGGCAAACTGCCTATGACCTTTCCGCGTTCAGAAGGGCAGATCCCGATCTATTATAATCATCTCAGTACCGGTCGTCCGTTCAAAAGCGATAACGATATGACCTATGTAACTGCTTATACAGATCTAAATAATTCGCCCCGATATGCTTTCGGTTTTGGGTTGAGTTATACGAGTTTTGAATACGGAAAGATCCAATTGAGTGCAGATACATTGGCTACTGGGCAGACATTGCGCGCTACCATACTGGTAAAGAACAGCGGTTCCTATGCGGGAGAGGAAGTGGTACAGCTATATATTCAGGATAAAGTGGCTTCTGTGGTTCGTCCCGTACGTGAACTAAAGGCTTTTCAGAAGATCAAATTAGCTCCGGGTGAGTCCAAGGAGGTGGTCTTTACGATCACGGAGAATCAATTACGATTCTATCAGGAGGATCTTCGGCTGGCATCGGAGCCCGGGTTATTTTATGTTTTCATCGGGGGCAGTTCACAGGCCACGCAACAAGCCTCTTTTCAGTTGCGTTGATTTTCTGCAGGCAACTTTGAAAGAAAATCAGCTTAGTTCTCTCAGGTGTCGATAAATGATCACCATGCCCAATGAATCTCGCTCGCAGTAGGCGAGCATGTCTGTACGTATTTTAGCATGATCTTCCTTCACGCCGTCATTTATCATTAGCAGAAAGGTTTCGCTGGCTTGTCCGCCGTTATTGATGGGGAGGTCCTTGTACGAAAATTCAGGGGCGATGGCCGGTAAAACATCCTTGATGGAGGCGCTTCCTCCCATGGCCGGTAAATAATACCAGGCTTTTCGGAAGGGAATGAGCAGATCGACGAAACGGTCGATGATGGATTCCAAAAACGACTCATGTTCGGGAAATGCAATGGCCAAGCGCTTCAGTACGCCGATCTCAAAAGCTGCATTATAGGCGATGATCGATCCGTTGGGTCCGATATCTTTTTTTAACTGTTCGATCAGGCTGCGTCTGGGATCCGTTGCACTCGGGTTGGTGAAGCTGGCCGGATCAGCCAGAAATTCCTTGTGTGCTACGAGTTGTCCGTCTATATCTGTTTCGTGAAGCGAATATTGAAAGGGGGTCTGTTCAAAGGGGCTGGTAGCATTTAAAACAGGGATGACGGGGTTGATGGTTTCAAAGTCGAAAAAATACAAAGGGCCCTGGATACCGACCAAAAACTCCTTGATATTGTCCAGGTCGATATGCGACTCACCCAGTTTGATGCCTCTGACTTGCAGGCGCTGTCGGTGATTCAGTTCGTAATTGTCCGGAATATCAGTAAGTGCGTGGATCCCTTTCTTATATAACTCCCAATCCTTTCCTCTGGCGCTGTAGAGATCAAATACATTTTTGGCCGGTAATCCTGCCCAGCAATGTGATTTATAGTCGCAGTCGAAGGGGTCGTTGCAATGCGGTCCGATTTGTTTTTGGGGCTCTTCTCCTCGGTTCAACATATTCAGCAGTTCGGTATGCTTGAGGGCCACCGCTGGTTGATTGGCAAGTACCTGATCGGTGATGTCTTCCAGGTGAAAGAGCTCGCTGGGTGAAAGTGGGCCTTGTTTGATATAGTCACTGTTCACATGCATCAGGAATACCTTATCGGGTGGGAACCCCGCTTTTTTCATAACATAGTACTGAAACGAGGCGTCGGTAATATGGTATTCTTTGACGCCGCCGCTGCTTTTTACTTCGATGGCCCAGCGTTCGCTTTGAGTATGATGAAGGATATCGAGCGCGGCAAATCCGCCCGGGATGGAAAAGGCGGCCTCATAAATGGTGGGTTCCCCTTTTTCGATCCACTGGCGGGTGCGGTCGATGGCGATGGACCATTTGCCATTCATTCCCTCGGAAGCATCCAGCCCATTTGGGAATACCTCTTGCGCCAACCGGCCGAGTGCGTGCCCCATATCGAACAAGGCTTGTTGAGTGGGGGCCACCGCCGGTTTCAGGTCTTTTCGATATACATCAAAAAACAACTTCTTTTCGCACTGTGTGCCGGAAACGAAGCGGGATTTAGATAAAGAGTTGGACATGTCGGATGGGATCTGCTATGGGGGGTGAATTTGTAATTCAATGGCTTCCAAATCTAAACTCTTCAAGGGTAAACGGAGATATAAATTTGGGGAAGGTTGGATTTATTGTTTCAGATCATACTGTTTGTCGTCCATTGTATTCAGCCTCAATCATAAAATTTATCTGGCTTCAGTTTCTTTTTTTGTTTTCAATAATCTTTTGTCTAGTCCTCTGTAATAATAAAGGATGATACTCTGAATCTGATCATCATCACTTCTCATCAGACGTAGATGAAGTTTGGGTCTATTCAATTCTTTTGCGAAGCCATTGTAATGGATGCTTATATTTTGTTTACTTTTGCCATTTTCATAGGCGATACGACAAAAAGTATAGCAGATGTCCATTTTGCCAATATTTGTGGAGTAGCTGCTGTTTTCATCTGCCGAAATAAACTCGCAGGAGTCGGGGTTTACGTCTACTTCACGAAGCAATTTCAAGGTTTGATCTTTTAACTCCCTTGGCAGATTGGCCAGGAACTGAATGTCCTTGCCAATGATTGTATTCAAAGGGATGCCTTCCACCAGTGGTATTATCGTAATGGCGGGTGGCTGCGCTTCTAATGTCATTAGAAACCTGAAAAGTAACGTGCCAAGACCTATCAATTTTCTCATGGTAGTTGTTTTTACTAAAACGAAGGAACAGGGTGCATTATGCAAATTAGACGTTAAGAATATGAGAAATAGATGCCCAGATAGGTCGTATTTCAGCTGGCCGGAGCGTGTAAGTGAGCCATCTAGCAGGAAATTCACTTTTGCGAACATCTACAGTAGGTTCGCTTTCGGCCTTACTCACTTTTCGACGAAATCTATTACTTTTAGCTGCTCGATATTTTAGTATAATCACACACTCGATCTGTATGAAAATCCTTTTTCAGTTCCTGTTATTTGTCATTCTTGCATCGTCAGGATTCGCACAATCATCCAATCCTTATGCGCTTCGTTTTCCGGACGACTACCAATCCTTTTTCCCTCTCAACTATTCATATGTGGAGGGTTCGGAATTTGACAAGAACTTTGTTTTAGTCGATTTTAATGGCGATAAAAACACCGATCTTGCATGCATATTAACAAATGATAAAACCGGAACAACCCTTCTTTTCATATCCGTTTTGGGCCAGGATTTTATCTATTGCGACTGGGGCGCCTATATGCACTATGATATACAGTTTAAGTCAGGCATACTTGAAATCTTTTCTGACAGTGGGGGAATGGGCGTATACGGCGCACTCAAAATGCGATACGATAAGATCAAAAAGCAGATGGTCATTATTTCTTCTGAAGGCGTTAAGAATATCAAATTCAAGAAATGGAAGCCCATAGCGGGGTGAGAATTTTCTACAGAATTATATGAGTAAGTGAATTGTCCAGTTCACCTCTGAATGATCGAAATTCATCGTATCAGCGTAATCGTTCCCTTCTTAATCTTGACACTCCCGTCGATCAGTTCGGCTTTGAGGTAATAGGCGTAGGTAGTGGTAGGTTGTTGAATCCCTTTTATGGTACCGTCCCATCCTCTTCGGATATCAGTCGTGTAGAAGATCCGCTCGCCCCAGCGATTGTAGATACCAAATTCCATTTTTTTAATGGTGGTTCCGATCACTCGTAACACATCGTTACGACCATCATTGTTGGGCGTGAAGCCGGTGGGGACGAATACATCGGTCATTTCGGGCCAGGTGGTGCCTCGCGCGGTACCGGGACGGCTGTTTCTACAGGCGGGCGTTTGTGTCGCGATCACATACAGCGTAACAGTTTGCGAAGGATTTAGTCCCGTGACTACATGAGTGGTACCTGCGTTACCCGAACTTGGCGCGGTATAGTTGATGCCATCCACAGATATAAGATAGCCGGTTGCGTCGGGTACAGACTGCCACGTATACGTAATGCTATTCAAGTTGCTATCGGCAACGGTCACGCGTGGAGTAGACAATGGTGACCATAGAGCTACCTGTACAGGCGTAGTGCCACTTTCACAGCCAGTGGCATTGGATCCCGTAACGTAAAAGGTCGAAGCCGCAGAAAGGGAACCAGTCGTGTAGCTTGTTCCCGTCGCTAGTAAGGCACCGCCGGGTGTTGCATACCATTGATACGTGATGCCGGCTTGCGGACTTTGTACTTGCAGCGAAGCGGAGGAGGCCGGACAAATATTTACAGGACTTGTCACGCTCGGTGCAGCCGGAGGCGGATCGATGTTTACCTGCACGGCTGTGCGCGTAGCACTCACACAGCCATTGTTGCTAAAGGCCTCCACATAATAGGTTTGATTGGCGTTGAGAACGGGTGTGGTATAGGCGGCACCATTGGCCAAGGTAGTTCCTCCGGTGGAGGAACTGTACCATGCGTATGTGTATCCAGGGGTAATGGGTTGCACTTGCAGGGTGGCAGCGGTGCCCGGACAAATACTCACCGGTGAAACAACACTCGGGGCTGAAGCCGATGGATACAAGCTAACGATGGCAGCCGTACGAATACTGGTGCAGCCTGCGGGACTGGTGGCCTGCACATAAAATGTGGTGGATGTGCTTATTGTCGGCGTGGTATAGGAAGTGCCGGTCGCTAGCAGATTGCCTCCCGTAGCAGCATCGTGCCAAGTGTACGTTGTGCCTGTCTGTGGATTTTGCACTTGCAGTGTGGCGGAGTTGTTCAGGCAGACGGATACTCCGTTCACAACCGGTGCGGATACATTGATCTGCGTGATGCTTACCGGTGTGCGGCTGTCGAAGAGACAGTTGCCTGGTCCGACAACACTAACATAGAGGGTCGTGTCGGTTGTGAATGGATTGATGGTGACACTGGTGCCCGTTGCCAGAGGTGTGCCGCCGGTGGTGCTACCGTACCACTGATACGATGCGCAGCTTTGCGGGTTTTGAATGGTCAGCGTGACGCTGTTGCCGGGACAGGCCTGTGCATTGATCAGTTGTGGTACTTGCAGGGAGTCGGAGGCGAACGTGAAATACTGTCCATTGGTGAGACTAGCCACGGCGTACTTATAGGCACCGCTGGTCATCGGTATCACGATGGTCAGATTGTCAGGGAATGTTGGATCGGTCGATACCAGCATGTTTTTTACGCAGGGCAGTAAATTGTTGTCGACTGTAACGGTGACGTTGCCGACGGACCCGGTGTTTTGCACTTTCCACACCCTGGCCATTCGGGTGATGCGATTGTTCATACTGCAGATGGTCAGGGAGGTGTCGGCTCCATTGTCGCCGGCGAGTAGGTAAGAATAGTCGTTTCCAAATGAATTGGTATTGGCGGCATTCGTAGTCGGGAAACTACCTCCCGGGTAGGAGCCGTTGAACAGGGTGATCAGTGCCGTGGGATTGATCGATTTGGATTGTTTTTGTGAAAGAGCGGTGGCATCATCGCGACCGATTCCGGTAATGTTATTGGAGTAACCGCTATGGAGAGCTCTGTCCCAGGTAGTCGTTCCATTGGTAGCGGTGTAATTATTGTTGTTCGCTACCAGTTGGTTGAGGGTGAATCCGTATTTGACTGCGAGGTAGGATTCGATCTTATTGATCTCGGGGGTGGTGAGTGTATTGGAATAGATGATCACTTCGGCCAGATCGATTTGGCAGGGGAGATTCAGCAACAGCTCGTTGCCCAGTACGATCTTGGTATTGGCGGATGTAAAACTGCCCGGTCCCGGAATGGCGATCACTTGGTCATTGGCGCCGTTCAGCCGATTCACGGAGGTGTTTACATTCACATAAGCGGTGGAGAGGGTGTGCTTATTCAAGATGGACGTAGCGCCAATGTTCTGTCCGGCAGAGGCGGGAACGGCTTTAGGAAAATCAAATCGTAGTCTGCCGGCTGAGTTTTCAAAACCCAATCGTGCGCTGGTGCCGTTGAAGTCGTTCTCCCATTTCAGCCAAACGATGCCGCCCTTCAGATTTAGCACCTGAAAGACCGTTACGTTGCTGTTACCGGCCAGGGAGGTGCCCAGAAAGTTGTTGATGCTCGAGAGTGAATTGGTGGAGCCGTTGAAGCTGAGGTAGGGATTGAAGTTGATGCCGGCTGGAAGGAAGGTGGGCCCACTCTGTGTATTGGTTGTACCCTGAAGCGTTTGTACAGTAAAATTGCCGGTGACTCCGGCGCCGGATAGTTCTTGCCATTGGGTAACGGTAGTTCCGGCGGTGGTGACTCCGTTATCGGCCTTCACCCACATTTTATTGTTGGTGGAAATGCCGCCGGGGGATTGTGCAAAAATGAATCCGGTCCACAGTAGTGCCGCAGCGTATAATATGTGTCGTACCTTGTTCATTTGGTTGTCAGATGACTTGCTTCCTCTTAAAATTACAGGATATCGCTGATTAATTATTTGTTATTGACGGCAATCCTTGAAATTGGCCTGATTGAAAATCTTCAATACTCAGGAATTAATATTTATTTTTGGCTGTGAACAATTTTAAACTTGACCGAACGGCATGCAAGGGACAAACCCTGAAGGAAGCTGCCAATCATGCAGAGCATTACAAAAAACTCACTTGGCAGGAACGGCTACAAGTGGCAGCCTATCTGAATAGTGTTGCTTATGGTTTTGATATGAACAATCCTCCTCGGATGGATAAGACCAAATTTTCAGTCAAAGCTATTTGAATAGGATGGGCAATATTTTCAATCCAGACTTTAGGGATTTTATTTCTGCACGTAATAAGAATTCGGTACGATATATACTGGTTGGTGGCTATTCTGTTATTCTACATGGCTATTCCAGGACAACCGGGGATATGGATCTATGGGTTGAGCGAACAAAGGATAATTATTTGAAAATAAAGAGGGCATTTGAAGATTTTCGAATGCCTGTTTTCGACATGACGGAAGATAATTTTTACATCACCCGAATTGGGATGTTTTTACTTTTGGTGTACCGCCGATTGCCATTGATTTAATGATCAAACTGGAGGGGTTTGATTTTGATGAGTTTTATGGACGAGCCGTAACATTCCTCGATGATGGCTTGGCGATCAAAGTGATACACAAAAGCGATTTGATCGCAGCAAAGCAAAAAGCCGGAAGATCGAAAGACTTGAACGACCTTGAGAATTTAAACTAATTCTATGACAGGTCTTCGAGATTAAGCAGAGCCGTGATGTTCGATGACCTATACATCACTCTTTCCAATCAATCGCTATCACCACTTCATTTTTTCGTCCGATGAAATCGTATGGAGCATTATACCCCAGGTACGTTGGGTTCCCGGTAGTTTTGATTCCTTTTTGACTTAGCGCTTGTAACAGCCGATCGGCGTATTGCTTGATCTTTTGATCGTTGGCGTATCCGCCGAATTCGATTGCGGCCATGTAGACGGCAGGACTTTCGTGTAATTCCACCCGGGCATTTGCCGGGCGAGGTAGTTTGTCGAGGGTGTATTTGGAAGGCATGACAAAGCTCATGGTTGATCCTTGGTCGCTTATGTCCATGTGTACGGGGGCTGTCATAGCGATTTTGGCGGATGATTCGTTGTTGCCAAAAATGTATCCGGCGATAGTACGAAATCCGCTGCTGCCCAGTTCCCGGTAGGATCTGGCTGAGGATCGGGTGGTGGCTAATATGGCCGGCGGGTAGAATCGGATCTCGAAGTCCTTTTCTTTTTTAACCACCCGGTATCGTTGCTCTTCGATGTTTTTGCTCGTAAAGGACATCAAAATGGGAATGGCAATGATCAGCAGGAGGATTATCACGAAGACAGGCTTCATAGTTCGATTTTAATTAAAACAAAATAATGGGCGAAGAGTTTAAATCAGGCTAACTTGTTCTTGCTCAATCCTATAATTGGTTTTTGTTTTGCCACCCCAATTCCCGATGTTCTCCGCTTTATTTTGATCGGTCAATATGGAAATTATGAATCTTCAGCCTACACATCTTCGAAATGAGCTCGTACAGTTGAATCCGTTGCAAGAGGGCGATCTGGATCGATTGTATGCCGTGGCTTCTGATCCGTTGATCTGGGAGCAGCATCCCAATCCTACTCGTTATCAGCGTCCGGCCTTTGAGACCTATTTCAATGGGGCGATGGAATCAGGTGGCGCGTTTTTGATCTTAGATCAGTTGGGTGATGTGATCGGGTGTACTCGTTTTTACGATCACGTGCCGGCGATAAAAGAAATCAAGATCGGCTACACGTTTTTTGCGAGAAGCTGTTGGGGTGGGCCATTTAATCGCTGTGTAAAGCGTTTGATGCTTGCCTATGCCTTCGGGTATGTAGATCGTGTCATCTTTCACGTGGGGAAAAACAATTTGCGTTCTAGAAAGGCTATGGAAAAGATCGGGGCGATCCAGATCGCCGAGGAGTCGGTTGCGTATTTCGGCGAGGAACCTCGGTCGAACGTGGTGTATCAGATCCTTAAAGTGGATTTTCAATAGAAGCGGAACACTCTCTAAATGCAGACGATTCGTTCAAGTTGCTATCAGGACTTTCAAACTGCTCAAATGCAGACGCTTCGGTCTGCATCCCGACATGTTCCTCCAGCACATCGTCTGGACTTCCAAACTTTCAAACTGCTCAAACTGCTCAAACTACTCAAACTAAAAATCCCACCGCAGGTGGGATTTTTCTGTAGACTTGATTACCGTTGGTTCTAATGAAGTTAGGGCTGATTTGACTGCCCTGATCGATTTTTAGCTGTCTATATGTTATTCTTTAAAACCATTATTATTTTCTGAAATAACAAGTAGACTTGATTACCGTTGGTTCTAACGAAGTTATGGCTGATTTGACTGCTCTGATCGATTTTTAACAGTCTATATGTTATTCTTTAAAGCCATTATTATTTTCTGAAATAATAAGTAGGCTCGATTACAACCACGAACGAACTCATTAATCAACTGGAGGCGTACCCCCGGTTGAATAGCAAAACCCAATATCCCTTGAAAACTAAGCAAATATAAGTCCAAGTTGCCCGAAAATATAGTGAGCATACACTTTCTTTAAAATGCCTTAATCTGAAAGCGCGTATTCAAAAAGCTTGCATTGAATCAAATATTTTTTATATTTGGCTATGTCTATTATTTTGAGATTCAAATTTTTTCCCATTTTAATTTTTTTAATTATTTCTTCTGACTGTTTATCCCAAAAAAATAAACGACAAATACAAGAAAATAAGAACTCCATAAATGAAATCAAGGGACAAATTGGAGTACTCAGCGAAAAATCAACCACTGAGAGTAGTCTGTTTAATAAAAGATATGATACAATTCAGATTTTATTACAAAATCAAAAGCAGGAATTGGCGCAACTTGGTTCAGACATAGATAGTGTAAGAAGACAAATAGTCAATTATGGTGAATTAATAAAAATCCTAGACGAAAAGATTGATTCTGTCAGCAAGCGGAGTTTAATGGAATCAAGCAACGTTGATATCAATGCTAAGCTCATGTCCGAAAGATTGGAGCTGATAAATAAATATATTAGGGGCAAGAATTATCGTCTTTTATACTACCATAGTTATGATGGGGTGGGACCTGATGGAGGATCTTTTACATCCATTGCTAACATAAACGGCTCCTATTACCTTGGTGACATAAGTAATGGTGGCGCGCAAAAAATTAGCAGACATACTGAACAATCATACATTATTAATAAATTTAGTTTAAGTGTAGATAAGAATCTGAGGTTTATAATTGTTATAGGTGATGACATTAAATCTGGTTATATTTCAATATCACACGGAATTTGGGGTAATGATCCAAATATGTTTCCTGATTCTGTATCTTCAAAAGTTTTGATCAAAAATAACGATGTTACTTATCTACCAATTATAATTCAAGAATTTAGCACTATACGTGGTGATTGGGATTTTAATATTTATCTGCACGTGGGAAAAGTTAAATATTCGTTTGGGAAAAAGGAATATGAAATAACCAACCCTATTATTTTTCAGTCTACACATGTTGAATATATATTCTATTCTATTAATTGATTCAGATATTCAACATAAAAGCAGTACTAAAGAAATACTAATAGCTGCCATGAAAAGCAACGCTTACAATATTTGGTCTTCCCGGGAGGAATGCTATAAAGCAAGAAAAATGATGAATTTCTAACCACAAGAATCAATATGCACTTAGGTCAAATCGCCTTGCTATCAAGGAGTTCAGGGGCGCCCTGCAATCTATCAGGGTCGATAATGGCCCTGAGTTTATCAGCGAGCGACTCCATGGCTGGTGTGAGTATCATGGCATACGCCTACAGTTCATCCAGCCTGGCAAACCAATACAGAACGCCTTTATTGAACGTAAAAATGGATCCATCAGAAAGGAGCTTCTTGACGCGTATCTGTTTTACAGCCTTTACGATTTTCGGCTTAAGGCTGGAGAATGGAGGCTCGATTACAACCACGAAAGACCTCATGAATCACTTTGAAACGTGCCCCCTGTCGAATACCAAACCCCCATATCCCTTGAAAACTAAAAGACAAAAACCTCTAAATCCCAGTGGACCGGAAATAAGGGGAGCTTACATAGTGACAGGGTTTTGCCTTAGGCAAAATGTTTGTCGAGACAATTTGCTGTTTTAGAAAATTTCACCTGCAGTGGAATATCTTATTTTTTGGGTTAGGGTTAAAGAATCTGTATTAACTTCAATTATTAAAACTCACTTTATGAAAAAGATTTTTGCACTTTTATTTATCATTATTTGTTGTAACGCTTCGTTTGCTCAGGTCAAATTGTCAGCTTCCCCGAAGCTGACAAAATCTACGGGCAGCCAATCATTTAGCCTGTTTTGGTCAACGTTTCAAAAGAATTTGAAAGTAAAAACTTATTTACTTTCGAATATCAATTTTCCTTACTTCTATAGTTGTAACTATTTATCTGAACCCGGCCAAATTACAAAAAAGGAATTCGAGGAACAAGGCATTGAAATATTTGGCAATGGTAATGCGTTCATTTCATATTCACTTGACCTACCGCCAGGCAGCCTCAGCATTAAGACTTATTCTAATCAATATATGGATGAATACCTTAAAAACAACTTTCTAAAAACCTATGGAAATTTGAGTGATGTTTATGTAATTTCAGAAAAAGGAAATGAAAATGATCCGATCGGTTATAAGGCGTATTTTAAACTAATAAATGGTGCATTTAAATTTATAGGTTTTGAAGGCCAGGAGCAAGGAGATTAATGCACACCAATATATTCTACTTCAAGAATCCATCAGGGCCGACAAATCGGTCCTGGCTTCGTTAGAACCAACGATAGTAAAGCCTACTTATTATTTTCTAAAATAGCAAGTAGTCCTGACAGGAATGCGTTCGAATTATTGGCCATCATTCCATCATTGATCCACAGCTCTACCGTTAAACCAGCCAGTGGTTGATGCCAAAAATGTGCATAGGCATCTCCCCAGAAA
>JBJTWV010000026.1:0-2586 GCA_046081925.1 Bacteroidota bacterium | reverse complement strand
CAACTCACCCGGAGCCGTAGCTGCCGGCACGATAAATCCCCCCGGGCACATGCAAAAGCTAAATACTCCACGCTGCACCCCTTTGTAATTCGTCTGCTGCACCAAGGAGTAGGCAGAGGCCGGCAGGTAGGGTCCGCGATCCACTGCACAGTGGTACTGGATCCGGTCGATCAAGGACTGGCTATGTTCGATCCGCACGCCGAGGGCAAAGGGCTTCGCTTCAATTAAAATTTCCTTCCGATGAAGCAACTCGAAAATATCCCGTGCAGAGTGGCCTGTAGCCAGAATCACCCCCATACCTTTGATGGAATCTCCGTTTTGGGTGATTACGCCCCGGATCTCATTTCCTTCCAGGATGAAGTCTTCCACGCGCGTGTCAAAAAGAACCTCCCCCCCTGCTTCGAGGATGGTTTCGCGAAGTTTGGCCACCAGTCCGGGTAGTTTATTCGTTCCGATATGCGGATGCACGTCTACCAGGATCTCTTCGGTGGCGCCATGGGCCACGAGGATCTCCATGATTCGACGGATATCGCCTCGCTTCTTGGACCGGGTATAGAGCTTGCCATCGGAGTAGGTACCTGCCCCTCCCTCCCCAAAGCAGTAGTTGGAATCGGGATGCACGACCCCCTCCTTGTTGATAGCAGCTAGGTCGCGGCGGCGAGCGCGCACGTCCTTGCCTCGCTCGATGAGGATGGGTTTGACGCCCAGTTCAATCGCTCGCAGCGCGGCAAATAATCCTGCTGGCCCTGCTCCCACGATGAGGATGGGATCGGCTTGGACTACGTTGGCGTAGGTAGGGAAATGGTCCAGCAAGGAACCGGGGGATTCGTTGATAAAGAGTTCGGCTTCCACATTCACGAGCACCTTTCGGCCTCGTGCATCGATGGAGCGCCGCGTCTGTCGCGCAAAGGTCTGTGGAGTCGATACGGGTATCCCCGCTTTCTTCAAAACGGCTTGCTTGAATAGCAAGTCATTGTAAGCCTCCTCTGGGGAGACCTGTAGGGAAAAAGTTTGTTTCATGGTAAGGTAGTTATCCTTAAAAGGGAAGGTAAAAATACGTGGTTGAATTGGTTAATTGATGAATTGTTAAAATTGTTAAAATTGTTAAATGTTAAATGCCTGTCTGCCTGCCTACGGTAGGTTGGCCGCAGGCAGGTTAAGGATAAAAGGGAAAGATCAGTCATTAACCACAAATCCCCCTTGCCCCCTTACTAAGGGGGAGTTTTCCCAACTGGCCTTCAACTTTGGAAATAAGAAATACAGATTTTTCCCAAAAGATTTTCCTTCTCAATTCAATAGTTACGCTAGTAAAGATGCGACTCCCTCCCGATAGTCATCGGGACAGGCTCTTGACAAGGGGGCGAGAGCCTGTCCCGTAGCATTACGGGAGGGATTTAAAATCAACGCTCCTTTTCCTTTTAAATCCGCGTGAAAACAAAAAAAATCCGCTACACAGCGGATTTAGAAAATCAGTTCATTTATAAAGTTATGGCGCGCAAAGGGGCAAAGACCTACCTGCGGCAGGCAGGCGCAAAGGTTTAGTCCGCCACAGCGGACAAGCAAAAAGCTGCGTTCAAAAAAAATCTGCTTTTCAGCGGATTACCTATAATTTAAAATCAATGGTAATAAAATCAACTTGCAGCATACTCATTTCAGCATGCTTAACCTGCCTGCGGCAGGCAGGCCCTTAACAACTTTAACCTGTCTGCCGAAGGCAGGCGTTTAACAATTCACGATTAACCAGCTTGCCTGCGGCAGGCCTACCTACCGTAGGCAGGCAGGTTAACCAATTAAACAGTTAACCATCCGCCGCAGCGGATCAGTTCACCCGATCCAGCGTCTCGAAGCGTGAGGAGTTCGAAATAAACTCCGGTACCAGTACCTTTAGGTGACGAACGATATCGTATTCGTTATTCTTCTCGATCAGCTCCGCGAAAAGTTCAATCTGATTTCGAATCTTAGAATAGGCCCCTGGATTTACCTGGGCAATCATAATCTTCGGATGGTGCGTGATCTGCACGCGCTCGTGGTCATTCAGCAGTTCTTCGTACAACTTTTCCCCTTCCCGCAAGCCGGTAAACTGGATCTCAATGTCCTCTCCCACCTTTTTGCCAGAAAGCTCAATCATGCGCTTCGCCAGATCTATAATCTTCACCGGGCTGCCCATGTCAAATACATACACTTCCCCTCCATTCCCCATGATCCCTGCTTCCAGTACCAACTGGCAAGCCTCAGGGATGGTCATGAAGTAGCGGGTGATGTCGGGGTGGGTCACCGTCAGAGGACCTCCATTTGCAAGCTGCTTTTTGAATAGCGGCACTACGGATCCATTCGAACCCAAGACATTGCCA
Organism: Bacteroidota bacterium; assembly: GCA_046081925.1. Classification (GTDB taxonomy): domain Bacteria; phylum Bacteroidota; class Bacteroidia; order Chitinophagales; family Chitinophagaceae; genus JJ008. The sequence continues at coordinate 235 of JBJTWV010000026.1, read as the reverse complement.
AAACGAGTGGTGATGAAGCGGGTATGAAACTTCGTATGGTTGGTTTCCAAGTACTCATTAAAGGACTGTACGTACATCTCTGCGGCACGTTTGGTCGCTCCCATCACGTTCGTAGGATTTACCGCCTTGTCTGTGGAGACGAATACAAACTTTTCCACCTGATAGAAAGCAGAAAGGTCCGCCATGTTCTTGGTGCCCAGCACATTGGTATGGATGGATTCCTCAGGGTAATACT
>JBJTWV010000025.1:0-10533 GCA_046081925.1 Bacteroidota bacterium | reverse complement strand
ACCACACCTCAGGTGAAAGATTATTATGCTCTAAGCCAAGTGATACATCCGTACGGATTTATATGAATTAATCAGCACAAGGCACGCTTAAAACAGTTTAAAAGATGAAACAATTGGAAAAACCTACAGCGCCCAACGTGTTTCGGACTTTAAAAGAAACACGGTCAAGAATATACTATATGTGAAGGGGGTGCTGTATCTGGACCTTATCCAGAAGAAGGAAGTATTTAAAGCGTATCATTTATGTATGGTTGATTTGCGTTCCTTATTAGTTATTTTAAGATATGAAAAAGTCTGCAACAACACTTTAATGATCTCATGAACTTCCAAAAATCTTCAATCGGTAGACTAACGGTGGACTAAAATCCAACAAAAAAAGCGCAACTAACAGATTATCAGTTAATTACGCTTCATTTTAGCGGAGACTGAGGGATTCGAACCCTCGATACCCTTTAGAGGTATACACACTTTCCAGGCGTGCTCCTTCAACCACTCGGACAAGTCTCCGTTCCAAGCCAACTTTTCAGCCGGCAGGGCCGCAAAAATACGGAAAAAGAAAAGATGGGAGATGGAAGATGGAGGTTTGTTTCCGGGTTTAACGGACTGGTTCTCAACCCTCAAACTAACTAAACTGCCTTTGTCCTCAACCCTCTACTCTCTACGCTCTACCTTCCGTTGGTAACGCAACGTGATCGCCGACATGGCCACCCCAAAGCCAACCCCCACGATGATGAACACTTGGGCAATGCCACTCTCCGCCCCAAAAGAAAGCTTGAGCAGGATGGTCGAGATCACGAAACTTGAGTTTCGAATAATAACCGGAAAATCATCCGTGTAAAACAAGGAGAATAACAAGATCAATACATCCCCTAAAATGAGCAACGTAAAAAAGTGATCGAAAAAGATTGCATTCACATTCGGCGTAGCTACCAAATCACCGGCAGCACGCAATCCATAGAGCCAATCGCCGAAACTGTATATGCCAAGTCCCAGTGCCCCAAAGAACAACACGGCCGACAGGTTCTTCTTGGCTAAAATGAATCGCTGCATTTTTGAATCCCGCTGCGGTGATTCAGCCGACGAGGCAAGACTCAGACTCTGCCGACCACTCACCCGGTAGAATACTTGGATCAATGCAAACAGGGCCATCACTGTTGCTAAATCATACCACAATTCTAAATTATTCGCGCTCGACCAACTACCACTCCTCAAATCCAAATGCGTCATGTCCTTGAACACGCCCCGAATGAGGATCAATACAATGATCTCATATTGCTTCCCCACATAGAAGGTGGTGGAGTGCTGCAAGTAATACAACAGTAAATACGCCTCGTACACAAGCAAAAAGGAGAACGGCGTATAAATCGCGTTTATAGGGTCACTTAATAATCCAACCGTATCCTCGCCCAATACATAATGATAGAATCCATACAGCGCCAAATGCACCAAGAAACTTCCGATCGCCAAAAACAAGGTGTATCGTCCCAATTTCGCCCGCAGTGCAGGCGTAAAAAAAACATCCGCAGATAGTTTACTGGACATTTCGAGTGGCGTTGGTGTAAAGTAAGGTAAATTTTTTTCAGGATTCGCCTGAAAAAAGTTGATGGTAGATGGAAGATCGAAGTTCGAAAGAGACTTCAATGAACTGATGCTCAAACATCTAACTCATCTCAAAACTTTAAACTAGCTCTCCAAACTGCCCAAACTTTCCAAACTAGTTCTTCCTCACCAGTTCGTTGATTGATCCGGATTGATCCGCTCGGGGTCTTCCAATTTCTGTTCGCGCCAGTTGGGTTCATATGAGACAAACCAGGAGATCCAGATACTCCGACTCACCCGCATCAACCAGGGTTGGAGTAAAAGCAAGAGGACGGCATTGCTCACCAGCTAATACAAAAACCGATTGTCCTCCAGTCCAAATCCGATCAATACCCACCAAGCAACCAGCGTGACAACACTCATCGCCACCGTCAAGGCATAACTCACATAGCCTGTTCCATAATAAAATCCCACTTCGATCTCCGTGGGTTGTCCGCAAACGGCACAGCGCTTGGGTATTTCCAGATTCTTTTTGATCGAGGTTTGTGTGGGGTAGGTGAAAAGTTTGCCTTCGCGAAAACGAGGACAACGACAGGTCAAAACACTGGACAAATAAGCACGTTTGGGCATTTCTGATGTATTCAATTAGTGAGGTAATTTATCACGAAGCCATCCATAGGTAAATGTTCCCACGATGGCACTGAACAAGGTCACAATCGCCACCAAGGCGCCGGAGCCGATCTGGGCAAACAACGGACCCGGACAAGCACCCGTCAAGGCCCATCCAAATCCAAATAACAATCCGCCATAGATCTGTCCCTTGTTGAATTTCTTGTCCTCCAGCTTGATGGATTCTCCATCAATTGTTTTGACATTGAATTTCTTGATCAGAAAAATGCTGAGCATGCCCATCGCGATCGCGGATCCGATCACGCCATACATGTGAAAGCTCTGCAAGCGGAACATTTCCTGAATGCGGTACCAAGAAACTACTTCTGATTTGATCAAAATAATACCAAACAAGATCCCTGCCACTGAATATTTCCATTTGGAATAGAACGATTCATCCAATGCTGAGCTGTTCACACAAACGGCATTGGCACTCCGAACCTCGAAATCGGTGTCTACGGGTACCGAAACATAAGGACGTTCACTATTTTCAAAAACTGACATCTGGATTCGATTAAAGCGTTAATAAATAGGGCAGAATCAGATTGGCCATGAGAAAGCCACCTGCCATAAAACAAAGGGTAGCCACTAGCGAAGGCCATTGCCAATTGCTGAGACCCATGATCGAATGTCCCGATGTGCAGCCACCGGCATAGCGCGTGCCAAACCCAACAAAAAAACCACCCACCACCATGAACACAAAACCACGTAGTGTCATTAAAGACTCCAAGGAAAACAGATCAGCAGGAACCAATCCCTTGGCCTCTTGCACGCCGTAGGTTGTCAGTCCTGCCGTTAGTCTCGGATCAACCACCGGAGCCGCACCCGAACTCAAGAAATGCGCCGCGAGGTAACCGCCCACGCCCACCCCAAATACAAAAAACAGATTCCAGCTTTCTTTTTTCCAGTCATACTTGAAATAGGAGAGTCCGGACGGCAAACAGGCCGCACACAAATGACGAAGCGAAGAAGAAATACCAAATGTTTTATTTCCGATGATCAATAACAGAGGTACGGTGAGTCCGATCAACGGCCCCGCCACATACCAAGGCCAGGGTTTTAGTATCCATTCAAGCATAGGAAGTAATTAAAGGGGTGTAAAAACTGCTGCAATTTCCTTTAATCCCATCACATGGAAAAAGTTCATTTTCACTTTGCAGCTACGATAGGTTTGAACGGCCCGTATTTGTGTTGCAATTCGGAAAACCCGTCCGTATACGGACCAAACGGGTGATCGAAAGGCTTCTTGGAGATATTGGGCCAGTCCTCTGCGAACTTTTTTTGTGGACGGGGCATGCTATTGACATAGGCCGATACATCCCAGGCCTCTTCCACACTCAATCTGGGTTTACCGGGCATGGCCTGATTGTGCGGCATGTTGGTGTACACATAGCCAGCCATGTTCGATAAGCGGAATAAACCGGCCGATACATTGAAACTATGCTCTCCCCACAAAGGTGGATACTCGTATTCGTTACCCGCCAGGTTCAGCTGTCCTTCGCCATTGGCGCCGTGACAAGACTGACACTGATTCTGATACACGAGCTTGCCTTTTGCCGGATCGGCCGCGCGATTGAGATAGGTAAGTTTTGGGATGCCGCTTCCTTTCGGTTTTACTCCCTTGGCCACATCTTCCCCCAACCATTTGATGTAGGCATAGATGGCTTGGTATTCGCGGCTGTTGCTATCCGGAGCGGTTCCATTCAAACTGCGTTCAAAACAATCACTCACGCGTTTGCGGATGGTTTCGATGCTGCCACTACGATCACGAAATTTCGGATAAGTGGAGAATACGGCACTGTAATTGTTGCCATCGAGGCGCTTGCCGGCTTGCAAATGACAGTTCTGGCAATTCATGCCGTTGCTGATGGCTTGTACGCTTCCGTTGGGTCCCAGATAGCGTGCCGTATGGGCGATCAGGTCTTGCCCGTACATCACCAGTTGTCTTTCTTCTCCTTTTAATTCCTGGTCGACAAACAAACTGGGCGCGATCCAACTGGAATCTTTCGATTCGATATTTGCTGTTTCGGAGTTGTTTTTCGACGGGATCGAATAGATCAAGAGCAAGGTCACCAGGCCTATGATCCCATAAAGAATTCGGTTGGTGGGGTTATGATTATTGGTCATGTCGCTTATCTGAATTCATACGTAGTTCCCTGCAATTGCGTCAGCAGGGTCGAAGGAAAATCAGTTGCCGTGGCCCGATTCTCCAACGTTGGGGATACAGGCGAGTTTATTTTCAGGTATTCTTCGATCACATCGTGCATCAGGATGCCCAATCGCTTCGGATCTTTTACTTTTTCCATCCGGCAGATCGTGTCATCCGGATCGCCCTCTCGCTCACAAGCGACAATCCTGTATTCTTTGCTTAGGTCGATGGGTTGTCTGCCCACCTTCACCCAATTCACACGTTTCGCAAATTCGTTGTTGATGGTGAAATTTACCTCCATGCCGGCATAACGAACGAACCATCCCCCAAATCGTTTCGAAGGGTCTTTGGCAAAGGCATTCTGCAATTCTTTTTCCAGCCAGTCCCACACTTGCTTACCGGTCACCAATCCGGTCTTGGCTTCGCTGTCCACGGGCAGCATATTCCATAGGAATTCCTTTGTGATATCGGCGCTTCCTTTTTGGGGATCGATGGCCAGTGGCTGACAGAATCGAAACCCATTGCTCAGCGCAATGTCGGGTTTAAATTTCCATTGAATGGCGTCGGTGATCAGATTATCCATCGGGGTTTCCATCACGAAATACCGAACTAGCGGGGTAGTGGTGGTGCCGATCACCCTCTCCAGATCAGCGGCGAAAGGCTTGCGCGCTTCGTCCACCATCTGCTGTACTTTTTTATTGGCAGGATATTTGGCCGGATCCACTTCCATCAATTCATAGCGGTAGCTTTTCATTTTTCCGTTCTCCACTTCTATGTCGAGTTTGCCAAGGAAGGATCCGAAGGCACCGCATTCGATCACTTTGGCATATTTTCCTTCGATTGGTTTGCGTATGCGTTCGTGGGTATCGGCACCGATGACGAAATCCGCTCCTTCCACCACGGGATTGTTGGCCAATCCCACTTGCTGGGCCAGTCCCATGTGGGTCATCAAGATCACGATGCCGCATCCTTCTACTTCGCGAAGCAGTTTGATGTATTTGGCCACATTGGTATCGGCATGGGCAAATTGGATGCCTTTGCTGTAATCGGGCGATTGACGTTTGGAGATCAGATGATCGGTATACCCGATGAATCCGATTTTAATTCCTGCTATGTATTTGGTCCAGTAGGGCGGAAAGATCAATTCATGGGTGTCGTCGTGCCACATGTTGGCGCAGATCTTGGCGGCATTTGCATGCCCCATGTCATAGAGCATCTGATGCTTCTTATACACCACCTCCCAATTGCCGGGTAGGATCAGATCATAATTGAATTCATTCAGCATAGGGATGAGTGCTTCCCCCTGCGTGAGGGAGGCTACGGCATGGCCATGGAAATAATCGCCTCCGTCCAGCAGCAATGTGTGGTTGGGATTATCTTTTCGCAACCGATCGATCATGGTTTTCAAATTGGCCAGTCCGCCTCGTTTCCGATACACCGCTTGTCCGTTTTCCCAAAAAAATTCATCGTGGGTGTTGAGTTGCGCATGCAGGTCGGCCGTGATCAGTAAGGTCAATCTATTTGACTGCGAGGTTTCGGTTATGGGATCTCGTGCGATGGATTCCAGCGGAACGTGGAAAGCGGCCGTTAAACTGGCTAGGGCAGAGCGTTTCAGAAAACGTCGACGTCCGGCAGTAGCGCGTGTTGACATGAGCGACTTGATTATTTTTCAGTATTTCCTTTCCAGCCCATAAATCCGCCTTGCAGGTCAACTACTTTCTTGAATCCCTTTTGCATCATCAAGTCCTTCGCGGTTTTGCTGCGTCGACCACTCCGGCAATACAATACGTAGGGTCGGTTCACATCCAGTGTTTGGATCTGCTGAATAAATTGAGCCTCCTGTTGAACATCGATCAAGTGGGCGCCCGGAATATGTCCCTCTTGATACTCCGCGAGCGTTCGTACATCGATCAGCTGTATCTGCTTGTGTCTCATCAGCGATTCCAACGCTACCGGCTGAATGGTGTAGCCTGTTTGTGGAAATTGTTTAATGCTGCACGCGGTAAGTAACCAAACAGCGCTCAAAAGAATAGGGATAAAATTTTTCATGGCAGTCTAAAGTTACTCGTTCAAACGAAAGATGCCTAATGGAAAGGGAGCTCATCCGGGTAAGATCCCGAACTCGCGAAGGAGAATATAGCTGCCCATGATCAGGACAAACCAACCAAAAGCTTTTTTCAAATTGTTTCCCTCTACCCGACGACTGAAGGTATTGCCAACAAAAATGCCAATAACAGCTATCGCGGTCACCGAAAGGAGCAAGGTCCAATTCATCGGATGATCGCCCATCAAGTCACCGGTAAAACCAATCAGTGATTTGGCAGCGATGATCAGCAGAGACGTAGCAATGGCCTTTTTCATAGGTAGCTTACTGAGCACCACCAGCGCAGGAATGATCAGAAATCCCCCACCGGCCCCAACCATTCCGGTCAGAACGCCTACCACAGCGCCTTCCAACAGAATCAGTGGATAATTGAAATGCCGTTCACATTCATCTTCTTTTTCGGCAGCGCTTCCACCTCGCAACATGGAGACGGAAACTGCCAGCATCAGCCCGGCAAACAGCGTCATCAAAAAAATATTCTTCGTCACAACCAGCGATCCGATCGCGAAAAGCGTAGTAGGCAACGCGGGCAATAAGAATGCCCGCGTGATAAAAACGGCCGCGATGGAAGGAATACCAAATACGATCGCCGTGCGCATATCGATCAATCCGTCCCGATGCTTGGGCCAGGCGCCGACCAAACTGGCCGTTCCTACTATGAAAAGCGAATAGGCGGTGGCTTGCGTAGGCGGCACCTCAAAGAGATAGACCAGCACCGGTAGTGTTAGGATAGAGCCACCGCCTCCGATGAGTCCGAGTAAAACACCAATGAATAACGAGGCCAGATATCCTGCGATCTCCATGGCGATCAGGATTGTATGATTTTTTCCATTTGCTGACTCCGACTTCCTTTGATCAGAATATGACAGTCCTCGAATGCTTGTGCCTGAAACCATTCGCGCGCGGCCAGTGAATCGGAAAAGGAAATGTACGGATGACCGATCTTATCAAAATCGCCCCCGACCAACACCACCGCTTTCCATTCGTGTTGGCCGATCAGTTTTACGATCTGTTGGTGTTCTTCCAGACTTTCATCTCCCAATTCGGCCATGGCACCCAGCAGCAGTACTTTGTTTTCGGCTTGCAATCTAGTCAGGTTCTCGATCGCACCGCGCATGCTACTCGGGTTGGCATTGTAGGCATCCAGAATGATGTGATTGGTGCCTTGTTCGATCAGCTGTGACCGGCTGTTCGAGGGTGCATACGATTCAATGGCTTGTCGGATCATTTCGGGCGCCACATTGAAATACTGTCCCACCGCAACGGCTAGAAGTACATTGGGCAGATTGTAATCGCCCACCAACTGCGTGCGGATCGATCCGATCAAAGCGCCCTGGGTCATTTCCACTTCAATAAAGGGTTGCGCCTGCACAATCCGACCCTCCACATCGGCCTCGGCCGTTCCGTATTTCAAACAATGCGCGATGCCCGCGCTCATGTTGCGCAAATAATCATAATCCCACATGACAAAAGCTGTTCCATTCACCCCACGGAGGTGATCATACAATTCCCCTTTTCCCTTTCGCACCCCTTCCACGCCGCCAAATCCTTCCAAATGCGCTTTGCCACAATTGGTGATGATGCCATGCGAGGGTTGTGCGTAGGTGCAGTAGCCGGCGATCTCTCGTTGGTGATTGGCCCCCATCTCTACGACAGCCATTTCCGCATCGAGCGGAATGCGAAGCAAGGTGAGCGGGATGCCGATGTGGTTGTTGAGATTGCCTACCGTGGTGGAGGTCCGGTAGGTGGTTGCCAACACGGCATGTACCAATTCCTTCGAGGTGGTTTTCCCGTTGCTGCCCGTGATGCCCATCACCGGGATCTGAAGTTGATTCCGGTGATGGGCCGCCAATTGTTGGAGTGTGGTGAGTACATCCGACACCAAAATGGTCTTGCCTTCTATCGCAAATTCCGACTCATCGATGATGACATAGGCTGCGCCTTGGTCAACGGCTTGTTGGGCAAATCGATTGCCGTTGAATTTGTCGCCCTTGAGAGCAAAGAAAAAACAATCGGGTTGGAGGGATCGGGTATCTGTCTGCACATTGGGATGTTGCAGATAAAGCTGATAAAGTCCTTCGATCGTCATGGCACAAATCTACCAACAAAAAACCCTCCACTAGGGAGGGTTTCTGTATAGTCAGTTTGATCTATCAGCGTTTTTGACGACGGGTCGGGAAATACTGACCGGTCTTCCGGCGATTTCCTTCGGGAGATCCCAGTCGGCTCATCGCACAACGGAAGCCCAGCGTGCTCATAGCTTGATTCTGCTCCAGATACCGGCGAGAACCGGGGGTGAGCCAGTAAGAACGGTCGTTCCAGCTACCACCTTTGTAAACTTTTGAACGCTCGGGATCCAGCAGGGTGGTGGCACCATAGCCATATTTGACATTGGAGACGGAGTCGCCATCCAGGAAATTGATCACGTTGCCCCGCTGATAGTTCCGACGATCTTTACTTTCCTGATCGGTGACGTCCGCTTTCTTTACCCGGCCCAGGCTGTCTTTCTCATAACGGGCAGAAGGGTCGAGGGTGGTCGGATCGGCCACGTACAGTTTTTGGTATTTGTTACCGCGGAATGGTGCGGGCTGATCGTCGTAATCGAGGGAAGAGAGCGAGCGATACGTGTCTTCTACCCACTCACTCACGTTACCGGCCATGTTGTATAGGCCGAAGTTGTTGGGGTAAAAAGATTTTACCGGTGCGGTGTAGAAGGCACGGTCGTTCAAACCACCGGCCACACCTGCGTTATCGCCGGAACCGCGCTTGAAGTTGGCAAGGAATACGCCCTGCCAGCTGCCACGACGGGAGTCGCGAAGGCCGTTCAAGTTCTGCGACCAGGGATAGATCTGCTTATTCTGCTGTAATTCTTCCCCGCGTTTCCCTTCTTTGAGAGAGGTGCGCGGATTCTGTCCGATCAAACCGTAAGCGGCATATTCCCATTCGGCCTCGGTAGGTAAGCGATATTCCGGAAGCATGGTGCCTGATTCAACATTGGCGGGCATCGGTGCCGGACCATTTCCTTTCTTTTTGAGCGCCGCACCGGGAGGGGCATTGTACAGGCCCAACAGGTACGAGCGGGTATTGAAATTATTGTCGCCCTGTTGTGCACCGGGCTTCATATTCGATTTGTTGATGTACCCTTTTTGCACCAAGGTGTTCTCGTTCACCCGGTCGGTACGCCAGAGACAGTAATCCTTCGCCTGCTCCCAGCTCACGCCCACGACGGGATAATCGTTGAACCCGGGATGGCGGAAGTAATACTCTACCATTGGCTCGTTGAAGCTGAGCTCACTGCGCCATACGAGCGTATCCGGCATCGCCCCTTCGATTACAGGGATGTATTGGGGGTCGGAAGGATCAAATACGCGATTGAGCCAGTGAAGATATTCGCGGTAGTGTACGTTGGTCACCTCGGTACGATCCATGTAGAAGGACGGAACCGATACGCGGCGGGGGATGTTGTTCCAGTCCCCCATAACATCCTCATCGGTCTGTCCCATCATGAACGTCCCACCCTCCACAAACACCAGACCGGGGCCCAGGCCCTGTTCTTTGGATTTGGCTACCTGGAAGCCGCCTTGGTTCTTATCGTTGTAATTCCAGCCGGTGGCACCGGATTTGTCGAACTTCTTTTTTCCGAACAATCCGCCTTTGCAGGAGCTCAACAATACAGTGGCTGCTAGCAGCCAGGAAAGGGATTTCAGTCGTTGTTGCATAAACCTATGAATTGGAATACTTTTAACGGCCCGGGGGGGGTTTTATTGCACAGGCGACAGAACCCTGCAGACCGAATTGCGAATATATAGGCTTTCGGTGAGACGGGGAATAGGGGTTTTACTAAATTTTGAAGGGAGAAATCCCATGGAACCAAGGGGTTAGAAATGATTCGAGCGGGTGTTTTTTTGATTTTTTTAGCGTTTGCGATCGGGTCGGCCGATGGCCAGCGGAGCTATGCCTCGCATTCCGTCCTGGCCAGCGGTTCCTGGTACAAACTTTCAGCCGTTGGGGAAGGGCTCTTTAAGTTGGAGGGTGCCCGGTTGCAAGCCGCCGGGGTCGGTCCCTTGCCGAT
>JBJTWV010000024.1:0-41412 GCA_046081925.1 Bacteroidota bacterium | reverse complement strand
TATTTTATTAGTGGCCGGAAAGGGTCACGAACATTATCAGGAGGTTGCAGGTAAAAGGGAGCCATTCAATGACAAGGAGATTCTGTTGGAAACATTTGAACTACTAAACAAATAGGACAGGATATGTTGTATCATCTGTTTGATTGGTTAAAAGAAGAAGGGATCCGTTTCCCCGGAATGGATCTGTTCCGCTTCATCACCTTTCGTACACTGATGGCAGTCCTTCTGTCCTTGTTCATCACCTTGGTTTACGGAAAAAAACTGATCAAATACCTGCAAGCGCGACAATTCAGTGAAGGGGTACGTGATCTGGGATTGGCCGGTGAGAATCACAAAAAGGATACGCCCACTATGGGAGGAATTATCATCCTCGTCGCCATTCTCCTGCCCACATTGCTTTTGGCGAATCTTTCCAAAGTGTATGTGCAACTCATGCTCATTAGTACGGTTTGGCTCGGCGCCATCGGGTTTATCGATGACTACCTGAAACTTCGCGGTAAGCAAAAGGCTTTGTCCTTGGGCCTTGATCATAAAAAGTCGGGCAGTGACGGATTGGCCGGTCGCTTCAAAATAATTGGTCAGGTGGTGTTGGGTGTCATTGTAGGAGCCACCCTGTATTTTAACAGTGAGGTCAAGATCTGGCGTCAATATATCGGAACGCCCCAAGTTGCCGCGGCTGACAGTAATGTGATCGTGAAGAATGTGAATGGGCAGTCAAAATATTTTGTGGAGACCAAAACGCCCATTACAACGATCCCCTTCGTAAAAAATCATGAGTTCAATTACTCGAAACTGTTGCCTGCTTCCTTGCGCAGCTACGATTGGCTCTTGTACATCCTTGTTGTCATTTTCATCATTACCGCTGTTTCGAACGGTGCCAATCTGACCGATGGATTGGATGGATTGGCGACCGGTACCTCTGCATTGATCGGGGTGTTGTTGGGCATTTTCGCCTATGCCAGTGGCAACCTGGTGATCGCAGACTATTTGAATATCATGTATATCCCCAATCTGGGAGAGCTGTCCGTATTCATCGCGGCCATGATCGGTGCCTGTATCGGGTTTCTTTGGTACAACTCTTATCCGGCACAGATATTCATGGGCGATACCGGCAGCCTGACCCTTGGCGGTATTATTGCGGCGCTGGCCATCATCGTGCACAAAGAATTGCTGATACCCATCTTCTGCGGTGTATTTCTGGTGGAGGCATTGAGCGTCATGTTACAAGTGGGTTATTTCAAGTTTACCAAGCGCAAATACGGAACCGGACGGCGAATATTTCTAACGGCGCCCATCCATCATCACTTTCAGAAGTTGGGTTTTCACGAAGTCAAGATCGTGAACCGATTCTGGATCGTGACCGTGTTGCTGGTATTACTGAGCATCGTAACACTTAAGATCCGATAAATCGTTCATCCAATACTTATGAAGAATCCCAACCGTACGGTCACGAAGGCATGAGAAAAAACCTGGTCATATTAGGTGGCGGCGAAAGCGGCGTGGGTGCGGCCCTATTGGGCAAGCAGAAAGGGTATGAGGTATTCCTCTCTGATCAGGGAACGCTCAGACCCGATTATCGCACAATGCTTACGGCTGCCGGCGTCGAGTTCGAGGAAGGACATAACTCCTTGGACCGGTTATCAATTGCCGATGAGATCGTGAAGAGTCCGGGAATCCCTGAAACAAATCCGACCGTGCTGGCCTTACGCCAACTGGGCATTCCGATGATCAGCGAGATCGAGCTTGCGTACCGCTACATCGGCGATAGCCGGGTGCTGGCCATCACCGGAACCAATGGGAAAAGCACCACCACCACCTTGCTTTGGCATATCTGTCAAAAAGCAGGGTTGGATGCTGCTCTCGTTGGAAACATCGGCCGCTCCTTTGCGTGGCAAGTGGCCGAAGCGCCCAAACCATTTTATGTCGTGGAGATCAGCAGCTTTCAACTCGATGACATTGAGACCTTCCGCCCGCACGTGGCGATCCTGACCAACATTACCGAAGACCATCTGGATCGATACGAATACAAGATGGAAAACTATGTGCGCAGCAAGTTCCGCATCACCATGAATCAGACCGACAGCGATGTATTCATTTACAATATCGATGATGAAATAACCAAACAAGCCCTTTCATCCATTTCCATAAAAGCTACCGAAAGACCCATTACCATGAAAAGAGAACTACCAAACGGCGACTTCATCAAGGATGGCGACATGTATGTACGCACCAGTCAGGATTATATGACCATGAGTGTATTTGATTTTGCCCTCAAAGGGAAGCACAATCAATACAATACCATGGCCGCCTGCGTGGCAGCTGCCACCATTGACATCCGAAAGGAGAAGATCCGGGAAGCTGTCACGGATTTTCAAGGGGTGGAGCATCGGCTGGAACCGGTTGCCACTGTTCGAGGTGTGCTTTTCATCAACGACAGCAAGGCTACCAATGTGAATTCAGTTTGGTATGCGTTGGAGAGCATGACCCGTCCGACCGTACTGATCCTGGGCGGCGTCGACAAAGGCAATGATTACGAGTTGATCCGTGAGCTGGTACAGGAAAAAGTAAAAGCCATTGTATGTATGGGAACGGACAACGAAAAGATACATGAGGCATTTGGTGCTATCGTACCGGTGATCGTCGATACTCATTCGGCGGAAGGGGCGGTACAGGCCTCGTTTCAATTGGCCACCAAAGGAGATGCCGTACTCCTAAGTCCGGCCTGTGCCAGTTTTGATCTGTTCAAAAATTTTGAGGACCGCGGTCTCCAATTCAAACAAGCCATTCGAAATCTCTGATATGCAACAACAAGAGCTGACAGGTACGAATACGGAACGTCGATCGATCTTCGACGCAAGCCAGATCGTGCACAACACGAAGGGGGATCAGGTCATTTGGGGCCTGGTGGTTCTGCTCACGCTCGTTTCGTTGCTGGCCGTTTACAGCTCTACCGGATTATTGGCCTATAAAAAATATAAAGGGAATACCGAGATCTACCTGGTCAAGCAGGTTGGCTTTATCATTTTCGGTATTGCCATGGTCTACTTTGCGCACCGCATCAATTACAAATACTACTCCCGAATTGCCCAGATCGCGTTTCTGTTATCCATTCCCTTATTGATTTATACACTGTTCTTCGGGGTAAAGATGAATGAAGGTAGTCGGTGGATCAAGCTGCCGATCATTAATATGACCATGCAGACATCTGATTTCGCCAAATTGGCGCTCTTTATGTATCTGTCGCGTGGTATCAGTAAACGACAAGATCAGATCAAGGATCTGCGCAATGGGTATTTGCCATTGATCTTCCCCGTTGTATTGATATGCGGATTGATCGCACCAGCGAATCTTTCAACAGCATTGTTGTTAGGAGCCAGTTGTTTGTTGTTGTTATTTATCGGGCGGGCCAGTATCAAGCATCTGTTGGCTACGGTTGGCATTGCCCTGATTCCCCTGATGATATTGATCATGGCAGCTATTGCTCAACATGATCGCGGAGAAAAAGAAGAGACATCCGCTACCGTTACCACTTCTGATTCCAAGCTGACGGGACGGGTGAACACCTGGATCAAGCGTGTCGAGAATTTCATGTATGGAAGCGAAGATGTGAATGACGATGCCTATCAGGTAAGCCAGGCCAAGATCGCGATCTCCAAAGGCGGTTTGCTCGGCGTTGGTCCCGGACGAAGTACTACGAGAGATTTTTTGCCGCAGGCATACAATGACTTCATATACGCCATCATCATAGAGGAATATGGCATAGCCGGCGGTGCGTTTATGTTATTTGTGTATCTCGTTTTTCTCTACCGCTGCATACGTATTTTCAAACGGTGTCCGCATGCCTTTGGCGCCTTCCTAGCCTTAGGACTCAGTTTTACCTTGGCCATTCAGGCGATGGCCAATATGGCGGTGACCGTAAATCTTTTCCCTGTAACCGGTGTAACCCTGCCACTGGTCAGTATGGGTGGAACCAGTTTCATATTTACTTGTATCTCCATCGGAATTATCCTCAGTGTGGCACGTCATGTTGAACAACAGGCGGGAGAGGATGCCACGCCAACGAACGAAATCCCCACCCCTCAAACCGAGCCGGCATGAGTCAACGTTTCATCATAGCAGGTGGTGGTACAGGCGGGCATATTTTCCCGGCATTGGCCATTGCGGAAGCTCTTCGTTCGCTGGCCCCGGAATCGGTATTCCAATTTGTAGGAGCCAAGGGGAAAATGGAAATGGAAAAAGTGCCCCAAGCCGGTTTTGAAATTGAAGGATTGGATATCGTCGGACTGGATCGAAATAATCCAGTTAAGAATCTCTCCCTGCCCATCAAGTTGATCCGCAGCTTTATACAAGTTCGTTCCATCTTCAAACGATTCCGCCCAACTGCCGTCATTGGCGTGGGTGGGTATTCCAGCTATCCGGTGCTGCGTTACGCGCAAGCACATCACATTCCCAGCTTCCTGCATGAGTCAAACTCCTTTGCCGGCAAAAGCAATCAGTGGTTGGGAAAAAGAGCCGACCGGATTTTTACCGGGATGCCCTCCATGGAGAAATTTTTCCCGGCATCAAAGATCACCTTCACCGGAAATCCGGTTCGTACGGCCATCAGCGAATCTTCCATCGATCGTTCGGCTGCTTTACGATCTTTTGGATTGAATAGTGACAAACGCACCCTGTTGGTTATTGGTGGAAGCCTCGGAGCCCGCTCCATCAATCAGGCTATCCTGAAAGGTTGCGACCGATTGGTTGGTTCCGGACTGCAGCTAATCTGGCAAACGGGTCAGTCGGGTATTCAACTTCCGGCCTTGTCGGAATCGGTTACACCAATGGTTTACCGAACACCTTTTATTACAGAGATAGGCGTGGCTTATGCAGCTGCTGATATCGTAGTGGCACGAGCCGGCGCCATGAGTATTGCCGAGTTGCAGGTCGTAGGTAAACCCGTCATACTGGTTCCCTATCCGCTGGCGGCTGAAGATCATCAGACAGCCAATGCCATGCAGTTGGTGAACGCGAATGCGGCACTCATGGTACGGGATGCGGACGTGCAGAAGAATCTGATCGATCAAGTGATGGCGTTGGCCGCGGAACCTGATCGTTGTGAGCAGATGCGGGTGCAGATATCCAAACTGGGTGTGAAGGACGCCGATCATCGAATTGCCACTGCTATTCTGGAAATGATAAAAGAATACTGATTCATAAATGAGACAAACACCGAACCGAAATCAACCATTTCTCTTCCCGCTGGCCGGGAAAGAGGAAGGGTATATCTACTTCCTCGGTATCGGCGGTATTGGTATGAGTGCCTTGGCTCGATATCTGCAAGCCGCCGGCTATGCTGTAAGCGGGTATGACAAAACGGAATCGGACTTGACACGTTCCTTGCAGCGGTCAGGCATAGACGTTCATTATACCGATGATATCGGATGCATCCCTCAGGATCTGCAGCTCATTGTCTATACGCCGGCCGTCCCCACGGAACTGGGTATCTATCAATACTGTCTCGCCTCCGGCAGGCCTATGAAAAAGCGGAGTGAGGTATTACAGGCATTGACCGCCGGAACGTATAACGTATGCGTGGCAGGAACGCATGGAAAAACAACTACTTCTACCATGATCGCTCACGTCCTGCGTCATTGCGGTTATGGTTGCCAGGCCTATTTGGGAGGGATATCCGTGAATTATGATACGAATACCTGGTCGTCTGACCGAAATGTATCGGTGATCGAGGCGGATGAATACGATCGCAGTTTCTTGCGATTGCTTCCCGATCTGGCGCTGATCACAGCGATGGATCCGGATCATCTGGATATATACGGAACCGTTGAGTCGATGGAAGAGGCCTATATCGATTTCACCAAACTGCTCTCCGATCAAGGCGTATTGTTATATCATCATTCATTGAAACGGGCAACTGATCTGCAGGCACCCCATCGCTTCAGCTATGCCTTGGGGGATCGGTCGGCTGATTATCGTACAACCTCTATCGTAGGCGAAGGAGGAGGGTATCGATTTGATCTGCATACGCCGGATGGTTCGATCACTGATTGCACAATGCCTGTTGGCGGATTACATAACGTGGAAAATGCAGTAGGTGCAGCCGCTATTGCGCATCAATTGGGAATTGATGCCGGGTCGATCCGGTCCGCCTTGTCCTGTTTCCGCGGCGTGAAAAGACGATTTGAGGTTCTGTATAAAGCTGGCGAGACATGTTGGATCGATGATTACGCTCATCATCCCGAAGAATTACGTGCCTTGTTGGAGGGGGTTCGCCATCAATATCCAACGGCGCATATCACGATCGTGTTTCAGCCGCACCTGTTTACCCGCACACGTGACCTGGCATCTGACTTTGGAGAGGTGTTATCCATTGCCGATGAAGCGATGCTGTTGCCCATTTATCCGGCGCGCGAGTTGCCGATCAGCGGCGTTTCATCGGAAATGATACGTTCGGCGAAACACCCGGACGGCTTTCCCGTAGTGACCAAGGAAACATTTATGAATTGGGTGATCGATCAGTGGCATTCCGGATCCGATCGTCCTGCCGTTTTAGTAACGGCCGGTGCGGGGGATATCGATCAGACATATCCATTCATCTTAAAAAGATTGGGCGGTCAATGATCCGACAGATCAACATAAAAAGAGTCTTGTTTATCCTTTTTTGGGTAGGCGTTGCGCTTGGGATGGCGTTCGTATTGCGGCTTGCCTGGAAAAGACAAGAGCAGGCGATATGCAAAGGGTATCGGATCACCCGCCCCGATGAGGATACGTTTGTGTTCGTTACCCGCAGTGATATTGAGCAGTTGATCCGTTTACGAGCCGGCGGTCGGATCGTTGGCCAGCAGATCGATCGCTTTCCCTTACAGGGCATAGAAGATACATTGAAAACGTATCGGGGCGTTTCCGGGGCGCAGGCCTATTTCGACAATGGGAACAACCTGCAAATACGAATACAGGAACGAATTCCCATCGCAAGGGTTTTCGCAACGAACGACAGCAGTTTTTATTTGGATAGTACAGGGCTCGTTCTGCCGTTGTCAGAAACCGTGGTGATCGATTGCCCGGTATTCAACGGAATGAAATGGATGAATGGACGACCCGACAGTATTCAGTCGCGTCGGATCGTGACATTGGCACGGTATATCCAAGCCGATTCGTTCTGGACGGCTCAGGTGGGACAATTTGATATAGATGAAAAGGGATTATTTGAAATGATACCCACTGCCGGAAATCATCGAGTTCAATTCGGTACGGCCGATGATCCGGAAAATGCGTTTCGCCGACTGTGGCTTTTTTATCAACAAGTCTTGCGTGTGCAAGGACTGGATCGCTACGCCCGTATCGATGTTCGTTATAAAGGACAGGTAGTTGCCAGTCGGAACAGATTCGCCACAACGTCTGATACAACCCAAGTTCGTAAGCGGGTGGAGATGCTCCTCGATGCCGGCCTAACAGCCGATACCACCCTTCAATCAGTGAAACCTATTAAACGCGCTACATAAACCCACAACTAAAAACAACGATCATGAAACCAAAAAGACCCATCATTGTCGGCCTCGACATCGGCACCACCAAGATCGCGGTGATCGCCGGGCGGAGGAACGACCTTGGTAAACTCGAGATCCTCGGGTTTGGCCGCGCCAACTCCAACGGCGTAAAACACGGACAAGTATTGAACATCGATGAAACGATCAAAGCCATTCGGACCGCCATGGACAACTGCCTGGCATCGAATCCCGCGTTGCAGCTGGAGGAGGTGTATGTAGGGGTGGCCGGTCATCACATCAAGAGCCTGCAAACCCGTGGCGACATCGTTCGTCAGAATACGGAAGAGGAGATCATTCAGGCCGAGATCGATCAGCTGATCCAGGATCAGTATAAAACGTATATACCTGCAGGCGATCAGATCATTGATGTGATCCCGCAGGAGTTCACCGTAGATAATCACCCCAACATTGCCAATCCCATCGGATTTGGTGGTGTCAAGATCGGGGCCAATTTCCACATCATCACCGGTGATAAAAATGCGATCCGGAATATCAATCGCAGCGTTGAGAAAGCCAATCTAAATACAAAGGATCTGGTACTTCAGCCATTGGCTTCAGCGGCCGCAGTGATGGGGCAAGAAGATCTGGAAGCCGGTGTGGCCATTGTGGATATCGGTGGAGGTACTACAGACCTGGCCGTTTTCTATGAGGGCATCCTGAAGCACACGGCCGTAATTCCGTTCGCAGGGGAGAATATCACCAACGACATCAAAACGGGCTTGGGTGTGTTGAAATCGCAGGCCGAATTGCTGAAAGTTAAGTTCGGATGTGCTCTTGCCAACGAAGCTAAATCCAATGCGTTCATCACCATACCCGGTTTGCGAGGCATGCCGGCCAAGGAGATCAGTGTCAAGAACCTGGCTAATATCATCCAGGCCCGTATGAGTGAGATCCTGGATTTTGTCACATACCATTTGAAGCAAGTGGGCCTCGACAATAAGGCACTGAATGGAGGCGTGGTATTGACAGGTGGCGGATCTCAGTTGGAACATCTGATCCAACTCACGGAATATGTAACCGGTTTGAATGCCCGGATCGGCTATCCAAATGAACACCTGGCGGCGGGTCATTGGGAAGATCTGTCCAAACCCACGTATTCAACTTGTATCGGATTGATCTTGAAAGGCCTGAGTGATTTTGAAAATAATCGTCAGGATTTCTCTTCCAATTTCCTCCTGATGGAAGAAGTTGTAAAAGATGTAACAGTAACTACGGAAGAGGAAACAAAAGAAGAAGCCGAGTCCGAAAAAACTACTGCAACGACTGGCATGGACAGAACCGGTTTATCAGGTTTTTGGGATAAGTTCCGCGACAAGATCATTGAGATATTCCGCGAGGAAGAAGATGCCAAATTCAAAGGTAATTAATCGAGCAATCATCACTAACCCAAGGAGCGCAGGCTCTGCAAAACAACACATATGATTCATTTTGATCTGCCAAAAGACAAATCATCTATCCTCAAAGTCATCGGAGTCGGTGGCGGCGGGGGCAATGCGGCGAACTACATGTTCAACCAACAGATCGAGGGTGTCAACTTTATCATTTGCAACACCGATGCCCAGGCGCTCAGTGAGAGCCCCATTCCAAATCGTATCCAACTCGGGCCACACCTAACACAAGGATTGGGCGCCGGTGCCAATCCGGATATTGGTCGCCAGGCCACAGAGGAATCACTCGAAGAGATCAAACGCATCCTGGAAGTCAATACCAAGATGGCATTCATCACGGCCGGCATGGGGGGTGGAACCGGTACCGGTGGTGCCCCTATCATTGCCAAGATCTGTCGAGATCTGGGAATACTCACCGTTGGCATCGTTACCACTCCATTCTCCTATGAAGGGAAAAAGCGTTTGCAACAAGCGGAAGAAGGGATCAAGAATCTGCAATCGTATGTGGATACCCTGATCGTGATCAACAACGACAAATTGCGTCATCAGTATGGCAATCTGAAAATGCGCGAAGCATTCGAGCGGGCCGATAATGTACTCGCTACCGCCGCCCGTTGTATAACCGATGTCATCAGCAGTACCGGTCAGATCAATGTTGACTTCGCGGATGTATGCACCGTGATGCGCAATGGACGCCGGGCGATTTTGGGTCATTCCGAAGTTGCCGGTGAGAACCGTGCCTTGCATGCCATCGAGCAGGCGCTG
This sequence comes from Bacteroidota bacterium, assembly GCA_046081925.1. Taxonomy (GTDB): domain Bacteria; phylum Bacteroidota; class Bacteroidia; order Chitinophagales; family Chitinophagaceae; genus JJ008. The sequence continues at coordinate 31,715 of JBJTWV010000024.1, read as the reverse complement.
AATTCTCCCTTGTTGAATGACAATAATATTCAGGGCGCCAAGTGGCTGCTCATTAATATTACCTCTGCGCCCGGCGAATTTGAGCATACGGTGGATGAAGTAGAAGTGATCCAACAATTCCTGTCACAACAAGCAGGCGAGGAGACAGATGTGATCATGGGACTTGGATTCGATGCCAGCCTGGGTGATAAGTTGGGAATTACATTGATCGCGTCCGGCATCGATCATCCGGAATCGTTCACACAGCCTGCCCTTCGCACAGAAAAACCCAAAGAAGAGAAGATCGTCATGGTCCTCGAGCCGGATACCATTACACCTGCGGCACCGGTTACACTCATGGCCGCACCGCCTGCAGAGGTCGCCCAACCGGAACCCGTAGCCGAAACGCCTGCCCCCGCCATATTGGAGGAGTCGCATTCGACTCCGGCGCATCTGGTGCCGGTTCTTACTGTTGAAGAAGAGACGCCAATTTTCTCAACCGCACCTGCTGTCGAAGAGCCAACCGTCATTCACTGGAAATTGGAAGAGGATCTCGTGGCGCCCGTCAATCAAATCCCGGCTTCGCCGGAGGCTGTTACGCCCACTGATGCCATCTTCATGCAGGCATATGCGGAGACGAGTACATCAGGTAGTGTGAACTCCGGCGGATATCTTTCCCGTCCAACCAACATCTATGCAACTACCGCACAGGCGGCTGTTCCGACACCTCCGGTGGAAAAGGTTGCCGCTCCGGTTTTGGTTACGCCCCCCGCTTCCGTAGCACCTATTGTGAAGGAGGAGGATGAATTGCTGGATCTTCAAATGCACCTGGTGGAGCGAACCGAAGAACTGGTTCCGCAGCAGCTTCCTGTTTTGGAGGATACAGCTCCTATCGCTGCCAGCAGTCAGCCGATCGAGTTGGATGAAGAGGCCGATCAACATCGTCGGGCCGCCGAGCGCTTACAGAAGTTGCGCAGCCTGTCATTCAATTTCAATGCGGCTGATACGAACAATGAGTTTGAGACGGTTCCGGCTTATATCCGTCGCAACATGGAGTTGTACAACAGCACCAATACGGTAGAGAATTTCTATAGCAATTACGAGGTTCGTTCAGACGAACAGAATCAAGTACAGCTCAGCAAACTCAATACCTTTTTAGAAGGAAAAAGACCCGACTGATCAGGGTTTGTGTAGCAAGCCCCGATGGGCACCCTGTTTTTAGTTGTTCCTCCCGCTCCGGCGGGAGGATTTTTTTAGGTAAGGTCTTTGCGGCGTAGCCACCAGAAACAGAATACCCAGATCAACGCGGTATAGCCTACGGAAATAACAATATGGATCGGTACGGCGTCCAGCATCGTGGCGTATTCATTGGAATTGGAAATACGAGCCAGGTAGGGTGGGGGCGGGATCAGTCTATCCGATACCTCCAGCGGCAGGTAATGATGCCAGTCTCCTGTGTGCCATCGCCATCTGGAAAGTTGGATCAGAATATTTTCCGGTATCAGAAAATAAAACAAGAAGAAACCCAGAGCCAGCAACGCTCGCTTGAACAGGAATCCGAATAAAAAGGCAATCGTTAGCTGATTGAAAGATATCAAGGCAAATAAACCAATGAAATAGGATTTATGTGCAACACTTGCCAAGGCGATATCCGGATTTACCCACCCGGTGAAGAGTACAACAATTGTATAAACGATCGTCAATAGGATACTCAATACGCCAATGTCCAGGATCTTGGCCCAGATAAATTGATCCCGACTCCATCCGTCCAAAATATTTTGCCGCTGGGTTTGGTATTGATATTCGTTGCAGATGAGCATGATCACCAAAACGGCGGGTATAAATACCAGAAACGAGGCAATATAGGCCAGCGTGTGCCATACCTCCGGAAAACCAAAGGGAGATCCAAGGGCAAACTTCAACAGGGCGTTCGCTTGACGACTGGACCCTTGAACGTCCTGATACCCGGTATAAAACAAATAGCTGATGCCCGGATAGGCGATGATCACCAGGGCCAGTATTCCCCAGAAGGCCCAATAGCGCCGGACTTTCAGCCATTCGGTATGTAGCAATCGCAGCCGGTTCATTCGTTAGTCATGTGTCAATTCAAAAAAGCGGGTTTCCAGTTTCTTTCGGCGAAGCAAAAGATGGGTCAATACAATACCATTTTCCATACAGCCTCTATTCAATTGCTCCATGTCGGCGGCTCCTTTCGGAAACCGGGCATATAACCGACCTGTCTCCTTATCCAATTCCGTCACGATCGACCGAGCGTGGAGCCATGTTTGCAACTCGCTGATATCCGCAGCACTCATTTCCACTACATCTTCATCCATTAACACGTCTGCTACGGTGCCGTCGGCCAGTACCACCCCTTTTTTAAGGATGGTCATATGCGTGCATACCTTTTCCACTTCATCGAGCAGGTGGCTGGCGATCAGGATGGTATGCCCGGCTTTATTCAATTCTCTGATCAGCTCACGGATCTCTGCTATACCCACAGGGTCCAACCCATTGGTTGGTTCATCCAGCACCAATACGCCCGGATTTCCCAATAGTGCCGCGCCAATGGCCAGTCGTTGTTTCATACCCAAACTGTAGGTCGAGAACCGATGTCCCTTGCGCTCATAGAGTCCAACCATTTTCAATACCCTTTCTATGTCCTGCTCGCTTCCCCGGCCACTGATTGACATCGTGATCCGTAAATTTTCCTCACCGGACAGATATTGATAAAAATTAGGTGTTTCCAACAAGCAGCCGATATGTTTTCTGTATTCATCTCCATACCTGCCATCGAACCAATGAAAGCTGCCTTCATGCGGATGGAGGACAGACATCAGAATTCCCAACAACGTGGTTTTGCCACTACCATTTGGCCCCAGAATACCGTATACGGCACCTTCCGGAATGGTCAGGGTCACATCATTCAGTGCCTGAATGGCACCATATGATTTTCGGATGTTGTTAATTTGCAGAATCGCCGACACGTCGGCTAAGGTAAATGAAAATTCAAGCGAACCTTCTTACCAAAATCTCGTTTTAACGATACGATGGCTACTTTTTTGATTACCGGTGGTACGGGTATGGTGGGTGCGGCACTCACACAACGATTGATCGGGTCGGGGAATACGGTGATCATTCTGACTCGTCGGGCCCGCGAATCTGCAAATCCCTTGGTCCGCTATGCATGCTGGGATCCTTTTCATGATCAAATCGATGCCTCGGCCATTCAAGAGGCCGATTATATTATCCACCTGGCCGGAGCCAATGTGGCGGAGAAGCGGTGGACATCCAAAAGAAAGCAGGAGATCCTAGATAGTCGCGTTCGGTCTGGACAGTTGTTGGCCGAATCACTTCGGAAAATTCCTAATCGAGTGAAAGCGGTATTGGGGGCTTCCGCACAAGGTTGGTATGGGGCGGATCCTGTCATACCCAATCCAACTCCCTTTGTTGAAACAGATCCGGCACAGTTGGATTTTCTTGGCAGCACCTGTCAGGCTTGGGAGCAAAGTTTGCAGCCCGTTACTACGCTGGGAATACGGCTGATCCAATTTCGTATCGGCATCGTGCTAAGTACTGCGGGCGGCGCATTGGCTGAATTCGTCAAACCGGTTCGTTTCGGCATCTCACCCATTCTTGGCACGGGTAAACAGGTCATCAGTTGGATCCATTTGGATGACTTAACACACCTGATCGAGTGGTCTCTGCTACATGAATCGATCGAGGGTATTTATAATGCATCGGCTCCTAAACCGGTTTCAAACCGATTCTTGATACAATCCATCTCGAGGGCCTATGGAAGACCGTTTATTCCTATTCCCGTCCCGGCTTTCCTTTTGAAACTGATCTTGGGCGAGATGAGTATTGAGGTATTGAAAAGTACCACGATGTCGGCCGAAAAGATCTTGCAAGCAGGATTTTCGTTTCAATTCGGTGAGGTCGACCAAGCCCTGGATGACCTACTAAAAAAATAGATCAGTTCCGAACGGGCTTGCCCCCTTTTAGTACACTCTGGATTCGTTCCAGTGTTTTCTTTTCACCACAGAGCGATAGGAATGCTTCCCGCTCCAAGTCAAGCAGGTATTGCTCGCTCACCAGCGTTGGCTCACTTAGATCACCGCCACACATAACATACGCCAATTTTTTTGCCACCACCGAATCATGTTCGGTGGCATAGCCCGCCGTGCGCATACCATGAATACCGGCATACAAGGCACCCAAGCCGGAGCGTCCCAATACTTTAATATCTGACCGGGGTACAGGTGCCACATACCCTTGCGTTAATCGATGAATGGCTAATTGTTTGGCCTCCGATACCCGCCGGCTTTGATTCATCACGATGCGATCCTGCCCTTTACGGTAGATGCCCAAATTGAATCCTTCCAATGCAGAGTTGGCCACTTTGGCTGTGGCAATAGAAAGAAATCGGTTTTTCAGTGTGATGGTCTCCGGCTCATCGGGATGCATCTCGTCCGAGGCACGTAATACGAATTCTTTCGTACCGCCCCCACCCGGGATCACCCCCACGCCCAACTCGACCAATCCGGTGTAGGTTTCCGCTGCCGGACAACAACCATCCGCATGCAAATTCAATTCACAGGCGCCGCCCAATGTCATACCATGTGGGGCCACGATCACCGGAATATCCGAATACCGTACCCGCATCATTGTATTCTGAAAAAATCGGATAGCCATATCCAACTCATCGTATTCCTGCTCGATAGCCAGCATAAAGATCATTCCCACATTGGCCCCAACGGAAAAATTCATTCCCTCGTTTGCGATCACCAATGCCTTGCCCGCCTGCTCTGCTTTCTCCACTGCTGTCTGAATCCCGCTCAGCACATCTCCTCCGATACTTCCCATTTTGGTATGCCATTGCAAGGCCAGCACCGAATCGCCTAAGTTCGTCAGCCGGCAACTGTTGTTCTTCCAAACGGTTTGTTCGTTTCGGTGGCTGGGCATGATGTACGAATCTCCGCCCGGCATGGGTTGATAGGTTCGAGTGGAAGGATCGTAACAATACCGTTTGCCCTGCTCCAGTTTGTAAAAACTTTTTATGCCGGCCAACAACATGTCTTTTACCCATGTGGCAACAATATAACCGGCTTTTTCCATCGCATCAGTTGTGCGTTGCACGCCCAGTACATCCCAACTTTCAAATGCACCGATCTCCCAGCCAAATCCGGCCATCAAGGCATCATCAACGCGATAGAGTTCATCGCTGATCTCAGGGATCCGGTTCGATATGTAAGCAAAAAGTCCGTAATGAAAATGACGATAGAATTCTCCGGCCTTGTCGGGTGCCGCCACCAGCATCTTCAAACGATCGGTTAGCGAGTCCACCTGCTTGGCCGCATCCACGCTGGCAAATTTGGGTTTCTGCCGTGGCTTGTATTCAAGTGATTGTAAATCCAACGTCAGGATCTCTTTTTCACCGGTCGCGCTTTTGGTCTTTTTGAAGAATCCCTGTCCGGTTTTATCGCCCAGCCAGTTATTGGTCACCATGGTTTCCAGCCAACTTGGTATGTTGAATTGATCACGGGCTTCATCAGAGGGACAATTCTCCGCCACACCTTTTGCTACGCGCACCAACGTATCCAAGCCCACTACATCCGCCGTGCGAAAGGTTGCGGAACGAGGCCTTCCGATGATCGGTCCCGTCAGCGCATCGATCTCATCAACGGTCAATCCCATCTTCGCCTGCACTTGCATGATGGCCATCATACCAAAAACACCGATTCGGTTGGCAATGAACGCAGGGGTGTCTTTGCACAGAACGGTCGTTTTCCCCAAGAAGCGATCGCCAAAATCCATCAGAAAATTGACCAACTCCGGATGGGTGTCGGGTGTCGGAATGATCTCCAGCAAACGCAGATAGCGGGGCGGATTAAAAAAATGCGTACCGCAAAAATGTTTTTTGAAATCCGCAATTCGACCCTCGCTCATGAGACGGATCGGAATACCGGACGTGTTGGTGCTGATGATCGAACCAGGCTTGCGGTATTTCTCCACCTCGGAAAATAACTGCTGTTTTATATCCAGTCGCTCCACTACCACCTCGATCACCCAGTCGCATTCCGAGATCTTATGCAGATCATCGGTCAGGTTGCCAACTTTGATCTTATTCACTACTGACGCATCGTATACCGGCGAAGGATTTGATTTGATGGCAGCCTGCAATGCTTCCTTTGCGACTCGATTTCGTTGATCGGCATTTGCGTTTTCAGAGATGTCTTTGGGAAGCAGATCAAGCAACAACACCGGATAGCCCGCGCCGGCAAAATGACATGCAATTCGGGAACCCATAACGCCGCTACCCAGAACGGCTACTTGTTTGATGCGGCGAAAGGACATGTCGGGGGCAATTTGATTGCCTACGAAGTTACACGATGCGAAGCAGTATCAGCTTATACCCGAACCCGGCTCGATCGCTTGATCGGGGTTGACAAAGTGCAGTTTGCCGGATCGATCTTCGGCCATCAAGATCATCCCGTTACTTTCGATCCCGCGCATTTTACGGGGGGCCAGGTTGGTTACAACAGTCACCTGTTTGCCAATGATCTCATCAGGCGAATAATGCAAGGCGATCCCGCTAACAATGGTGCGTGTTTCGGTACCCAGATCAACCGATAATTTCAAAAGCTTGTCAGCCTTCTCCACTTTTTCCGCAGCGACAATAGTGCCCACTTTCAGATCCACTTTGGCGAAGTCCTCAAACTGGATGGTGGGTTTGCCGCCAGGTTGCTCAGGGGCAATAGGTACGGGGGTATTGGTATCGGCAGACATGATGTTCTTTTTTAGTTTTTCCAATTGCATCTCGATCTCGGCATCCTCGATCTTGCGGAATAATAATTGTGGCTCCCGTAAGGAGTAGCCTGTTTTCAGCAGGTCGACACGACCGGCATTTTGCCATTCCAACATGCGGTCAACCACCTTCATCATATGGCAAAGGGTATGGGTGGTATTGGGGAGAAACGGATTGGCCAAGATCGCGAGGTTGGCAGTGAGCTGTAAACAGAGATGCAGACAATTATCGATCAAAAGTTGTGCTTCCGGTTCCGATTCCAGCCGCTTGGCCACGATCCAGGGTTCCTTCCGCTGCATGTATTGGTTTCCGTGACGGGCCAGATCCACTACGGCGAACAACGCATCCCGGAATTGATATTTTTCGAGGTGCTCGGTGATGATATCGGTCGACTTTCGTATTTGATCGATCAGCGCCTGATCATACTCATCCGCAACGGATGGATGATACGCAGGAACTTTCCCTTTACACAGCTTATGCATCAGCACCCAGGTGCGGTTCACGAAATTTCCCAGCACCGCCACCAGCTCGCTGTTCACGGCATCCTGAAAACCTTTCCAGATAAATTCACTGTCCTTGGTCTCAGGCGCGATTTGCGTCAGGTAATAACGCAACATATCCACGGCTTGTCCGCCTCCGTTCTCCTGTTTCACAAAATCGTTGATATAATCACGCATGTCGAGTTTCCAGTTTCGACTGGTACTCATCTTGTCTCCTTCCAGATTCAGGAACTCGTTGGAAGGGACATTGTCGGGCAATATGTATCCGCCCAGTTTCAACATCACCGGAAAGATGATGCAATGGAATACGATATTGTCCTTGCCGATGAAATGCACCAATTTGGTATCCGCGTCTTTCCAGTAGGGCGTCCAGTCTTTTCCCTGATCGATGGCCCACTGTTTAGTAGCGCTGATGTATCCGATGGGCGCATCGAACCACACGTAGAGTACTTTTCCATCCGCTTGTGGCAAGGGCACTTTCACACCCCAGTCAAGATCACGGGTCACGGCCCTCGATTGCAATCCGCCTTCGATCCAGCCCTTGCATTGACCAACCACAGCCGGTCGCCAATCTGCCTGATGGGTATCCAGAATCCAATTACGGAGAAAGTCTTCATGCTTTCCCAGCGGGAGATACCAGTGCGTGGTTTTTTTGAGAACAGGTGTTGCTCCGCTGAGCGTGCTCAACGGATTGATGAGTTCTTCCGGACTTAGTGATCGGCCACAACTTTCACATTGGTCGCCAAAGGCCCGGTCGCTTTTGCACGAGGGGCAAGTTCCTTTTATATATCGGTCGGCCAGGAAGGTCTGTGCCTCGGGATCGAAGAATTGTTCGGTCTCCTTGGTTTCCAGTTCGCCGGCTTGTTCGAGTTGCTGAAAAAACGCCGAGGCCGTTTCATGATGCAACGGCGAGCTGGTGCGATGATAAATGTCAAATTCAATGGAGAGATCGGCAAAATCCTGCCGCATGGCCTCGTGATATTTATCGATGATGGCTTGTGCCGTCGTACCTTCTTTACGGGCTTGGATGGGAATGGCGGTTCCGTGTTCATCGCTGCCACACACAAATACCACATCCCTCCGCTGTGCGCGCAGATAACGGGCATAAATATCGGCCGGTATATAAGCACCTGCCAAATGACCTACGTGTTTCAATCCGTTGGCATAGGGAAGGGCGGCGGTAACAAGGTATCGTTTAGGGTTTTGCATGATCTGGGTGCAAAAATACCCGAATTCGGATACCTTTAATACATGACGATTGAACCAGCGCCCATCAGACCCGGCGAAACTGTGGGCATTATGTGCCCCGCCGGATATATGCCTCCCGAAAGAACAGAGGCCTGTGTGCAGCAATTGACGAAATGGGGCTATTCCTCGGTACTGGGAAGCACCCTGTTCAGCAATTCCACCAATTATTTTTCCGGATCCGATACCGAGCGCGCCGAGGACCTGCAACGCATGCTGGATGATGAGTCGATCCGGACCATCCTGTTTGGCAGAGGTGGCTATGGTATGTCACGCATCATCGACCGCCTCGATTTTACCCGGTTCCTCCGCCAGCCAAAATGGATCGCCGGTTACAGCGATATCACCGTGTTACTGGCCCATTTATATACGCGGTACGGCATCGCATCGCTACATTCCCCTATGGCAGGGGCCTTTCAAGATTATCCGATCGATTCGGTGTATCTGTCCTCCCTGCGGAACCTGATCGCCGGTACGGCTATGCAATATTCGGTATCGGCAGATCCGAGAAACCGAGCCGGAGAAGCGGTCGGGTCTTTGATCGGTGGCAATCTGGCCTTGTTTACTCACTTGATCGGCACAAACTCCTTCCCAGACACCAACGGATCCATTTTGTTTTTGGAAGATGTAGGCGAGCAGTTGTACAATATCGATCGTATGCTCCGTCAATTGAAGCGGAGCGGGCAGTTGGAAAAAATCAGCGGATTGATATTCGGCGGCTTTACGGAGTGCAAAGACACCGATCGACCTTTTGGGCAGGACATATCAGAAATTCTTCAAGCGATCATAGAGGAGTATGCATTTCCCGTCTGTTTTGATTTTCCGGTCAGCCATACCGAAAAGAACTATGCGTTGAAATACGGGGTTCGTTGCCGGCTGACGATCAACGACTCGTCGGTACGCTTGGAAGAACTGCCCTAGGTTTAGGGTGTATTCCAAACAGAATCTAACTTTTTACGAACCGGTACGTATCGAGTCAATCCATTGTGCGTGCCACCGGGCACGATCAGAAATTGATCGTTGGGCTTCAGCAAGGCGCGAAGACGAAGGGCTTGTTTGAGGCCGATCACCTCGTCGTCGGTTCCGTGAAAGATGAAAACGGGGGCCTTCACCAAAGAAAGGTATTCATGCAGCGGGAATTGATAATTCATCAGCCAATGAGTCGGATAAATGGGCATGAATCGGGCAGCTACCGTTGGCAGATCGAAATAGGGTGTTTCTAAGATCAATGATTTGCAGGAACGTATGGAAGCCAGTCGGGTGGCTACGCCCGTCCCTAAACTTTTCCCGTAAATGAGTATGCTATCGGCAGATACCTGTTTGTGTGCGATTCGATACACGATCTCCGACCAGTCATATAATTTCTTCTCCGTCAAGGTGCCACTGCTTCTGCCGTAGCCGGGATAGTCGATCATGAGTACCCGGTAGCCTGCTTTCGTCATTGGGGGTGTTTGATCGGCATAGTATCCAATGTGTTTCCGGTTTCCGTGAAAATACAACACGATGCCTCGGAAGGAGGTGTTGCTATCAGGTGCAAAATCGATCAGATGCAACGTGTCGCTTTCATTCAATGTGATGGCCAGCTCAGCATGCCGATAGGGTATCTGGTAGCTGCCGGCAGGATGTACGCGTTCGGGATGAAAGAACAGGCGGTCCTGAAAAATGTAGAATAGCAATCCGATCAGCAGGTAGATCGCGCCTATCCATCGCCCCCATCGAAGTATTCTTTTTCTGACCATGGTATGACGTTCAGTATTTCAGTATATCCCGAATGAAATTGTGGTATTTATCGAATCGAGGCAAATTGTTGTGCCCGCCTCCTTCGATCCGGATCAGGGTGATCCGATCGGGGTTGATCCTTTGCAAGGCCTCACTGTGGTGAATGGGGATGAGCCGGTCTTGTGTGCCATGCAAAATGTAGGTGTGGCAGCGTACGTTTCGCAACCATTTATCGGTTCGCAAATGGAATCGGAGCACCCACCGAACCGGGAGGAAGGGCAGGAATCGTTCGATCACCTTGATGAAATTCAGGTAAGGGGCGTCCAGGATCAGATAACGGGGGTGATTGTCGGCGGCGAGTTTGGTGGCAAAGCCACTGCCCAGGCTTCTGCCATATACGATGAGGTGATCCTCGCCATATTTTTCTTTTAATCGGTCGTACACGAATTGCATATCATTCAGCATGTCCGATTCACTTCGTTTACCGGTACTCTTGCCAAACCCCCGATAGTCGACCAGCACCACATCATAGTTATACCGATAAAAGTCGCGGGCATACTTGGCCCATCCTTTGATACTTCGGGAGTTGCCGTGGAAATACAATACCAGTCCTTTTGCCTGCTCCCGGATAAAATGCAAGCCGTTTATACGAACGCCCGGCGCCACGTCAAAAAAATACTCCTGAAACGGCGCGTCGTACTTGAACACAAAATCAGCACCCAGCCGTTCGGGTTTGAAAAGAAATTTTTCCTGCAGCAAGTAGGCCACTACGGAGAGCAGGACGATCGCCCCCAGAATGTAAAGCAGGACTTCCATTTGTGAAAATTACGGAAATGACAGGGAGCCTGTCAATGTTCGATCCGGGTCAGTTTCAAGTTGGTGACCGGTGCCACTACCAGCGGAAATTTTTCGACGGTCACATTCGCCAGGTCGAGACCGAATCCTTTTTCTTCCGACAGGGAATGATCTTTTAGCCAGAAGTGGAATTTCATGATCACTCGCTCGAAGAAGGGGAGTTCATTGTCCTGGCTGAGGTATTTTTCCAATACGATGAACTGGAAGTCGCCAACAATTTGATTATTGGCCATACTCTCATAGCGACTGATGATGTTCACTTCTTTATTGGCCACCAGATCTTCCACCACTTTCCGGAACATCAGGTTGATGCGCGGCTGCATTCGGAAGCCCAGCCGGAAATCGATGCGAATGATGTCGTTGGGGATGATGTGCTCCACTTTGTATTCGCAGGTGTAGGGATTATCTACGGTATCGATGTGAACCAGCCAATAGATATCGGCCCGCTTGGGCTTTTTATTCAGGATCGAGTAGATCACTTTGTGTTCGATCTCTTTGGGGTTGTTGGCACTGGTCATATACACCAGATGCGTGGCATATTTGGGAACAGTTTTGTCATTACTCAGTTCCTTGATCTTGGTAATGTAGTCCTCCAGCCGGACGAACTCCACATATCGGTTCTTGATCTTGCGGGCCCGATGCCATACGTACATGACCGCAAATACGATCAGTCCAATGATGAGGGTGATATATCCGCCGTGCATGAATTTGACCATCAGTGCGATCAAGTAGGAAACTTCAACCGTCAGATAGCCAAGTAGGAACACGTAGATCCACATCGATCGAACTCGATGCAACACCAGGAAATTGGCAAAGAGAATGGTGGTGGCGATCATGGTTACGATGATGGCCAATCCATAGGCAGCTTCCATGTCGGAAGCTTTTCGGAAATATAAAACCACCGATACGCATCCCAGGAACATTAAGAGATTAATGGTGGGAATGAAAAGTTGACCTCTGGCCTCGGAAGGATACTGAATGCGAAGTTTTGGCCAGAGATTCAATCGCATTGCTTCACTGATGAGGGTGAAGGCCCCTGACACCATGGCCTGGCTGGCGATGATGGCTGCACTGGTGGCAATGATGACGCCGGGAATGATGAACCACTGGGGCATCATGTCGTAAAAGGCATTGATGGCCAATGAGCTCTTCAGCTCCGGGGTGATTGTTTTTCCATTTAGGTGTGCCAACAAGTTGGCACCTTGTCCGAAATAATGGATCAGCAAACAGATCTTTACATAAAACCAAGAGCTGCGAATGTTTTGTTTGCCACAATGTCCCAGATCGCTATACAAGGCCTCCGCGCCCGTTGTACAGAGAAATACTGCTCCCAGGAGCCAATAGCCGCCCGGATAATTTTGAAGGAAGTTGATCGCATAGTGGGGACTGAGCGCACGGAAGATGGATAGGTCATCAAATACATGCACCGCGCCCAATACCAATAACATCGTGAACCAGGCGAACATGATGGGGCCGAACAGACTTCCGATAGAGGCCGTACCAAATTGTTGCAAGAAGAAAAAAGCGGTCAGGATGGAGAGTACTATGATCACGACCGTATTGCTTCCATCTTCAATGCCTAATGCAGGTAATTCTTTCAATCCTTCCACGGCGGAAGTGATCGAGATCGGCGGGGTAATAATCCCATCAGCCAATAGGGAGGCGCCTCCCACCATCGCGGGGATGACCAGCCATTTTTTACGACGTCGCACCAATGCGTACAGGGCAAATGTTCCTCCTTCCCCCCGGTTGTCGGCCTGCAATACCAATATCACATACTTCAGCGTTGTCTGTAGGGTCAACGTCCAGATGATGCAGGACAGGGTGCCCAGTATCAAGTCATCGTTGATGACACGGTCCGAAATAATGGCATTGAAAACGTAGAGGGGCGAGGTACCGATATCACCGTATATGATCCCGAGGGCGATCAACAGACCGGCGGCCGTTACTTTTTGGGTAGTGGATTTCACGAAAGTGGACTTGGTGCCATCCGGCAACCAGCCGGATAAAAGGTGATCGGAGTCATGAACATTAAATCGGGAACAAAGTTATATACAAAACCCGCATACGCACCAAACCGTGTTTTCGGGATTTTAACCGATGGTTTACAAACGGGTATTCGGGTTTGAGTAATTTTATTGCCATGAGAAGTCAGCTAACCGCGCGTTTGATTGGGTCACTCCTTTTTGCCGGCATCCTGTCCTTAAGGCCGGCAGCCCAAAAATTGGTCTATGCCGAGCCCGACCGGGCAGATAACCGCCGCATGAACTTTGAGATCATCGGGAAAGTGGGTCCGCATTTCCTCATCTATAAGAATGTCCGCAACCAACATTGGATCACAGCGCTGGATAATGATATGGTGCAGGTCGGAAAAGTGGAACAAGACCATCTTCCCATCAACGATCGGTTGATCAATATCGATTTCGTCGCTTATCCACAGCAAGCATGGATGATCTATCAGCATCAAAAAAAGAACATCGTTTATTGTATGGCCGCTCGGGTGGATGCCAATGGTAAACGAACGGGTGAGCCATTCGAGCTGGATACAAGTGCCGTACGCTCGGTGTCGCCCCAAACAGTTTATACCACGTTGGTTAGTGAGGACCGCAAACGAATCCTTGTTTTCAAAGTCAATAGCCGAAACCGCCGCCTGTTCCGGTTAACGACCCTCTTGTACAACGACCAACTTCAATTACTTCGCCGCTCCGAACTGACCATTCGGATGGAAGAGCGCGTAGAGACCTTGGGTAATTTCACGATCGATAATGCCGGAAACCTGGCTTTTTTGAAGATCCATCGCGCCGCCAATGAGAACATCGATCAGGTGGTATTTCATTTTAAGGGGGCCGAGTCCGACAACATTGCCGAATCTCCACTATTGCTGAACCAGATCTGGTTGGATGAGCCTCAGCTGCGGGTCGATAATGTGAACGGTCGCTTTTTGCTGGCGTCGCTCGCCTATAATGAACGAAGAGGGCATGTGGATGGATTGTATTTCTGCACGTGGGACCGAACCGCCATTTCCGATCCGAGAACCTCGGCATACAGTTTCCCCCCGGCCCTGCGTCAGGAAGCAAAAGGGGAGGCGAGTGTACGAACCGCCTTCAACGATCATTTCATCCGGCAGGTCTCTATCCGAAAAGATGGCGGCTGGGTCATCGGCACGGAAAGTTATTACACCACCTCCCGTTTCAATACCTGGAACCGATGGGATTATCTATATGGCTCTCCGTATTACTTCCCCAATGTGTCGGATTTCTATTATTACTCTCCCTATCTCAACAGGTACTTTTTCAATGACCGGCCCACAGGCCAATCGCCGGTCCGCCACCACGCCGACAACATCGCTCTTCTGTCGTTTAGCCGGGACGGACAACCGGAGTGGCATTCCGTGATCAATAAAAGTCAGTTCAATGATGAAACGGAGGACCTGCTATCCTTCCATACTTTCATTGTGGGTGGGCAATTGCATTATATTATGAATATGCCCGAGCGTAAATTGAATCTCCTGCAGGATTTCGCCTTGGGTACCGGCGGGGACCTCATCAAGAATCCTACCCTGCGAAACCTCGACAGAGGATATGACCTGATGCCCCGCTATGCGAAACAGGTGGGAGCCAAACAGGTGCTGCTTCCGTGTATCTATCGCAATTATCTTTGTTTTGCCAAGATCGACTACACGCCCTAAACGATCGGCCCCATTTCTTGATCGGACTATTTAAACAACGAAATCCCATTCTTTGGCTGGCGCTGCTCTTGTATGCAGTGGTGGTCAAATGGATCTATTTCTCTTCCCCCCAGTCCGTCGCTACCACCTCGGCCGGAGGTGTTCTTTTCAAGCCATTGTTGTCGTTTCTGGCTGGTGGACATCAAACTTCCCTGTCATTGCGCTGGCTGGGCCTATTCTTGAATCTGGTGCAAGCCTTACAATTGAACGGCTTGATCAATCGTCACAAGATGATGGGCACTGCCAACTATTTGCCGGCATTGTCGTACCTGACCATCAGTTCCGCTTTTCCGCAATGGAATGATTTCAGCTCCTGGTCATTGGTGATCTGTCTCTTGCTGTGGATTTTTCATGGACAGTTCGAGTTGTATCAAACGCCTCAGTCGCGCGGTGCGGTATACAACCGATGCCTGGTTTGGGGCTTGTTGCCCATGTTTGAACCGGCGGCCTTGCCATTTGTGGTTTGGGGGTTGATCGGCATTTGGGTCATGCGCCCTTTCCGATGGTCGGAGTTTTGGGTCATTTTCATCGGACTCCTGACACCCTACTATTTTCTGATGATCTGGCGTTACTGGACAGAGACACCCGGCTGGTATCGGGTATTTCCCTCGATCGGATTTCAGCTCCCAACGATCGGAGAGCCGAGATGGTTGTTTGCCGGCTTGGGTCTGTTGGCCATCCCCACGTTGCTGGGTATGATGCAGGTGCAATCGCACCTTCGGAAAATGTTGATCCCGGTACGGAAGGGCTGGACGCACTGGACGATCTGGCTGATCATTTCCCAGTCCTTGCCGTTCTTGTTTTCGGAGCCCTTTGGTCCGGGTTATACCGCCTTGCTGATTCCCGTAGCCGCATTCCAGGCCTGCTTTTTCTATTACGCCTCGTTGCGCATCGTTCCTCTCCTGTTTTTTTGGGTTGAGTTGTTTGCGGTTCTGTGGGTGCAATACGCCGACCGCTTCAGCTGATTCGGATCAGTTATCTTTGCCCCTAAATCCTTCGAATGAAATTTGGTGTGGTCGTTTTCCCGGGGTCCAATTGCGATCGCGATATGTTCGATGCCCTTTCGGTCGACCTGCAGCAAGAGGTACATTGGCTTTGGCATAAGGACCATACACTAACGGGTTTTTCATCTGCCGATTGCCTGGTATTGCCGGGCGGATTTTCTTACGGCGATTATCTCCGTTGTGGAGCCATTGCCCGATTCAGTCCAATGATGCAGCGGGTGATCGAGCATGCCGAGGCCGGTGGTAAGGTGTTTGGGGTTTGTAATGGCTTTCAGATCCTATGTGAATCGAAATTATTACCCGGGGCCCTGTTGCGAAATGCCAACCGACAGTTCGTATGCCGAAATGTTTTTATCAATGATATCGACGGCCAGGTGTACCGGATCCCGGTAGCGCATGGAGAAGGTCGCTATTTTGCCGATGAGCAGACTTTGAATGGGTTGGAGAAAAACGGGCAGATATTGTTTCGCTATTGTGATGAGTCCGGTGCCGTTACAGACGCGTCGAACCCCAATGGCGCTAGCCGAAACATTGCCGGTATTCGCAACGATCGGGGAAATGTGATCGGTATGATGCCACACCCCGAGCGAGCCTGCTCGCCCACACTGAACAATCTTGATGGCCGATCGTTTTTTCGGCGATGGATCCTTCAGGAGGTATTGGCCGGCTGATTTTAACATACACATTGCACGTCATGACAGACCTTTATAAAAAAAACAAGATGCGAACGCTGTTCACTCTTTTCCTGATCGGATTGTCTCAGCTGCTGTTTGCACAGCATCCCGTTTCCTGGCAATTTCAGGTCGTCAAAAAAGGCGAACAACAATACGATATCGTACTCAAGGCGTCCATTCAGCCGGGTTGGCATTTGTATTCACAGCAGCAACCCGATGATGCGATCGCTATTCCTACGTCGATCCAATTCAATGCCAATCCGTTGCTGATGCGCGAAAAAGATGTTCGGGAAGAGGGTAAGCTGGAGAAGTACAAAGACAAAACTTTGGGCGTTACCGCGCATCAGTTTTCAGGGCAAGTGAGTTTCATACAATCCGTCAAACTCAAGGCCAAAGTGAAAACGGCCATCACGGGTGAGATCGAATACCAGGTTTGCGATGATGAAAAATGCTTGCCTCCTAAAAAAGTTCCCTTCACCATTGTATTGAATGGATGAACCGGCTTTTTCGTTCTATCGTCAGTTTCTTGTTAGGAATTGTTTTCCTGTTGCCGGGAAATAAACTGTTTGCTCAATCCGCCGATTCTTTATTTCGTTGGCAGGTCAGTTCCCAAAAAATTTCGGATCACCGGTACGAGCTTCGCTTTTCCGTTTCCTTGGCCGACGGATGGCAGCTCTATGCGCCGGATCAATCGATTTTGGATATTGCCACTACGGAGATCAAGTTTCCCGACTCATCCATACGGGTCGTATCGAAATATAAAGTTGACCCCAAACCCCGTACCGAGAATAGCGCACTTTTTCAATTGCCTGTTCTTTTGAGCTCGGGATCCGTGAATTGGTCGCTACAAGTGGAGATCCCCGGTGAAGCACCTGCTCAGTTATCGGGCGAATTGCTATTCACGTACGGAAGAGGAGAGGAGTTTTACCCGGGTACCTCCCGGCCCTTCTCGGTAGGCTTGGGCGGCGTTTCCAGTGCCTCCGCCATCAAATGGGCAGCAGTCGATATACAACATCCGGTGGCGGATTGTGGTGATCAAACCACTTCCGATCAATCGCTGTGGCGCATTTTTCTGTTGGGATTGTTGGGTGGACTGATCGCGCTGCTTACGCCATGTGTATTTCCCATGATCCCCGTCACCGTCACATTCTTTACCAAGCGATCCACCTCCCGTCAACAAGGCCTGATCAATGCCCTTCTGTATGGCACGTTCATATTCCTGATCTATGTTTCCATTTCCCTCCCGTTTCACCTGGCGGGTAATGCGGTGGATGAGAATATCTTCAATAATCTTTCTACGAATGTTTGGCTGAACTTATTATTCTTCGCTGTTTTTGTGGCTTTTGCCCTTTCGTTTTTTGGCTTGTATGAGATCGGATTACCTGCTGGGTTGGCAAACCGAATGGATGCTCGTTCCGGTTTGGGAAATGTGGGTGGCATCTTCTTTATGGCGATCACCCTGGCGATCGTTTCCTTCTCCTGCACCGGCCCCATCCTGGGCACGTTACTGGTTGGGGTGGCCGACCAGGGAGCCTGGCCGCTGACATATGGCGCAGCCGGTTTCGGGTTGGCGTTGGGACTTCCCTTCGCCTTGTTCGCCTTGTTTCCGGGCTGGCTACAGCAATTGCCCAGGTCAGGATCTTGGATGACGGACGTGAAAGTGGTATTGGGTTTTATCGAATTGGCATTGGCAGTCAAATTCTTTTCCAATGCCGATCTGGTAGAGCAATGGGGCATCCTGAAACGAGAAGCATTCTTATTGATCTGGATCGTGATCGGTCTGTGTATCGTTTTGTATTTGATCGGTTGGATTCGTTTTGGTCAACCGCCGATCCGTAAATGGTCGGTTTGGCGCATCGCTTTTGTCGCCATTTCTTCCGTGGCAACGATTTACATAGCAACGGGGTTATCCTGCGACTCCAAATCGGATCTGAATTGGATCAGTGGTTTTCCGCCACCCAGGTCCTACAGTTACTGCTCAGTAGATAAGGATGCCATGGGGTCGTTCGAGCCAATTCACAACGATCTGGATTCAGCCCGTGTGTTGGCAAGGGCGCAAGGCAAACCTATACTGATCGATTTTACGGGGTGGGCTTGTGTGAATTGCCGGCGCATGGAAGAAAAAGTGTGGGTCGATCCCGAGGTGGCGCGTCTGATGCGGGACAAATTTGTGGTAGTGAGTTTATATGTGGATGACCGACGAAAACTTCCGCTCCCCAAACAGCAGGTGGTAAAGACTGAAGACGGACACGAAAAAACGATCATCACCGTGGGGGATCAGTGGGCTGCTTTTCAAATCGCCAATTTTGGTGCAACGGCGCAGCCTCAATATGCTATCATCGATGCAGACGGCAAGGCATTGACCCGGACCAAATTTTATACGCCGGATGCCGCTGAATTCGCAACCTGGCTTCGGTGCGGACTGGATGCTCATCAGGCAAACTGATCAGCCATCAAAGCGCGATCTGTCGCTGGGTCATCATTTTACGCAAGTTGATCAATCCGTAGCGCATACGTCCCAGCGCCGTGTTGATGCTGCAACCGGTCATCTCGGCGATCTCTTTGAAGCTCATATCGGCGTAGTGTCTCAGGATGATCACCTCTCGCTGATCGGCCGGCAATTGATCGAGCATATTGCGTACGCGATCATGGCTTTGAGTACGTACCATTTTGTCTTCCATGTTCTCCTCTGAAAAATCAAGGACTTCGAACAGGTCTTGGTTTTCTCCCGTTTTGATGGTGGGGCTGCGTTTCACTTTTCGGAAATGATCCACACACAGGTTCCGCGCAATGCGCATCGCCCAGGGCAGAAACTTTCCCTCCTCCGAATAACGACCGGAGCGCAAGGTGTCGATGATACGGATAAAGGTTTCCTGCAGGATATCGTCGGCCAGAAACTCATCCTTCAACAAGAACTTGATGGACGTATAGATCCGGTTCTTGTGGCGAAGCACTAAGGTTTCGAGTGCGGACGAGTCTCCTTGCTGAAAGGAGCGTACCAATTCAAAGTCGGTGAGGGAGGAAATTCCACGCATGATTTCGGCCTTTTGATTTTACAATAAGAAGTAAAGGCGTAGAAATCGATCGATAGGCGCGTGGTTGGGTTGGTGTTAGATCAAATATAGCTCATTTAGGCCCTCTTCCAAATTTTTTTGACTGATGCAGCGCCAACAATTTGTTAAGACTGATGGTTACATGTCTTGGACCCTCCGGTTACCTTTGCAACCATTCTATGTCTCCCGCCCCCCGAAAAAAAACGACCACATCTGTCTCTCAACCGGTACGCCCGGCCATTCAGATTCGGGGTGCCCGGGTGCATAATCTCAAATCGGTTAATGTAGATATACCCCGGCAAAAGTTTGTAGTGGTGACCGGTGTATCCGGATCGGGGAAGTCTTCCTTGACCATGGACACCTTGTTTGCCGAGGGGCAGCGGAAATATGCGGAAAGCCTGAGCGCCTATGCGAGGCAGTTCCTGAACCGGATGAACAAGCCCGATGTGGATGATATAAAGGGTTTGTGTCCGGCCATTGCCATCGAGCAGAAAGTCATCACCCGCACCCCCCGAAGTACCGTGGGCAGTTCCACGGAGATCTATGATTACCTGCGATTGCTGTATGCAAGGATCGGGCGGACGTTCTCCCCGGTTTCCGGCAAGGAAGTGGCCAAACAGGATGTGGCCGATGTAGTCGATCTGTTGAAAAAGGTACCGGCGGGCGAAAAGATCTTTGTGCTGGCAGAAATTCGAAAAACGAAATCACGCGGGCTTCCCGAGGAATTGAACATTCTGGTCCAAAAGGGCTTTGCCCGACTGTATGTATGTCCCACCAACAACAAACACGAAGCGACCGTCTATAACCTGGATGAATTTTTGGAGTATTCCGCAGCCGATCAAAAAAAGAAGACGCAATCCGCCAGTCTGTATCTGCTGGTCGATCGTTTGATCGCCGGCAATTGGGATGAAGATGAATTGCATCGGGTGGCCGATTCGGTTGGGACTGCTTTTGCAGAAGGTGAGGGAAGAATGCAGGTACGGATCGGGGACGCCCGGTGGGAATCTTTCCATAACCGGTTGGAAGCCGATGGAATGGTCTTTGAAGATCCTGTTCCTCATTTGTTTTCCTTCAACCATCCCTTTGGCGCTTGTCCAACCTGCGAGGGCTATTCGCAAGTATTGGGCATCGATCCTGAAAAGGTTATACCGAATACCGCCATGAGTGTGTACGAGGGAGCGGTAGCGCCCTGGCGGGGTGAAAAAATGGATTGGTGGCGTCAGCAATTTGTAAAGCGTGCCAAAACTGTCGACTTCCCCATTCATCGTCCGATACAGGAATTAACTGCCAAGCAGAAAAAAATACTATGGGAGGGGATCGACGGAATAGGAATCGATGATTTTTTTGCGGACGTGGAATCACAATTATACAAAGTGCAATTCCGCGTTTTGCTTAGCCGATACCGGGGACGTACCACCTGCCCCGATTGCGAAGGCACTCGTTTACGGAAAGAAGCCGGATATGTTCGGATCGATGGATGTTCCATCGGGGAGATATGCGGCTGGCCCGTCGATCGGGTGGCTGAATGGATGAGCGTGCTCAAGGATCGTCTGACCGATTCAGAAAATGTGATCGCCAAACGTTTATGGGTCGAACTGAGCAACCGGTTGGCAACGCTTCAGAAAGTTGGACTGGGATATCTCACACTTGATCGGTTGGCCAATTCACTGAGCGGCGGAGAGAGTCAACGGATCCAACTTACCCGCAATCTGGGCAGTAATTTGACGCGATCGCTGTATATACTAGATGAGCCCTCCATCGGATTGCATCCGCGCGATACGGATAACCTCATCAAAGTGTTGGAGGAATTGCGTTCACTGGGAAACACCGTGGTGGTAGTGGAGCACGATGAGCAAATGATGCGACGGGCCGATCATATCATTGATATGGGACCACTGGCCGCGCATTTGGGCGGAGAAGTGGTCGCCGAAGGAAATGCAGAGGAGATTATCCACCAGCAACAAAGTTTAACGGGCAAGTATTTGAGTGGGCAGTTGCGGATCGAACGGAATGGAAAAATCCGAACCTGGACTCGGTCCATAAAAATTGCCGGGGCCTCCCAACATAATTTGAAAGATATCGATGTGGAGATCCCACTGAATGTGTTGACCGTGGTTTGTGGAGTAAGCGGGAGTGGTAAAACAACTTTGGTGAAGAAGATCCTCTATCCCGCCATGCTCAAGCGAGTGGGCGAGGCCGGGGAGAAGCCGGGTACCCATCGTGAACTAACCGGCGATCTGAATTCCATTCAGCAAGTGGAAATGGTCGATCAAAATCCCATCGGTAAATCGTCTCGCAGCAATCCGGTCACATACATCAAGGCCTATGATACCATACGGGATCTCTTTGCCGATCAACCCGCCTCCGTTCGCCAAGGGTTAACGGCCCGTCATTTTTCTTTCAATGTGGAGGGAGGCCGATGTGATACCTGTCAGGGAGAAGGGGAGCAAATCGTGGAGATGCAGTTCTTGGCGGATGTACACTTGGTTTGTGAATCCTGTGGCGGAAAAAGATTTAAGCCCGAGGTGTTGGACGTAACCTATCAGGAAAAAAATATCCACGACGTATTGGAGTTGTCGGTAGATGAGGCATTAGCCTTTTTTGCCAAGGAAAAAGCAGTAGTGAAGGCCATTCAACCGCTGTCCGCGGTTGGATTGGGGTATATAAAATTGGGTCAGTCGGCCAATACCCTTTCCGGTGGAGAGGCGCAACGGGTGAAACTAGCTTCGTTCTTGGCCAAGAACCGGGCACAGCAACAGGGCCTGTTCATTTTCGATGAACCTACCACGGGTTTGCACTTTCATGATATTGAGAAACTATTGACCGCCTTCCAAGCACTGATTGAGCAAGGGCATACCGTGCTGGTGGTGGAACATAATACCGATGTGATCCGTTCGGCCGATTGGGTTATTGAACTGGGGCCGGAAGCGGGTGACGCGGGAGGCGAACTGGTATTTGCCGGAACGCCTGCCGATCTGAAACGCAACCGAAAAAGCCGGACGGCACCCTTTTTATGATTTTTGATTTGCCCGTTTTTTAGCGGGCGAAATGCTATGCATGCTTCGCTGCATTTTACCTAGGACAAATCTGCGTAGAGCGGAAATTTTTTCATCAGATCGATCACATCGGTTCTTACTTCATCGACCACAGACGTATCGTCCGGGTTCGACAGCACCAGGTCAATTAATGCTACAATTTGCTCCATTTGCGCTTCTTGCAGTCCGCGGGTGGTGATGGCAGGAACGCCCACCCGGATGCCGGAGGTGACAAAAGGGGATTTGTCATCAAACGGCACGGCATTTTTATTGAGGGTGATATGGGCTCTATCCAGTGTTTCCTGTGCTTTTTTTCCGGTGATCCCTTTGTTGCGAAGATCGATCAGCATCAAATGGTTGTCCGTGCCGCCGCTGATCAGTTGGTAACCGCGATCAACAAACGATTTTGCCATGGCTTGTGCATTGGTGATGATCTGCTTGCCATAGGCTTTGAAATCGTCGGACAGGATCTCTCCAAAGGCAACGGCTTTGGCAGCGATCACATGTTCGAGTGGTCCGCCTTGCATACCCGGAAAAACGGCCAGGTCGAGCAACGAGCTCATGAGGCGCGTATTTCCCTTCGGATCTTTGTGGCCGAATGGGTTTTCAAAGTCATTGCGCATGGCGATGATGCCACCTCGTGGCCCTCGCAATGTTTTGTGTGTAGTAGAGGTAACGATATGGCAATGATCAAAGGGGTCATTCAATAAACCGGCTGCGATCAATCCGGCCGGGTGGGCGATGTCGGCGAGTACGAGTGCTCCGATCTCATCCGCGACCGCCCGAATGCGGGCATAGTCCCAATCGCGGCTGTAGGCCGAGGCGCCACAAATGATCATCTTTGGTTTTTCTTTTCTTGCGGTGGCCTCCAGGTGTGCGTAATCGATCAGGCCTGTTTCAGGATCCACTCCGTAAAAAAAAGCTTGATAGTTTTTTCCGCTGAAGTTGGCGGGACTGCCATGCGTCAGGTGTCCGCCCATACTCAGATCCAATCCCAATATTTTGTCGCCCGGTTTCAGGCAGGCGAGGAACACAGCTGTATTCGCCTGCGCCCCACTGTGTGGCTGCACATTGGCCCAGCTGGCATTGAAAACTTTTTTCAGTCGTTCGATGGCCAGTGTTTCCAATTCATCGATCACTTCACAACCTCCATAGTAGCGCTTGCCCGGGTATCCTTCCGCGTATTTGTTCGTGGCCACGGATCCCATGGCTTGCATGACGGCCAGCGACGTAAAATTTTCGGAGGCGATGAGCTCGATGCCCTCGCGCTGACGTTTCAATTCTTTTTGCAGCAGGTCGAATACCAGTTTATCTTTTTGCATAGGGCAAAAGTACGAGTTGAAGCCGGCGCTACGGCTGATCGAGCGGGGATGTTAAAAAAACATAGCTTTGGACGGTTAGTTGCATATGAAAGCGATCATTCCCGTTGCCGGGGCCGGCACCAAATTGCGTCCGCACAGTTACACGCAGCCAAAGGCATTGATCCCCTTGGCAGGAAAAACTGTGCTGAGCATCATCATCGATCAGCTCCGAGAGGCCGGGATAACTGATTTTATTTTCATTGTAGGATATTTTGGCCGGAAGGTCGAAGATTACGTTAGACAAAAATATCCCGAGCTGGCCACCACGTTCGTACACCAGGCCGATCGGCAGGGCGTCGGACATGCCGTTCAACTAACACGTACACTAGTAGGCTCGGAGGAAGTGTTTGTGGTGCTGGGGGATACGATCTGTGAATTTGATATAACGGCGGTGTTGAAGAGTCCTTACTCCATGGTGGGTGTGCGAAAAGTGGATGACCCCCGAGATTTTGGCGTGGCAGAGGTGAATGATGAAGGGATCGTATTGCACGCGGTTGAAAAACCTCAGATCCCTACCTCCAACCTGGCCCTGGTGGGCATTTATAAGATCCTTCAAACCGAATTGCTTTTCGATTGCTTGCAACGAAATATTGAATCGGGTGTGCAAAGTCATGGCGAATTCAGCCTCACCGATGCGTTGGAATGCATGATCGCCGCGGGGGCCGATATCCGATCCTTCCGGGTAGATAACTGGTTCGATTGTGGGCGTAAAGAAACACTGCTGGAATCGAATCAGGTGTTGCTGAAAAAATTTGCAACGGCTGAAGCGATCAATCCCTACGAGAATTGCGTCCTGATCCCGCCGGTCAGTATTGGACAAGGCTGCACACTTCAGAATTCCATCATCGGCCCCAATGTGGCCATCGGCGATCACAGTGTCATTGAGGAATCGATCGTTCGCAATTCCATCATAGGATCATATGCCCGTCTTACCGACATCGTTCTCACCGATTCGGTCATTGGAAGTGACACTCAATTGAAAGGGGAATCCCGCTCTCTTAATATTGGAGACAATACCAGCATCGATCTTGGCTGAAAATCGTTCGAATGAAACCTCCTTTTTCTGATAACCGCATTACCGGACTTTTGGGAATTGACTTTCCGATCATACAGGCCGGCATGATCTGGGCCAGTGGGTGGCGATTGGCTAGTGCAGTGAGTGGGGCCGGCGGATTGGGCGTGCTGGGTGCCGGATCCATGTATCCGGATGTATTGCGAGCGCACATTCAAAAATGTCGGGCCGCCACCGACCGTCCCTTTGGCGTCAATTTGCCACTGCTGTATCCAGATATCGATAAGCACATCCAGATCATCATTGAAAATAAAGTTCCTATCGTGATCACGTCGGCAGGTTCGCCAAAAACCTGGACATCCATCCTGAAGGAAAAAGGCGTGAAGGTGGTGCATGTGGTTTCTTCCTCCCTGTTTGCTCAAAAGGCGGAGGCGGCCGGTTGTGACGCTGTGATCGCAGAAGGGTTTGAAGCCGGCGGACACAATGGGCGGGAAGAAACTACGACGATGGTATTGGTGCCGCAAGTAGTGAAGTCGGTAGCGATTCCAGTGATCGCCGCAGGTGGCATTGCCAACGGTCATCAAATGTTGGCCGCGATGGCGCTGGGTGCATCCGCCGTTCAGGTCGGCACTCGTTTTTTAGCCAGTGAGGAATCATCCGCCCACCCTGATTTTAAAAAGTTGGTGATCGATTCGAAGGAAGGCGACACGCATTTGCTGATGAAAAAATTAGTACCGGTTCGGCTATTGAGAAATGATTTCTACAAACGCATTGAAGAAGCGGAGGCCCGTGGAGCCAGTGCGGAGGAATTGAAGGAATTACTGGGTCGTGCCCGTGCCAAAAAAGGCATGTTCGAAGGCGATCTGCAGGAAGGAGAGCTGGAGATCGGTCAGGTCAGTTCCATGCTGGAGGATATTTTACCTGCGGAAACGATCGTTCGAAACTTATTGTCTGAGTATCGCAGCCGATTGGATGCGCTACAGTCGGGTCACTGATCAGCTTTTCCGAAAAGCCCATTTGATCATTTCACCCCAACTCGGTTTCTTCCCATACATCAAGATGCCGGTGCGATAGATCTTGGCGGCAAACCATACGGTGCACAGAAATCCCAACACCAATAGCAGCATGGACGTTCCCAATTGCCACCAGGGAACCGTGCCGGGTACGCCGTAAGGAATGCGGGCCATCATTACGATGGGCGAACTGAACGGAATGAGACTGGCCCACACGGCGATCGGTCCGGTGGGGTTGGCCGTGGCGGTCGACATCAGCGCGATCGAAATGATCACCAACATGGTAATGGGGAAGCTGAGCGATTGTGCTTCCCGCAGATCTTCGTTGACCGCACTGCCGATGGCTGCGTATAGTGACGAATAGAAAAAGAATCCGCCCAGAAAATAAAAACCGAAACAGAACAGGATGAGTGGCATATTGATGCCGGTGAATACTTCTTGCATTTTTCCGATCATGACCGTGCTCGCACTCATGGAGGTGCCGGATGCTTTGGAAATATTATATACGATCAACACAAAGCCGATCCACAACAGAAATTGTGTGAGTGCCACCAGGCCGATCCCCAGGATCTTGCCCATCATCATTTGAAAAGGTCGAACCGATGAGACCAACACTTCGGCGATCCGGTTGGTCTTTTCCTCCATGACACCCATCATCACTTGTGAGCCATAGATCAAGAGGATCAGGTAGATCAATAATCCCGCCACATAGCCGATCACTTCGGCCACATTGGCGTTGGAGGTGGCGTCATCGAGGTTCTTGGATCGAACGGATAGCTGGCTCTGTTGCAGTATGAGTTGTTTGGATTCGTCGATCGAAAGACTGTCATTCTTGGTCCGATTCCAAATACGGTTCAGTTTAGCTTGCACGGCTGCGGTGGTGCCACTGCCGTAGGATTTCTTGGATTCCAATGAGAGACTGTCGTTGCCGGTTCGCCAATCCAGTGCAGGCATTCGTATGAATCCGTCAAATCCGGCCGATTCCGGGTCACGAATCACATCTTGGGCTTTTTCGCTGATCAGGCTGATCTTGGAACTGGGGTCAAGACTGTTTTCCATGTCCAGTTCCGCCTGCCTAAAATAACCGCTGTTGTCGATCAACGCCACGTTCAGAACCTGCTTACTGTTCTCAGCGATATAGCCCATGCCAAAGATCAGTCCCACGTACAAGATGGGGAAAAGCAAGGTGGAGATGATGAATGTCTTTTTTCGAACACGGGTAAGGTATTCGCGCTGTATGATGATAAAGGTCTTGTACATACTGTGATTTTAGGAGGCAGATTGAAATTGACGGGTTGCCGGACTGTCGCCAACCAATTGGATGAAAATTTCATTTAGGCTGGGCAATAATTCTTCGAAGGATTGAATGGGAATGGAGCGGTCAATCAAGAACCGAAGCACCTCATTGGTCGTTTTGCCTTCGTGAATATGTACGATCTGCTCCCGCGCGCTGGATTGGATCAAATCAAAAGGCGCTTGGGAGAGAAGGTCATCGGCAAGAGCCTGTGTACCGATACGAAATCGATTTTGCTTGAATTGCTGTTTGATGGCTCCTACGGTTCCGTCGAGGATCTTTTGACCTTTATTTACCAAAATAATATGTTCGCAAATCTCCTCTACTTGTTCCATCCGATGGGTGCTGAACAAAATGGTGGATCCTTTTTTAGCCAGCCGATGGATCTCTTCTTGGATCAGGTTACTGTTCACGGGATCGAGTCCGCTGAAGGGTTCATCAAGTATGATCAGATCGGGTTCATGCAATACGGTGCTCACGAATTGCAGTTTCTGACTCATTCCTTTGGACAGGTCTTCCACCTTTTTATTCCACCAGCTTTGCATGTCGAGTCGTTCGAACCACTCCTTCACTTGTTTCATTGCTTCGGGACGTGAAAGTCCCTTTAGTTGTGCCAGGTACAAAGCATGTTCGCCGATCTTCATTTTTTTATAGAGACCTCGTTCCTCGGGCATGTATCCGATATGCCGCACATCATGAATGGGGTCGAATGTTTTTCCGCGGAAGGTGATGTGGCCGGCATCCGGATAAAATATGCCGGTGATCATGCGGATCAACGTGGTCTTTCCGGCACCATTGGGCCCCAAAAGGCCAAAGATCTGTCCGGATGGCACCGAGAAACTGATGTCATCCACCGCCTTTTGATTGGCAAAGTATTTTTTCAGGTGTTCGACCTGGAGCAGTTCGCTCATGGATAAAATTTTGGCAAAGGTATTCTAGACGGGGGGTTGTGATGTTAGGCATTCGTTAAACGATGGGCGATGGCGAGGGCCACCCGTTCGCCATCCATGGCCGCGCTGATAATGCCTCCGGCATAGCCGGCCCCTTCCCCGCAGGGATAGAGGTTCACGATCTCGGGGTGATGGAGCTTGTCGCGTTCCCTGGGTATACGAACCGGGGAGGAGGTCCTCGATTCGGTGGCAACCACCACTGCCTCTCGTGTGTAGTATCCTTTCATTTTTTTTCCTACCCGACGGAAAGCCTCTTGCAATCGGTCGTGTACAAAAGAGGGGAGTACGTTTTTCAGATCTGCCGAAGCAATTCCGGGCAGGTAAGAGCAAGGGGGCAGGTCGGTCGATATTTTCCCTTCACAAAAATCGGTTAGCCGAAGTGCCGGAGCCACCAGATTTCCACCTCCTGCTTGGAAGGCGTTTCGCTCCACCTCTTCCTGAAAGGCCAGTGCCGCCAACGGCCCCAGGTGCGCGAATGCCTGACAATCGGAGGGGTCTACACTCACCACAATGCCACTATTGGCGTACGGGTTATTTCGTTTGGAGGGGCTCCATCCATTCACCACGATCTCGCCGGGTGCCGTGGCAGCGGGTGCAATGATGCCACCCGGACACATGCAAAATGAAAAAACGCCCCTTTCGTCGATCTGTTCCACCCAGCTGTAGGCTGCGGGTGGAAGCAGGGCTTCTCTTTTCGAGGTACAATGATATTGTGCTTGATCAATGATGTCCTGTGGATGTTCCACCCGAACACCCAGGGCAAAGGGTTTTGCCTCGATGCGAATCCCTTTTTTGTGGAACAGGTGAAAAATATCCCTAGCCGAATGGCCGGTGGCCAGCAAATAGGCCTGGGCCTGAAACCTGGTACCGTTTTCGCAGTGAAACTCCTTGATCTCGCCATTTTCCACCACTAGGTCGCTCATCCGGGTGTCAAAATGTATTTCGCCACCGGCTTGTAAAATGGCTTCTCGCATCGCTGAGATGATACCCGGCAGTTTATTGGTGCCAATATGCGGATGGGCATCGATCAGTATGTCTGGGGAGGCGCCAAAGAATACAAACAGTTGGAGGATGCGCTCGAGATTACCTCTTTTTTGACTGCGGGTATATAATTTCCCGTCACTGTACGTGCCGGCGCCACCTTCCCCAAAACAATAATTGCTGTTCGGGTCTACCAAACCTTGTTTGTTCATAGCGGCCAGGTCGCGTCGGCGGCTTCTCACATCCTTTCCTCTTTCCAGTAAGATGGGCTTCACGCCTTGCTGGATCAATTGCAAGGCCCCGAACAGTCCGGCCGGTCCGGCTCCAACGATCACCACCCGGGGCGCGTTCGTGGGCAGGGGGATGAAATCAAACGAGATGGTTGGGGCGGGAGAGAGGGGTTCATCTATATATACATCGAGTGTAAGCACCACCCGAACCTGACGATGCCGGGCATCCAAGGATCGCTTTCGGATTCGATATCCGTTGATGCGCCCGTTTTGGATCCCTAAAAGGGCCAATAAATGAGATTGATCGAGGTCCGACCGATCGGCCTCTGCCGGCAGCAGCGGAAGTTTTACAGCGCGTATCATGTGGGTCAGGTTTTTATCCTGAAAGCGTAAAGTTCGGGAAATACGCATTACTTCATAGGCGGATGTCAAACAGTCGTTCGCCCACGTAAAATCTGCTTTGGAAATGGGTAAAATCCGAAAAGGGAGAGAAGGCCAATTTTCCAAATTTTTAGAGGAAAAAATCCAAAAAAAAAATCACTTTGCCTGAAACAGTAAAAAACAAATCCGCAAAACTTTTTTTTCTGGAAAAAATGTTGATATTCGCCGTCCCACCAAACTTTACCTGTGTAACCGTACCCGTGCGCAGGTGGTGGTCAGAATCAACAATCGGTCACTTGATATAAATAGTTTTTCGCTCGATGGAGAAGAATGTGGAAAAAGTCTGGTCGAACTGTCTGAAGATCATCAAGGACATTGTGGAATGGCAACATTTCAAAACCTGGTTTGAGCCGATCCAGCCCGTATCCCTCAAAAGCAACATACTTATTATCCAAGTTCCCAGTCAGTTCTTCTATGAATACCTGGAAGAGCACTATGTGAACTTACTGTCCAAGACCCTCAAGCGGGAATTGGGCAAGGAGGCTCGCCTGGAATACCGCATCATGGTAGACAGTGGTAACAGCCGGAATAAGCCGGTAACCATTGATGTGGCCGGTCAGGGTTTCAAAGCCTATGGCAACAATGAAATGGATTTTCCGCTGGTGATCAACACCCCGGTGCGGAATCCGTTCGTCATCCCCGGACTGAAGAAAGTTCAGATTGACCCTCAGCTGAATCCGACCTATACATCCGACAGTTTTGTAGAGGGAGATTGCAACCGGGTAGCCCGTCGCGCCGGTAAAACCGTTGCCGAGAAGCCAGGCGCTAATTCATTTAACCCGTTGGTCATTTACGGTGGGGTAGGTTTGGGTAAGACCCACCTGGCCCAAGCCATCGGAAACGAGGTAAAGCGTTTGCATCCCAATAAAGTGGTTCTCTATGTAAGTGCCGAGAAGTTCATCCAGCAGTTCATGGACCACAGCCGCAACAACGCCATCAACGACTTCATTCACTTCTATCAGTTGATCGATGTGTTGATCGTGGACGATGTCCATTTCTTTGCCAAGGCGGAGAAAACACAGGATGCCTTCTTTGCGATCTTCAACC
The DNA here is from genome assembly GCA_046081925.1 of Bacteroidota bacterium. GTDB lineage: Bacteria > Bacteroidota > Bacteroidia > Chitinophagales > Chitinophagaceae > JJ008. Next base: position 787 of record JBJTWV010000024.1, on the reverse strand, counting down.
ACCTGCATCAGTCCCAAAAGCAGTTGGTGCTGACCTCTGATAAATCACCCAAAGACCTGGAAGGCTTGAACGAGCGATTGCTCAGTCGTTTCCGCTGGGGACTTAGCGCAGATCTGCAGGTGCCCGAATACGAAACACGCGTGGAGATCCTGGAGATGAAGATGAAGAAGAACGGCATGGACATGCCCAAGGAAGTGGTTAAGTACATCGCATATAACATCAGCAATAACGTGCGGGAACTGGAAGGGGCTCTGATCTCCCTGTTGGCCCAATCTTCCCTGAACCGTCGTGAGATCGACCTGGATCTGGCCAAGAAGGTGCTGCGCAACTTCGTGAAATCCTCCAGCAAGGAGATCACCATCGACACCATCCAAAAAATGGTTTGCGAGTATTTTGATGTGCCTTACGATAAGTTGTTGCAAAAGACCCGCAAGCGCGAAATCGTGCAGGCACGTCAGATCACCATGTACCTGGCGAAGGCTTTCACCAAAAACTCCTTGAAGACCATCGGAGAGCATTTTGGAGGCCGCGACCATACCACGGTCATCCACTCCTGCCAGACCGTCAAAGACCTGATGGACACCGACGGGGTCTTCCGTGAAAATGTGCTGGAACTGCAACAGAAAGTGCAGTTGGCAGCGATGTGATCTGACTTCTTGTAAATCGAATCCAGAATCTTTATTTTTGTCGCCCACGGAGAGGTGCCTGAGTGGCCGAAAGGGCCGGTTTGCTAAACCGTTGTACGGACTTAAATCTGTACCGAGGGTTCGAATCCCTCCCTCTCCGC
>JBJTWV010000023.1:0-2355 GCA_046081925.1 Bacteroidota bacterium | reverse complement strand
CACGAGCGCCAACTGTTCCGGCAACCATGTGCCCTCCAGGCTCTTGGCAATCGTCTCCTTGCTGGCCTTGACCTTCGGATCCCGGAACTCGGCCAGCTTCTCTCCATCCCGCTCTCCGCCCACAATCGCCCGGATGATCTTCATGCCGGTCAATCCACTCAGATCGCTCAGCACCGTCGTCAATTGCACATTCATTTCTGTCAAGGCTTTCTGCATGCGCTGCACGCATACGCCGGCCTGTTGCACGGATTCAGCCCGTTCCCGCCAGCAGCTTCGAACAGCTCGTATTTCCGCAGTTGGCCGGAATGTCAAGGGCGGACCAAAAGTTTCCCACCAGGGCGGAGCAAAAGGGGACCACTGTGGGCGAAGGTAAAGAGGACAAATCTCACGATATGGGGGCGGCTGTAGCGTAGCCCTGCGAGGCCGGAGGCCGAGCGATTAGGGCGGAGTGGAGGCCGGCCCCATATCGTCGGCCGAGCGAGAGCGGCCTATTCGCCGCCCGGATCCTTCCTCTTTCGACTGCTTTTCAGCCGGTAGCTGTCGCCATTCATCTCCAGGATGTGCACGTGGTGCGTCAACCGATCCAGCAACGCCCCCGTCAGCCGCTCCGATCCCAGCACTTCGGTCCATTCGGCAAATGGCAGGTTGCTGGTGACCAGCGTGGAGGCTCGCTCGTAGCGTTGGCTGAATACTTCAAACAGCATCTCCGCGCCGGTTTTCGATAGCGGTACGAATCCCAGCTCATCCACGATCAGGAGTTCCTGGCGCGACAGGCTTTTCTGGTACCGGATCAGGCGTTTTTCGTCTTTAGCTTCCATCAGTTCGTGAACCAGGGATGCTGCCGTTGTAAACCGCACCCGGAAGCCCTGCTGGCAAGCGGCCAGCCCCAACGCTAGCCCAATGTGGGTTTTCCCCGTTCCGGAATTCCCCAAAGCCAGCACGTTCTCCCGCCTGCTGATCCACTCTCCACGCGCCAGTTCAACCACCAGTTTTTTGTTCAATGTCGGAATCGCCAGAAAGTTATACGTCTCCAGGCTCTTGGTGACCGGAAACCGTGCCGACTTAATCCGTCGCTCCGTCGACCGCCTCTCGCGATCCATCATCTCCAGTTCGACCAGTCGCAACAGAAACTGTTCGAACGTTGTTGCCTCCTTGGCGCATTGCTCGGCCAGCTTCGGATACTCGCGCACCATGGTCGGCAAACGCAGTTGCTTCAGGTAGTGCTCCAAAAGGACTTGCGGCGTCTCGTTCACAGCGACCCTCCGGCCGGTTGCATCGGCGCCTGCGTCAGCAGCACCTGATAATCGGCGGCCCGTGTCAGCGAAACCTCCGCCGCCGGCAGGTGGGGATAGTTCTCCAGATCCAGCTTGGGCGGTCGCTGTTCAATCGCGCACAACAGCAGATGCTTCACCGCATCAAAGGCGATGGCGCGCATCTGGAGCGCCTGCTGCGCGGCCGCTGTCACCTCGTCCATCGAAAAGGTCTTCATCAGCAGAAGTACCTGCACATACTCACGCCGTCCGCGCTTGCCCAGTCGCGCCTCCATCTGCCGCCGTAGTTCGGCGAATGCCTCTGGCAGTTGCCAGCCTTGGAGCGGGGCCGCCTGGTCCAGTGCGTTCGTCTTCTGTTCGAGTAACGACAGATAGTGCAGTGGGTCGAAGATCATCTCTTCCCGCCCGTAGCTGCGCCGATGCCGGGCAATCACCTCACTGGCCGCGCTGATGACCACTTCCCACACGAACGCCTTCAACAGCACCTGCCGGTGCCCGTACTCGACAGGCACCGAATAGTCGTTGGTCTCATACCGCACCAGCGCCTGGGAACTGGCCCGGGTCGCCTTCCGGTCACAGGCTTCGTGTGGTGTCGGCGGCAATGGCAGCAGTTTCTCCTTGTCGCGCTCAAATCGCGCGGCTATCGTCTCTTTTTCTCCATGCACTCGCTTGTCCCGCCGTAGCCGGCACTCCTGCAGCAAGTGCTCGTTGAGTTCCTCCCAGCTTGCGCATCGCGGAACCGGCACCATGAAATTCCGCCGCGCATAGCCGACCAGCCCTTCCACGTTGCCCTTGTCGTTTCCCTTGCCCGGACGTCCGAACTTCGCGGCGAACAGGTAGTGCGACTGTAACCCGCTAAACCCGTCCGTCGGCTTGCGCTCGCCGTCGCCGGTAATCTGCGCTACCGCGATCCGTGTATTGTCGTAGAGAATTGTCCGCGGCACTCCCTGGAAATGGGCGAACGCCCGGTTGTGCCCCTCGAGAAAGGACTCGGTGTTTTCGGCCGGAAACGCCACTACGAAGCAGGCGTCGGAGTGCGGCAGATCCATACAGAGAAAACGTGCCTTCTGTTCGACACCGCCGA
>JBJTWV010000022.1:0-2752 GCA_046081925.1 Bacteroidota bacterium | reverse complement strand
AAGCCTATTTACTGACTCAGTCGGCAGTCCAGGCGGATTAGGTAGGCCATCGCCCAAGCCTGACTTAAGCCACCAAAGGACGTTTTCCGTTGACAGCTCAAATATTCGCTTGAATTTGTCAGATGGCTGATAAGTTCGTGCCCGATAGTCGTAGTCCAGATTCTTGGGGGCTAACTGCTTGTAAAGCGAAAGGTCACAACTTGCCTGAACCGACGCAACAGAAAACCTTTGGGCTACATCTTGGCGTTGCAACTCGCCGAGAAAGTACAGCCTCGCCTCAATGTAGGCGAGCCGCTCCACTTGGGAACGGGGCGCTTGGGCCAGCTCTTTCTCGATTCGGGTCATGTTTTGAGCATGTTTCTAAAAAATAAGTATTTGTTGTAAACGAATTTGAATGTTGCGCGTTAGGTATGCATCCTTGTGAGGAGTCGCGTACCGATGAAATGCAAGCTGATGCTGACCGAAGTGGAGAAGCAGACCCTGGAGCAACTGGGCGTGAATCACCGACATCGCGACATCCGCACGCGTGCCGCAGTACTGGTGCTGATGAGCACCGGTCTTTCCGCGCCGAAGGCAGCCGAACGTCTCGGCGTGAGCGTGCAATCGCCCTATAACTGGGTCCGCGCCTGGCAGATCGATGGCATTGCCGGGTTGCTGGGCGGCCACGGCGGCGGGCGTCCACGAGCCTTGTCTGAAGCGATGGTCACCACGGCAGTTCAGGCCGCCAGTGCCGAATCGTTGACGCTGGCGCAAATCGCACAGCGGGTTGAGGCTGTCCATGGTGAACTGCCGTGCCGTATTGCGACTTTGGGCGTGGCGCTCAGGCGCGAGGGCTTTACGTTCAAGCGCAACCGGTTTTCGCTCAAAAAAAACGTCCCGAAGAAGCGTTTGCCATGAAGCAGGCCACGCTCGACAAGCTCCAGCAAGCCGCTCGCGAGGCCGCCGTACGGTTGCTGTTCCTGGACGAGGCCGGTTTCTGCTGCTCGCCACCGGTTCAGCGAAGCTGGTTCCCGCGAGGTCTGCCCCATGCGATCGAACCGAATACACATACCCGGCGCAGTGTGCTCGGAGCGCTCGATTTCGGACCGAACGAACTGATCTACACGACGCATGCGCGCACCATCAAAGGCCCGGATGTCGTCCGATTCATCGACAGCTTGCTCGCCGAAGGCGATGGCCAGCCGACCGTGATCGTCCTGGACAATGCCAGCATTCATCACAGTATCGACGCGGCTACACACGAACGTTGGCTCATCGACCACAAGACGCTTCTGTTCTACCTGCCGCCCTATAGCCCCGAACTCAACCTGATCGAGATCCTCTGGCGGCACCTGAAATATCGATGGCGACAGTTCGTCACCTGGACCAAGGAAACCATCGATGCCGAACTGGCCGGTCTGCTGGCCGGCTATGGCAGCAAATTTCAAATTAGTTTTTCGTGAATACTTAAGCCGCGCAAACTGATCGGGTGTGTTCTGCCGAATAGATGGCTCTGGTGGCGAAAATTTGCCCTCACTCACCCCCAAATGGGGTGTGTTGGGGGGCCGCCCGCCCCGCTTCGCCCTTTACGGGCGGACTGCTCCCATCAGATGGCCTCGACTCAGGTAGAGATTGGCCAGCGCCAGCGCCGTGAACGCACGGCCGGCATTCTTCTTCAGGCCGCGGTAGCGGACTTTCGTGAAGCCCCACAGGCGCTTGACCACAGCGAAGACATGTTCAACCCGCGCGCGGATCTTCGATTTGTTACGGTTCTTCCCGCGTTGCACTTCGTCTATCTCCCCGTTCCTGCGGGTACGCTGATTGGTGAAGTCCTTGGCGTGCGGCGCCTTCGATGCGATCAGCTCCTGCTGACTGGCGTACGCGCTGTCACCGTAGACACGCCGCTCCTCCCCATGCAGCAGCTGGGGCAGCGAATGCTTGTCGTGAATGTTGGCAGGCGTCACCACCGCTGAATGGGCCAACCCGCTCTGGCTATCCACGCCAATGTGGAGCTTCATACCAAAGAACCACTGTTGGCCTTTGCGGGTCTGATGCATCTCGGGGTCGCGTGCCTTCTCTTTGTTCTTCGTCGAGCTGGGTGCACCGATGATCGTGGCATCCACAATAGTGCCGGTCTTCAGCCTCACGCCGTTGGCTTGCAGGACTCGGCCAACCTCGGCGAACAGCCGTTCGGCAAGCTGATGTTTCTCCAGCAGCCGACGGAACCTCAGCAGCGTGGTGGCGTCCGGCACCGGCTCACGGCCCAGCTCAATTCCTGCGAAGCGGCGCAGGCTGGCGCTGTCATACAGGGCCTCCTCGCAAGCCAGATCTGCCAGGCTGAACCAGTGCTGCAGAAAGTGGATGCGCAGCATCCGCTCCAGACCAATGGGCGGCCGGCCATTGCCTGCCTTCGGATAATACGGCGCAATCACGGCGCACAATGCCGCCCACGGCACGACCTGCTCCATCGTCGCCAGAAATGCCTCACGTCGCGTCGGCTTACGGTATTGCTCGAATCCAGCCCCTTCATCTGCACCTGCTGCCAACGTCATCTGCTTCATGTTCATCTCTTTGCGCTCGTGATTCTTCAAATAACGCACCACGTCGCGAATCGGAGGACTTATTCAGTATTGCCTTAAACGCCTTCCGAGCCGCCTCAAACGTCGCATCCAAAATCGCATCATCATGCGTCGAAGACACAAAACCTGCCTCAAACGCAGACGGCGCCAGATAGACCCCCTGCTCCAACATCGCGTGGAAGAACGCATTGAAG
>JBJTWV010000021.1:0-116092 GCA_046081925.1 Bacteroidota bacterium | reverse complement strand
AGGCTGCATAAAACTATGTTTCCGGATGGAATCTTCTTTGATCCAAAAAATCATCAATATCTAACTCGCAAAATGAATAGTTACGTGGAGTTAGTTTCAACAATATCAAATACTTGTGGAGATAAAAAAAGAAGGACTCTTCAAGAAAATCCCGAAGAGTCCTGTTTAGTACCGGAGAGCAGACTTGAACTGCCGACCTTCGGGTTATGAATCCGATGCTCTAACCAGCTGAGCTACCCCGGCAACAAACTTTTCAATGACAGCAGATGAACTGCCGTCCGCCAGGGCGGATACCCCGGCATTTAGGGGGGCAAATTTAGCGGATTTATCCCAATCCCACCTCATAATGCTGCTCCGGGATCTCTACATCCAGGAATCCTTTTTTGATCAACCGTTCCTTGAAGTCCTGTTGCACATCGTATTCCCCATGTACGAGGAATAGGCGACGAACCTTCTGTGGGTCCTGACACGAGAGCCATTGGCACATATCGTCGTAATCTCCATGTGCACTCATACTGCGGATCACTCCTACCGATGCATGTACTTCGTGTTGCACCCCATAGATCCCCACTTCCGCATGCCCCGCCAATAAGCGTCCTCCCAGTGAATGGGGCTCACAATACCCGGTGAACAGAATGCCATTTCGACTATTCTCAATATTGTTACTGATATGGTGCTTGACCCGGCCCGCGTCCGCCATGCCGCTGGCCGAGATGATCACCATCGGACCATCCATAAAATTCAACTGCTTCGACTCCTCCACCGTTTTGATGTATTTCAGCCCGCTGAATAAGAACGGATCCTTATCCGTTTCCAACACCCGCTGAACCGTTTTATTGAAATAGGCCGGATACTTCTTTACGATCTCCGTAGCCTGTACACTCAACGGACTATCCACATAATATGGGATCGGCGGTAACCGATTTTCCAACTCGAGCTGATTCAATGTATATAGGATCTCCTGCGTGCGACCCACACTGAAGGCAGGAATGATCAGCTTCCCTTTGTTCTTCAAACAGATCTTCTCGATCCAATCCAAAAACATGCCGGGGGTGGAACGGTGCAAGTCATGCAAACTGTTGCCATAGGTCGATTCCATCAAGATATAATCCGATTGCGGAAACGTAGCAGGAGAACGCAAGATCGCATCTCGATATCGTCCGAGATCTCCACTGAACGTAACCACCCGATCCTTCCCGTTCTCCTTGATGCGCAAATGCACACACGCGCTCCCAATGATATGCCCGGCATCAGTGAACTGCAAATCAACCCCCTCTGAAATGGAAGTCCAAACCCCATAATCAGTCTCCACAAACGCTTGAGCAGCCGCTTGTGCGTCCTCTACGGTGTACAAAGGTTTCAGAAAAGGCTCCTGCCGGAGTTTGCGACGTTTATTGACATATCGTATGTCATCTTCTTGTATCTGTGCCGAATCCTCCAACAAGATCGTCACCAACTCTTTTGTACCAGGCGTACAATAAATTTTGCCCGTAAACCCCTCCTGCACAAGCTTGGGGATAAGCCCGCTGTGATCGATGTGTGCATGCGAAAGCACCATCACATCGATCTCTTCCGGACGAAATCCGAAATGACGATTCAGCCGGTCGGTGTCCTTACCCAATCCCTGAAACATGCCACAGTCCAGCAGGATCTTTTTACCATTCGATAACGTGAGTATATGCTTAGAGCCGGTGACGGTACGAGCCGCTCCATGAAAAGCGATCTTCATGCGTTTATTTTTTTGATTTGGCCTTGAGTGACCAAGTGATATAAAAATCTGCAACCACTTCACCGAGCGCATTACGACCTGTAGACCGGGCACGCACGGTTCTGGGTTGTCCGTCGTTCAACGTAGCATTGACCGCCTCATAAAACAACGCCCCGTCGGCGCAGGTAAAAAAGATTCGCTCCGTTGCCTTTTTGAAAAAATCGGACTCCAAACGTGTCACCAGCATACTGACGGGTGGGGTGGAATCATATAAATGAGCCATCGCCAGTAAGCCCGTGCTCATCTCTGCCGCCATGGAGAGGGAAGCAAAATACGTAGAACGAAAAGGGTTTTGCGTGATCCATCGGTGGGGTACGGAACAAACGCAGGCCTCTGGCAGTAGCGACTCAACCCGCACCCCCGAAAAAAAGGATGCCGGAAGCTTCCGGAGTTGGAAAAGTCCGAATTTCCAGGGGTTTCGCACTTGTGTCAAAAACCTGTTCAGGTTCTCCGATCGCTTGTTAAATTTTTCCATATCCGTTGGCGAGTGAACCGTCTCGCCCTAAATTTGTTACTCAAACTACCCAAACTTTCCAAACTCCCCAAACTATCCAAACTATCCAAACCAATTAACATGCGCCTGCTTACCACCCTCGTACTGATTGTCCTCAGCTTAGTTACTCAAGCCCAGAAAGTAGCCACCAAACTGGCCTTTCAACCCGGCCAAGTGCTCACAGTAACCACCAAAAGTTCGATGAGCAATCTGGTCAGTGCCATGGGACAGGAGATCGAGCTCAAAACGGAGTCTACCGTCGACCAAACATACCGGGTCACGAACACAACCGATGAAAGCCATAGTCTCAGCCAGGAGATCAAACGCATTCGGATGACTTCCGAAGGAATGGGCAACAATATTGAATTTGACTCCGATTCTGAAAAGGACATGAAAGGGCAGTTTGGCCCAACCGTGAAAGAGTTAATGGGCAAGAAAATGAATCTGGTGATTGACGGCACCGGTACCACATTGGCGTCCCTCAACGAGGGGCCCTCCAATAAAGCAAACCCCGCTGCTGCTAACATGCTGGCTCAATTCATCGGCGGTGTTTCCGAATTAACCGAAGCACCGAAGCAAGGAGAGGCCAGTTTCTTTAAAGTGCTTCCCAATGGAGAGGTAGGGGTTGGTGATGGCTGGACCAACACCATCGACCGGAACGGTGTCAAAACGGAAGAGGCCTTTGCCGTTGCAGATATCAATGAAAATACCATTACATTAAATTACAAATCATCCTCCGCCAACTCCCGCGTACAGGAGAATATGGGAATGGAAGTGACGATTAGTCTGAAAAATAAAACGGAAGGGAAGATCATCGTTGACCGCAAAACAGGGATCGTGAAGGAGAAAGCACTCAACACCACTTCTACCGGAACCGTAGCGACCGGCATGGGCGAATTTCCCATCAACGCCTCTTCCACCACCCTGGTAACGGTCAATTAAGTACCGAGGGGCGTCTGCGTCAACAGTAGATCCTCCAGGGTTTGGCGACGACGGATCAGGTTCATTTGATCATCCCGGAACAGCACTTCAGCCGGCAGGATACGGGCATTGTAGGATGATGCCATCTCAAACCCGTAGGCACCGGCATTTCGAATACATAATACATCCCCCTCCCTGATCAAGGGAAGCGGGCGGTCTTCAGCGAATGTGTCAGTCTCACAGATGTTGCCCACTACCGAGTACGCCTTTTTCTCTGCCTGTGGATTGGAGAGATTATCGATCTGATGAAAAGCCTCATAGAACATGGGCCGTATGAGTTGATTGAGTCCGGTGTCTACCCCGGCAAATTCGATGGAACCGGATTTCTTCAACACATTTACCGTACACAACAAACTCCCCGCCTCTGCCACAAAATACTTGCCGGGTTCAAACCAGATCTCCAAGTCTATACCGGAGCGGTTTTCGAAGGCATACAGATGCTGGCCGATCGCCTTTGCCAATGCCTCCAGGTCGGTACCCTTTTCGTCGTCGGAATACGGCACTTTGAATCCACCGCCCAGGTCGATCACTTGCAAGTGCGGAAAGTTGGGGGCCAGGTCAAATAACAGATCCAAGCCTTTCAGAAACACATCTACTTCCTTGATCTCACTTCCTGTGTGAATGTGCAATACTCGAACGTGCAAGTCCTTCTCCCGTATCAGTTGGTACACTGCAGGAAGATCGGAAAGTGCGATACCGAATTTGCTTCGGCCATGTCCGGTAGAGATTTGCAAATTCCCCCCGGCCATGATATCGGGTCGAATGCGGATTCCTACCGGATAACTGCCGCGATTCGCTTCGGCGAATTTTTGGAGATTGGATACACTGTCGATATTGATATGAACACCCAGCGAACGAGCTTCCGCGATCTCGTCAAAAGAAACACTATTGGAGGTGTACAGTATCTGATCGGGACGAAAGCCGGCTTTGATGGCCAATTTCACTTCATTCAAGGAGCTACAATCCACATCCGAACCAATGTGCCGAACATGATCCAGAATATGCAGGTTGGTCAGTGCCTTGGCTGCGTAAAAAAATCGGGCGGGCATACCCGCAAATGCCTTGGTAAGATGTTCAAATTGATGAGTAATCCGTTCGGCATGGTACACATAGAGGGGCGTTCCATACCGATGTGCCGCTTCCAATAATTGCCCAGTGGTCAGGTGGGGGGTCATCAGCTTTCTTCGCCGGCGCCAGGGTCAGTTTCTTCAATGACCGGCTCGGTGGGTTCAGGTTGGTCGTCCGATTGCTGCAAGGCCTCACTGACGTGGGTAGGAAGCACGATCTGTTCGGCCAGCACCTCTTTGATCTTTGGCAGGTCTTCCGGTGAGTTTATACCGAAATGATCCATGAAACTCTTCGACGTTGTATACAACAGGGGATGACCCGGAAGTTTTTCGTTACGCCCACTGATCACGATGAGTTCTTTTTCAAGCAACTTCTGTACGGCATAGTCGGAGCTGACTCCGCGAATCGATTCGATCTCTCCTTTGGTGACCGGCTGTTTATAGGCGATGATGGCAAGTGTTTCCAGTGCCGCAACGGACAAACGCTTCAGGAACTTATCGCCATTTAGCTGCGCAATGGTCTTATGATATTCTTTCTTGCTCAGGAACTGCCAGCCGCCGCCACTTTGGCGCACTTCGAATGGATAGAATTCCGCGGCATATTTTTCAACCACCCCTTCTACAGCGGCCTCTACTTGATCCATGGGTATCTTATTTTCCATGAATCCGAATGCCTGGTTGATCAGGTCGGTGAGCTCCAGTGTGCTCAGGGGTCTGTCAGACGCGAAGATCAGCGCCTCTACATGTGGTATAAGTTGGGTGATTTCCATTGAAATTTCATTCATCATCCCTGCAGGGCCGCAGCACCACTCACGATCTCCGTGAGTTCGGTGGTGATGGCTGCCTGACGGGCACGATTGTAAGAGATCTTGAGTCCGCGCAACATTTCATTTGCATTCTCACTCGCCTTGTCCATCGCCGTCATGCGGGCCCCATGCTCAGAGGCATTCGCATCCAGTACGGCCTTGTACAACTGCGTGTTGAGGATCTTTGGCATCAACTCGGCGATGAGTTGATCGCGATTCGGATCGAATATGAAATCCGCTTTGGACTTGCTGGTTGAATTATCTGATTTGGGGATGGGCAGGAAACGCTCCACTTCAAAAAGCTGTGTGGCGGCATTCTTGAACTGGCTGTAGACGATCTCCACCACATCGTATTCCTTGTTTTCGAAGGCCTTTTGAGCCGCTTGTGCCGCTTGCTGTACGGCCTCGAACGTGAGATTCAAAAAGATATCCTTGAAACGGGTTTCGGTCTGATAGCCCGATTTACTGAGGCTCTCGTATCCTTTCTTGCCGATATTCCAAATATGTACGTTCCCTTTTTTGTAGGCCTCAGCATATTTCTCGGCAATGGTCAGCTTGGTGAGCTTCACCACATTGGCATTGTAGGCGCCGGCCAACCCACGATCGCTGGTGATCACGATCATCAATACTTTTTCGATCGGACGTTCGGCAGACAAACTCATAGCCGCTGCCGAATCGGTACTGCTAACGATGTTGCTCAGCATTTCCTGCAGCTTGCCGGCATAGGGTCGCATTTGCACAATGGCATCCTGGGCCCGACGCAGCTTGGCCGCGCTCACCATTTTCATGGCTTTGGTGATCTGCTGGGTACTTTGGACCGACTTGATCCGAGTACGTACTTCCTTGAGTTGTCCTGGCATGGGAAAGTGATTAACTTCTTCGGGCGCGAAGGTAGGCAACTGGGGGCGATTTTCCATCTTGTCGACCATGGCATTTGCGAAGGCGAACCCCCTCACAAACACCCCTCATTGACTGCCCTGTATGCCCTATCTTTGACGCCCCGTGCCAATTCGTCATTTTTTACACAAAAACGGGCGAATTGTGCGGTTTTTGAAGCCTCCCTAAAATATCCAACTCAGTATCATGTTAGGTTTCCTTTCCAAAATATTCGGTGGCAGTAAATCCGAAAAAGACGTTCAGAAGATCCAACCGCTGGTTGGTAAGGTCAACGAGTTCTTTCAACAGTATCAGACCCTGTCAAATGATGCCCTTCGGGCAAAAACAAGCGAATTCCGTGTCCGCATCGCCGATCACCTGTCCGCCATCGATGCCCGCATCGCTGAAAAACAGCAAGAGGCCGAGTCTCTGCCCGAAACCGACTTGAATGGTCGGGACGCCATCTATCAGGAGGCCGATAAACTAAAAAAAGATCGGAATCAAGAACTCGAGAAGGTGCTGGAGCAACTATTGCCGGAGGCCTTTGCCGTGATCAAGGAAACGGCTCGGCGGTTCAGCCAGCACCCCGAAATGGTAGCCACGGCCACCTCTCTCGACCGTGACCTGAGCGTTCGGAAAAATTATATTCAGATACGAGGCGATCAATCCGTTTTCCAAAACAGCTGGACAGCCGCCGGCGGCACCATCACCTGGAACATGGTACACTACGATGTGCAGCTCATCGGTGGCACCGTTTTGCACCAAGGCAAGATCGCTGAGATGGCCACTGGTGAGGGAAAAACGCTGGTATCCACGTTACCCGCCTACCTGAATGCACTGCCGGGCAAGGGGGTGCATGTGGTGACGGTGAACGATTATTTGGCCCGTCGCGACCAGGAATGGAACGGACCCATCTTTGAATGGCTGGGCCTTACGGTCGACTGTATCGACAAGCATCAGCCAAACTCGGAAGAACGCCGAAAAGCATACATGGCCGATATCACCTACGGCACCAACAATGAATTCGGATTCGACTACCTGCGCGACAACATGGTGCACTCCCCCGAAGAAATGGTGCAACGAAAACATCATTTTGCCATGGTGGATGAGGTCGACTCCGTTTTAATCGATGATGCCCGTACGCCATTGATCATCTCGGGTCCGGTTCCAAAAGGAGAAGACCAACAATATCACATCCATCGCCCCCGCATTCAGCAACTGGTGCAGGAGCAGGAGCGACTGGTCCGTAATTGTCTCATAGAAGCCAAGAAATTATTTACGGAAGGAAAAGAAGATCCCAAGGACGGCGGATTGTATCTGTATCGTGCCTATCGCGGCCTGCCGAAATACGGACCGGTGATCAAATTTCTCAGTGAGCCCGGTGTGCGCGTGAAAATGCAAAAGGCAGAAAATTATTATTTGCAGGATCAGCAACGGAACATGCATCTGGTGGATGAGGACCTGCTATTCCATATTGACGAGAAGAACAATTCTGTGGAGTTGACCGAAAAGGGATTGGCCATGATCACCCGCACCGGTGAGGACCCTGAATTTTTTGTACTTCCGGACATTGGCGTTAGACTGGCAGAGGTGGAGAAAATGGAAACTACTTCAGAAGAAAAACTTCATCAAAAAGAAGCGGTGTTGGCCGATTATGCGCAGAAAGCCGATCGCATCCATACCGTTCAACAACTGCTCAAGGCGTACACGTTATTTTCCAAGGATGTGGAGTATGTGGTCATGGAGGGTGCCATCAAGATCGTGGATGAACAAACCGGACGTATCCTGGATGGCCGTCGTTACTCGGACGGATTGCATCAGGCCATAGAAGCGAAAGAAAATGTAAAGATCGAGGCGGCCACTCAGACCTATGCCACTGTTACCCTACAGAACTATTTCCGCATGTATCACAAACTCTGTGGCATGACCGGTACGGCGGAAACAGAGGCGGCAGAGTTGTGGAGCATCTATAAGTTGGATGTGGTCAGCATACCCACTCATCTGAAGATGGTTCGGGATGATCGCCAGGATCTGGTGTACAAGACCAAACGTGAAAAATACAAGGCAGTTATCGAGGAGATCGAAACGCTTCGCAATGCCGGTCGTCCGGTGCTGGTGGGTACCACCTCGGTGGAAGTGAGTGAATTGCTTTCGAGAATGTTGCAGCAAAAAAAGATCCCGCACAATGTACTCAACGCCAAACAACATGCGCGGGAGGCACAGGTGGTAGTCGAAGCGGGTATGGCCGGTGCCGTCACCATTGCCACGAACATGGCGGGTCGTGGTACCGATATCAAATTAGGCCTGGGTGTCAAAGACGCGGGTGGATTGGCGATCATTGGTACCGAACGCCACGAAAGTCGTCGGGTGGATCGACAGTTGCGTGGTCGAGCCGGTCGTCAAGGCGATCCGGGATCCTCCCAATTCTATGTATCACTCGAAGATGATCTGATGCGCTTATTTGGAAGCGAACGGATCGCCTCGATGATGGATAAATTAGGATACAAAGAGGGAGAGGTCATCCAACACAGCTGGATCAGCAGTTCCATTCAACGAGCACAACGCAAGGTGGAGGAAAACAACTTCGGCATTCGCAAGCGTTTGCTGGAATATGACGACGTGATGAACATGCAGCGGAATGCCGTATACAAACGCCGCAACCATGCCTTATTCGGCGATCGGTTGGCGCTGGATATCGACACGGCCTTTGTCAGCCTCGCAGAAGGATTGGTACAGGCGTTCCGCGAGCAAGACGACCACGAAGGTTTCAAGCTTTCCGTGATCATGCATTTTGGCATCGACACTTCCATTACGAAAGAACAGCTGAGCAAAGGAGATTCGTTTGAATTGGAAGAGATCCTGTATGCCGAGATCATGGATCGGTATGGCCGTCACAAAGCCGACTTGCAACAACAAGCGATCCCGGTATTCAAAAATATCAAACTGCAGCAAGGCAGCCACATCGAGAATGTAGTCGTCCCCTTTACGGATGGGAAACGAGGTCTTAATGTATTGGCTAACATGAAAAAGACCCTGGACTCGAGTGGCATCGAATTGACCAACGCCCTCGAACGTACCATCACGCTGGCAGTGATCGATGATTCGTGGAAAGAGCACCTCCGCGCCATGGACGACCTCAAACAAAGTGTGCAAACAGCCTATCTGGAACAAAAAGACCCGTTGGTGATCTATAAAATGGAGGCGTATAATTTGTTCCGTTCCATGAATGAGGAGGCGAACAAATCCATCGTATCCTTTCTGACTCACAGCGGCATCCCGATCCAAGATGAACGTACCCAATTAAAAGAGGGTCGTCAGCAGAAGACCGACATGAGTCGTATGCGGGCGAACAAAGAAGAAGTGGAAGCCGCCGGGGAGGATTATGCCGCCAATGAACACGACAAACCTGCTCCGGCCGTAGCAGGCCCACGCATCGGCCGAAACGACCCTTGTCCTTGCGGCAGCGGCAAGAAATACAAGCAGTGTCACGGAAAAGAGTAAGAAATTTGTTTGGAGTTCAGTAAAGCAACGTATGTATAAGTCAACCAAACACCGTGTTCATTGATTGCTACACCCGGAGGTGTTAGGAGATGAGAAATGGGATAAGTTCATCAACATTTTCATCATTATCCTGATCATTCTCAATGTGATCGCGGTGATGCTGGAGACGGTTTCCTCCTACCACGACGATCTGATCGAGCAACAGGTATTTCATTATTTCGATCTGTTCTCTGTGATCGTCTTCACGATCGAGTGCATCTTACGTTTTTGGAGCAGCAATCATGATCCCAAGTTCAGTCATCCCATCTGGGGCCGATTGAAATACATGCTTACATCCAGTGCCTTGATCGACCTGGCAGCCTTTTTACCTTTTTACCTGGTATCCGTTTTTTCATTCGACCTGCGCATCATTCGACTGCTAAGACTGCTTCGATTTATTAGGCTATTTCAGCTGACGGCCTATTTGAGTGCAACCCGCATGATCGTGAACGTTTTTAACGTCGGGCCAATGAACTTATCCTTAGCCTGGTCTTGATGCTTTTTTTGATCATCATCGCCTCCAGCGCACTCTATTTTTCTGAGCATTTGCATCCCATCAGCGGAGATCAGTTTACCAGCATACCGGCTTCGGTTTGGTGGGCGATCGTTACGCTCACCACAACAGGTTATGGAGATATGGTCCCGATGACCCTGGCAGGCAATCCTGCGGTGGTATTTAAAATACCATAATACCCCCTAGATCGGCATAGAATAAACGGGAAGCACCGGAGCTGACTGCCAGCCCATAGGCATTGTCAGCAATGGCCTTGCCTCTGATTGGTATCGATCGTTGAACTAAGGTAGTGCCCTTCAAAAAGGGCTTTTGACCTAGACGTATGACTTGGTAAAGTATCGGTGGGTGAGGAAGCAATGCAAGGAAGGCTCACCAGCAGCCATAAACCAGCGAGTAGGTAATGACAACGATCAAGAGCCCATCGAAGCAGTTGCATAGAGGTAAATTCGGGAGAAAAGATACGGAAAAGAGAAGAGAGTGTTCAGATATGACACCCTCTACCCTCTTGGTACTATTCGTATTCTCTTAAAATCCCTTCTTGGCCTTGTTGATCTCGTATTTTTCCTCGAATCGGCGATTCAGCAATTTATGTTTATCGGTGAGATCGATCTGACGGCCTTGGATCAAGGCAAGTGTCACATTGCTGCTCTTCATATCAAGGATATCGCCTTCGCTTATCAAAATATTGGCATCTTTTCCCACTTCAATACTGCCCGTGCGATCGGAAACGCCTATGATCTTGGCGGCATTGAGCGTGATGGAGGCAAGCGCTTCTTCATTGCTCAACCCATACGCCGCAGCCGTACCGGCATTGAAGGCAAGGTTACGTCCGCGTGTCTGAGAATCATCATCGGATATCGAAAAGAGTACGCCGGCTTTTTGCAGAGCAGCAGCGGTCTTGTAAGGCTGGTCCACGTCATCATCGTCCGAAGTAGGTAAACTATGTGGCTGCTGCAAGATCACCGATACATTGTACTTCTTCAACAGATCGGCCACCTGATAACTTTCACTGCCACCCACGATCACGAGGTCAACTCCGAACTCCTGCACAAAGTCCAAGGCAGCCAGTATTTGCTTTACAGTATTTCCGTGCACGTATAATTTTTGCTTCTTGCTCAGAAGCCCCTTAACGGCCTCAAATTTCAAATTGGTTTGTTCGTGAGCGGGCAGTGCCTGATACGCCTTGGCCTCGCGCAGGAACTGCTTGAATGATTCGATCTTTTCCAATCCTTCCTTCACCGGATCACCGGCCATTTCACGAGGTCCACCCATGCCTCCGCCCCCCCCGAAACGACCGCCACTGGGTCTTGCCATCAGGGACGGGAAATACACATGTATACCTCCATCGGCCTGATAAGCCGCATCTTCCCAGTTCCATGCATCCAGTTGCACCAGGGAGGAAGATCCCGCCACAAAATTCCCTTGAGGTACCACGTTGGCCAACAATACTCCATTGGAACGCAGGGTGTTGATCACTTTCGAATCGGAATTATATGCCACCAAGGAACGCACATTGGGGTTTAGATCGCCGATCTCCCGTGCGTCTTGTGTGGCCCGAACGGCGCTGATCTCCACCAATCCCAATGAACTGGTAGGCAGGATCAAACCCGGATATACATGCTTGCCCGCGGCATCCACCACTTGGATGTTGGCACTGCGGGGAACCGGAATATTATCGCCCACGGCTACGATCTTGCCGGCCTCCACGCGAATAGTGCCTTTTTCAATCACAGTGCCATTGCCTACGTGAATGATGGCGTTAATGATATAAATGGGATCCGTTTGTGGCTTAGCCGGCAAAACGGTCTCCTGTGCGGTGAGTGACAGGCTCAGCGCAAGAACGGTGGCGGTTAAAATATTTTTCATATGCATTGATAGTTGAAGGAGTTATTGATTTTCGTCGGCATCGATGACAAGCAACCCATGGCTGTGACCATGATCGCTGCAGGTATGCATGATCTGATAAGAAGGCTGTGCAGGGATGACCGGAGCACCGCTTCGCTTTTCGCCATTCATCTTCCGTACCAAACGCAAACGTTCGGCATCCACATCCTTTTGCATTTGTTCATCCTTGTTCCGATCGAAGAAAACCGTTCCGTCCACGATGGTATACAACGATTTGGCATAGATGCTGAGCGGATGATCGCTCCATACAACCACATCTCCGTCCTTACCAAGCTTCAAACTGCCCACCTTGTCTTCTACGTGCAACATTTTAGCGGGATTCAGGGTCACCATTTTCAGAGCCTCCTCCTCGGTTACGCCGCCGTACTTCACGATCTTGGCGGCTTCCTGATTCAAGCGACGGGCCATTTCGGCATCATCGCTGTTGATGGCAACGGTCAATCCTACTTTTTGCATGATGGCCGCATTGTAAGGGATCGCATCCTCGACCTCCATTTTATATGCCCACCAATCCGAGAAGGTGGATGCAAACGAACCATGTTTCAACATCTTATCGGCCACCTTGTACCCTTCCAGAATATGGGTAAAAGTATTCACGGTGTAACCCATCTGCTCGGCTACTTTCATAGCACTATTGATCTCACTCTGTACATAGGAGTGACAAGTGATGAAGCGTTTTTTCTCTAGTATTTCCACCAGCGCGTCCAACTCTAGATCACGACGGGGAGCCGAACCGGCAAATCCTTTCTTGCCTTTATTTGCGTCGTACTCCTTCCATGCACGTTGATAATCTTTCGCACGCGTAAACGCATCCACCAACACCTGCTCTACACCCATACGAGTATCCGGATATCGATTGTTACCCAGCGGCGCAGAGGAACGTTTTACATTCTCTCCCAAGGCGAACTTGATCTGACCAGGCCATCCACGGAATTTCAGGTCCTCATCATTTCCTCCCCAGCGAAGTTTTAGCAATTGTGTTTGCCCACCAATCACATTGGCCGAGCCATGAAGGATATGAGAAGACGTAACACCACCACTGAGTTGACGGTAAATGTTCACATCGTCCGGATTCAAGTTATCCGCGATACGAACTTCTGAAGTAACGGATTGACCGCCTTCGTTGATAGAAGCAGCCGCAATATGCGAGTGTTCATCGATGATCCCCGGTGTCACATGCTTGCCCGTGCCGTCGATCACACGAGCCGACGCATCCGAAAGATTTTTGCCGATGGCTGCGATCTTACCGTTCTTAATAAGCACGTCAGTCTCCTTCAGCACCCCCTCTTTTTCGCTGGTCCAAACAGTTGCGTTCTTGATGAGAAGAGTTTCCTGTTTGGGCCGGTCCTCTTCTTTCCATCCGAATGGAAGCAGCGGATAAGTCAATGTTCCCAAGACGGGCGGGTCTTTCTTTTTCAGGCTATCAGTTTTGAATTCTCCGGCTTTCACCAAGGTGGCTGTCCAACTGAGCGGATTGCCCAATGAATCGGTGCCGGTACCATTCCAGCTGCTGCCATTCACCAAGCCACTGAGACGAGTGGCATTGGCAGGGAGCGCCTCTCCCATGGCGCTCATGCCCCTGCCACCAAAACCGCCCATGGTTCGACGGGTGGAATCGGAGACAGGTGCACCGCCGCCACGTACTCGTTTGGCTTGCGGGGCAAAACTGAATTTGACTTGCTTGCCATCCACACTAAGCTTGGATTGCAACGTGTCCTTCGCATAGAGGGACGTGGCACCGCCCGATTTTACTTCGAGGGTATGCTGATCGGTACCGGAAGGCCCATTTACAGATAAAGTATACGTGCCATTGATGGCACCGGCATCTTCTTTGATGGTGTATTTGATGCCTTGCACCCAATTTTGCAACAGGGCCGACTTTTCTTGAAAAACAGGACCGGTAGAAACCAGGAAATTGGCCAACTTACCAACTTCCAAACTACCCACCATATCGGATACACCCAATGCTTTGGCGGGTGTCAGGGTCAATGCGTCTAATGCGGCATTTTCTGTCAGCCCGTATTCGATCGATTTCCGCAAGGCGGAACTGAATTGAGAAACAGATTTCAGATCGGCCGTTGTCAAACAGAAAGGGATCGTGGCCTTTTCAAATGAAGCGGCCAGTGTGGGGGCCAGCTCCCAGTGTTTCATGTCTCCCAAGGAAACGAAACGCGCTTCGTTTGGATCTTCCACATCCTGTGCCATCGGAAAATTCAATGGTAAGATGAATGTAGCATTGGTGGAGCGCATCTCCCGGACCCGCTGATATTCATTTTGGCCGGCTTTGAGAATGTATTGAACTCCGAATTCGTCACCGATACGATCGGCGCGCAGGTCATTCCATTTGTCGCCCGCTTCAAAGATTTGAGGCAAGGAGCGCGATTCGTTGAATGCCTTCAAACTGAGGTTGGTGCCCTCAGCGGCCGGTTTGCTTTTATACCAATCGACATCCAGATACGTCTGACGCAACAGAGAGATCATGCCCATCATGGAACTGGGATAACTCTGCGTGGATGTTCCTTTATTGAAAGAGTAGTGTGCGGAAGCTCTCTCCCTCAGCACCACCAGATTCTCTTTTTCAGTGGCCAGCGTAACCAATGCACCGGTGCCGCGAGCGATCCCATCTCGTACGTGCGTGAGCACCGTTCCGAATCCGGCTTCGCGAAGTGATTTTGCCTGTGCCTCATTTACGGAAAAGCTTGCGTAGGCATTCACCTCGGGGCGAATGGCCTGATTCCATCCGAAAGGCCCTTTGGTAGCTGTTTCCAATTGTGCCGGCTGTGCAAAATTAAATCCACCACCTCTGCCTGCATTTTGCTGCGTGGGCATGCCATAATCGGCATACAGGTCAACGAACGACGGATAAATGAATTTATTCGAGCAATCGATCTCCACGGCTCCGGCAGGAACCGGAAGGCCGGCGCCTACAGCCTGGATCTTGCCGTCTCGTATCACAAGGGTGGCATTGGAAATCGTCGACTTGGAATGTTGAACAAGGGTCGCATGAGTGAGTGCATAATAGCCCTGACGCGGATCGGCCACGCCATTCTCCGGAAAGGTGGGTTGAGCCCAGGTTGACAACGAAAGAAGTCCGAATAACAGCAAGGCAAGGAATCGGGTGAGATGTCGCATAGCGGATGATTAAAAGGATCGTTAATGTGGGAGACAAATCAACGGAAAATCCGTGATATAGTTGGACGAAAGCCTGTCTGATTTTCTGCATCAGCGGCTTAGTTATAAACGTATAATCCACACAATAGTTATAATTTTGAATTACACTATGCCCAGCCCCTCTTACTCCCTCATGCGGCCCGATTTCCGACGCACGGCGGCGGTCGACCAGACCGGTATTGAAGAAAGGGCTGCCCGCTTTACCAAACGAAGTATCAAGCAATCCTCCAAAAGAAAAGCGCTCGACCTGGTGCTGAGCATGATTGACCTAACCACCTTGGAGGGAAAGGATACCGACCAAAAGGTTAGACAGCTTTGCTACAAGGCTAGGCACCTGCATGACGAGATCACCGGCATACCCACCGTGGCCGCCGTTTGTGTATATCCCAATTTTGTTCGGGTGGCGAAAAATGCCTTGAAGGGTTCCGACATAAAAGTGGCTTCGGTGGCAACCGCTTTTCCTAGCGGACATTCCACTCGGGCGATCAAATTGGCCGATACACGATATGCGGTAAATGAAGGAGCCGATGAGGTTGACATGGTGATCAGCCGAGGTAAATTTCACGCAGGCGAATACAATTTTGTGTTTGATGAGATCGCATCTGTAAAAGAGGCCTGCGGAAAGGCCCGTCTGAAAGTGATACTCGAAACCGGGGAGCTGGGTTCATTCGACAAAGTGCGCCGGGCGAGCGAGATCGCTATGTATGCGGGGGCCGATTTCATCAAGACCTCTACGGGAAAGATCCAACCAGCCGCCACTATGCCTGTTACGCTGGTGATACTGGAAGCGATCCGCGATTTCTATTACCGCACCGGCAAACAAGTGGGCATGAAACCCGCCGGTGGCATTTCCAAGTCAAAATTGGCGTTGCATTATCTGGTGATGTTGCGAGAAACCCTGGGGCAGGATTGGATGAGTAATGAATGGTTCCGCTTCGGAGCCAGCAGTCTGGCCAACGATGTGCTTATGCAGATACGAAAAGAAACCACCGGACAATACCAATCGGCCGCTTATTTCTCGGTCGACTGATCAACTGAATACCATGGCGAAAACAAGCTACAATAAAACGAAGTCGGCCCGCGTGAAGCCCTTACGCTTCGACACCGATTGGCAATACGACCCGGCACCCGAATCGGCCCATGCAGCACAGATCGCGCCGGAATATGATCTGTTCATCAATGGGAAATGGCAGCAGCCCACCGGAGGAAACTATTTTGACAGCATCAATCCCGCCAATGAGGACAAATTGAGCCGCATCGCGGAAGCAACCGATAAAGATGTTGACAAGGCGGTTCGTGCCGCCCGGCAGGCGTACGAAAAGGTTTGGAAGAAAATGCCCGCCGCCGGAAGAGGAAAATACATCTTTCGCATTGCGCGCATGATGCAGGAAAAAGCGCGTGAGTTGGCGATCATTGAAACGCTGGATGGCGGTAAACCCATTCGGGAGAGCCGCGATTTTGATGTACCGACGGCTGCTCAACACTTTTTCTACTATGCAGGCTGGTCGGATAAACTTCCCTACGCATTTCCCAATAAAAAAGTTGCGCCTCTCGGTGTAGCCGCACAGATCATACCGTGGAATTTTCCGTTGCTGATGGCGGCTTGGAAGATCGCCCCGGCACTGGCCACCGGTAACACGGTGGTATTGAAACCTGCGGAAACAACGTCACTCACGGCATTGAAATTAGCGGAGATCATTCAGGAGGCCGACCTGCCACCGGGTGTTGTGAACATCATTACTGGTGCCGGAAAAACGGGTGCCGACTTGGTGGGTCACGCAGACGTGAACAAGATAGCTTTCACCGGATCGACGGAAGTGGGCAAGATCATACAGCGATCGATCGCAGGCACGAACAAACGGTCCACACTCGAATTAGGCGGTAAAGCGGCCCATATCGTTTTTGAGGATGCGCCGATCGATCAAGCGGTGGAGGGTGTAGTGAACGGCATCTATTTCAATCAAGGTCATGTTTGTTGTGCCGGCTCCCGGTTGTATTTGCAGGAATCCATCGCAAAAGAATTCATCCGAAAATTAAAAGACCGGCTAGCGACCTTGCAGGTGGGCGATCCGATGGACAAGAACACCGACATTGGTGCCATCAATTCCAAAAGTCAACTCGATACGATCCTGAAATACATTCAAATCGGTAAAAAAGAAGGATCGGCCATTTATCAGCCTGCCTGTCGATTGCCCAAAAAAGGATTTTGGTGCCCTCCTACCCTGTTCACCGATGTAGCACAGAGCAATCGAATCGTACAGGAAGAGATCTTTGGTCCGGTGTTGGCCATTCTAACCTTCCGTACCGATGACGAGGTGATCGAAAAAGCCAACAACACTCCGTACGGATTGAGTGCGGGTGTATGGACCGATAAAGGGTCCCGCATCTTCAATATGACGCGCCGATTGCGCGCGGGCGTGGTATGGGCGAATACGTATAATAAATTTGATGCCACATCTCCCTTTGGCGGATATAAGGAAAGTGGTTTTGGAAGAGAGGGTGGTCTGCATGGATTGACACCTTATTTGAATATCAACACGTAAAACGGAACGTCATGCCCAAAAAGAATCTTACCTCACGGCTGTCCGTCCTGAAAACTTACAAGCTTTACATCGGCGGACAATTCCCCCGCACCGAATCGGGCCGTTATTACGTAGTGAAGGGGCCGAACGAAAAACCCATTGCCAATGCATGTCTCGCCTCGCGAAAAGATCTTCGCGACTCCGTATCGGCTGCCCGTTCCGCCTTTGGGGGTTGGAGTGGTCGAACGGCTTACAACCGCGGACAGATCCTGTATCGGATGGCGGAGGTGCTGGAAGCGCGCAGAAGCGAACTGATAGCTGAGCTTCAACAAAACGGCGCCAGCACCCGGGAAGCGAACAAGGAGCTGAATGCCTGCGTGGAAACGTTGATCCATTTTGCCGGTTGGTGCGATAAATTCCAACAACTTTTCAGCACGGTAAATCCGGTGGCGAGTTCGCATTTTAATTTTTCCGTTCCCGAGCCAATGGGTGTGGTTGGAATTATTGCTTCCTCCGAAAACTCATTGCTGGGATTAGTGGAGGCCATGTCGCCCGTGATCGCCGGCGGGAACACCTGTGTGATCGTGGCCAATAGCCGTTATCCCTTGCCGGCCATCAGCTTTGCCGAAGCACTTGCCACCTCGGATCTGCCCGGGGGCGTGGTCAATGTATTGACGGGTAGTGTGTCGGAGTTGCTGCCTTGGATGTCCGGACACATGGATATCAACGCCCTATTATTGGATCCGTCAACAGCTCTTAATGAAACGGATGTAAAGCGATCGGCTACTGACAATCTGAAGCGAGTGGTCACGCTTGACAAAAAAAACGTATTATCGCCATATCGAATATTAGATTGGCAGGAGATCAAAACCACCTGGCATCCTATTGAGAACATTGCCCCGTCGGGGGCCGCCTATTAGCATGAGAAAAATCTTACTCGCATCGGCCATCCTATGCTTCTGTCTCAGCATCACCCAAACGGTGGTGGGACAAGATACCCTTACCCGAAAGGCAACCGACACCGGACTGGTCAGAATCTTCAAGGATCCAAGGATCGATCTGTTGATCGCCAAGCAGATCGAAGTGAATGAATACACCACTCGCACCGGCCGTCGAGTGACGCTTGGATTTCGGCTGCTGGTGATGAATACGAAAGACCGTCAGGAGGCGATCAATACCAAGGCTCTGATCTATGAGAAATTTCCCGAGCTCAAGCCCTATCTGTGGCATCAGGCCCCGTATTATAAATTGAAAGCCGGCAACTTTAAAAACAAGGAAGAGGCAGAGGCATTTGCCAAAAAATTAAGGCCTCTGTTCCCCAAGGGAATCTTTGTGATGAACGACGAGATAGATACGTATTTTATTAATACTCCTCCCGATCCCAACAAGAAACAATAATGCTGGAAACCATTCAGGCACGGGCTAAACAGATCGCACCGGACGTGATACAATGGCGGAGGCATATACACGCCTATCCCGAATTGAGCTACCAGGAATTCAAGACCTCCGAATTTGTGCAAGAGCGATTGCGGGAGATGGGAATCCCGTTCCAAATCATGGCGACCACCGGTGTGATCGGACTGATCGAAGGAAAAGACCCTGGCAGCCGCGTGATCGCGTTGCGTGCCGACATGGATGCGTTGCCCATTCAGGAAGAAAATGATCTGCCCTATAAATCGACAAGACCAGGCATCATGCATGCCTGCGGACATGATGTACATACCGCTTGCCTGTTGGGCGCCGCAAAGATTTTGCAGGAAACAAAGGACACCTGGAGCGGAACCGTAAAATTGATTTTCCAGCCGGGCGAGGAGAAAAATCCGGGTGGTGCTTCCTTGTTGATAAAAGAAGGCGTGCTGGAAAACCCGACCCCGCAGGCTATAGTGGCGCTTCACGTGAATACCATCTTGGCCTCCGGTCTGGTCAGTTTTCGGTCGGGCAAAGTGATGGCCAGTGCCGATGAACTGTACTTCACCATAAAAGGCAAAGGCGGACATGCCGCCTCACCTCATTTGGCCATAGACCCGATCTTGATCAGCGCCCATCTCATCACGGCCTTGCAACAACTGATCAGCCGTCACAATCATCCATTTAATCCAACCGTGCTGTCCATCACCTCTATTCAGGGAGGCACTACCACCAATGTGATTCCGGAAGAAGTGAAGTTGATGGGTACGTTTCGGGCGATGGATGAAACCTGGCGACGGGAGGCACATCAAAAAATCCGTTCGCTGTCGGAGGAATTGGTTCGGTCAATGGGCGGCGAACTGTTACTGCATATTGATGTGGGATATCCCTGCGTGCACAACGACGAACGCGTGAACGACGCCACAAAACAATTGGCCGAAGCCTATCTCGGTATCGAAAAGGTATCCGAAACAGAACTTCGTATGGGGGCCGAGGACTTTGGTTATTATGCCCAGCTGATACCGGCTTGTTTTTTCCGCTTGGGCACCCGAAATGAGGAAAAAGGGATCGTTCATGGGGTGCATACCCCCCGTTTTGAGGTGGACGAATCCGCCATCGAAACCGGCGTGGGGCTGATGGCCAGGGTGGGAGCCTCCCTTTCTGGCCCTAAATGAGGCTTTCCGGGCGGGTTTTGTACCTTGCACCCTCTAACACATTGCCATGCAAAACGACCTGAGGAAACAGCAGGCGCTCGAGTATCATGCTAAGGGGCGTCCCGGTAAGATTGAAGTCGTACCCACCAAAGAAGCAAAGACGCAGCGCGACCTTTCATTGGCCTACTCCCCGGGAGTAGCCAGTCCCTGTTTGGAGATCGCCGAAAACCGCGAAAACGTTTACAAGTACACAGCAAAAGGCAACCTCGTTGCCGTGATCAGCAACGGTACGGCCGTATTGGGTTTGGGCGATATTGGTCCCGAGGCCAGCAAACCCGTAATGGAGGGCAAGGGTGTGCTATTCAAGATCTTCGCCGACATCGACGTATTCGACATCGAGATCGATGAAAAGGATCCGGTGAAATTCGTGGAGATCGTCAAAGCCCTGGAGCCCACGTTCGGCGGCATCAATCTGGAAGACATCAAAGCCCCCGAGTGTTTCTATATCGAACAGGAGCTGAAGAAGCAACTGAATATTCCGGTCATGCACGACGATCAGCACGGAACCGCGATCATCAGTGCCGCCGCATTGCTGAATGCCCTGGAGATCCAAAAGAAAAAGATCGAGAAAGTTCGATTCGTGGTCATTGGCGCCGGTGCGGCCGCCATGGCCTGTATACGTCTGTATGAGGCATTGGGCGCCCGTCATGAAAATTTCCTGTTGTTCGATAAAAAAGGCGTGCTGTATAAGGGTCGCACCGATATGGAGGAGTTCAAGAAAAAATATGCCAACGCCAAAGGGGAAATGACACTCGCCCAAGCCATGAAGGATGCGGACGTTTTCATTGGTTTGAGTGCCGGTAATCTGGTCACGCCCGAGATGGTCAAATCCATGGCCAAGAATCCGATCGTGTTCGCCATGGCCAATCCGGATCCCGAGATCAGCTGGGAAGCCGCAACCGGCGCCCGCAAGGATGTGATCATGGCGACCGGCCGAAGCGACTACCCCAATCAAGTGAACAACGTATTGGGATTCCCTTACATTTTCCGGGGCGCCTTGGATGTTCGGGCAAGACATATCAATGAGGCTATGAAACTGGCCGCCGTAAAAGCTCTGGCTGAACTGGCACGTACGCCCGTGCCCGACATCGTGAATATGGCATATAACGAGAGCAACATCACCTTCGGCCCAAATTACATCATACCCAAACCGCTCGACCCTCGTTTGTTATCGACCGTAGCGCCCGCCGTGGCCAAAGCTGCCGTGGAAAGTGGAGAGGCGCAAAGCCCCATCACCAATTGGGCTGGCTATGTCACCGAATTGAACAAACGACTGGGACTCGATAATCAGGTGATGCGTATCCTGGGCAACAAGGCCCGTCGTGACCCCAAGCGGATCGTATTTGCTGAAGCCGATAACGTTAAGGTTTTGAAAGCCGCTCAGATCATCTATGACGATGGGATCGGATATCCAATCCTGTTGGGCGATGAAGGCCGGATTCGCTCCATCGCAGAAGCCAACGGGATCGACATCGAAGGCCTTCCCATTTTTGATCCGCGCAGTGATGCGTCCGAAGAGAAAAGAAATCAATACGGCGAACTTTTCTTCCAAAAAAGAGGCCGGAAAGGGTTCAATTCCTACGAGTCCAAAAAGATCATGAAGGACCGAAACTATTATGGCTGTATGATGGTGGAGTGCGGCGATGCGGACGCCATGATCTCCGGTTTGTCCAAAAATTATCCGGATACCATTCGACCCGCGCTTCAAACCATCGGTACGGAAGATGGCACCAACAAGATCGCCGGCATGTATATGATGCTGACGAAAAAAGGTCCTTTGTTCCTTGCCGACACCACCGTGAACTTCAGCCCAACGGCGGAAGAACTGGCCGAGATCACCTTGCTGGCCGCCCGTGAGGTACGCAACTTCAACATCACCCCACGCATCGCCCTGCTGAGCTATTCAAACTTTGGCAGCAGCGACTCACCCGAAGCCCGGCTGGTTGCACGGGCACGGGAGATCGTCAAGCAAAAGATGCCAAGCTTGATCGTAGATGGTGAGATGCAGGCCAGCGTAGCCTTCAATCAGGATTTGATCAAGGAGAACTATCCGTTCAGCGAATTGGCCGAACAAGAAGTGAATACATTGATATTCCCGAATCTGTCTGCCGGTAACATTGCCTACAACCTGATGAAGGAATTGGATACGGCCGATGCGGTAGGTCCCATTTTACTAGGATTGAAAAGACCCGTACACATCCTTCAATTGGGTTCTTCCGTTCGAAGCATCGTGAATATGGCGATGATCGCCGTAGTGGATGCACAACTAAAATCAAAAACTGCCACGGCGGAGATCGTGAAACGTTCCCGCTGGTGGAAACGATTCCGCAAGCCCTCTGCCGAGGCTAAGTAATATGAACCTCTTCTCTGATATCGGACGATTCGTGATCATGCTTAAAGGCATGTTCGCCAAACCGGAGAGCGGCCGCATGTATTGGCGCGAGTTCATGCACCAATGCGCGGAGATCGGGATCGGATCCCTCGGCATTGTTGCCATCATTTCAATTTTCATTGGGGCAGTGTCCACCATTCAAACCGCTTATCAGTTGGTGAGTCCTCTGATCCCACTCACCACCATTGCACAGATCGTACGTGACACTGTGATCCTGGAATTCGCGCCCACCTTGGTCTGCATCGTATTGGCCGGTGTGGCAGGAAGTCGCATCGCGAGTGAGTTGGGTAATATGCGCGTCAGCGAGCAGATCGATGCGCTGGAGATCATGGGCATCAATTCCAGAGCCTATCTTATCCTCCCTAAAATATTTGCGGCGCTGATCATGATTCCCTTGCTCGTGATCATTGCTATGGTATTGGGTATTTGGGGCGGACGGCTGGCGGGCACCATGGCCGGGATCATACCAGCCAATATTTATGACAAGGGGTTGATCGAGTATTTTCTTCCCTACAACGTCTATTTTGCTCTCACCAAATCCTATGTATTCGCCTTTATCATCGCCAGCATTCCTGCTTTTTACGGATATCATGTTCGCGGAGGAGCGCTGGAGATCGGACGGGCCAGTACCAAAGCAGTGGTCGTAAGCTGTGTATTGATCCTGTTTGCCGACTATGTGCTGTCGGCCTTATTGCTATAACCATGATCGAAGTAAAGAACATACAAAAATCCTTCAACGGAAAAACCATCATCGAGGACGTGAACGCGGTGATGAAGGCCGGTCAATGCAACTTGATCATCGGTGCCAGTGGCAGTGGCAAGACCGTACTCATGAAATGCATGGTGGGTTTGTTCCAGCCCGAAGCAGGCGATATTCTGTACGACGGGATCTCCTTCACGCAGATGAATGACGACCAACGGACCGAGATCCGAAAAGAGATCGGTATGCTTTTTCAGGGTTCAGCACTTTTTGACAGCCTAAATGTGGAAGAGAATATCCTGTTTCCGCTGAATATGTTTTCAAAGGATTCCATGGCTCGAAAAAAAGAAAGAGTGAATGAAGTCCTGGAACGCGTCAACCTCCCGGGCGTCAATAAAAAATTTCCTTCCGAACTCAGTGGCGGAATGAAAAAAAGGGTCGCATTGGCCAGAGCCATCGTACTCAATCCTAAATATTTGTTTTGCGACGAACCCAATTCAGGATTGGACCCGCAAACGTCTCTGGTCATCGATAAACTCATCCGCGATATAACCCTTGAGTACAACATGACCACGGTGATCAACACACACGACATGAACAGTGTGATGGAGATTGGACATTATATTCTGTACATGTATCAGGGCAAAAAGGAATGGGAAGGCAGTAACAAGGAGATCATTTTCAGTAAAAATCAACGGCTGAACGACTTCATTTTTGCCTCCGACTTCCTCAAAGATGCCAAGGACATGCGGATGCTGGAGAAGCGGGGCAAGATCGATTCCGATCGGAATATGGACGACCTCCTCAAATAGGTTTCAAGTGCTCTTGTCAGGGGCAGAAATCCCCCTAATTTTGCGGACAATTCCAACGAACATATGAGCATCCTGGTCAATAAATCATCGAAAGTCCTGGTACAGGGTTTCACCGGTACGGAAGGCAGTTTTCATGCCAGTCAAATGATCGAATACGGCACCCAGGTAGTGGGTGGTGTAACGCCCGGCAAGGGCGGTAGTCAGCACCTCGATCGTCCCGTATTCAATACCGTGGCCGAGGGCGTGAAGGCCACCGGTGCCAATGTCAGTATCATTTTTGTTCCGCCGGCCTTTGCCGCCGACGCGATCATGGAAGCTGCCGAGGCTGGTATTGGGCTGGTGGTTTGTATCACGGAAGGCATTCCTGTACAGGATATGGTTAAAGCCAAAAATTATTTGCAAGGAAAAAATACCCGATTGATCGGACCGAACTGTCCGGGTGTGATCACCGCCGGTGAATGCAAAGCGGGCATCATGCCCGGTTTTGTTTTTGTTCCGGGACGCATCGGAATCGTCTCCAAATCCGGTACGCTCACGTACGAGGCGGCCGATCAGGTTGCCAAGGCCGGGTTGGGTATTTCAACTGCCGTCGGAATTGGTGGCGACCCCATCATAGGCACCACCACTCGCGATGCGATGGAACTATTCATGAACGATCCGAATACCGATGCCATCGTCATGATCGGTGAGATCGGTGGAGGCATGGAAGCCGAAGCGGCCAATTGGGTGAAAGCGCAAGGAAATAAAAAACCGGTGGTGGGATTCATTGCCGGACAAACCGCTCCTCCCGGCCGTCGCATGGGTCATGCCGGTGCCATCGTGGGCGGTGCCGACGATACCGCCGCCGCCAAAATGAAGATCATGAGCGAATGCGGGATCCATGTGGTGAGCAGCCCGGCCGACATCGGAAAGAAAATGGCCGAAGTACTCGGTAGATAATCTCTCAACCGCATCTACGATGCGGTTTTTTCTTTGTATAGATTTACAAGATGCGGGTCGATTTTCTGATCATTGGACAAGGCCTGAGCGGAAGTTGGCTCAGTTATGAATGCCTGCAAGCCGGTGCCAGCGTTTGTGTGATCGATCAATTCAATGCCCGATCTCCATCCCAACTTTCGGCAGGCATCATCAATCCCATTACCGGACGACGACATGTGGAAGTATGGCTGGTCGACGAGATACTCTTGCATGCACAAGAGGCGTATGGAGCATTGAGCAAACAGATCGGCCAACCGCTCTTACGTACGCTGGATCTGCTTGACTGTTTCCCAAGTGAACAGATGAGTGATAGTTTTATGGATCGCATTCGAAAAAACGGTCGTTTCGTGAAGAGATGCGATGAAGCTGAAGCTGAACGGCTTCCGCTGAATCACCCTTTTGGAATCGGCCGTATCGAACCGGTTATGCTAGTAGACCTTCCTGCCTTCTTGAATGGATGGAAAAAATGTTTACTGAACAAACAGGCCTTACGGGAAGAAGCCTTTCACCCAGATCAATTAATCATAACAGACGATCTGATCCAATACCAGGAGATACAAGCAGACCGGATCATTTTTTGTGACGGCACGTCTGACCTTTCCCCGCGCTTTTTCCCAACCCTGCCCTACGCCCCGAACAAAGGCGAAGTGTTGATTCTCGACATCCCCGATCTCCCTTCCGATCATCTATATAAACAGGGTTTGATGTTGGCCCCGCTAAGCAATGGTTTATGGTGGGCCGGATCGAGTTATCAATGGTCGTTCGACCATGCCGATCCCACGCCCGTGTTTCGGGCATCCACGGAACAAACCCTGCGAAATTGGTTGAAGGTTCCGTTTCGGGTGATCGATCATGTGGCGGGTGTTCGGCCGGCCACCCTGGAACGCAGACCCTTCGTCGGTATGCACGAAGAAGACCCCCGCATCGGTATCCTCAATGGGATGGGTACCAGGGGCTGCTCCCTGGCACCCTACTTTGCCCTCCAGCTTGTACAGCATCTGGTTCACGGTTCGCCCATTCATCCCGATGCCGCCGTATCGAGATTCGGACGACCTTGATTCGTCATTTTTTTTATCTTTAAAAAAACTCCGCCATGGCTGCCTCCACCGATACGATGTATTCCATTCCGGCACGGTTCCGACGTATGGAAAACATGCACATTGTTTTTTGGCTACTGAAGGATATCAGCTGGTGTCTTTTCTGGAAAGAACTTGGCATCGCCATGATCATTCCAACTCTCACCATTGCGATCGTGATCAGCTGGCGGACCCGTCACATCGCTTCCGAATTGGCTCATAACCTGGCAGTGGCCTTCTGGATCAGCGCCAATTCGTTCTGGATGATCAGCGAATTCATCGGATTTAATGAAAAGGTCGTTTGGCTGGGGATCACCGGAAAGCAACTCTCCCTGCTACCCTTTCTGGCAGGCGTTTTGATCCTACTCTATTACTATCTGCTCCAACGCCCCCGCGAGATCCGGGAAAAGCATACGACCACCCTGTAAGGTTGCCCTCGATTCGGGTTATCTTTGCGACGGAAACAGGCTACTATGTTCAGAACCCATACTTGCGGAGAATTACGCGCTACTCACCAGACTCAGTCCGTCACTTTGGCCGGCTGGGTACAAACCGTACGAAAATTCGGATCCATCACCTTTGTGGATCTGCGCGACCGCTATGGCATCACCCAATTGTTGTTCAATGAAACGCTCAACGATGCGTTGGAAAAAACACCCCTGGGGCGTGAATTTGTTTTGCAGGTCAACGGCCTGGTAGCCGAACGCAGCAACAAGAATCCGCAACTTCCCACAGGCGATATCGAGATCCTCGTACAGTCCTTCACCATCCTGAATGCCTCCGCCACGCCGCCTTTCACGATCCAAGACGACACGGATGGTGGAGACGACCTGCGTATGAAGTATCGATATCTCGACCTGCGACGCGCAGCCGTTCGCAAAAATCTTGAGTTGCGATACGCCGTCAACCGAGCCGCTCGCAACTTTCTACATCAACAGGGATTTCTGGATATCGAAACCCCTTTCCTGATCAAATCCACCCCTGAGGGCGCCCGCGATTTTGTGGTTCCATCCCGTATGAATCCCGGACAATTCTATGCACTCCCTCAATCGCCACAAACCTTCAAGCAACTCTTGATGGTGAGTGGCTACGATCGGTATTATCAAATCGTCAAGTGTTTTCGTGATGAGGACCTCCGCGCCGATCGGCAACCCGAATTCACACAGATCGATTGTGAAATGGCCTTCGTAGAGCAAGAAGATATTTTGCGCATGTTCGAAGGGCTGATCAAGAGCATTTTTCAGGAAGTAAAAGGAATCGAGTACAACGAGTCTGTCCAACGCATGACCTGGGAGGAAGCCATGTGGACATACGGCAACGATAAGCCGGACATTCGTTTCGGTATGAAATTGCTGAACCTGAAAAAACCTGATTCGGTTTATCGGGACAGGACCGCTTCTCCGACACTCATCGACGGAGCCGACTTCAAAGTGTTTGACGAGGCAGAAACCGTGATCGCGTTGGCGGTTCCGGGTGCCGCGGAGTATACCCGAAAGCAAACCGATGAACTCACAGACTGGGTGAAACGTCCGCAGATCGGGATGAAAGGATTGGTTTTCATCAAATGTTTGGCCGACGGAACATACAAGAGTTCGGTCGATAAATTTTATTCGGAGGACCGACTTCGATCGATCGCGGAAGCATGCCAGGCACAAGCCGGCGATCTGATCCTGATCGTGGCCGGACCCGAAGAGAGAACCCGCAAAGCCGCCAGTGAATTACGATTAGAATTGGGGGAGCGACTGGGACTTCGCAAAAAGGATGAATTCAAATTGTTGTGGGTACTTGATTTTCCACTCTTCGAATACGACGAGGAAGGCAATCGCTGGGTAGCCCGGCATCATCCGTTCACTGCGCCCAAACCGTCTCAGATCGCTACCATGATCGAGAACGAACCCTCGATCGCAGATGCTTCCAAATATCTCGATCACCCCTATGCCCAAATAAAGGCCAATGCCTATGATATGGTGCTGAACGGGAATGAGATCGGCGGAGGCTCCATCCGGATCTTTCAACGGGAGTTACAAGAAAAAATGTTTGCGGCACTCGGTATGGACAAAGAGGAGCAACAACACAAATTTGGTTTTCTGTTGGGTGCTTTTGAATATGGCGCCCCGCCGCACGGGGGAATCGCCTTCGGCTTCGACCGCCTTTGTTCCATCTTAGGTGGCAGCGAAAGCATTCGTGATTTCATCGCGTTCCCAAAGAATAATGCCGGGCGCGATGTGATGCTGGATGCGCCTTCCACGATCGATGATAAACAATTGGATGAATTACAGATCCGGTTGGACCTTAAAAAGTAAAAATCAGTCGTTCAGCAACTGATCGATTCGTTCCGCCACTTTCTGGGCACTTGGCAGCATGGCTTTTTCCAATCCCATGTTCATTGGCACTGCAGGCAGATCCAACGCACCCATCACTTGAATAGGCGCATCGAGTGATGAAAAGCAATGCGTGGTCAGTTTTCCGGCTAGTGACTGCAAAAAGGAATGGGTTACGGGCTCTTCGGTCAACATCAAACATTTTCCATGCAATCGGATTCGTGCGATGAGCAGATCCTCATCCACCGGTGCCAGGGTGCGCAAATCAATAACCTCGATCTGACCCGGAAATTCCATCGCCGCTTCCTTGGCCCAATACACGCCCATGCCGTACGTGATCACGAGCAGCGTATCACCGGCATCGAGGTACTCTTCTTCTGCATGCAGCACGATATTCGCTTTTCCCAACGGCAATAGGTAGTCCGCATCGGGTTCCACTGTACGGGCTTCCTCTGTGCCGGGCACTTTGCTCCAATAAAGCCCCTTATGTTCCAGCATGATCACCGGATTGGGATCATAATAGGCGGCTTTCATCAACCCTTTCATATCTGAGGCGTTGGACGGATAGGCGACCTTGATCCCTTTGATCGAAAGTAATGTGCTTTCGATCGAACCACTGTGATATGGACCGCCGCCGCCATACGCTCCGGTTGGCACCCGAAGGATCATGGGAACCGGAAACTTTCCCATCGACAAATAACAACTCTTCGAGAGCTCCGTGACCAACTGATTCAGTCCGGGATAAATATAGTCTGCAAATTGTACTTCCACGATCGGTCGAATTCCCACGGCGGCCATACCAACGGTTGATCCTACGATATAGGCCTCCTGAATGGCAGTATTGAATACACGGTGATCACCGAACTGATCGCCCAGAGTAGCGGCTTCGCGAAAGACCCCTCCCAACCGTTTTCCTACATCTTGTCCGTACAATACCGCTTCGGGATGTTTTTGCATGATCTCCCGAATGGCAAACAATGCTGCGTCAACCAGGATCACTTTGGCTGCTCCGTCGGGACTTCGCTCGCCTTGCTCCTGTGTGATCGGTGTGGGTGCGAATACATGCTCAGAAACCGTTTGGGGATCCGGCTCGTCTGCTGCCACCGCCCGATCGAAATCCTGTTCGATGAGCCATTCCGCTTCTGTTCGGATCTGTTCCAATTCCGATTCTGAAACACCGGATGCGATCAGTTTTTTGTGCCACTTCACGAATGGATCATGTGCATGATGTTTTTCGAGATCGGACTCGTCGCGATAAATTTCTTTCCGGACACCGCTGGTATGATGGCCCAGCAATGGCACGGAGGCATGCACCAAGATGGGTGCCCGCTGTTGCCGAACGTATTGCACGGCATCTTGCATCACTCGGTAGGAAGCCTCAAAATCACTTCCATCCACCTGCACGCGATGCATCCCCTTAAATCCGGCTGCATATTCAAAGGCATTCATGGCTCGGGATTCCTGTGAGGTCACACTGATCCCCCATTGATTATCCTGAACGAGGTACAGAATCGGCAACCGATGCAGCACAGCGGTTTGCCAGGCTTCACTCACCTCCCCTTCCGTCACACTGGCATCACCAAGCGAGCAGATCACCACCGGTTTATCCTGCAGCACCGGGTGACCGGGATCTTGTACCTCCCAATAGCGAAGTCCGTGGGCGATACCGGTAGTAGGAATTACCTGCATGCCGGTGGCACTACTCTGATGGATGATCGTAGGCTTATCGGCTGCTCGAAAATTGGGATGACTATAATATTCCCGCCCGCCCGTGAATGGATCATCTCCCTTGGCGAGCAGTTGCAGCATCAATTCATATGGCGTGAATCCGAGTCCCAGCAGAAAGCAATCCTCCCGGTAATAGGGGCTGGCATAATCGGAGGGACGCAGTTGATAGGCCGTGGCTAGCTGAATGGCTTCATGCCCCCGGGCAGTCGCATGTACATATTTACAGATCGACCGGTTTGCCTCATACTTGCTGGCCATAGCTGATAGCAGGGCCATGTGTCGGTATGCACGGAGTTGTATTTCGGGGTCGAGCATGAAAAGCGATCGTTGCCGGCAAAAATACGTAGAGAACGGGGCGCGTGCAGAACTACTTCACCTCCAATTTGAACAGGGAATCGGCACCAATAAATCCTTCCAGCACATCGCCGGGAAGTACTTCTCCTACCCCGGCCGGGGTGCCGGTGAAGATCAGGTCGCCGATATTGATGGAAAAGTACTTGGAGATCTCGGCTATGATGCGATTAAACGGATAGATCATCAGCGAAGAGTCTCCCTGCTGTACTGTTTTGCCGTCTTTGGTTAGCGAGAATGCAATGGACTTCTGTTCTTCAAATTCAGAGGCCGGTTTCCATTTGCCCAGGATGGCGGAATGGTCCCATGCCTTGGCTTTTTCCCAAGGAAGTCCTTTTGATTTCAACTCTTGCTGGATATCACGCGCCGTAAAATCAATTCCTACAGTGATGGCATCAAAATATTTATGGGCGTGTCGTTCGGATACGTACCGACCGTTCTTGGACACGCGTAACACGAGTTCGCATTCGTAGTGGAGTTCATTGGTGAATTCCGGATAATGAAAAGCCGTTCCGTTTGGCAGCAACGCCGACTTGGGCTTCAAAAAAATTACAGGTTCTTCAGGCACGTCATTACCCAATTCGAGGGCATGTGCCACGTAGTTCCGTCCAATGCAAAAGATCTTCATGTGGGGTAAAGGGATACAAACCGAAATTAAGGAAATCGGAGGGCTTACGAAATTGTAAATCGCTGGTTGTTGAGTTGGCTCATTAGCAGCCCGATGCCTTGCTGAAAGACTTGCTCGATCACACCCACCGATGCCTCGATCTTGACCTTTACTACGGGCTCCTCTTCTTTTCGCCACTTGCTGAGGACAAAATCGGCCTGCATCCCTTTAGGGAAATCATTCCCGATCCCAAAACGCAAGCGAGCATACTGCATCGAGCTTAGGCAATCCTGCAGAGAGCGAAGTCCGTTATGTCCGGCATCGCTACCGGCCGACCGAAGGCGCAGTTGATCCAGTGGAAGTGCCAGATCATCCACAATCACCAGAATATGTTCGAGGGAGATGTGCTCCTTCTCCATCCAAAATTTGACGGCTTTTCCGCTTAGATTCATGTAGGTGGTGGGGCAGATACAGACGTATTGTTTTCCCTTCCATTTAACCTCCGCCACGAAAGCAAGTCGGTCGGTGCGAAATTGTCCGCCGTGTTTTTGTACAAACGCATTCACCACATCAAAACCGATGTTGTGACGCGTGTGAGCATATTCATTGCCCACGTTTCCCAGTCCGACGATCAGATATTTCATCCGGGGTCAAGTTACTCGATTCGTCATAAAAAAAAGCCTGCACGCCAAGGGTGTGCAGGCTTTGATGCGATGTTGTGAACTTATTTCTTGGCAGCAGCAACCGGAGCAGCGGCAGATGCAGCGGACGGTGCCGCGGCCTCTTCTTGCTTGAGCTGACGGGTCATCACTACCGACGCGATGGGAATACGGGGGGAGTTCAGTACTTCGTAGTTCTCCACCTGTACATCTTCCACGCGGATGTTTCCGTTCAATTCCAGGTTGTCGATCGATACGTCGATCTTCTCCTTCAGAAATTTAGGTAAGGTCTTCACTTTAAGGGATTTCATCTTGGTGACGAGTTTACCGCCATCCTTCACACCCTTGGACGTTCCAACGAAATTCAGAGGAATGTCGGCAACGACTTTCTTGTCCTCCACCAGTTCCAGCAGATCGACGTGTGTGAGCTTGTCGGACACCTTGTCGAATTGCAGGTCCTTCATGATGGTCCGATAGGTTTGACCGTCCACCTTCACTTCGGCGAACTGGAAGTTGGGGGTGTAAACCAACTTTTTGAATGCGGCTGCCGGTGCGTGGAAGTGGATCTCTTTTGCACCCCCGTAAATTACACCGGGCACCAGGTCCTGAGAGCGGAGTTGACGGGTGGCTGACTTGCCAAATCCGGTCCTCAGTTGTCCTTCGATTGTAATCGTGTTCATGGTATCTGAGTTAAAAGGTTACTTGTTTCGCCGCTGCGAATGGATAAAGAGACTGGTGATGCTCTTATTCTCAAACGCATTTCGGATGGCCACCGCGAAGAGATCGGCGACAGAGAGCACCTTCAATTTTGGGCTCTCTTGCCGGAGGGGAATGGTGTTACAAACCACCAACTCTTCCAGCACGCTTTTCTCGATATTCTCGTAGGCCTTGCCACTGAGCACCGGATGGGTGATTAGTGCCCTAACCGAGCGGGCTCCCTTGTCTTTCAGCATGCCGGCACTTTTTGCCAGTGTGCCGCCGGTGTCGCAGATGTCGTCGATGATGACCACATCCCGATCCGTGACATCCCCAATGACCACCATACTGGCGATCTCATTGGCCCGTTTCCGGTGTTTGTCGCAAATAACCATTTCGGCGTTGAAATAGCTGGCGATCTCCCGGATCCGGTTGGTAGCCCCCACGTCGGGGGCGGCAAAGGTAAGGTTTTCCAGCTTCAGATTCTCGAGATACGGAATGAAAACAGCGTGGCTGTCGAGGTGATCCACGGGGATGTCAAAATACCCCTGGATCTGGGGAGCATGCAGGTCCATGGTGATCACCCTGTCGGCCCCTGCAGCCACTAACATATTGGCGATCAGCTTACTGCCAATGGCCACCCGGGGTCGGTCCTTCCGATCCTGACGAGCATACCCATAGTAAGGAAGCACGGCGATCACTTTGTAGGCCGAGGCCCGGCGGGCGGCATCGATCATGAGCAACAGCTCCATCAGGTTGTCGACCGGAGAGTAGGTGCTTTGAACCAGAAACACATAATCACCACG
The DNA here is from genome assembly GCA_046081925.1 of Bacteroidota bacterium. Classification (GTDB taxonomy): domain Bacteria; phylum Bacteroidota; class Bacteroidia; order Chitinophagales; family Chitinophagaceae; genus JJ008. Next base: position 82,702 of record JBJTWV010000021.1, on the reverse strand, counting down.
GACGCTTTCCAGGAAAACCGGGCAGATCTCGCCGTCGCTGAAACGCTGGATATTGACCTGACCAAGATGCGTTCCATACGAGGCACAGATCTGCTTGGCGAGCTCCTGAGATCCGGTGCCTGCGAATATTTTGGCTTTTTGCATGTAGAGGGGAATTGTGACGCAAAGATAATCGATGTAAATGGGGTACCCTACCCACAAGGGGTGTGGAGGGAAAACTCGTTGACGGCTGTGCATAACGCTTCGTGGCATTGGAATCGGCTCGCCGAGGGGGTATCCTTGATCATATGAATCAATTTGAAAAAGGATGGACCGGGGCGGATTGGCGGCAGGCCACTACCCTGGAGGTATTAAGCGGGATCTTAGGTACCGCAAAGGCAGCGCATTGTTTGTGGGAACAGACAGGGGGTGATCTGGGCCGGTTGGCGGGCATGGAGGCGGAAGAGCTAGCCCAGTGCGGGGGTTGGGTGCGGAGCGTTCCGGGCGTTTATTGGCCGCCTGGGAATTGAGTCGACGGTTGTCCTGCGATCGGATGGAACGTGACCGGACGGTGCTGCAATCCTCGGCGGAGGCGGCCCGGTTTCTGCGGGAGCAGATCGGTCATTTGGGCCACGAAGTTTTTTGCGTGATGTATTTGAATCGGGCCTTGCGATTGATCCGGATGGAGCGGGTGAGTCAGGGTGGTATCACCGGCACGGTGGCCGATCCGCGGATCATTTTCAGAAAGGCCTTGTCCTTACGGGCGGTGAGTATGATCCTTGGGCATAACCATCCGTCGGGATCATTGTACCCCAGTCAATCCGACAGAGAGCTCACCGACAAGATCCGGCAGGCCGCGTTGTATCTGGACATGACCGTTCACGATCATATTATCGTCAGCCGGGAGGGGTTTTACAGTTTTGCGGATGAAGGGATATTATAGTTTAAGAAGTTTAAGCAGTTTGAAAAGTTTAAAAAGTTTGTATGGGCACTGTGAGGGAAATTGAGGACTTGATCATGTGGCAAAAAGCAAGGATCATGAACAAGCGGATTTTTGAACTAACCGGGCTACCCATATTTGAATATGAACATTCTCTGCGGAATCAGATGCGGCGTTCTTCCGGATCCATCATGGATAACATTGCCGAGGGTTTTGGGAGAATGGGCAATAAGGAGTTTATAAATTTCCTACTTATTGCACATGGGTCACTTATGGAAGTTCGATCCCAGCTAAACCGATGCTATGACCAGGGATTTATTTCGGCAGTCACACATGACGAATTGCTGTCGCTGAGCAGAGAGATTGGAAGAATGACATACAGCATGATCCAGTACCTAAAAAAATCTGAAAAGTCCGGACAACGATATCGTCGCTAACTCCTCAAACTAATTAAACTTTTCAAACTTCTCAAACTTCGCGCAAACTACGCTTGCGCGGTCGGTCCACCGAAATTCAATGGCAACTGAACCTCCTCAATGTCTTGGATCGGACCATGTGACGATTCGAACTTTTGAATATTCTCCGTTAACGCACGCATCAAGCGTTTGGCGTGTTGGGGCGTGAGGATGATTCGTGACTTGACCTTGCTCTTGGGGGTGCCGGGCATTACGTTCACGAAATCAACCACGAACTCAGCGTGCGAATGTGTGATGATGGCCAGGTTGGCATATTGCCCCTCAGCAACCTCCTCGGAGATCTCGATGTTTAGCTGATTGGGGGCGGGATTGTTCTCTTGCATAAAATTTATTGATGGATATATAAGACAGCTTTGCGGATGGCCTCCTCCGGATTAGCCGAAAAAGAATCGCCCGTGAATACAGAGGAAACATCGCCAAAGGCATTCAACTCTTTCTGAATATTGCCGACATTGTTCTTCAACTTCTTGATGGTTTTGGTAGTGGCATTGTATAGGAAATAATCAAAAAGCAAGTCGAACTGACGCAACTCCGACTGAACATAGTTGCTGGAAACATAGCCCACGTCCGATTTATAGCGTTTGTAAATGCCCATTTTGGGTCCGGTCGCCACCTGTTGGAAATACGCTTTCTCGTTAGAACCCAGATACTTGCCGTAGATGAACCGCTGATCTTGTGACAATCCAACCGACCTGTTCGCCAAAAACACGAATGAATCCACTTCGCCGGGCATTTTCACCAGCGGCTTATTGATGTTTTCGCCCGACAGAAATTCCAGTTCCTGGTTGTACGTGTTATAGCCCAACTGGATATTGATGGCTGTGGCTTCTGCCGAATACAAATTTCCTTTGTTTCGCTCCCCAAACAGATAGCTGGTACCAATGACCTTATAAGGCCCCACTAGTTTATACGCCCCCTCGCCTGTTTGCTCCCGGATCAGACGGTTGTGATTCAGTGCCGGATCTACCCACCCCGTTGTGGGTGTAATGGCCGCTTGCGCGAACGTGTTGATCAGGGACAAAGAGAAGAGCGCCACCAAGACAATCCTTTTCATAAATGGGATTTTTCCAAAGTTAATCATTCGTCCCCCTACACATACGGACATAAAAAAAGGGATTGTTAAACAATCCCTTTTAAAAAATATGAACCCCTATTATTAACGACCACGCAGATATTGCAGATTGTCGAAGAAAGCGCGAAGCGGGTTGTTGTTGTAGTTCCAGTCTACCGTAATATTACGAGTAGCGGGATCCCATTTGCTGAGACGGCTACCGGCACCGGTGAACATCGTGATGGGAGGAGCACCTCCGGGATCACCATTGAAAACATTGGTAACTAGGTTGGTGCTTGTGTTGAAAACAACCACCGGAGCAACAATCGGACCGTACCAGCTGATGGCGTTGTTGGCACCGATACCGATGGGGTGACCTACACCGCCAACCAATGGCCAGAAGAAGTATACGGCGTTCGGACCGGAAGTTACCATGTGCATGGTGGTCTGGTAAGGGAACGTGTATGGCACACGGTTGTGATAACCGGTCAGGTTGTACACACCATCGTACTTGTTCTTGATGGAGAACTGGATCAGCAGGTTCTTCAGGTTTTCAGCCACGATGTAATTCCCGCTGGCAGAAGTGATCTGCACAGCGATACCGTAAGCGATATTGGGGTTAAGCGTGAGCGTATTGGTAACTACCAATGGTACGGTCACATTGCGTGCACCTGCCGGAATCGTAACCGTAGTGGGCATTGTGTACAGCGAAGTGGGCAGCACCTGGATGTTGGTTCCGTTGGCAGTATTGTATGCCCCGATCAATTCCGTGCTTTTGATAGCCAGATTGATGGTGATATCAGCCGGAGCCGGATTACCTGCATTCAGATTCAGGAAGGTCAGTTCGGCAACGGTTTGAGGACTTCCGGAAACATCCAGACCATATCCGTTCATGGCTTTAGCCGCGAAGGGGAATCCAACGCCAGGAGGTTGGGTGTCCGGATCATTGATACCGTATTGATAGTTCTCAAAACCCTTGTCCTTCAAACACCCGGTGAAGGTGAACGAAAGCAGCGCGAGGGCCAGAACTGCTTTAGAGGTTACATTTTTCATTTTTCTCGTGTTTATTGGATGATTAGTTAATATCCCAGAAGATTTTGCTGTAACGATCGATGGTTCCCTGAGCCGCTACGTTCGTAGGATTGTAGTTGTACTCAGCCTGCGGATACAGGTAACGGGTCGGGATCTTCGTTGAGGTGTTCTGAGGAGATACGGAAATGGGCGGACCCGGATCGTATCCAACACCGGCACCATACACGAAGCGGTCGTTCACCGGAGAAGCTGTTACCACTTCGTTGTAAGCCATACGGCGGTAGTCAGTCCATACTTCCAGGGTGTTGATGCCATTCAGGGCAAACCACTTCTGGGAGATGATGGTGAACAATCCACCAACAGGCTGTGTTCCGGCCGGGTTAACGGGCGAGTTGGAAACGGCATTGATGTCAACATCGGGGTATCCGGCGTTGATGGCCAGGTAAGTGGATGGATCGCCGGCACCCATATAACGGAAGCTTTCAGTGATACCGGTATTTGTCAGTGTAGCAACAGTAGAACCGGTAGTGATGAATCCGCGGAAACGAGCTTCGGCCTGCAGGAAGAAACTTTCAGCAGCGGTCATGATGGTCTGGGGAGACGTGTTTGTCTTGTACAGACCGGGACCGATACCTGCCAGGTTAGGGGCAGAGTTGTCGGTGATGGGAGGCAAACCATAGGCAACACCTACCAGACCGTTTGAACCAGCTTCATAGAAACGGCTGGTACGGGGATCTCCATTGTATTTGTAATAGTCGATACCCCATTTGTTGGCGCGGTAGTAAACGTTGTTAGCTGTTTGAGCACCGGCAACAGATGTTTTGTAAACAGTATAGAAAGGATTGGGCTTATCGGCCGCATATCCAGGCTGTACCATTACATCTTCACCGATTCCAAGGAATCCGGAACCTTCGTTGTTGATGGCAGTGATTTCTGCCGCCTTGTCAATGCCAGACACAGCATACGCATGGATGAGCATGCGAAGCTTCAGGGTATTTGCAAAGCGGATCCACTTACCTTTGTTTCCTTGGAAAATGATGTCGTTGGTAGCGATGCCTTTGTTGGCATTCGTGGTAGTTACCACTGAATTCTTGATCAGGCTGATCGCTGTGTCCAATTGACGGAACAGATCCTTGTAAACATTGATACCCAGATCATAGCCGGGGGTAGGATTACCACCGCCCTTCAGCGCTTGGCTGTAGGGAATATTTCCGTACACATCTACCAGCACCATAAAGTTGTGAGACTTCATGATCCGGGCAATTCCCTCGTAGAAGGTAGCACCGGCACCGCCGGCTTTCGCTTGGACGATCTGATAATCGTAGTTGTTGTCGTAGCAGGAGTTCCAGATACCATTACCAAAACCAGTTGTGATCTCATAGGTCTCCTCGATCACGTTCGGGGCATAGGTGCCCGAGCGAGCCCAGAAGCCCATCCAGTTCTGGATGGTTCCCCAGGAGGTTCCGACGATGGTACCGCTGGCATGCAGGGCAGCAGGCAATACTACATCGTACGTTACGGTACTATCCGTTACGCTATTCACGTTTTGGTTGATGTTGAACTGACCCTTCCGACAACCCGTCGAGGCAACGATCAGCATCGCTGCCATCGGAATTCCGTATATGAGCTTATTCAGTTTCATAGCTATTTAATTTGAGGTTGGGTTAGAGGTTGATGTTCAGGGTGGCACCGAAGATGCGAGTCGGCGGTGTGTTATCCAATCCGCTCACCCCTTGTGCGTTACCCGTTGTGTTAGAGAACTCAGGGTCAGTCCACTCGTTGGTGCTAGGCAGGAACATGAAGAGGTTACGACCGGAGAGTGTGAAGTTGGCACTCTTGATGGCATTCTTCGCAAAGCCCAGCCATTTCATGGGGATGTTGTAGCTCAAGCTAACCTCACGAATCTTCCAGAAATCACCACTAACCAGGTAGTTGGTGTTGGCGTTGGTGTTCACCGACTGTGACCAGAAGTTGTATCCACCGGTCATGTAAATGTTGGTGTTTGCAACATACTTGGAACCATCCCAGTAGGAAGAGTTCGGCATGATGAAGGGCTGACGGGCATTCTGACCGGAACGCTTGGAGATACCGGTGAAGTCCATACCGGTTCCGAGGTTACCGGTGTAGATCTGAGCACCACCACGGTAATCAGCCACGGCACTGAAGGTCAGATCCTTCCAATTCACGCTCAGGTTCAGACCCAGCAAATGGTTCGGCTGTGTGTGACCGAAAGGCTTGATAACCGGATCAACAGTAGGCAGACCGGTAGTCTTGTTCACAACCACGCGACCTTGATCATCACGCAGATAATCGGTCAGCTGGAAGGTATAAGCGGGATAGCCTACCATTACATAGTTGGCATTACCGATACCCAATTGGTTAACGCCTTCAATGATGCGGCTAACCTTGTTAGTTTGGTATGTGTAGTTTGCTTTTACATCCACACTCACGTTGCGGATCTTCACCAGCGGGGTGAGTTTCAGGTCAAATTCTAGACCCTTGTTCACGAAGGATGCCGCATTCAACAAGGCACTGGTAAATCCAGTGGCACCTGAGTAGGCAACCTGTACGATCTGGTCGGAGTTGTCCTGCGTGTATGCAGTTGCTTCCAGGTTGATGCGATTCTTCATCAATCCCAGTTCGAAACCTACCTCTGTGTTTACCACAAACTCAGGCGTGTATTTGTTCAGGCGCAGCGTGTTGCCGGATGTATATCCAACAAGAGTACCGTACGGGAAGCCGCCACCCAATCCGTAAGTGTTCTGAAGGGATTGAGTACCCAAGTTTACGTTACCTGTTTTGGAGTGTGCACCACGAACTTTGAGGTAAGAGATGTATTTGCTCTTTTTAACAGCGGGGATCGCCTCGCTCAACAGGAACGAAACGCTGGCGCCGGGGTAGAAGAAGCTGATCGCTTTGAAATCGTAGTTATAATAATATGCCAAACGGCTGTTCATATCATAGCTGGCCGTGAATTCAGCAAACGCCCAGTTGTTGTATCCAACCGATGCTTTACCGAAGAAACGCTGCAAGCGAGATTTGAAATTACTTTCAGAAGCACCCGGCTCCCCTTTCCGTCCGATGATGTTGAACAGCGTCGGGAAAGCAAGGTTAAAGCTGGACACATTCACGTTTTTGGAATTGTCCTCGCGGTATGATTGTCCGATCAAACCTTCCAACTTGAAGTTTCCTACGCTCTTGCGCATGGAAGCGAAGAACTCGGAGTTGATACGGCTGGAAGTGGAGATACCATCTGCCACCTGAGAAACGATATCGCCAGACTGGGCGATGGACTTACCGGCAGCCTTGGAGAAATCGCTGAAAGTGAAGGCCTCGGCACGGCTCTTAGCCGAACCGGTAGACATAGTGGCTCCTAAACGGTATGTGAAGCTCAACCAACTGTTCGCCTTGTAATTCAATTCGAGGTTTCCGAAAACATCGTCGGTACGACCCACGCTGCGGAAATTATCGATCATGAAATACGGATTCGAATAGTAGTCGTTGAAGAAGCCGCTGGGGTTAGACCAGTAGTCAGTACGCCAGTTCTTGAATCGAGTGATGGGAATTTGCTGAGGCGTATTGATCAGGTTCCAATACACGGTGTAGTCACGACCATTACCGAAGCTGGAACCAGCCGTAACATCATAATTACCGCGAGTATAGTTAACACTATAACCGGCGCGGAATTTGTTGAACTCCTTATTACCGGCCATCCGGAATGACATACGACGGTTTACATCCTTGGGCATGATACCCTGGATCAACACGTTCTGTGCACTCAGGTAGAAATCACCGGTAGAGAATGATACATCGGTCTGGTTGGTGATACCAGTGTTCCAGAAACGCAATTTCTCTTTGGGAAGTGTGCTATAAGAAACCAGGTATTGCTCTCCATTGGGGCCATCTCGTCCGATTTGACGAACGGATCCGTCAAACTGATCGCCATAACACTGGTTCTCGATGGGATCGTATACACCGTATCCGAAGGCATCCACCGAAGAACCGGAACCAAATTGGTTCTGCAACTCAGGCATGTATGATACGCGCTCGACCTGTACGGTATGACCCACACTGATCTGCGGCTTATTCTTGCTTCCACGCTTGGTAGTGATCACCAACGCACCGTTGGCACCATCCGGACCGTAGATCGCAGTCGCCGAAGCAGACTTCAAGATCGTTACGTCGGTGATGTCGTTGGGGTTGATAGAACTGATATAACCCAGTGAAATGGGCACACCATCCAGGATCAGCATCGGCTGGTTGTTACCAGTCAACGAACGAATACCACGCAGCGTGATACGCGTATCGGCGAATACACCATTGTTGACGGTTTGAATGTTCAAACCGGAAACTTTACCGGTCAAACCATTCTGCAGGTTGACGGATTTAGCTTGTGTCAACTCGGTGGCTTTAACCTTGGCGGTGGAATAACCCAGCTCCTTGGCCTGACGAGCCACACCCAAAGACGTGATCACCACATCGGTTCCGCTGATCACCACACGCTTTACCGCGATGACGAACACATTTGCCGTACCAACAGTAGCGGTGGTCGTTTCCAAACCAGCGCCGGATACCACCAGCACATCGCCGGTCTTAGCCGACAGACGGAACTGGCCGTTGTTATCGGCAGCAATACCTGTCTTGGTTCCTTCAATTCGAATAGAGGCGCCAGGAAGCGGTGCCCCCGTCTCATCCGTCACGGTACCGGAGATGACCCGGTTCTGCCCGAACGCAAGTGCCGTGCATAGCACCAGCATCGAGAACAGTGATGCAAGTTTTCTCATGATAAACATTAATTTTTTGGTATACAAGAACATTGACAGTCAAAAACCAATCAATGCGAACAGCCTCGTGGCTACACATATTGACATGAGTAGCCCCTCAGTTGCTGCGGCAATTTAGTCATTTTTTTAACAAACCATTTGAGGGAGGCAAAAATTACCGCCTTCCCACGTCCCATTGGTATCGAAATTGAACCGTGGCGCCGGGCTCTATGGGACTAACAAAATCTGTACCCCAATGATAATCAATCTTTTTGTCAACAAATAGATGAACCCAAATCATGGCTCGCTGCCCGATCGGAGCGGATGCGTTCAAATACCCCCGTAACTGCTTTCCAAAAAAGGCCGGAAATCCCGCCTTGTACAGCACATCTCGTTCATATGCATAGATCCGACTGGCCCAACCATCCGTCGAAACCCACAAAAGCCGAACGTCCAATCCCACACCTGATTTCTCTGGCTCCTTCTTCCACTCCAAATATGCAAGAAAACCAGTTTCATCATCCGGCCCCTCCTTGGCCACGATCATGATTTTCTCCGCCCGAACAGACAGTGATTGTTTCGCCCCGAGGTCAAATTGACCGTGCAACCGGAGAGATCGTGATGTGTGGATACTGGTGCGAGGTAACGGACGAGCATCATCGTCCCGATCACTGCGTGCCCATTGAAAACGCAAATACAACAGGTTTCTTTTATCCGGCTGATACTGCCAACGTCCTCCTTGTATCAAACCAAAAGAGGGTGTACTGGAAAAGAAACCCGGTCGTGGAAGGAAATACATATCACTGTATACATCCAAGAGTTGTCGATCATTGATTCGAAATCGCAGTTGCGTATACCCGCCTCGCTCACTTGTACCCGTAGAAGCATGTTGAAAAGCCTGGCCATCAACCGAACGAAACGCATTACCGATCCATCGCAAATGAATGGACCAGTCAACACGCCTGTCCAAAACCACTACAGCCCCCAGCACCGATGCCAATCGGCCCCTTGCATCCACCGCCATTTCGCCAAAAGCATGCAACGAACCACGGGTAAAGGAGACATCCGCACTCGCGTTCGAACGAAATACCTGCCAGGATGTATCCACTCTTCGTAGATCGCCAATAAAGAACTGCGGGATACTCCAACAACGGCCGATCCAATTGATATTCCATCGCCCTCCATGAAAACGGCTACCCATCCGTCCGCCTGCTGTATACTCAATCAATCGATCCTTCTTGGCTAGTTCCATAGCTGTTCGATGATAGCCGGAAACGTCCACTTGTCTGAAACCCACTCGCCCATCTAGCAGGGAATACCGGGGGGCTGTTTGCGGATTGCGGGAAATAAAAACGTCCCAGCTGACCTTCCTTGTAGACGCACTCACTGCCACCCCCCGCAAAAACCGACCTTCCCCAACAGATTGATAGGGCCGAACGGAAACCCCTTGTCGCTTAATAGCCGGTAGGTCCGTACCCGGACCAAAAGTCATCCCCTGCCAACAGATCAACCCCTGCCCCATCTGCACCGAGTAATCGCCCAACAACCAATTCAACCTGCCCCCGGTACGCTTCCAGTTCACATACGCACTTATAAAATCAGGTCCCGATCGGCGAACGGACTCACCCGCATCCGATTCCATCAGCCATCCCGCCTGCCAGGAATTTCCTGACTGAAATCGATAACGAATCAGTCGATAGAAATTACCGCCCAACGAATTGGCTGGTCGTGTCAAGCCCTTTTGCCAGCTAATGCGGGTCAGTAATTGGTGTTGCCCCTCATCCGCAAATGGATGCAGACTCGTGTTCCGTACGGCACCCAACCGGCAATACGGTCTTATACGGAGGACCACCGATTTGGTCCAACCCGGAACCGCTTGAAATACCAATCAAGTATTTGCCGCACCGAACAATTGTCGATATCGGATCCAACCCGCTATCTGGATGGCATCCAATAATCCCAACTCGGCCAGCTCCTCTGCTGTAGATTGGTTGAGATCCAATGGCTTTTTACGAAATTGATCCAACCGCCATTGCTGGCCTTCCAACTCGGCCGATACAAGGCCCGCCGATTCCTCATTCAAATTCCATTGGTCCGCCCACGGAAGTTCTTGTGCATATAAAGAGAAAGACAACAGCATACTGACACTCCACAACCACTTGATCATGTTATTTTTTTTTGGCAGACCGATCCCAAGTCGTAAAAAAAGAAAATGAAGAACCCAAGACTGGGTCTTGCGAAAAGCCCAGTCCCACCCAGCCCCTGCACATCAAATGATGCAATCCCATGATCCATTGATCAGGCATCCAACCCCAACCCAGATCCGCTTTCCATTTCGAAGAAAACCGATAGGTGAACGTACATACCGAAGCCGTGCGAGCCACCGGCTCCCAGTCGAAACCGCCATACACCGATAATTTGGGTGACAGCATTCCAACCACCCCCACCCGCATGCGCATGGGATTGTAGCCATACCAGGCCTTTGATGACATGATTGCCTGCGGATTATCCAAACGAAGTCCCAAAACAATTCGATTGCTCACTACCCCGCCCACGGATAGATTTCCGGCGGGCACCCATCGTGAACCATACCCATTCATCGAAGTCCACGATACACCCAACCCACTTCAGATCCACACCGAAGAACTCAAATGCTTGACCCATCCAACATCGAACGCCCCTGCTCGATAGACAGCATCCCCGGCCGTGGCCAAATTCCAACGCCACAGGCCTTCACCCGACGGGATCATCCCCCCGATCGCCACCTCCGTCAACGCCATCAAACCATATCGATTCACTGCGCCGAAATACAATTGAGAACGCCCATCGTGTGGGAGAAACCAAGTGGGGATCTGAAAAGCCACGCTTGATGAGTCGGCGGATAGCACGATATCCCGGTGATGAAACCTTGCCGCCGAACGTGAAAGTCCTGGTTGTGCCAACAAGGGCTCACCCACACAAAAAACAAAAAAGATAAAAATGACTTGGAATCGATGGTGTTGTTGCATCGAAGCAAATTAGCGGGTGAGGGGAGGGGAATACAAAAAAGGGAGACTGCATTTTTCTATTATTGGGTGGGAAAAAACCGACACCTACCTTTGCGTCATGCAATTATTGGATGGGAAAAAAGCCGGTCAGGCCATTCGGGATGAGATCCGTTTGCAGGTTGCTCAACGAATAGCCGAAGGGAAAAAACAACCACACCTGGCTGCCATTCTCGTCGGAAACAATGGCGCCAGCACCACCTACGTGGGTGCCAAAGTGAAAGCCTGTGAGGAAGCCGGCATTCTGTCCACTTTGCTACATTTTGAAAATGATCTGACGGAACACGAATTACTGAAGCAGATCGAAACACTCAATAACGACCCAAGTGTGGATGGGATCTTGGTTCAACTTCCCCTACCCGCCCGGATTCGGGAAAGCGAAGTGATCCGCGCCATCCATCCCGAAAAAGATGTGGATGGATTTCATCCCGTGAACCAGGGGCTATTGATGCAAGGACAACCGGTGTTCATTCCGGCCACCCCATACGGGATCCAATTATTACTGCAACATTATCGGATTGAAACCGCGGGTAAAGAGGCAGTGGTTATCGGAAGAAGTAACATCGTAGGCAGACCGATGAGCGTACTGCTCAGTCAACCGGGCGCCACCGGTAATTGCACCGTCACTCTATGTCATTCGAAAACAACCGACCTCGCCCGTCACATCCAACGTGCCGATATCGTGATCGCAGCCTTGGGACAACCGGCATTCGTACAGGCACACATGATCAAACCCGGTGCGGTCGTGATCGACGTGGGCATCACGCGCGTAGAGAACCCGCAAAAGAAATCCGGATATGAACTCAAGGGTGATGTAGACTTTATTAACGTAGCCCATCTTTGCAGCTGGATCACGCCGGTTCCGGGTGGTGTAGGTCCGATGACCATCGCCGCGTTATTGCAAAACACCCTGCACGCCTGTTTGCTCAAAGACATCTGAAAATGAGCACTACGCAATCCCTCCCCGTAATGGAGCATTTCTATACCCTGCAGGGAGAGGGCATGCACCAAGGAAAAGCAGCTTATTTCATTCGACTGGCCGGTTGCGACGTAGGCTGCGTTTGGTGTGATGTAAAAGAAAGCTGGGACCGATCGAAACATCCCGATCTTTCCATCGACGAGCTGTTGCATCAAATCAAACAAACACCCACTCAGATCGTGGTGATTACCGGTGGCGAGCCGTTGATGCACGAGCTAGGACCACTCACCCGCCGGTTGCAGGAAGCCGGATATCGAACACATCTGGAAACATCCGGCGCCCATCCGTTATCGGGTGAATGGGACTGGATCTGTCTGTCGCCCAAAAAATTCAAATCGCCCCTGCCAGAGATCCTGCCCCAAGCGGATGAACTGAAAGTGGTCGTCTTTCATAAAAGTGACCTCGACTGGGGAGCTAAACATGCACTGTCCGTAGGACCTGACTGTGTCAAGTACCTGCAACCCGAGTGGGTTCGCGCCTCCGACATGTTGCCCCTCATCATCGACTACGTAAAAGCAAACCCCGAGTGGCGGGTTACGTTACAGGCACACAAGTATTTGAACGTGCCCTAGAATTAACAATTCATCTCCCGGCAAGGAGAAAAAATCCGGTAGTTTAGATTCATGTTGCGCTTCCTTCCCTCTTGGATAATGATCCTTCTTTGCTTCTGCAGTGGTTGTGCCATTGCGCAACCCAAATCGGCCATCAAAAAAGCACAACAATTGGTGGGGCAGGCTTTTCAGCGATTGGAGGAGGGGGAAACCCTTTATGCCATGGGGCTTTTTCGGGAGGCGTTGCAATTGGACTCGAATCAAGCACGGGGAAATGTCGGATTGGGACTGGCCTATTCCGAACGCAAGCAACACAGCCTGGCCATTCAGTCATTTCAACGCGCCCGACAGATCGAGCCTTCCTCAATCGAATCATACCTGCCCATCTTGGCAGAAGAATTAGCCGGTATTGGCGAATTTCAATCGGCCCTGACCCTCACCGATTCGCTTCTTCGAACACCCCTCGGCAATACCCCGGCCGTAAAAAATTATCTTGAAAAGAAACGAACCAGATTTTTATTTGGAGTGAACTATCGCGCAAACCTCACCGACACGGGATATCGATTTGAGCCACGCAATCTGGGACCACTCGTGAATAGCCGCGATCCGGAATATTTACCCTCCCTCACCATCGACGGAAAACAGCTGGCATTCACCCGAAATCGAAATAGCCGGAACGAAGATTTCTTTGCCAGCACCCGGGACAGCAATGACCAATGGCAGCTCTCACTACCATTGCCCGGCGATGTGAACACCGCCATGAATGAAGGCGCCATGCATATTTCCCAAGACGGCGAGTGGATGGTTTTCACCGCCTGCTCCCGACCCGACGGATATGGCGGCTGCGACATTTACATCTCCTTCCGTACGCCCACCGGATGGACCCCGGGGGAAAATATGGGTGGCCGAATCAACACCGACCAGTGGGAATCCCAACCCTGTTTGTCGCCCGACAAACGCTCCCTTTATTTTGTGAGCAGACGACCCGGCGGGTTAGGGGGCAGCGATATTTATGTTTCGCTCTTGCTTCGAAACGGTGTGTGGGACTATCCCATCAACCTGGGCCCCAACATCAACACGACCGGTGACGAACAATGTCCTTTTTTACATGCCGACAATCAAACCTTGTATTTCACCAGTCCCAACTGGCCCGGCTATGGCAATGACGATCTGTTTCGCTCTCGGAAACAACCGGACAGCTCTTGGTCAACCCCGGAAAACCTAGGATTCCCGATCAACACCATCGACCGGGAGGGAAGTCTCATCATTGCAGCGGATGGTGTCACCGCGTATTATGCTAGCAAACGAAGCGATTCCTACGGCGAGATGGATCTGTATCAATTTGCATTGCCCAAACATGCCCGCCCCACACCCACGTATTGGATACGCGGGCACATCAGCGACAAGTCCAACGGCAAATCCATTCCGGCCAAGCTGAATCTTTGTGAAGCGGAAAGCGGAAAAGAGCTTACACAAATACAAGCGGATGCCAATGGAAATTACCTCGTGACCTTGCCGGCCGGAACCAATTACCTGCTGTCCGTCCGACACCCCGGGTACTTCTTTCACAGCGAAGCATTCGAAATGAAAGAGACCGTCGATGCAAAGCCCCAGCAGATGGACATCCGATTGCAACCGCTTAGCACTGATACCTCCGTGGTACTGAAACATATTTACTTCCGAACCAATCGCGCCGAATTATCCGACAGCTCCCGTGCCGAGCTAATGACACTGTTCGAACTGATGCGCGAAAACCCAAGCCTGATCGTCGAGATCAGTGGTCATACGGACAACCAGGGCAACTACACCGACAACCTTTCGCTCAGTAAACGACGCGCCGAATCCGTGGTCCACTACCTGACCGATCAAGGCATCGCCCAAAACAGACTGCAAGCAAAAGGCTACGGATCCGCTCGCCCACTTGCCGAGAATAATACGCCTGAGGGAAGGGCAAAAAACAGACGAAGTGAGATGAAAATACTTCGCTATTGATCGGGCAATCGTATCCCTGTGCCGATAGTTTTGCCTTGTGTCCGACCGTCTGCTGTATCTGATCTCGCTAAGCCTTGTTCCCCGGATCGGACCCGTACAGGCCCGAACGCTACTTGATCATTTTTCGCCGCAGGAGATATTCCGAGCTAACCGTCATCAACTGCAGCGTATAGACGGGATCGGCTCGGAACGTGCGAATGCCATCCTCCAGTTCCGGGATTTTGCAAGAGCGGAAAAGGAACTCCTGTTTTTGGAGAAGAATCAAATCACGGCTCTTTCGTACGACGATCCCCGCTATCCGCAGCGTCTGCTGCACTGTTATGACGCGCCGCTGCTGTTGTATTATTCGGGATATGCCGATCTGAACGATTCCCGGATGCTGGCGATCATTGGCACTCGTCAGCCTTCTGACCAGGGAAGGGAATGGACCGAACGGATCGTGGAGGAGCTGACCGGAAATTCAATTACGGTTGTGAGCGGACTGGCCATCGGCGTGGATGCCATCGCCCATCGATCCGCCCTCCGACATCGGCTCCACACGATCGGTGTGTTGGCGCACGGGCTTGACCGTATCTATCCCTACGAACACCGAAAATTGGCGGAAGAAATGAAAAAAGAAGGAGGATTGCTGACGGAATTCGTGCACGGTACAGAACCCGATCGATATCATTTTCCGTCTCGTAATCGCCTTGTGGCAGGTATGTGCGACGCCACACTCGTGATCGAATCCGGCGACAAAGGCGGCAGCCTAATCACCGCTTCTTTAGCCAATCAATATAACCGGGATGTGTTTGCTTTGCCCGGACGAATTACCGATGAAAAAAGCAAAGGATGCCTGCAGCTGATTCGTCAACATCAATCGGAACTCTTCACCTCCACGAATGATATGCTAATGCAATTGGGTTGGCTGGATCAACCCGCCCCGACAAGAGTGATGCCGTCGGTACTTTTCCATGAACTGGATCCGGACGAAAGATCCATTGTCGAATTACTGAAGAAAGTCGCCATTGCATCAAGATCAGATCGGATGGGAACTCAACATGGCCACCTCCAAACTCAACAGCAGCTTATTGCAACTAGAGATGAAAGGCCTGGTCGTATCTTTGCCGGGTAAAAAATTTCGGCCGACAACGTGAATCGTCGCACCCCATTTTTGCTTTGCATACCCCTCACCCGGCTACTATTGATAGGTGCGATCTTTCTGCCTTGCATTGCCTGGTCGCAAGCCTGTACAACACTTGGACAAACTCCCTCCACCGCATTCCCGGTTTGTGGTACGTCGGTCTTTACGCAGAACAGTGTTCCATTGTGTGCCACAAACAGTTTATATGTACCTGGATGCTCAGGCACCAGTGCCAATTATGAGAATAGAAATCCTTTTTTCTACCGGTTCACTTGTTTTGTTTCGGGCTCCCTGGGATTTTTGATCACTCCCCTTGCCCCCAATGAAGATTATGATTGGCAGTTATATGACATTACCGGCCGTGATCCGAACGATATCTTCACAGTGAACAGCTTGGTCGTCACCGGAAACTGGGCCGGAACCTATGGTCCCACCGGCGCATCCGCCACCGGATCGAATACCATTCAATGTGCCTCTGACCCCGCAACCAACGCACCCAGTTTTGCTGCCATGCCCAATCTGATACAGGGTCGTGAATACTTGCTGATGATCAGCCATTTCACCAACACACAAAGTGGCTACACGCTCTCCTTCGGCGGCGGTACGGCCGTTATCACCGACCCAACGGAACCGCATCTGGCCAGTGCCCGCGCCGATTGTGACGGCACCAAGGTTCGTGTGAAGCTGAACAAGAAAGTGAGTTGCAAAACGATCACGGCGTCCGGAAGTGAATTCAGTATTTCACCGGCGGTGCGATCGGTCACAGCAGCGGCACCTGACTCTTGTGGCTTCGCCTTTGATTTCGATGAATTGGAATTGACGCTCAATGGAGCATTGCCGAACGGGAATTATCAACTCGTCATTAAAAATGGCAGCGATGCCAATACGTTGTTGGACAATTGCGGACGAGCAATACCGGTGAATGAACAAGTGCCGTTTACCTATCAGGCACCGCAACCCATTTACGCCGATTCGATCGCTCGGCCATCTTGCGCCACCGATTCAATAAAAGTGTATTTCCCCAAACGCATCAACTGTGCCAGTATTGCCGCCAATGGTTCTGACTTTGTCGTAACCGGCCCGTCGCCCGTAACGGTGAGCAGTGCCAGCGGCAATTGCATCAATGGAAAAACGGATTATGTGCTCGTGAAATTCTCCACCCCCATTTACACACAGGGTGTATACACATTGCGACTTCGTCCGGGCAACGATGGAACGGTGCTGGTGGATGAATGCGGACAGGAAACGCCCAGTCAGCAATTGAATTTTACGACGACCGATACCGTCAATGCCGATTTTTTCTATTCCCAGCGATTGGGATGTCAGCGGGACACCTTTCGGTTCCAGCACAACGGCGCTCATCAAGTGAATGTGTGGAGCTGGTCGGTGAATGGACAGGTGGTCGGCAATCAGCCACAATACACACATATCTTCCCTGCTACCAGCCAGAATACCGTTGGCTTGTATGTCAGCAATGGAACCTGTAGTGATACCAGCCGCCAAGACATTACCCTCAGCAACGAGGTAAAGGCATCCTTCGATATGCCCCGCGTGATCTGTCCGGAGGACGCTTTACCGGTAACGAATACGTCAACCGGCACGGTCACGAGCTGGCGTTGGCAATATGATATTCTATACACGACCACGTTGAAAGATCCGCCACCGTTTTCATTTCCTACCAGTGGACGGGAGGCTTATTACACCGTGAAATTGACGGCTTACAATGCCGCACTGGGCTGCAGTGACAGTGCCAGGCAAACGCTGACCGTATTGGATCACTGCCTCATTGCGGTGCCCACCGGATTCACCCCCAATCAGGATGGACTGAATGATCGATTTGGTCCGCACAATGCGCTGAAAGCAGACAATTATTTATTTCAGGTATTCAACCGTTGGGGCGAGCGAATGTTCCTTTCCAGGAACTGGCAGGAAAAATGGGATGGGCGATGGAAAGGCATCGAGCAGCCCGGAGGCGTCTATGTATGGACACTATCCTACATCAATCGGGAAACAGGCCAACCGGTATCGCAAAAAGGGACGGTCACGCTCATTCGCTAGATTTTGAAATAAAACGACCGCTTTGCTATCTTTGCACATGGCAAGCAAAAAATCTCCCAAGAATTTATCGGATAAGATCGCGCTCGAAGGACTCACCTTCGACGACGTTTTATTGATGCCCGGATACAGCGAGGTGCTACCCCGCGAGGTAGATATCCGTAGCCGTTTGACGCCCCGGATCACCCTGAACATCCCTCTGCTCTCTGCCGCGATGGACACCGTGACGGAAGCCGCGTTGGCTACCGCGCTGGCCAGGGAGGGAGGATTGGGTATTCTGCACAAGAACATGTCCATTGAAAAACAAGCGGAGCAGGTCAGAAAGGTAAAGAGAAGCGAAAGCGGTCTTATCATCGATCCGGTCACCCTGGAAACAAATGCGACGATCGGCGATGCCTTGCGCTTGATGCGCGAGAACCGGATCGGTGGTATTCCCATTATCGATAAACAAGGAAAATTAGTCGGTATTCTCACCAACCGCGACCTGCGTTTTGAAGAAGATATGAAACGGAAAGTAAGCGAGGTGATGACAAAGGAAAATCTGTACACCGCGCCGGAGGGAACCGATCTGCGAAAAGCAGAACAGTTATTCAAGAAAACCAAAGTGGAGAAACTTCCCATCATCAATAAGCAGGGGAAATTGGTTGGGCTGTTCACTTACAGCGATATATTGAAATTGAAAAGCCATCCTCATGCCGTAAAGGATGGATTCGGTCGACTGCTGGTGGGTGCCGGTGTGGGTATCACAAAAGATATTTTGGATCGCGTAACCGCGTTACAGCAGGTGGGTGTGGATGTGATCGCGTTGGACAGTGCGCATGGTCATAGCCGGGGCGTCATTGAAGCACTCAAGATGGTAAAGAAGAACTTCAAGAATGTGGAAGTGATCGCCGGCAACGTGGGTACGGCGGCCGGAGCCAAAGCCTTGGCCGATGCAGGTGCAGATGCCGTGAAGGTGGGGATTGGACCCGGTTCCATTTGTACCACTCGTATCGTGGCCGGAGCGGGGATGCCTCAAATGACCGCCGTGATGGAGGCGGCGTCGGCGTTGAAAAAATCACGCACTACCCTGATCGCCGATGGAGGCATCCGATATACCGGCGATATGGTGAAAGCTATTGCTGCAGGAGCCAATGCCGTGATGATGGGTAGCATTTTCGCGGGCACGGAAGAAAGTCCGGGTGAGACAATCATTTACGAAGGCCGAAAATTCAAAGAATATCGGGGCATGGGCTCACTGGGGGCCATGGCCACCGGCAGCAGCGACAGGTATTTTCAAGATGGCGAGGCCGATGTAAAAAAGTATGTACCCGAAGGGATCGAGGGCCGGGTGGCTTATAAAGGAATGCTGCGCGAAGTGGTTTACCAATTTGTTGGCGGATTACGTGCAGGCATGGGCTATTGCGGTGCCCACAACATTGCCTCGTTGCAACAAGCAAAATTTGTGAAGATCACCAATGCCGGCATGCGGGAAAGTCATGCTCACGATATTGACATCACGAAAGAAGCTCCAAATTACAGCCGTAGTTAATCGACAGCAAAATCGATCCGGATGGTGATCGAGGCAGTCTTGTTTTTGGAACTGGTATTAAACACCCCGCCATACGAATAATCCTCGTTGCTATTCTGACCGGTGATCTGAAAGACGCCCATCGTGGCCTTCTTGATTTTTCCCAGGTCACTGCCCGAATTACGTGCAATGGTTTGGGCCCTTTCTTTTGCATCGGCACTGGCTTTGGCCAATAGGTCGACCTTCAATTCCGACAATTTGGAATAGTAATAGGACGGGTCGGTGGAATTGAACTCGATACCGCTCTCAATAAGTTCCGTCACTTCACGGGAGATCTTTTCAACCTTTTCGATTTCACGGGAGTCGACCGTCACGGTTTGCTTCAGGTTGTACCCGGTGAATTCCGTACTAATCAAACGGCCTTCATTATCACTAACATTACTGAATTCCTTTTCGATCGTCACCGATGAAAACACGATCTCGTCATCCTTGACACCCTTTCCTTTCAGGTACTGACGGATCGTTTGTTCATCTGCTTTCAATTGTGCATACGCCGACTTAAGATCCATCATCTTTCGGCTGTAGTTACCACTCCACACGATCTGATCGCTTACAAAATCCCGCTCGGCCAATCCGGTCACCGAGATTGTCTCCTGTGCCTTGAATTTGTATTTGTAGGCTGCGGCCAAGATCAAAATGCCGATCAGGGCGGCAATGGAAATGATCGTGGTCTTGATGTAAGGTTTCATTTGTATCGATTTTACATTAAAGCTAACGCCTTGCTTGCATAGGGATTGTTAATTTCGCTGAACTTCTAAACATTGCCAACTCCTCTGATTTGAATCGTCTACTCCCCATTCTAGTATCACTCGCAGGTGGCATCCTTTTGTTCGCCGGTTGGCCCCCGCTGCCCTATACCCCCTTGCTTTTTGTGGGTTGGTTACCCCTGTTGTGGGTGGAGCAGCAGACGCGAAATCATGGGCGATTCCTGTTATTGGCCTATCTGCATATGCTAACCTGGAATGCCCTGACCACCTGGTGGATCTGGTATGCCAGTGTTCCGGGTGCCGTGTCCGCCATTGCCACCAACAGCCTGCTTATGTGCCTGCCCTGGTTAGGCTATCGTTATATCAGACATAAAAAAGGATTGAAAATCGGATTGCCGGCATTGGTGGCCGGTTGGATGAGTTTTGAATATGTACACCTGCAGGATTGGGGATTAAGCTGGCCCTGGCTCGCGCTGGGCAACGGACTGGCAACACAACCCGGATGGATTCAATGGTATGAATACACCGGCACCAGTGGAGGCACGCTTTGGATATTATTGGTGAACATCCTCATTTTTCTGCAGTGGCATCAGCATTCGACTGGTCAAAAACGATATCCGTTCCGATGGATCGCACTGGGCGCATTGATCCTCCCGATCGGCCTTTCAAAATGGATCATTCACTCCATCCCTGAACCGTCGAAGGCAGAAAAAAATTGGGAGATAGCGGTCCTTCAGCCCAACGTGGATCCCTATGAAAAGGTGAGTCAATTTGCCTCTTTTGAAAGCCAATTACAAGACCTGATCAAAAAAAGTGAATCAACCATCAGCGACAGCACTAAGTTGTTGGTGTGGCCGGAAACCGCCTTGTACCGAACGGGGGGGGTCGGCGAAAGAGAGCTGAAAGAAAGATCGCCCCGCTTCGATTCGCTTTGGTCTTTCTTACGACGCCATCCCCGCTTGAGCATACTAACCGGCGTGGAGAGTTATGGGGTCGTTTCGAAACAATCTCCGAATAGCATCCCGGCACCCGAATGGCTTCGCGGCCCCAACGAAAAAGGCCCATTATTTGTGGAGTCATACAACGGGGCGGCCTTGTTGGATTCAGCCGGTGCCATTCAATTTTATCACAAATCGAAATTGGTACCCGGCGTGGAAACCTTGCCGGGCTTTCTTCGATTCCTGTCGGCCTGGTTCGAGGAGTTTGGAGGCACGGCCGGGGGGTATACCCCACAGGAAGATCGGACGGTCCTTTCCACCAAACAAGGATTGCAGCTGGCTCCAGCCATTTGTTACGAAAGCATCTATGGCGAGCATCTCAGCGGCTATGTTGCCAAAGGAGCGGATGTGATCACCATCATCACCAACGATGGCTGGTGGCAAAATACACCCGGCCATAAACAGCATGCCTTGTATGCCGGATTGCGGGCCATTGAAACTCGAAGATGGGTGGCTCGCAGTGCCAATACCGGCATCAGCGGCTTCATTGATCCAATGGGAAAATGGATTGACCCGCAGCCATATAACACAGGGGCCTGTATCCGATACCGGATCCCCGCAACATCCGGCTCAACCACTTTTTTTGTCAGTACCGGCGACATACTTTCCAAAGTACTCTGCGCGTTCTATGCAGGGGTATGGGTCTGGATGCTGGCCTTCCGACGCCGACCCCAAAAATCGTAACTTTGGAGCCCAACGGTATTCGATAAAATGACATCTGACCTATCGAATACTGGATCACTATCCATGAAAAGGACCTTACTTACATTATTGCTTTCGATGGCACTGCTGACCACACATGCAGCGCATATCAAAGGAGGTTTCTTTTCTTATCAGTACTTGGGTCCGGGACAAGGCACCAACCTCCGCTACCGAGTAACGCTCACCGTGTATATGATTTGCGACCCCACCACCGGTCAGCTATCGAATCCCATCAACTTCAGCATCTTCAACGCCGCCAACAATCAATTCATTCAAAACATAAGCGTCCCCATCACCAATCAGTACAATCTGGGTAAGGCGGCAGACGAGCCCTGCATCACCGGTGACCAGAGCGGATGCTATTATACCATCGTCGTATACGACCTTCCTTCCTTAGAGCTGGCCCCCAGTGCAGCGGGCTATATCATTTCCTACCAACGATGCTGCCGAATAGCCGGTATCAATAACATCCAGAACTCCGGCGCCGTAGGGAATACCTTCTCCATCCAAATACCGGGCACCAATATTTTTCCGGGCGCCGAAACAAACAGCAGTCCAAGATTTTTGGTCAACGACACCGCCGTCGTCTGCGCAAACAATTATTTCCAATATTCCTTTCAGGCGTCGGATATCGACGGCGATTCGCTGGCGTATGAACTCTGTGACGCGATTCAGGGAGGTGACCAAACCAATAATTCACCCGCCACCGCCGCCAACCCACCCTACAGCGCCGTACCCTACTCCTTTGCCTACTTGGGCAGTTTTCCGATGGGACCCTCCGTTACCATCAACTCCCAAACCGGATTGATCAGTGGCACCGGCCCCAGTATGACAGGCGAATACGTGGTAGCCGTTTGCGTGCGAGAGTACCGAAACGGAACCTTGATCGGCACCACCCGAAAAGAATTGCACGTACGCGTGGGCGACTGCAATCCACTCAATGCATTATTGTCACCCCGGCCCACTACCTGCGATGGATTCACCGTCAATTTTTCCAATGAGACTCTCAACCCGCCCAATGCGGAATTTGTTTGGTCCTTCGGAGAACCTTTTCTCGGTGTCGGTGATACCTCCTATGTGGCAAGTCCTACACACACCTATAGCGACACCGGCGTTTATATTGCAAAACTGAAGATCTCCTTGCCGGGCGGACTCTGTTCCGATACGGCCAATGTGGTGGTCCGCGTGTACCCCGGGTTCTTTCCCGGATTTACCGTAACGGGCAATTGTTATACCACTCCTTATCAATTCACGGACACCACCCGAACCAATTACGGTATCGTGGATAGTTGGTCGTGGAATTTCGGTGACGGTTCCACCCTGGCAGATACATCGCACAACCAAAACTCCCAATGGACGTTCGCCACTCCGGGCCCCAAAACAGCCACGTTGATCGTTAGCAACTCGAAAGGATGTCGAGATACCACCCTGGTGAATTTTACTGTGCTGGATAAACCGGTTCTGAACATTCCGTTTCGAGATACGCTGATCTGCGTACCGGATACATTACGATTGCAAGCCAGCGGTTCGGGCGCATTCAGTTGGTTGCCGAACTACAATATCATTAATCCCAATTCCGCAAACCCACAGGTTTATCCCACCACGACCACCTGGTACTATGTGAGTCTCACAGAAAATGGGTGTGCAAATCGGGATTCCGTTCGGGTCCGGGTGGCACAAGGCGTACAACTATTGGCGAATTCGGATACCACCATTTGTCGGGGAGATGCCATTCAATTACTGGCATCGGGCAACGCGACCGCATACAGCTGGTCACCTCCCATTGGTCTTAGCAATCCGAACATATCGAATCCTATCGCTACTCCTTTGAATTCGATCAACACCTACCAGGTCGTGGGCAGTATCGGCACCTGTCGAGACACTCGAACCGTGCGCATACGAACCATCCCCTACCCACAGGCGAACGCCGGAAACGACCTCACCCTCTGCTTCAACACCTCCGGTCAATTGCAAGCGCAGATCACAGGAAGCCGTTTTCAGTGGAACCCCTCTTCCTATCTGAACAATCCCTCCTTCCTCAACCCCCTGGCCACGCCCCCTCGTACGTTGATGTACAAACTCATCGTATACGATACACTGGGTTGTCCGAAACCCGGGATCGACTCTGTGCTGGTAACGGTTCAGCCCCGTGTCCGGGCCAATGCCGGCAGGGATACATCCGTTGTGGTAGGACAACCGCTTCAACTCAATGGAACCGGTGGGGTAAGCTACAGTTGGTCGCCCGCAACGGGACTCAACAACACCAATATTCCAAACCCGATCGGCATCTATGGAGTCAATACCGATAGTGTTCGCTATAAACTGATCGTTCAGGATGCCGCGGGTTGTCGTGATTCGGCTTACATGACCGTTCGCGTATATCGCACCTCTGCCAGCATCTTCGTACCCACCGCATTCACCCCCAACGGAGATGGATTAAATGACCTCGCTCGTCCCATTTGCGTAGGAATAAAAAAGATCAACTATTTCACCATTTACAACAGATGGGGACAGTTGGTCTATTCGACCAACCAGGACCGGCAGGGATGGAATGGCATCTTCAATGGCGTACCACAGGGCTCGGCCGTATTCGTTTGGGTCGTGAGCGCGGAAGATTATAACGGACTGTCCTACTTTGACAAAGGAACCGTTACTTTGATCCGATGAAATCCCCCACCCCCAGAACCATCTTTATCACCGGCGCCAGTTCCGGTTTTGGAAAAGCATGCGCCGAAAAATTTGCGCAAGCCGGCGATCGGCTTATTCTTTTGGCCAGACGAAAAGAACGACTGGAACAATTGGCATCCTCACTTCAAGCCAGCTATGGCACGGAATCACATATCATCGAGGCAGATGTTCGTGATCAAGCGGTCATTACCCGATCGATCGAAAATCTCCCGGCTGCCTGGGATCAGATCGATGTGTTGGTGAACAATGCCGGACTCGCACTGGGAAGGGATTATTTTGAAGAAGCCAATTTGAGTGACTGGAACAACATGATCGACACAAATGTGAAAGGATTATTATACGTAGCACAGGCGGTTGCGAAAAAGATGTCAAAAAATAAACGCGGCCACATCCTGAACATTGGCTCCATTGCCGGCAAAGAAGTATACGAGAAAGGAAATGTGTATTGCGCTACAAAATTTGCCGTAGATGCCATTAGTAAAGCCATGCGCATCGACTTGTTGCGGCACGGGATCAAGGTCACCGCTATTCATCCGGGTGCCGCCGAAACGGAATTCTCCCTGGTTCGATTCAAAGGTGATGCGGAAACGGCCAAACAGGTTTATCAAGGCTTCTCGGCATTACAGGCAGACGATATCGCCGACGTGGCGGTCTATTGTGCCGGACTGCCGGAACATGTATGCATCAACGATCTGACCCTGACCTGTACACAACAAGGCTCCTCCATCCACTTTCAGAGAGGTTGATCTGCGAAACTTCCCCTCGTAGTTTTCCGATAGGAGGCTGTTTTTCAATAGATTTTTAAACGAAGATCAGGGAGAGGCCCCCGGCTGATCTACCTTTAGGATACATCCACTCCTACTATGAAAAACATTCTCATTGCCCTGGCCCTTTGCGGGTTCCTGACCGCCCCTGCTTGGGGACAGTCCCGGCCACAAGATCGCATCCAACAACAAGCAGACAGTTTGAAGTCCCACTATGCCAACGATGGTTTTCAGTTGGTGAAGGAATCTCCCCTGCAAATGGAAAGTGAATACGAGATCCCCATCGTGCTGCCGCTCACACAAGGAACCTATTATCAATTTGTATTCATTGGCGAGCAGACTTCCCGTCTGTACGAGGTTCGGATGTTTGACTGGAGCAAAAAACAAGTCATCTTTCAACAGAAACGCTGGGGCGATGTGGATGGAAATATCATTGCCTACTCCTACATCCCCAAAATGTCCGAATACCACATGATGCGTCCGGTACAGGTCAACAAGCAAAAGAAGAAAAACCTGAACGGCTATGTGATGTTATTCAAGAAGACAGCAGAGGCCACCGCAACCAGACTTGCCAATTAATTAAATTATTACGTAACTAAATTTCCCCTTCCGAAGAAGGGGTTTTTTATTGTGCCAGCGAGATCCGGACCTGCACGCCGCCCCGGGTGTTGGTAATGGGGAAGGAGCTACTGATCTTGGGGATGTTGCGATTTTGCTCGAAATACAGTTTCAAGTTCACCCGGTTGTTCAAGACATAATCGATGGAGGGAGCAAGTCGGATCACCCGCTGTCCGCCCGTACCGAACGACGTACCCTGATCCAACTTACTGTTGGAAGTAGCATCATCCCGGTAACTGAAATCCATCCGGATAGTGACATCATTATCCAGTTTCATTCCATTCTTGCCGATCTTCAGATTTTGGAAGAAGGGCAATCCCTTTTTCCGCCAATTGAACGCAAACGTGTACTCGGTACTTTGATTTTCGGCGAGCTGATAATCGATCAAACTCAAACTCAGCTGACGACTCTTCCGCCATTCGAATCGGGTAGAGATCTGGTTGGTAAAGGTCATATCCAACTCGATCAAAGGCTCAAAGGCCTCCTGAATGGAAATATTCGGCACCAAGAAATAGGGCACAAAATTGCCTGTAAGCGTATCACGGAAGGACGGATATCCCACCCGAAGCGGATCAGCGAACAGCAAGGCTGTATTGAAACTATTCATGCTCAGCGAG
This sequence comes from Bacteroidota bacterium, assembly GCA_046081925.1. Lineage (GTDB taxonomy): Bacteria > Bacteroidota > Bacteroidia > Chitinophagales > Chitinophagaceae > JJ008. The sequence continues at coordinate 56,053 of JBJTWV010000021.1, read as the reverse complement.
CTTCGATAGCCATGTCGAATAGAGAAGTTGGTAAAGATCTTATCCAAACCGGGTAATCTGGATAGTCCATTGTATGTGATCTTCCAGTTCGGTAACGGCAGTATGCTGGCGAAGGGATTGGAACGAAGGGAAGGGTTGTTATTTCGAACAAATTTTATGCTAAGCGGATCCTTATTGGTGTACGCCGCCAGAAAAGACGGGATCACCACATCCTGCGCATATCGCCCATATCCTTTTGAATATCCATCCGCGCCGGTACCGGATTGATACGGATTGAGTCCTGCCAGTTTTCCGGAGATCAACCGGCGATTGGCTTCGAACTTTTTGAAGGTTTGAGAAACCTGATTCGGATCGAAGGGCTCGAACAGTGTTTGGAAAGAGACATAACTGATATTGAACGATCCCATCGCATACGGGTTGAGTCGTGTCAATCCCGCCGAACCGGTCGTGTCCTTATACAACTCGGAATATTGCTTATCAAAGGTCTTATCTAAATTCAAGTCGATATTGAAATCGCGGAACGGCGTAACCTGTGCGGTCAGGTTCAGTCGCTGATTGTATCGCTGCTGGATCATGGCACTCACCAACGAATCCCTGGAAAGCAACCCTTTGGCGCCGAAACGATTGATCCAATTCGTATCCGGCTGATATCCGAATATATACCCCAGACCCGGTTGCCCGCTTCGAATGTTCGATCCCATCAGCACGGTACTATCCATATAGCCCGGCAACGTGGTTCCAAAATCCTCCGTATACTGTACCCCTACCCGTTTCAACGAAGTCGCTAACTGCGCAATGAAACCAGGCAACGCGCCCACCTGAGGCAACGGCTTCATGGATGCCGGAATCCGAGGTTTCTTGATCTTTTTCTTTTTGATCCGAATGATCTTCCCTTGCTTGTTTCGGATCGTATCATACCGATACGTTGGACCGTCATTCATTTGACCCATTTCCGAGTTGGATCTTGGCTGTCCACTTCCCGGTTCCGTCCGATCTCGGTTCTTGCGTCCGCCACCGGAAGACTTATCGTCTTTACCATCAGCTCCGATGTTTCCATTTCCGGAACCATTTTGGCTTTGGCCGCTTGTACCGGCATAGACCGCTCGCAAGAATCTGGACTTGTTGTACAGGTCTTCAAACTTCAACTCACCATTCAATGTCTTGGTCTGCGTATTACTTAGCGTGTTTCCAAGTGGTTTCGCCAGCAATGACGCGGTCAGCCAATTGTACTTGGTATTATAGCTGGCACGAACGGAGGTCCAACTCAGCAACGGAATCTTATTGGTTGGCACATTGTAATTGATCGTCACATCCTGTGCATAATTTGTATTTCGTCCGCCTTTGAACAAATTAGTGCGTACTGAATCTTTTTTGGCATCCGTGTCGATCCGACCGGCCGGTTCGTCAATGCGGGCATTGTTCGTGGCATTAAAGTCAATGGAAACAGAGCGGGTCAGATTCCATTGCATGATATAGTACCGATCGAACGTGAAATATTTATTGTAGGTCTCCGGTACCCGATAGGGACCGCCTCCCACGTTTCGCGGACGGGTGGCGCCGAATTGCCTGAATACATCGGCCCGAACACTCAGCTGAGATGGCGCATAATTGAAATTGAAATCTTTTAATAAGGCCAGCCAGGGCGAATTGGATTTGATCCATTTACGGAGTGGCTCCACCGGTTGCACCTGCGGTGCATAGCTGTAGCCGATGGCCCCGCGGGTACGACGTAATTCATCCCGCTCAATGAGCGGATTGTGACTCATCGTTTGTATATACGAATAGTTCACCTCGAAATTGGAAAGGGACCACACCTTGGGTTTTTTGCCGTCGGTCTTTACCTTTTTTACATTGGTGAAGTTCAATGTCTTGATGGTGGTAATATCCTGTGCATCGTTTCGGATGGAATCACGTTTGTCTGCCAGGGCAGCACGCAATTTTTCCCTCAACACCAGATCTAGGTCATACGGATCATATTCCGGCGTGCTGCTTCGATGACTGATAGCCGCATACATGGGCAATTGAATACCCAGTTTCTTCGGCATCAGTTTTCCGAGTTCCAGATTCAAGGAGGCATCCACGGTGTAAACATCTTCCCGGCTCCGTTCGTTCACGCGCTGTTCCAAGGTTCCAAATCCTCGCGACCGAGCGGTACCCGAGAGCGAAAGTGTTCCCAGATCGGCGAGCCGGATATCCGTTCGTGCCAAGGCCGACCAACCGCCTTTTTCATCCAACTGCTGTAAACGAAGCTCATTGAACCAAACTTCTGTACAAAGCGACTCCTGCTTGACATTTTCTACCCCCAGCAACATGCCTCGTACTTCGCCCAGATTCGGATTACCGATGATGGCGTAGGATCGACCGCCCGACAGCGTTTCTTTATAATAGCTGGATGGGGATACCCCCAATTTATTTCGTCTTGTCTTGAGATCGGTCAATTCAGCCAGATCAAAGTCAAGATTGTTTTCAGAGGGCCAGATCTTCAAACTATCGCGCTCCCCAAATGGGGTCACCTTCAACGGGATCTTGACTTCATAATAATTGCCAGAAAAATCATTTCCGATCCGTATCACCGCGCGCAGATCCCCAAAAGCAATAGGATCCTGACCCTGCACCTCTTCGGCATGTATGAACATGGATAAGCGAGCATACTGACGCATATCAATATTCATATTCTTGAAAATACCTCTGGACTCATGCATGGGCAATCCGCACACCTGCATACTGACCGATTGTTCATTCAGGAACAATGCCACGTTGTTGTTACTAAGCTGCTGTTGTCGCTCGATACCGGGCGGGATCCGATACGGGATCGGCTGACGCTGATCGTTCTCCTCTACGTTCACGGCAAGCACATTTACATTCACCGGATCGGGCACCGGCACTGGCACATAATTTCCGGTACTGTCGATGTTGTTTCGATATTTCCGCCATTGGTTACGAACCAGCTCCAGCTTTCCAAAACGAAGCACCACGGAGTCCTGAAATCCTGTCATGAACATCCGAATGAAACGGATCGACTTGAAGTCGGGGATGTTACCCACCTTACGAGTATACTGATCTACCGGGATCCGGAACAGATACCAACGCTCCGTTCGATTCTGTCCATTGGCCAAGGTAACCGTAGGCGTTCGCACATCCGTGATATAGTTACTGCCAACGCTCATGTTGGGAAGGATATCGACTCGATATTGAAAATACTCCTCCACTTCATTCATGGTGTTATCCCGATTCAACTCCTCCGCATCGGGGTATTGAGTAAAGGCGTTGACGAATTGCGTGTTGTTGTTGGCGATTGGTGAATTCCCGTGCGGGTTATTTATATTCTTATATCGTTGTAGAATACCTGCTACCGGGCTTTGATCAAAACTGGCATCCCGATAGGCCTTGAAGTTATCGCCCGACGGATCGTTCAGCGCTTGTTGATAGATCCGCGATCCCGACCCAAAGGTTGTCTGAAGGGAATTGAGGTAGTTGCTGAATTTGGTCTTTTCGTTGTTGTCGGTAAGACCGTCAAATCCGACATCCTGAAACTGCCGATCGTCGGGGATCGTACTGAAGGCATTGGTCACCTGCAACGGGATCGACGGTACCTTTCCCCAATTGGTGGAGCTATCAACGCGGGCATTATTGGTTGGTGTTGGCAATCCGTTTTCATACAGACGCTTTCCATCCCGCAGGATATCTTCCGAGATATTCCCCAGATTGAAATAAAGCTGACCGCCAAACGGATTTCCTGTATTCGAGAGGTACGGATCCTGCAGCCAGAACTCGATGTATTCGATGTTGCCTGTTTCAAAATCAGTTTGGTCGATGTTGCGCATAAGTCCGCCCCAGGCCTGTCTTGGATTCAACAATCTTCCGTTCGCATCGACTCGTGTGTTGCGTGTTTCGAAATTGTACGGACCCCGATCCTTTGGATAGAACGCCAGATCGAACGTGGTCAGCAATCCTTCCCCAAATTGCGTACTTCTTCTCGGAAAGATCTCCTTCTGCAGTACCTGTCGCGTTTCCGGTCGGGATAATTCATCCAAACTATTCTGTAAAGGGTTATTGGAATTGCGACGTTCTTGCAGAATGGGCTCAATGTTATACCAGGCCAATTTGGCTCGGTTGAAGCCGGAGCCCAGGTCGTTGTTCAAGGACGCTTCAGGGAACAACCCATTGTTCTGCGGAATGGAAGCGAGGGTCCAACTGATCAAGGGGAAACGCAAATCGATACCGGCCCGAGATCCCTCAAAATCATCCAAGTAAACCTGACCCGAATTGTTTCGCGACCCGTCGGCATTGGTTCCGTTAATTTGTCGGGCATGACCCGGTTGCAGCACCGCCGCCTCGGCATAGGAAGTGATGGAGGAAGGTGCTTTGGTGGAATAGAAAGGAAGTTTGTCAAGCAATTTGGTAAGTCGAGGCACCTCACTGCTGTAATCCAGATCGAATCCGTACATGGTGTTGCGAATCGGGTCTTCTCCATACAGCTGCTTCACAAAGAAGGGGCGTTCACCCAACCGAACCACTGTTCCGCCAAGGGTCAATTTATTATTGGCCAAATAATCGAGTCGAAGTCCTAGGAAGTTTCGTTGCTGAAAACCGAATGCCTGATTGTTTTCGTAATTGATGTTTACCGGTACACCTGAATTGGTGATCGCCTGATTGATGACGCGCAGTGTACCCAGATCGTAATTGATCTCGTAATCCACATTTTCCACCAATACCTGCCCACCGACGGTAACCGTCACCGATCCGCGCGGGATATTGAATCCGAGCTGATATTCAGACGTACCACCTCCACCTTGACCACCGGGCATTCCGGAACCACCCGCCCCAAAGCCGGATGATTTGGATCGACCGACGATCTTGAATCGATTGAGATTGGCATAGGTTTGGGCAATGGCTTTGATCGTATCGTAGAGCGGAAAATAGAGATATTTATCCCGCACCGTCGCATTGGGATATACATATTCCAGGTCTCGACCAAATGGCTCCAGCACCGGGAAGATCACGCGACTTTGCTGCGAGATAACCGTGTACCCTTCGATGAAATCGAACACCCCATCGGGTTGAGGATCGTTTTGATTGTTGAGTCGATCCAGATTGACCAGCGATAGGATCGGTTGTCCTTTGTACGGATCCACCACATCGGCCGGCGGTAAGTATCTTTTTTCACCAAAGCTTGGCTCCTCATAGAGCAGATCCAACTTGAAATCCTGCCGCTCCAGCTGGCCAAATCCGACGGAGTACACATTCTTCATCATCAGCTTCCAAATGGGAAGGTTGGTACGCTGCGACGTTGCTTTCAACAGTTTGAGGAACAGGATCCGCTGAGAGTTGCCGGTCGTATCGGGTGGCACATCCTGAGAGAATTCGCCCACTTGAAAAACGCGGCCATTGTAGGTGTACTGAAAAGCCACGCCCAACACTTCATCGGGCTGCAAGGGTTGATTCAGCGAAATGAATCCGATCTGTTTATTGAAATAATAATCGGTGGGTTGCAGTTTGCGGGCAAAGGTTTTTTCAAAATCCTGTACGGGCGATAATCCCAAATTGCTGAGCGCACTTTGGGTAAGGGATGAATTGCGGTAATTCGGGTTGGACGTCAAAATTCGGTAGAGATCGTTCGCATCGTTTCGGGGCAACTCTTCTCCCGACCCCGTCAAAAGAGCACTGTACGGATTGCGCTCGCCCAAGTCCATGAATGCTGCCACATCGCGCGTATCGGTGGTGCTTCCGTTTCGGTTGGTGACCCACACTTCAACGCGAAGAATTTGAACGCGCGAATTCACAATGGGCAATTCCTTCATTGCGGCATTGTAGCGCTTCTGAAAATACTGGGTCAGCAGGAAGTGACGATTTTCATCATACTCATCCGCTTTCAGGGAAAATCGTTGTGCCGTCGTTCCGCCCTGCAATCCCATGGTCTGCCGTTGCGACTGTTGGTTCGCCAATACGGTCGACACAAATAATTTGCCGAACTGCAATTGTGTTTTGACCCCGAACAAAGATTGGGCGCCTGGAATCAAAGTCCCTTTGGAAGCGAACGACGTGTTACCCGCCTGAAATTGTCGGATGATGTCATCATCCTTGCCTTTGAAATCCAGCTTCAGTTGATTTTCAAAATTGAAATTCGCGAGGGTGTTGTAATTGATCGGCAACTTGAGCTTCTCCCCGATCTGCGCATCCATCTGCAATTGCGAATTCATATTGAAATCGAATCCTCCATTTCGACGCGCCCGCTCCGGCAAGGTAGGATTGGCAATGTTCTGCCCCTGATAGCCCGCCAGGAAATCGACGTACCCGGATGGCTTGATATCGATCTTCACTTTACCGTCCGGACCCGTACCCATGATCCGGTTGAACCAATCATTTGATACACGGAATTGGGGCTTATCCAATTTACGGTTCATGCTGAACAGCAGATCGGCTCGTTTCCTGAAATAATCCGTCTCGTCCTTTTGACCCTGCCAACGTCGGTACTCCTCTGCCGTATAGGAGGTGGTGGGTCTGTAAGAACGCCGACCCGACTGCTCCATTAAAATGTATTGACCGTTTCGCGGATCGTATTCCAGTTTTCGGCGTACATATCCCGTATCCCTGAAATCAAATGCGTGTGTACGTCCATTTCCAAAGGGATCACCGTATCGATCATAGAGTGGAAAGCGCAATGAGTCGCGTCGGCGTGTCGAATCAGATCTGATCTGCCCGTTGACGACCTCTCGGAATGGGCCCAGGAGGAAAAGCCCCATCAAACAAATATGTGCGAACCGAATTTTCAAAACACAGTCAGTTGGTTGGACCTCCTTACACCCCCCGGAGGGCTTTTTTGATCAACGCCTCCACCGATATCTCGGGCTCAGCCTGACGTACTTTTTCAATGGCCTGAGAAGCCGTATTGCGGGGGATGCCGAGGGCGGTCAATGCCTCTAACGCATCTTGATGCAACGTATTGTGAATCAAGGGAGAAATATTTACCTCTGCCACCCCTTTGCCCAGTTTATCCTTGAGCTCCAACACCAACCGCTCGGCAGTCTTTTTTCCGATTCCTTTTACCTTCTCCAAACTGCGAACGTCGCCCTGCACGATGCATCGGGCCAGGTCGGTGGGCTGCATATACGACAACATCATACGGGCCGTGGCCGCCCCTATGCCCGACACGCCGATCAAATTCGTAAACATCTCTTTTTCAACAGGTTCTGAAAACCCATAGAGCACCTGCGCATCCTCCCGGATCACCAGATGGGTGTAGAGCAGACCCTCAGACTTACCCTGAATCCCGCCATAGGTATTCAAGCTGATATTGACTTCATACCCCACCCCGTTCACATCCACGACCAACCGGGTGGGGGAAATATCCAAAAATTGGCCACGAAGAAAGGCGAACATACCCGCAATATACCGCCCACCCCTGACTTGACAAGGATTGACGGTCAGTAAGTTGGATCAAAAGTGACTATCCAAATCACTCGAGAATCTGACAGATTGCAATACCTTTCCAATCTTAGCCTAAAAAATGAAAAAAATCTATTTCCTGCTCGCGATGTTCGTCCAGACCCTTTCGCTAGTGGCTCAATCGAACTCAGTCGACCTGAAGCACGTGTTTCAATTGGAAATACCCCGTGAGGGAGGCGCCAATGGGGCCTCGGTCGCCTGGCATCCCATTGAAAAAAAATATTATGCGGCCATGGCGGGGAACATCTCCTTCTGCATGGGCGTGTTTGATGTAAAAGGCAAACTCCTCTCCTCCCCCGAACTGGAAACCATGTTTGATGTTCGTGGACTCTGGTATAACCCTTCCAGAAAAACCCTGCAAATGAACGGATATAATGATTTCGGATGGGGTGAATACAAACTCAATTCAAAAGGATTGCCCACGTCTGTCAAAATACTGAGAGAAGGCATGAACCAGCCTTATGATCAATCGGCCGGCGCATTCAATCCAAAGGGAAATGTCATCTACTTCCTGAATGAAACGGGTGAGGTGGAGATCTACGACGCTGCCTCGGGCAGCTACCGGGAGAAACTGGAATTGAAACTTGGATATAAGAAGGATGATGCGATCGACGATGACGATTATGAGCAAATTTTCAACGACGAATACAATACCACGTCCATCGTCTATACCGGCATAAAAGGTGCTGAATTGGGCCTTCTGAACACGTTGTTCAATGTGATTGAACTGTACGACGTTCAAAGCGGCTACATGACCAGCATATTAACGCTACCCGACGGAGCCCAATCTATCGAATGGTTGAATTTCGCCTATACCAATGGCATTTACTTTTTGTTCGATAAGGATGCGCGCATCTGGCATGGGTACAAATAGGCGTTTAGCGGGAACCTATAGTCGACTACCCCCACTACCTGCCATTCGGCGGGCATTTTCCTATTTTTGCCCGGCTTAATAGAAACTATGTCGCAACGCATCACCGCCGCTATCACTGCCGTCGGGGCTTATGTACCCGAGGACAAACTCACCAACGCCGACCTGGAAAAGATCGTAGACACCAACGATGAGTGGATACGTACCCGGACCGGCATCTCCGAGCGACGCATTCTCAAAGGTGAAGGCAAAGGAACCTCAGACATGGTGGCGCCCGCTGTGTTGCAACTCTGCGAGAAAAGAGGGATCGACCCAAAAGAGATCGAATGCCTCATTGTGGCCACGGTAACACCCGACATGGTCTTTCCGGCCACTGCCAACATTGCCTGCGATAAGATCGGTGCCACAAACGCATTCGGATTTGACCTGTCGGCTGCCTGCTCCGGATTTCTGTTCGCACTCAGCCAAGGTGCTGCCCTCATCGAAAGTGGCCGATATAAGAAAGTGGTGGTATGCGGAGCCGATAAGATGAGCGCCATTGTTGACTACAGCGACCGAACCACGTGCATTCTTTTTGGCGACGCAGCCGGTGCCGTTTTGCTGGAGCCCAATACCGACGGACTGGGTATACAGGACAGCTTGCTTCGGTCCGATGGCAGCGGGGCCGATTATCTCCGTCTCAAAGCCGGTGGCTCTAAATACCCCGCCAGCATCGAAACCGTGATGGCAAAGGAACATTACGCCTATCAAGAGGGACAAACCGTTTTCAAATTTGCCGTGAAAGGGATGGCCGATGTGAGCGCCGAACTGATCGAAAAAAATAATTTAACCGCCGACGATATCGCTTGGCTGGTTCCGCATCAGGCTAACCTGCGCATCATCGATGCCACGGCCAATCGGATGGGATTGTCGAAGGAGAAAGTAATGATCAACATTCAGAAGTACGGCAACACCACCGCCGCTACCATTCCGCTTTGCTTATGGGAATGGGAAAAGCAACTGCATCAAGGCGACAACATCATACTTGCCGCTTTTGGTGGCGGATTCACCTGGGGCGCCACTTGGGTGAAGTGGGCGTACAACTCTTAAATCGTTTATATGGGAACCAAGTTTCCTCTCACCGGCTGGAGCTCCGTTGCCATTCACGGCGGACACACAGTCGAACCCCGTCATGCGCATCTCACACCCATCTATGCCAGCAGCACCTATACGTTCGAATCGGCTGAGCAAGGGAGAGACCGCTTCACCGGTAAAGAATCCGGTTATATTTATGGCCGTTTCGGCAACCCCACCATCACCGAGGCCGAAGAGAAGATCGCCGCTCTCGAAACATTTGGTCTGAATATAGAAGCCAAAGCCATTTTACATGCATCCGGCATGGGCGCCTTGTCCACCTTATTTCTCTCCAACCTCAAAGCTGGTGAAAAGATCCTTACACATTTTTCACTTTATGGAGGCACCGAAGAATTGATCCACCGTGTATTAAAAGAACTGCAGATCGATACGGTGATCACCGATCTGCACGACCTGACTCATGCAGAATCCATCTTACAAAACGACCCTTCCATCCGAATGGTCTATTTGGAAACGCCCGCCAACCCGACCCTGCAGTGTGTTGATCTGGAGGCGCTGATCGGCCTGGCAAAAAAATATGGAAAGAAGGTGGCTTGCGATAATACGTTCGCCACCCCTTACTTGCAACAACCTTTTGCATTCGGTGCCGATTTCATCATGCATTCCACCACCAAGTTCTTGAACGGCCATGGCACCGCCATCGGTGGTGTACTGATCGGGACCGATCTGGAGTTCATGAATACCATCGCCACCAAAAAACACCGGTTGCTCGGCGCCAACGCCAATCCGTTCGATGCATTTTTGCTCATACAAGGCATACGAACCCTGGAAGTGCGCATGGAACGACATTGCCACAACGCAATGGAAGTCGCCAATTATCTCGACGGCCATCCCGCGGTTGAAAAAGTGAATTACACGGGACTGGCTCATCATCCGCATCAAGCCATCGCACTCAAACAAATGAGACATCCCGGTGCGATGTTGAGTTTTGAACTAAAAAAAGGACTGGAAGGGGGCATGGAATTCCTGAATCGTTTACAGATGTGCGTACGGGCCGTATCACTGGGTACCTGCGATACCCTGCTCAGTCATCCGGCTTCTACAACACACGTAGGTGTACCCAAAGCGGAGCGGGAAAAATATGGGATTACCGACGGACTCATTCGCATGAGTGTGGGCATAGAGAGCATACAGGATATTATACACGACCTCGACCAAGCATTGTCCACTCAATAGTTTACCATGCAAATACGGCGAGCCAAAAAAGATGATTGTCCCCGATTATTAGAACTGATACAGGAACTGGCCCTGTACGAACGGGCCCCGCAGGAGGTAACCGTTACCCTCGAGCATTTTACCGAAAGCGGATTTGGTGATCAGCCCATATGGTGGGCCTTCGTGGCCGAAGAAAACGGATTCACTCATGGATTCGCCCTGTATTACATTCGCTATTCCACCTGGAAAGGCCAAACCATGTATCTGGAAGATATCATCGTGACAGAAAATAGCAGAGGCAAAGGGATTGGTAAATTACTCTTCGATCAATTGATTGAAGAAGCCAAACAGCGGCAATTCAAACGCATCGTATGGCAAGTGCTGGAATGGAATGAACCTGCGATCAATTTTTACAAGAAATATCAAGCCACCTTCGATCCGGAATGGTGGAATGGATCCATCGATCTCTGATCAAGCCACTCCGTCAACCTGCATTTCCTTATTGATCTTCTGCACCAACCCCTGCAGAACCTTACCCGGACCCACCTCCGTAAATCGGGTAGCACCGTCGGCGATCATGGACTGAACGGATTGTGTCCATTTTACCGGGCCGGTCAATTGACGGATCAGATTTTGCTTGATCTCAGCTGGCTCCATCACTGCCTTGGCCACAATGTTCTGATAGACCGCACAAGTAGGCGAATAGAAAGTTGCCTTCTCGATGGCACCGATCAATTCTTCCTCTGCCACTTTCATGAGCGGCGAATGGAAGGCTCCTCCCACCGGCAAGATCAACGCTCGTTTGGCTCCGGCTTCTTTCATCGCGACACAAGCCTTCTCTACGCCAGTCTGTGATCCGCTGATCACGAGTTGACCGGGACAATTATAATTCGCAGCCACAACAATATCATCAATGGACGCGCAGACCTCCTCCACTTTCTCATCGGCCAATCCAAGTACGGCTGCCATGGTTCCGGGCTGCTGATCACAGGCACGTTGCATGGCACGGGCGCGTGCCGCTACCAGGTTCAATCCTTCCTCAAAACTCAATACGCCGTTTGCCACCAGTGCCGTGAACTCACCGAGTGAATGCCCGGCCACCATGTCCGGCTTGGCATTGTCGATGGAGCGAAACGCGATGATGGAATGTAGAAAGATGGCCGGCTGGGTTACATTGGTTTGCTTCAATTGCTCTTCCGTACCATCGAACATGACATCGGAAATGCGAAAGCCCAGGATCTCATTGGCCTGTTCAATGATTTTCTTGGCAAAAGCGCTGTTAGCGTAATGATCCTTTGCCATGCCGGAAAACTGAGAACCTTGTCCCGGGAAAACAAATGCGTGCTTCATATAAATTTTCGTACGATTGAATTAACTGAGTTTGGTGGAGATGAGACGCAAGAACTCACTGCGGGTAGAGTTCTTTTGGAACTCGCCATCGAAGGCAGAGGTGGTCGTAGTGGAGTTTTGTTTTTGTACTCCGCGCATCATCATACACAGATGCTTGGCTTCCACCACCACCGCTACTCCCAGCGGATTGAGGGTTTCTTTGATGGCATCACGGATCTGCATGGTCAGACGTTCCTGCACCTGCAGCCGACGGGAATACACATCCACCACGCGCGCGATCTTGCTCAATCCCGTGATCCATCCATTGGGGATATAGGCAACGTGTGCCTTGCCAAAAAAGGGTAACATGTGATGCTCGCACATGCTATAAACCTCAATATCTTTTACCACGATCATTTCACTCACCTCCTCATGAAATTTCGCCGAATTCAGAATGTCGTGCGCGCTTAATTGATAGCCCTGTGTCATGTATTGCATCGCCTTGGCCACCCGCTCCGGCGTCTTGATCAACCCTTCGCGCTCGGGATCCTCGCCCAACTGGCCAAGAGCCTCTTTGTAACTCTTGATCAACGCATGCGTGCGCTGCTCGTCGTATTGCTCGATCTTTTTGTAAGACATAGGTTTTGATTTAGGCGGGGTATTCTACAAAATTTCGGGGTGTTTCGTAAAGACGAACATGTAATTCCAACGCCTCGGACAAATGCGGGCGTAGTAATCCATGGATAACAACAGCAATATTCTCGGCCGTAGGATTTAGAGTCGCGAACTCCTTCGTGTCCAGATTCAGGTTCCTGTGATCAAAACGCTCGATCACCTCCCGCTGGATCAGGTCGCTCAGCAATTTCAGATCGATCACATAACCGGTTTCCGGATCGATCGCGCCGGTCACCTTCACTACCAACTCATAATTATGGCCATGGTAATGAGGCAGGGCACATTTCCCGAATACGCGATCGTTGGTGGCATCATCCCAATCGGGTCGATACAGACGATGCGCTGCATTGAAATGCTCCTTTCGATATACCGATACGCGATTCATCATAGTTTTTTTATTCGCCGAAATACTCCACATAAATGCGGGGTGTTTCGATCAATTTCAAGGCATGCAGGCGAACCTGTGGCGGCAAAGCCGGTTCTAATTCTTTCCAGATCGCCATCACAAACTGTTCGATGGAACACAACTTTCCTTTCATGAAATCCACGTCTACATTCAGATTGCGATGATCCACTTTGTCCACGATCCGCTCACGCACGATGGTGCTGAGCTTTTTCGCATCAAAAATGAATCCGGTCTGGGGATCCGGTTGCCCCTTGATCGTTACGAACAACTCAAAATTGTGGCCATGCCAATTCGCATTGGAACATTTGCCAAAAACAGATTCGTTCTGCTCGTCCGACCAATCGGGATTATACAATCGGTGGGCCGCATTGAAGTGCTCCACCCGGGTCAAGTAAACCATGCTTTACTTTTTGCTCCCGTCACAGCATCGGGCGTGATGGAAGGAGCGCAAAGGTACAGATATTCCACCCCACTTTATGGACTTATTCAAATCAGTAACTTGCAAGTCATTCCATGAGTCGTCAACGTAAAAAGCGCGTGCTGGTAGTTGCTGCTACCTCGCTGGAGATCAATCCTTTCCTGCATCAATGGCAGGTGGGAGCCTTGTTCAATACGGGTTGGGACATCGACGTACAGATCACCGGTATAGGGCTTACCGCTGCAACCTATTCCTTGCTGAAACAGATCAATACCCGTAAACCCGATCTCATCATACAGGCCGGCGTGGGCGGTTGCTTCGATCGGACGCGATCATTAGGTGAGGTGGTTGTGGTCAAGCAAGAAGCCATTGCCGACCAAAGCGTGATCGAACTGGATCAATTGAAAACACTGTTCGACCTCAAGCTGGTGCCACAGGATCAATTTCCCTTTCGAAAAGGATGGCTGATCAACCAGAGCGCTATATTCAAGAAATGCAAATTGAAAAAAGTACGTGGCATCTCCGTGAACGAGATCACTACCGATAAACGAAAATGCCAATTTTATGAACAAGCATTCCGGCCCGTGGTAGAATCGATGGAAGGAGCCGCCCTTCATTATGTGGCTTTGCGTGAAAACATCGAATTCATTCAATTGCGTAGCTTCAGCAATTACATAGCCGAGCGCAATACAAAACGATGGGATATGAAAACGTCCATCATCAACCTGAACCACGAATTGATCCGACTCTTGACAGTATTATGAACCTCACCCTTGGTTTCTCGCCCTGCCCCAATGACACATTCATCTTCGATGCATGGGTGAACGGTTCCTTGCAATCAACCCCCGCAGTAACGCCCGTACTGGCCGATGTGGAAAAACTCAATGAATGGTCGATTGATGCGAAGTTGGATATCACCAAGTTGAGCTATCCCGCTCTCTTCCGACATCTCCACGAATACCGCCTTTTACAGGCAGGCTCAGCACTCGGTTTTGGAGTTGGGCCCCTGCTCATTTCCAACAAACCCATCGCCCCGAACCATGCCGATTTGACGAATAAAACGGTTTTGCTGCCCGGACGTTCGACCACCGCCAATCTATTGTTCACCTATGCCTATCCACAGATCCAACTAAAGTCGTACCGCGTCTTTTCCGAGATCGAAGACACTCTCTTGCAGGGCGAAGCCGATCTGGGCGTGATCATACATGAAAATCGATTCACGTATGCGCAACGCGGACTTCACCTGGTCAAGGATCTCGGTGCACATTGGGAAGAAAAAACAGGATGCGCCATTCCGCTCGGATGCATCGCCATCAAACGATCCCTGGGAGAAGAGACGGCCCAATTGGCCACCACCGCCATCCGGCAAAGTCTCGAGCATGCATGGAATGAATTGCCCGCCATTTCCGACTATGTAAAAGATCATGCTCAGACCATGGAACCAACCGTGATGCGTCAGCACATCGATCTCTATGTGAATGAACATACAATGCACCTTACACCGACAGATCTGGAAGCGATTGAAACACTTTACAAAATTTACAAACGGATAGAAGGAATAGAATCGACCGAAACGCCTTTATTTTTTTAAGGCCGCGGCATAGGTTTCCAAACAACGCTTTCGGGCTTCTTCATGAATGACGATGGGTTTAGGATAACTGAATTCCTCAAACTCCGGCACCCACTTCCGAATGTAAACGAGATCGGGATCGAATTTTTGAGTTTGTAGGTACGGATTGAAAACACGGAAATACGGCGCCGCATCACAACCACTGCCGGCAGCCCATTGCCAACCGCCATTATTGGCAGCCAGGTCAAAATCAAGCAATTTTTGCGCGAAGTACGCCTCGCCCCAACGCCAGTCGATCAATAGATGCTTGGTCAAAAAACTCGCCACGATCATACGAACCCGGTTATGCATATATCCGGTGGTATTCAGCTCCCGCATGCCCGCATCCACGATCGGATATCCTGTTTGTCCCGAAAACCAGGCCTCGTATTCCTTTTCATTATTCCGCCAGGAAATACCATCGTAATCAGGTTTGAAGGAACGATCCACCACCCTCGGAAAATGCCAGATGATCATATGATAAAAATCGCGCCAGATCAACTCATTCACAAACGATTCACTCAGCGGGGCGGTTTCTTTGGCCAGCTGCCGGACGGAGATGGTGCCAAAACGAAGATGCACGCCTAATCGACTGGTGCCCTCCACTCCGGGCAGATCGCGCTGTTCCTTGTACTGCTTGATCGTTTTCTTATTCCACTGTGTCGATGGAAAGTGACTTTCAGAGGATATAAAACCCATAGATGATAAAGAGGGAATGGCACGCGGCGACTGCGCATGAAATGCATTCAGTTTTTTCTCGGATGCAAAGGACCGAATGGGCTGCTGCATCAACGTAGCCCGCCATTTGCGCGAATAGGGCGTGAACACGGTGTACGGAGTGCCATCATCCTTCAGGACCTCTCCTTTGGCAAAAATGACTTGATCCTTGTATGCATGAAAAGCGATCCCTTGTTCTTGCAACCAGTTGGCCACCTGCTCATCACGGGTGCGTGCATACGGTTCATAATCTTCATTGGTGTAAACCGCCTTGACTGAATACTCCCGGCAAACTTGTTGAAGAATCGGCAGAGGCTTTCCGTATCGAACATCCAATGTGGCACCGGATTCGACCAGAACCTCCTGAATAGCTTGCAACGCTTGGTGAATGAATTGCACCCGCTTGTCTTGCTTTTCCTCCAACTCATCCAATATTTCCGTATCAAAAATAAAAATGGGCTGAACCGGGAGGCCACCGCTCAGGGCCGCAAACAATCCGGCGTTATCATGTAATCGCAGATCGCGTCGGAACCAGAATAAAACAACGGGCGTGCTCATGCATGATAAACAAGCTTATGGAAAAATGGTTCGTATGTATTGCCTGTACAGGTCTTGTGAAAGGGTTGGATCAAACACTTTATCTCCGATCCGGCCCACCCAACGGATTCCAAACAGGGCATTCGTCAGAAAAACCTCATCTGCCTCTTGAAGGGCCGTTATGTTTATGGCCCCGCGATGCACCGGCTGTGTGGGAGACAATTGATCAATCAACCAAGACTGCATCACACCCCCTACCGCTCCTTGATTAACATCGGTAGTAAATAATTCTCCTCCTCTCACTAAAAACAAATTGGCGATGCAACTGTCGGCCAGGTCTCCGTTCGTATTCAAGAGCAACGCATCATTCCATTTTTCCTGCTTGGCATACTGCGCCGCCTGCGTATAGGCGAGTCCGCTGGTGGACTTTATGACCGAGATCGTATCGATCGACTTTCGGGCGTCTTTATACACCCCGATCACCCATCCGTTTGTGTTGAATTCCTTTCGTGCCGGATCCAATGACCAGGCTTCGATCAAAAAGTTGAGTTTTCGGTCGCCGTCAAATAATCCGCCCTGACCATGCGTGACCGTAATGCGCACTCGAACGGATCCCTTGATCCGATTCTTTCGAATCACCCGGATCACATCTTCGTTGAGTTTTTCTGTGGTGAACAGCGCAGGCATTTGCCATTGCAAGTTTTGCAGTGATCTGGTCAAGCGATCCATGTGTCGGTCCCACAGGGGAGACGTTTCTCCCTCGAAACGGATGGTTTCGAAGAGCCCCGATCCGTAGCGAAACCCCCGATCATCGATCGGGATCGATCCGGCTGTTGATTCAACCCATTTTCCGTTTAGCAAGGCTTGCATGGCAGATAAAAAAGCCATTCCCTATGTATGTCGTCAAAGAAAGTGGACAGTTTAGTTGTAGAGGGTTTCGTTGTTTAAATGTAGGATTTTTTCTTTTAAAAATAGTTGTTTTCGTCTTTTTAGGGACAGTTGTTTAATGAGTACTCTTTTCTGTAGGATTTGTTCTTGCCTTCCATAATAAACATCCGAAGGGGTTGGGACTGAAGAACATCTCCAGTCGCTTGCGGGTGGTAGACGGACAGATCCTGTTCGAACGAGATGCCAGCCTGACCTATTACAAGGTTACGATCCAGCTACCGCACAATGAATCATTGATCTGATCCGGCCTTGTCCGTTCCGTCCGTGTCTTTAGTCGAGGATGGAAACGATCCGTATTGCCATTGCTGATGATCATAAGCTCTTCCGTAAGGGAGTGATCCTTTCCCTGCGCCCGTATACCCAGCTGGAATTTGTGCTGGAGGCGGAAAACGGGCAAGAACTGCTCGATCAAATAGGCGAAAGCCGCGCACAGGTTGTACTGATGGACCTTCGCATGCCCGGTATGGATGGAATTGAAACCACCAAGGCCCTCTCACAACGTTTCCCGGATATCAAGGTATTGATCCTGACCATGTATGAGGACGAGCGGTTCGTGTATCATCTGATGGAAAATGGCGCAAACGGATACCTGTTGAAAAATGCCGAGCCACAGGAGATAAGAAAGGCGATTCAGGAAGTCATGAGTCGCGGCTATTACCTCAATCAGTTTGTGAACCGCATCTTGCTGAAAAAATCACATGCCCGAGCGAAAGTGACTCCCGACCTCAAGAATGAGATCGTGCTCAGCGATCGGGAACTCGATGTGCTTCGGAATATCTGTATGGAATATACCGCTGCCGAGATCACGGAAAAAATGGGGATCAGTCCGCGCACAGTAGAAGCGATCAAGGATCGCTTGATGAAACGATTCGGCACCAAGAATACCGCAGGGCTTGTCTTTTGTGCGGTAAAGAACGATCTAATCGATTGATCAATACGTGATCTCCGGAATCTCTCCTTCCACGACTAATTCCCCTGCTGTTCTTTCTTGTATATAGGCCACCGATACGCCCGGTGCGCGTTCTACCAAATGAAATTTTCCCTCGCGTACGTCCAGCACCGCCAGGTCCGACACGATCCGTTTCACACAACGCTGGCCGGTCAACGGCAGCGCACACTGTGGCAATAACTTGGATTCTCCTTTCGGGTTGGTATGCATCATAGCCACGATGATATTCTTGGCACTGGCCACCAGATCCATCGCCCCGCCCATGCCCTTGACCAATTTGCCCGGTATTTTCCAATTGGCAATATCACCTTGCTGACTTACTTCCATAGCGCCAAGTACCGTCAGATCAACCTTTCCCGCACGGATCATTCCAAAACTCATGGCCGAATCAAAGAATGCAGATCCGGGAACGGTGGTGATGGTTTGTTTGCCGGCATTGATAAGGTCAGCATCTTCCTCCCCGGCAAAGGGAAAGGGCCCCATCCCCAATAATCCGTTCTCACTTTGCAAAAGCACATTCATTCCTTCGGGAATATAATTCGCTACCAACGTGGGTATACCAATGCCCAGATTAACATAGTAGCCGTCGCGCAGCTCCCGAGCAATGCGTTGAGCGATCTGATCTTTGTTCAATGACATGGCGGTATTGCGTTAGAGGGTTCGGGTGGTTCGCTGTTCAATTCGTTTTTCGTAATCCTGCCCTTGAAAAATGCGATGTACATAGATGCCGGGGGTATGTATGGCATCGGGATCAAGTGACCCGGCGGGCACCAGTTCTTCAACTTCTGCTACGGTGATTCGGCCTGCCATGGCCATCAACGGATTGAAATTGCGGGAGGTAGCCCGAAAGACCAGATTGCCGTGCGGATCCCCTTTCCATGCTTTCACAAGTGCATAGTCGGCATCGAATGCCATCTCCATCAGATACTCCTTTCCGTTAAAGGTTCTTGTTTCCTTTCCCATTGCCACTTCCGTTCCGACGCCGGCAGGCGTGAAAATGGCCGGCATACCATATCCGGCGGCGAGGCATCGGGTAGCCAAGGTTCCTTGCGGAATCAGTTCCACTTCCAATTCACCCGAGAGTAATTGTCGTTCAAACTCGGCATTCTCCCCCACATAGGAAGCGATCATTTTCTTGACCTGATGCTGATGGAGCATCAAGCCAATACCGAAATCATCCACCCCGGCGTTGTTGGAAATACAAGTGAGTCCTTTTACCTTTTTACGTACCAATGCAGCGATACAATTTTCAGGAATGCCACACAATCCGAATCCGCCAAGCATCAGGGTAGCACCATCCGAAATATCTGCGATGGCCTGATCGGCACCGGCAACCACTTTGTTCATATATGTACGCTTGTTTGATTGAAAGTAATCAAGAAAAGGGATCTAGTATGCCAGAGGGGTGAGTTCAGGTCGATCGGGGGTACTCTTTAGAGCGGGCTTCGTAGCGGGAACGGTATCGGCCGGCTTGGGCGCCGTAGATACCACATTGGTGGGAGCCGGTACCGGTCGCTGTGCAATGGAATCAAGGATCGGATAGAATTGCTTGGGATGTTTTCGATAATAATTCAAACTTGTCTTGAATACAGAATCGCTGATGCCATGCTTTTTCAGGGTGGCCGCATATAATTGCGGACCTTTTGCATGACCGGCTTGGGAGCTGTCCCGAATGGCTATATAATTGGCGACGAACAGATCGGCACGAAGCATATCCCAAAGAACCGCTTCCATTTTTTCACCGGGCAACACGCCGGCGGGGAGGGACGATCGATCGCTGCAGGCGATGAAGAGGCTCACCAATACCAACAAGGAGATCGAACGGATCATCGGAGTTCTTTGTAAAGATTGGCGTTCGTGATATCGAGTTTGGAGAGCAGTTCCCGAGCTCTGGCCTTCTGCTCGCCGGTGGCTTTGGAGAATATCTTAACCAATTCGTTTCCCTTGCCCTGAAAGAAAAAGGGCAGGATCATAGCGCTGGGGGTTTCGCTTTGGATGGTTTGCAAGAAGCTGAGCGCATTCAAAAATCCGGATCGGCCGGCTTCTTCATTTTCGTAGAACACATCCAATCCGGTCCGGTAATAGGCATAAATGGCATCGTGAATGAATGCCATCCGGTTGTTATTAAAGTTCTCAGCCAGCCAATAACGGTTGCGAAGTCCATCAAAGGATTTCCAGCCGGCTATATCGCGACTGTCGGGTGCGTTGTTCACGATGTTCCAAAGCCGCAGATAGAAAGGCTCTCCGCCCCGGAGGGAGAAGGAGTCGTAATCCAGGGCCAGGATCAGGTTCACATAATAGGCCAATATTGCGGTTAGATTGGCAACCGTGGGATCATTTCCTTGTACCCGATTTTCGTTGAACTCGATGGGCTGGAATTCGATATACTTGAAAACGACGTTCTCATCTTGAAAGTTCAACAGAGGAGAATCGTAGGAAGTATTGTAAGCGGGTCGGGCCGCCTGCACGGTGAGTCGTCCTTTGAAAATATTACTGCCCAGATCCTGTTCAATATTCAGTACGAAATTGCATTGGATCCGTTCGGCCGGCTGAAATACATCATTGGTCCATTTCCGGGTATTAAGAAAATTGGTGACGCCGTTTTGCAGGGTCGTAAAGATCTTCTTGTCCACCTGTGTACTCACCTTGCTCGAGTTGACAGAGAAACGGGCAAAGATCTCCTGTGCCTGTGCAGGTAAACACATGAACAGTAGAGACAGGATCATCCAGGTGAACGGTTGGATCATACGGCGGGAATAGTGTACCTCAAAATTACCGGCTTTGGCAGATTCCTGAAAACAAAAAACCGATGGCAGGCCATCGGTTTCAGTATGTTGTGTCCATTCATTAACTGAACAGTTCGTCTTCATTCTTACGGAAATAGACTTTGTCTTCCAGAAACTCATGAGTGGCTTGCAAAGCCGGGTTGGGCATGCGTTCGTAAGCGCGAGAGATCTCGATTTGCTCTTTATTCTCATGGATCTCCTCCATACTTTCGGTATGGCTGGCAAACTCTTCCAGTTTGTTGTGCAACTCTTCCTTGATGGCGATATTGATCTGGTTAGCCCGCTTACCAACTATGGTAATGGATGCATACAGATTCCCGGTCTTGGATTTCAGTTCCTCCAGGTTACGGGTTTCCACATTGTTAGTGATGCCGGCACTGAGCTGGCGACGAAGTTTACTCATTGGTCAGGTTTTTAATATTGTTCTTGGCGTTCGTTAAAAAATCTTCGGCTTCTTTTCGGTATTTGCTATCCGGGAATCGGTCTACGAATTCGTAGCATTCGTTGACCACTTGCTCAAAACGTTCGGCCCTTTTTTCTTCCACACTCATCTCGGCGTAGCGGTAGTAGGACTTAATGATCATCAACTTGTAGCCATCCGCGCGGTCGGAGTCCGGATAGTTATTGAGCAATGCGGTGAAGGATACCCCTGCCGCCCGAAATTGCCCCAAGTCGTAATACAATTGCGCACTTTTTTGATCCTTCAGTTCAAGCTTGGCCCGGCAAATATCGATGATCTCCGTGGCCTGTTTGTTCCGTGACGAACCGGGATGGGTGTTGATGAAGGTTTGCATCATACCCATTGTTCGAAGCGTGTTGGTCTGGTCCAATTCAGCCTTGGGAGACTGCTTGAAGAATGAGTAAGCACGCATATAATCAACTTCCTCGGCTTTCGCGCTGTTGGGAAAAATCTCCAGATAGCTCTTGAAGAGATTTTCCGCATTCATGAAATCGCCGATGTGATAGGCACAGTATGCGTATTTGTAGTAGATGTCCTCAAACTCTTTGCTTGCCTTGTAGTAGGGCATAACATCTTCATACACTTGTTGGGCCTTTGTGTATTGCTCTTTGGCAAAGAACTGTTCCGCCATACGCAACTTATAGGCGGGGTCGGGATTCTTCAGCAGTTTGGTCATGCTGTTACTGCAACCGGCCAACAAGGCCATCGCAAAAAATCCAATCATCCAAAATCCTACGAAACGTTGCGACATAGGGGCGATAAAGTTACTGTTTCTGCAGCAAATCTGGGGGAAAAACAACAGACCCCGTGTTTCGGGCCGTTAAGGTTATGGTAAAGGAAAAAAGAAGTCCCGCTGTAGGGCGGGACTTGCTGTATCTCGTTTGAAATCAATTCTTGCGAAGGTTGGGATGTGGTGGCTCCACGCGGTTGGGGCCATTTTCTCCTTCCACGGGTGCACGCAGGTCAACGGTATCGCAATCACCGCCTTGCTGGCCATAGTTGAAGATGAAACGATCGAGGCTGATCCCTTCTTTATCGACCAGGTAGTTGATCACCGTATTTACGTGATCCCAGCTAAGCTGCTGCTCTTTCTTATTGGCAGAGCAGTAACCGATAACAACCACTTTACAGCTGGGGTTATTGCGGATGGCCACAGCAGCGGTGGAGAGGGCGGATTTGGCATCATCAGACAACTTATTGGTGCTGCCTTTGAAAGCGATGCTGGGGAGAGAACCCATGTTGGTGGCACAGGAAGTGGGATTGGGCGGGCCAACCACTTTGCAATCCTCAGGGCAAGGACACTTACCAACGCCGTCTGCATCAACATTCTGCTGACAATAGGTAGGCGTGATCAGTTCTTTATCCTTACAATCGGGTACGCCGTCACCATCGCTGTCGAGGCTTACTCCGTGTGTATCAACCGGGCAACCGGCAGGGGTTTGTTCGCGATCGAACTGATCGGTCACGCCATCACCATCCGTATCAGGCAATACGGGCGGGGGGATTTTCATCAGGCGAGGGTTGCGGATCTCGCTGTAGGCATAATCCAGCGGATTGATCCACCACAATGGCTCGATCGACTTGGCACCCAGATTGATGTTGAGGCCCAGGCTTACATAATTATAAGAATCATGGTCGCGGGTAAGTGAAGCATCACCCCACGCGTTTTCCTGCCAACGCTGACCGTCCAACAGGTCATCCTTTACGATGGTCCAACGATCTTCAATGGCCAAATTCAAGCGGTTGTTGAGTTTGAAAGCCACACCCGCACCAACTGTTGCAGAGGGCTTAAAGGTCTGACCAAAGAGCTTGGGGCGACGGTCACCTTGGTTTTCAGCCAATGTTTCAAAATCATCATCCAATACGTTGTTCTTCATGTTCTTCAGGAAGTCCTTGCGATCCTTGTAGGCAGCGGAAGTCAAGGTCATGAAATTGTACTTCGTGTTACCATTCAAAGCGTTTACACGCGTTTCGTAGATGGTACCACCGATTCCGCCAAATCCGTACAGGGTCATGCCCGTCTTGGATTTGTGGAAGCGAACGTTGTTCAGCGTGATCACCCCTTGCAGGCTGAGGTCCTGAACTTTTGCTTTGTAGTTGTAGAAGATGTGCTCAAGTGGCGTGGAAGCCAAACCGGTCTTGGAAGAGACAATGCCGGTTACACCACCCGGCGCAACGATTGTCATGCGCGGAGCGGAATATCGTTGATTCGGATCGGCAATGTTCGCCCCCCAGCCAGCATTCTTTGCGTAGTTCTCATTAGCAACGAAGCTGTATCCCTTACCCACAGCATTCATGTACTCCATGCGGAGCGAGAAGATGTAGCCAAAGGCTTTACGGACGTGCACGCCAAACCCAGGAGAAAGAACCTGTGCAGGGAGGTCACCGCTGATCTGGAACAGACCGCCCTTGATTCCGACCTCCCACTGATTACGGGGTTTGGAAGGAAAATTATAGGTGCCGTTCAAAAACTCGGTGTGCTGCGGCATGCGCTTGTTGGGGATGAGAGAGGAGTCTTTCAAATCGAACCCGCCACCTACATTTTGCGCGAACGCAGTGGAAATCAACGAAGCACAAGCAAGGACGAGGATCCGGAATGAGTTGGTTTGCATAAACTGATATTATAAGTTTTACGGATTTCTCCGAATGTGCACAAAAATAATAAAATAGGGGGATTATCCAAATTTTCCTTCGTTTATTTGCATAGTTATTCCATTAACTCTCAATCACTTAATAAAGATTTTGAAGGTGGGCCTACCGGTTGGTTCGGGCAATGACCGGCGATCGTCCCACCCCTGATCCCCGGCATGAAGCTCCCCAACCATCTGATCGAAGAAGAGCTGAAACAATTTGAACGGTTGTTTCAGGAATCCGTTCGGAGCGATGCCCCGCTGCTGGACCGGATCATGCGGTACGTCGTCAAGCGCAAGGGGAAGCAGATACGACCTATGTTCGTATTGCTCTGTGCCAAACTCTGCGGGGGCATCAGCGAAAAGACCTATCGCGCCGCCTCCCTGGTGGAAATTCTGCATACCGCCACACTGGTGCATGACGACGTGGTCGATGATTCCCTGGAGAGGCGAGGGTTCTTTTCCACGTATGCCCTATGGAAAGCAAAGGCGAACGTACTGATCGGCGACTATCTGTTGGCAAAAGGATTGCTTCTATCCCTCGATCATAAAGACTACCGGATCCTGCATATTTTATCCGAAGCGGTTCGGCTCATGAGTGAGGGCGAACTCCTCCAATTGGAAAAAGCCCGTAGTCTGAACCTGAAAGAGGAAGTTTATTTTGAGATCATACGAAACAAGACCGCTTCGCTGCTCGCATCCGCCTGCTCGGCAGGGGCCTGGTCGGCCAGCGAGGACAATACCCTCACCGAGCGACTCCGTTTATTCGGCGAATACACCGGCATGGCCTTCCAAATCAAAGACGACCTGTTCGATTATACACAGGAACAGATCGGAAAACCCACCGGCAATGACATCAAAGAAAAAAAACTCAGTCTGCCGCTGATCTACGCGCTTCAACATGCTGAGGGATCCGTTCGTCGCAAAATGATCTATATCCTGAAGAATGAGAACACCCAACGAGCCAAGGTGGACTGGGTGATACATACCGTAAAAGAGTACGGAGGCATCGCTTACGCAACCGAAAAAATGGATATTTTTAAAAAGAAAGCCATAGAGCAGCTTCACTTGTTTCCGGATAGTCCGACTCGGGAGGGGCTTGAACACATGGTACGCTTTGTAACAGAACGGAAATTTTAGGTAGGCACCTCTCCCCATGCAAAAACGCTGGATATACAACCCTCCCAACCCGGAGTCCATTTCGCAATTACGACAGGAGTTGAACTTGCAACCTGCCTTATTGGAAATTTTGGTTAAACGTGGTGTGCATGACCTGGAATCGGCCCGCCGTTTCTTTCGCTCCGACACAAACACACTTCATTCGCCCTGGCTGATGAAGGACATGGAGAAAGCAGTAGATCGCGTGCAAATGGCTCTTCAGCAGGGAGAGAATATACTGATCTACGGTGATTACGATGTGGATGGCACCACCTCCGTGGCCAGCCTCTACGCCTTCCTTCGGAGACACCATTCGAACATCGACTTTTATATTCCGCATCGGTATCGGGAAGGATATGGTTTGAGTCAGGCCGGTATCGATCATGCAATTCGACAGCAGACTCAGTTGATCATCACACTGGATTGTGGCATTAAATCGATCGATCTGATCCAACAGGCAAAAGACCACGGGATCGATACCATTATCTGCGATCACCACCTACCCGACCCCACCCTCCCACCCGCCTACGCGATACTCAATGCCAAACAACCCGATTGCCCCTACCCATTCAAAGAACTCTGCGGCTGCGGAGTGGGCTACAAACTCATGCTGGCCCTCTGCGAAAGATTGTTATGGCCCGTGGAGGAAGCGAACGAATATTTGGACCTCCTCGCCACCGCCATTGCAGCCGATATCGTATCGATGAGTGGAGAGAACCGGGTACTCACCTCTCTGGGGTTGCAAAAAGCAAATTCAAGACCGAACAAAGGGATCCAGGCGCTGGCCAAGATCAGTGGGCTGAGCAAAACACTGCACATCCAGAACCTGGTTTTTATGATCGCCCCACGAGTAAATGCAGCCGGACGAATGGATGATGCCAAAAAAGCGGTTGAACTATTCACGGCTGAAGACGAAGCAACCGCGATGGAACTGGCCAAATCCTTGCAGGCCGATAATGACGAACGAAAGCAAGCCGACCGATCCATCACAAAAGAAGCCTTGCAACAGATCGAGTCCAACCCTCATTGGCAAGATCGCGTATCTACCGTGGTATTCCATCCCGAATGGCATAAGGGCGTCGTTGGCATCGTAGCCTCCCGGCTCATCGAACAATACCGCCGCCCCACGATCGTATTAACTCGCTCGGGAGAAGAAGCATCGGGCAGTGCGCGAAGTATTCCCGGCTTCAATCTTTATGAAGCCATTTACGCCTGCCGGGACCTGCTCACACGATATGGGGGTCATATGGCAGCCGCCGGCATGAGTCTTCCCGTTGATCGGGTAGATGAACTAAGAGACCGATTTGAAGAAGCAGTACAACAAAGCCTCGACCGGGAATTGCTTATTCCCCGCATTCAAGTCGATGCTGAAATTCGCATACAGGACATCCAAAAAAAATTCTTCGACATCCTACAGCAAATGGAACCATTCGGGCCCGACAATGAACCGCCCATCTTTCTGATCAGCAACGTCATCGATACGGGCCACTCCAAAATTGTAAAAGAAGATCATGTCCGGTTCGTGGTCAGACAAGGCGATGCGCGCATCACCGGGATCGGATTCGGACTCGCAAAAAAAAGCGACCTGTTGCTCGGAGGAGATCCCATTGACCTGTTATGCCACCTGGATGAAAATGAATACCAGGGAAACGTATCCCTGCAGATACGCGTGCTCGATATCCGCGCCGCGCAATAGCCTCCACATTTATCCTACCTTTGGCATGATGAAAAAAACGCCACTCCGTCAAATTCGTTGCCTCGTTTGCGCAATCGGACTTTACCTACTGTGTACTCCATCCTTGACACAGGCGCAAAGCTCTGCCGCTACGCTTGATATCGTGAGCTGGAACATCGAATACTTTGGCGCTCCGTACAACAGCGGCCCAACCGACAAAGATCTGCAGGAGGTCAATGCCAAGCGCATCCTGCATATGCTGAACGCAGATCTTTATGGCGTGTTGGAGATAGTGGATTCAATGCGATTTCGTCGACTGGTCGATTCCCTCGGACAAAATGAGTACGGCTTTGTGATCGCCCCTTTCTGCTCAAGCAATACCAACGGCACCGGCGCCAGCTGGACCAGCGGACAAAAACAGGCGTTCATTTATCGGAAGTCCATATTCTCCAACGTGCGCACCCGTGGCATTATGCGCAACAGCACCCCCGCCTATACCAATTGGGCCTCCGGCCGATTCCCTTTCTTGTTTTCAGCCACGGCTACCATCAATGGTGTAAGCAAAGACATCAACGTCTTTCTTCTCCACGGCAAAGCCGGCGCTACCCAAGCCGATTACGATAAACGATTTGGTGCTGCCCAAGAACTCAAGGATACGTTGGATGCTCAATTCAACAACACCTTGAATATCATCATCGGCGACTTCAACGACGCATTGAATACCTCAATCTACCCCGGAGCAACAGTCAGCAGCTATACATCCATCGTAGCGGACAGCACCGATGGGGATAGTTACAAATCGATCACCCTTCCGTTGGGAGCAGCAGGACAATCCACGATGATCAACTTCCCCAATGTGATCGACAATCACATCATCTCCAATGAATACGTGCCTTATTATGTGCCCGGATCTGTAAAAGTTCGTACCGATGTCACCACAGTCGTATCTGACTATGTGAGTGCGCACAATACCTCTGACCACTATCCGGTTTTCTCCCAATACAATCTCTCCGGCGTGGTTTCCGGAACCAACAATGTTAGTCCCCAGACATTCGGATTGTCTTTATTCCCTAACCCCGGCCACAACGCTTTTTGGCTTCAATCCAAAAAGAATATCCCTGCTTCTGAGGCTCATTTATACAACGCATCGGGCCAACTGATCTGGAGCGGCAACCTTCCCAGATTAACGGCCGGTGTCAACCTTCGTTTATCACTTCCACTTTTACCAGCGGGTAATTATCAGATCCTGATCGCCAATCCCGAAGGAAGAACCTTGCTTCCTTTCATACAACTTTAATAAAAAAGTCCCGCCAAGGCGGGACTTTTTTATTTGGACGGACGCTGTTACTGATGAATGACGATCCGTTGACGAGCCAACTCCTTTTCAAAGTTGATCAACCGCACTTCATATATGCCGATAGGCATGTGTGCCGGAAGTGAGATGCTTCGGTCGATGAAGCTGCCCTGCACATTCATGTGATGTACATGGATCATGCGACCACTCGCATCGAAGAACTGAAGACCGTAATAGCCCGGCATCAGATCGGTTAAGGATACCGTTAGGTTCACAGATTCGCCCGGTCGGGCGGGTGAAGGGAAGATCCGGAACCCGGAACCGATCGAGCTCAATGTGAATGAACGCTGCGCTCCATAGGCTGTACCGGCGCTGCTGGTCGCATACGCCTTATAGTAGTATGTAGCACCTTGTAGCAAACCGCCCACTGAGGTCTGGAATCCGCTACCCGATAAGTTATTCGAAGGCACTTTGGTTCCGCTGCCATCAGCAAACCCATTGATGGAACTATACTCAATACCATACGCCGTAACGTTGGAGCACCCGCTGGTAGCAATGGATCCGGCCAATACTGCCGATCGGGTGGTTATACCGGAGACAGCTCCTGTAATGACGGTAGCGGGCGTATTGGCGCCGGTACCGCTAGCCGTAACATATACAGTGGGTGCACCACCTCCTGTTACAGGTATCACGCCATTGTAGGACTGGGCAGCCGTCGGATTGAATTTTACATAGATCGTGTAGCTCTGTGTTCCGCCGGGATTGATAATACCAATGGTGTTGTTATAACTGCCACTAGATGTTTGGGAGAAACTGTACCCAGCCAATGGGCCAACGGTAATCAAAGAGGCGGTGAGGTTACTTCCATTAATGGTGAACGTGTTAGGTCCGACCAACGCATTCACGCAAGCTGAACCAAAGGAAGCCAGTGCGGAAACCGTCAATTGCGGGGGCGGTGGCGCAGAGGTTGTAAAGGAAGATTGTGTACCCCAAGTCGTTCCACCTGCATTCACCGCATAAGCCTTGTAATAATACGTAGTGGCAGGAGTCAGTCCGCTCAAAGCAGAAGTAAAGGCACCGGCGTTCAGATTGGAAGAGGAAACTTGCGTGCCACTTCCATTGGCAAATCCGCTGATGGTGCTGTACTCAATACCATAAGCAGTTACAGTCGTGCACCCGTTTGCCGTGATCGACCCGGCAACCGTGGCTCCGGTTGTAGTGATCGATGAGGCCGAGCCCGTCACAACCGTAGGAGCAGTACTTACACCGGCACCTGTGACAGCAACGTTGATGTAAGTGGATGCGCCGCCACCACTTACCGGAATATTCCCATTGTAGGACTGAACAGACGTTGGCGTAAACTTCACATAAACCAACTGACTGAAAGCTCCGCCAGGTTGCGTGATACTTAAACTCGCTACATACGTGCCACCGACAGTGGTAGAGAAGGTATAACCGTTCAATGGCCCCACCGTTATGTTAGCACTGGTCAGGTTCGTACCGGTGAGGGTGAAACTGTTAGCCGCAGGGGTGGTATTGATACAGACATTTCCAAAACCGGTAAGCGTGTTTGCAGACAGTACCGGATTGGGATTTGTTGTGGTGAATGATTGTTCGCTGCTATAAGCTGTTCCACCAGCATTGGTAGCGTATGAGTGATAATAATAAGTAGTTGCTGGAGCCAAACCACTCAGAGAGGAGGTGAAGCTACCTCCCGACAAATTAGAAGATGGAACAGCGGTACCGGTACCATTTGCAAATCCAGATGTGGTACTGTATTCAACTCCATAGGCGGTCACCGAGGAACAACCCGTTGCCGTAATGGTACCTGTCACGGTGGCGGTGGTTTGCGTGATCGAGGTAGCGGCTCCCCCGGTTACGGTGGCTAGTGTATTAACGCCCGCACCCGTTACAGCCACTTGTGTGGACGACGCGCCTCCACCCGACACCGGAATATTTCCGTTGTAAGATTGAACCGCCGTGGGTGAAAATTGCACATACACGGTCTGAGAATAAGCACCACCGGGTTGCACAAGACTTAAGGTTGATTGGAAGGGACCAGCAGCAGCCGTTCCGAATGCAAAACCGGCTAAAGGACCCACCACCACATTCGCAGTGGACAGATTGGATCCGGTGATGGTAAACGAATTGGGGGCAGGTGTTGTGTTGGTGCAAACGTTGCCAAACGCGTTGAGTGTAGAGGCACTCAATGTAGGCGCGGCATTGGTGACAACAGAGATCTCGTTGGAATTGACCGATGTGGACACTCCATTGGTCGACCGCACAACATAATAATAAGTGGAATTGGGAGTCAATCCCGTTACGGCATAACTGGTAGCATTACCAACGTTGATGTTTTGTTGAGCGTACGTATTGACAAACCCGTTCACCTGGCCTTTTACATAGATGGCAGAGATACGACTGGTACCAGCAACACCAACTGCTGCACCAGAAACAGACAGATCCGTTGTTTGAATCCATCTTAACGAAACCTGTGCCTGATTATTCGCATCGGCAGGTAACAGAACATCCGTTAGGCTCGCCCAAATATTGCTAGCAGTAATAGCGACTGTGCCACCAGTAACATCGGCCCACGTTCCCGAGACACCAACTTTGTATTGGAGTTTAAAATTTGCAGGCCCCGTATTGGATGAGAGCTGTGAAGAAGAAACAGTAATACCTGTTGCGCCCAAGGTGCTCACATCTACTTGCCAGAACTTAGTGTTTGTGCCGGCATCCCAGCCAGTAGTGGTTACAGAGTATGGGTTGTTGGTACTGCTAGGTCCAACATTTGTATGGATAAATGTTTGTGATGCGCCTGTAACAGAAATCGACAAACCGGTGTTATTACTGTTGCCTTCCGTATTGATCAGGTTCGTAGACGTGTTTGATATGAAAGCCCAACCAGCCAAGGTCTCTGTAACCAGGCCCGGAACTTTCGTATATACATCCAAGAAGTATCCGGTCGCACCACTTACAGCATTCCAATTGGCAGTGAAACCGACTCCACCTACTGCCGTAGCAGCAGTTGCCACCGGAGCTGATATGGAGACCCCTGTACCCGATACTGCCAATGAGGCACTGGCCCCACCTCCGGCAAGTGAAACGTTTCCGGATTTCAATCCATTGGTTTGTGGAGTGAACCGAACATAAAAAGAGGTAGCTGCCAACGTTGCGGATGTAAATGGAATGGTAGCGGAGGCACCCCAAGTAGAATTATCGGAGGAAACTTGGAAATCGGTATTCGGTGCCGTAATGGTGATATTTCCGGGCGCACCCGTCAAATTCGTACCGGAGAGTGATATAGTCTGGCTAGTTGAGTTTGACCCTGTGGTAACATTTCCAAATGAATTGATGGTGCCCAAGGTCAACGTGGGTGACGGTACGGAAGCACCGGCGGTTACGGAAGCCCAGGTTGTACCTGCTAAAATGGCATCAACTTGTTGGGTAGAAGCCGCGGTACTGGAACCCTGACGAAGAAATACTGCTCCGATCGTTGTGGCATCCGTAGAGGTACCGGTTACACCCGCGATCGTGCCTGGAGTTTCCGTACCTCCCAGCGCCGGATTGACCCACAAATCTAGCACGTCGTCGGTCGTAGAACCGGTATTATAGGTGTACTTGACCACCACAAAATAGGTGGTCCCTAATGTGCGTGAAGTTGTTTCATAGGAAGCTGTAGAGTTGCTCTTACTTAATCCAAAGAAAAAACCACCGGCTCCATCTGACTTGGTATACACACGCAATGGAAAAATGCTAGAGGATTGAAAGAGCCCGGCAAAATAATCTCCCGTTTGCACGGCACTCAAATTGACCATGAATGACATGTACACACTTCCAGAAGTAACGGCTGTATAAGCGCGATTAACATCCTCCCCGGTATTTGCCATTGTTACCCCATTCCCCACTCCGGAACCGGGATGCCCCGCATAGCTAAGCCCCGGGGTTGTCACGGTTATGGGATTGACCCCTGCTGAATGAGCTGTCCAACCGTTTGCAGTCAAGAGCTGACCAGCAGTATAGGTGAAGTCCTCGGTCAATAACTGACCAAACAGGTTGCTCGTCGTGAGGAAAAAGGCAAGGAGAAAATAAATTCGTTTCATTTCAGTTTATTAAAGATTGAAGCGTCAGTCGAGATACATGTGGAAGATTAATTCCAGCTCAATTGAAATTCATCGATGGCAGAAGAGGCTCGGTTGCCGGTTCCGGTAGTCGCAGCCAGTGCAACGATCCGAATCCAAACTTTCTGGTTTTGATTGTTCAATGCCGATCCAAAACTCACCGACACATTGGTTCCGCCAAACGTCGTACTGGTCGTCAACGTGGCTGGCGTAGTGTTGGTGATGGGGGTGAATGCAGAGGGTGCAACGCCAAAACCATAATCCACCACCCAAGTAGTGGTACGGGTGGAGGTCGGATCCAGAGACTGCAATTGGAAGTTCATTTGAAAATTGCTCTTGCCGGTGGTGTTGTCGAGCAATACCACGAAAGCACTACCCGGATCGTAGCCCGTGCTGCTGGTTTGACGAATTCCGAATGCCCGGTTGGTGGAAGCGCCTTGTGCCGTCACATCACTGGTTGAAGTCAGTCCGGTGGCCGAAGCAAAATTCTTGGCTCCCGCACCAGTATTACTCCAAACGGTCGGAGCCCATCCACCGAAAGCAGTCATATCACCGCTTCCGATCGAACCGGCCGTTGCTCCGATTTTCGCATAAAACCCTTGCGGCAATCCGGCAGAAATGGCATCGAAGTTTTGGTTGTACG
Source organism: Bacteroidota bacterium (assembly GCA_046081925.1). Lineage (GTDB taxonomy): Bacteria > Bacteroidota > Bacteroidia > Chitinophagales > Chitinophagaceae > JJ008. The sequence continues at coordinate 23,092 of JBJTWV010000021.1, read as the reverse complement.
GAGACGTTGTAAGTGGAAGTCCGGTGCCTGCAGGTGGAGGAGGACCACCCCCTGCAACCACATCGGTAGCCGGATTGCGGATACCCACCTGAAAGGTAGTAGCAAAGGGAGTGAGATATCCGATCAGCGACGTGGCCGCTGTAGGATACGCAGCTGTGGCGAAGGTCGCCGCAGAGGAGGTGTACGCAACCATCGTGCCGGTTGCATCGGTCAAATTCACACTACCACTCCACTTACCGGAGGTGCCTCCCGAAAGCGAATTGATATTCAAGATCTTGATCAGAGTCGATTCCCAGCTTTCAAAATTGGTTATGATATCGCCGATCGTCGCCACCCGGGGCGTGATGGATTTTCCGGTGGCCTTTACCGAAGCATAGGCCAATGGTACATTATTGAGCTGAAGCAACCCATTGAATTCGGAGATCTCCATGCCGGTCACGTTCACATCGATCGAATCACCCAGGTTGAAAGTGTGATTGGCATCGAAACGTACCGCGATGCCCGCAAGTCCGGTACCCTGCTGAAGGTAGATATTGCGGGTGTTGAGGTTATTGGTCGATTTATCACTGATCACTACACCGGAGATACGCTTTCCGTTGGGACCATAGGTAATGGTACCGGTATACAAAGCGCGCAGGTCGGCAATGTTCATGGGCGTGGTGGGTCCCGTACCGCAACGGGCACCGGTGAAACGCACATCGGTCTCATCACGAATGGTCAACTGTTTGGTAGATCCAAAATAGGAGTAGACCCCAATGATGTCTCCATTTCCATCGGGCAGATTCTTCGTGGCAAAATTGGCATAGTTACTCGTACGCAATGTGATCTTATTTGCCGATGGGTTGTTGCAGGCTTGTACGGTGCGGTTACCGGAAGCATCCGGATCGGCATAGGCTTTGGATGTATCGGCCGCATTGAATTCGTGGCCAACCAATTTGATAAGGGTGCTCACGTATCGATTTTGCAAATTGGTTGTCAATTGAGCAATATTGACCACCACGGGTTCCAGCGGCTGATTCAACGCCCCGCGATAGATATGTTCTGGTTGCAAATTGTACGCCAACAACGTAACCCCGCCATTGCTCAGGTAGTTGGAATCCAATCCCCCACCCAATTGCAGTGTTCCATTATATTGACCGAGATATAACCCCTTGCACTTCACAAAGAGTTTTCGTCCCACCGGATAGTTGGCATAATGTCCACTGCCTGCCAAACGCAATAAGATACCGCCAGTTCCATCTTGTATGGCGATCTGCTGGTAATAATTGCCACTACGGTCATCGCAGGAAACAACTCCTTCAATGATTACCTCATCGTTGATCGCCACTGCCTGGCCGGTAGTGTAGCGTGTTTTTAAATTTTGGATCGTCGTGTTGGCAACAACACCCGGATCTCCCAGTGTGGGCGGCGCAACGATCTCTTTTTTACATGCGAATTGAATCACGAGCGTTGACAAACCGACCGCAATAAGCGTGTAGGAGGAAAGAAATTGACGAATCGTTTTCATATGAATGAGTTTCTGATCCTGTTAATTGGCATCTGCCGCAGAGCGGATCGCCAGTTGTTTGGTGGTATTGAACGGACTGAGATAGCCGGTGACCCATTGTGCATTTGTCGGATACGCAGTTGAGGCGAACCCGGCAAACGATGATGTATAAACAATCAAACTGCCTGTAGCATCTGCGATATTTACACTGCCCGACCAGGTACCACCCGTTCCTCCACCGTTGATGGAAGTCAGGTTGACGATTTGCACCAAGGTCGATTCCCAGGCCTCGTAATTGGTATTGATGTCCGCAATTGTAGCTACACGCGGAGTGATCGATTTGCCGGGCGCCACCAGGTTGGCGTAGCTCAACGGCACATTGTTCACCTGCAGCAACCCGCGATATTCGGATATCTCCTGACCCGATATCTCCACATCGATCGAGTCGCCTAAATTAAACGCGTGCGCGGCCGTAAAACGAACACAGATGCCCGCCTTACCGGTCCCTTGTTGCAGATAAATATTCTGTCCATTGAGATTGCCGGTTGACTTATCACTGATAACGATTCCGGTGATCTTGCGGTTGTTTGGAGCGGTGGTGGTAGCCCCCGTGAATAGCGAACGCAATTCAGTCGTGTTCATTAACAACGCAGGATCCGGACCGGTAGGACCAATTGGCTCCTTGTTACAAGCAGCAGAGAGCCCGCTCAGCAAAATGGCCAAGCCAAGAACCCAGGTTTGATTCGATCGGTGAGTATGCATAGTCGGTATAATTCAAAAATTAAAAACGAAGGGTGACGCTGGAGAAAAAGTTGATTCCGTAAGCATAATAGAATTTGGGCGGAAACTTTCCGACCTGAAGTGGATCCGTATTGGCCAATTGCTGATCGTACCGCAATTGCTCAAAACCACCCGTCACGATTCCCTGGTTGTTGAGGATATTATTAACGCCTACATTAAATACCAAAAAGGTTGACTTGCCATTGATCTCATATGCCTTGGGGAGTTTCCAGGAGTACCCGCCGAAGAAATCCAACGTTTGCTGTGCATCGAATTTTGTCTGACCAAAAACGGATTGATAATCGGCTGTGCCGGGCGTCAGGTATTTCAGCGCATCCCATGTACGGCGCACAGGATTGAAACTCAGGTACGATTGATCGAAATGATTCCCTGTCAAACTCACAAACCAGAACTTGGGAGAACGGTAGCTGATCCCCATGCTGTATGCCTCCATCGGCGTGGAAGGGATTCGGAAATTTTCGGCATAGATGACCTGCTGCCCCAGGACCAAGGCGCTGTTGTCGACCGTAATGGTGGCCTTTTGGCGGCTGTCGTAATAATATCGGCCAACTGCAGCAGCAGCGTTTACTGTAAGCGTAGAGGACAGTCTAGCCTCAATGCCCAGCTCGCCACCGAAGTGAAGTTTATCGATTCCACTGAATGAGTAGTTCACGAAATTTTGATAGGCGTCGTGATAAAAAGTCATCACATCCATACCGCCCAGAAATTGGGTGTAGTAGCCACCCAGACGCACTTTAAGCTTGGGCGCATTGAGCACGTAACTTCCTTCCACGGTGTTAATGGTTTCGGAGCTGACATTGTCCTGCTGGGCATGACGGGTACGAGGCGAAACATATACATTCTCGAAATAAGGGGCACGGGTCTGATAAGAAGCATTTACAAAAACATAGTTGCGTCCGTCGATCTTATACGTGATCCCTCCTTTTCCGCCATAGTTAAAAAAGGAATTCACTTGTCCCTTGCCAAATGAATTATCCGGGAATAATCCATGACGTGTATTGCCCTGCCGATAGAAGGATGTTTGGGAGGCTGTACCCGCTAGGAAGAAGTCAACTTTATTGAATTTGAAAACGCCTTGGGCCCAGGCAGCGGAGCGAGTGATGTTGATGTCATAGTCGTAACCGTATTTGTCGCCTTTTTTCAGGATACGGTTCGGATTGTTCAGGTCGAACTGATTGGAGCTGCCATTAGCCGGAAAATCACGTTCAGCGAATTGATTCACGTTCACGTAAAAATCTCCACCCAGCAAATCATCAACTTTCACATAGTAATGATTGCGCTGAAACTGATGGGAAACGCCTGCCGTAAAATCAATGAAGTCCAAAAATTGAGTATTGAGTACGCTGTTGAAATTGAACCGCTGCGTGTTGATAACGCGGTCTTGTACCACATATAGCGAACGTCGGCCACTTACTGTATTCCCCACGGTGCCATTGGCATCCGCAATGGAGGCGTAGTTGGCACGGTTCACATCATAGAGCCGCTGCCAATTGATCTGACGAAGATTGATATCCGCCTTCATGCGTTCATATAACAACTGACCCTGGTTGGGATCGGTAGTGCTTGCCCACGTGGAGGTGTAGCTGGGCAGGTATCGATAGTAATCCGGACGGGGATCCGCTGTATTGTACCAATCCAAGGCGGTAACACTTCGGTCGCCGGCAGAAAATCCGACGGCGGTGGTCAAGGTTGTTTTGTTGTTCATCCGGTAGTCGTGCGTGAGGATGACCACGGGCTGATGGCTGCGGCCAATGCTGGCATTGCGCTTCACACCGTTCTGATACCCCCAATTAGGATTGTAGTAATTCGTGCCGGCCAGATCGATCATTTCCTGCACCGATGAACCCTGACGACCGTTTTCGGTGGGAGCACCAAAAGCGGTCAATGAAAGCAAATGGTTTTGTCCGACGCGTTTATCAACCGCGGCGAAATAACCCCATCCATCGTAAAAAGTACCCGGTACATATCCTTCCCCGGCCCAGCGACGGCTGCCGCTGAAAGAAAATGCCCAACCTTTTTTACTGAGTCCGGTCGAATGGGTGAGCATGAGTCGGTTGTTGTAGTTCCGATTGGAAGATGCATAACTGACACTGGTTTGTGTACGTTGCTTGCTGGCCCTGGAGTCGATCTGCAAGTTGCCGCCTATGTCACCGAAGGAGAATGTCATGTAACGAAGTCCCCAGGATTGATCGCGATTGCGCATGACGTCGTTGAGTCCGCCCCAAAGACCGAACGGCGTAAACCCATTATCCAAATTATCCATCGGGATTCCGTTCATAAAGGTGCTGAAGTGATCGTTATCGTACCCGCGGATACGGAAACGCACTGCACTGAAATTGAAGGATGCCGCCGAATAGAACGGATCGCGCCCGGCACTCAACAACGAGGATGTGTTGGTACTGCCGCCATCGCCCAGGTCGTTGTCATCCGCAGTGACCACGGGTATATTGTCCAGCACACCATCCTTCAGCTCTTCAATGGAGGTGTCTTTTGTTATAGTGGAGTCTTTTTGTGCTTGGAGGGACAGCAGGCTGAATCCGAACAAACTAAGCAGGACGAAACGGCGCATGGTAAGCAGTTTTTGGAAGAGATGCAAAGTACTGGGATTCTGGCTGATTGCTACAAAAAACTATACACATTAAAACCGCCGGAATGGCAACCTGATTCGACGGTTGCAAATCGATATTTCCTAACTTGCCCCGATGCGAATCATACTGCTATCTCTGGCCTTGCTGCTCAGCTGGCCCACCCTCCTGTCTGCCCAGAAGAAATCCTACAAAGTAGCCGTTGTCGGGTTTTACAACCTGGAAAATCTGTTCGACACAATCAATGACCCCCTGGTGGACGATGAGGAATTTTCACCCGATGGTCCACGCCGCTATAACGGCGAAATCTATCGGGATAAACTGACCAAATTGGCTACCGTGCTCTCCCAAATGGGTGCCGATAAGAATCCCGATGGTCCGGGCATATTAGGCGTGGCCGAAGTGGAAAATGCCGGTGTATTGGAAGATCTTGTGAGGCATCCGCTGATCGCAAAAAGGGGATACAAGGTCATTCACTACAACTCCCGGGATGCACGGGGGATCGATGTGGGTCTTTTGTACAATCCCAAATACTTCACCCCGGAAAAGAGCGACAAACTTTTTGTTTCCCTACCCTCCGGCAGTAAGGATGCTTATTATACGCGTGATGTACTGTGGGTAAAGGGTAAATTGGATGGCGAGGATGTTCACATTTACGTCAATCACTGGCCCAGCAGAAGTGGCGGAGAAAAACGAAGTGAGCCCGGCCGTATCGCGGCGGCGCAGGTGTGTCGAAATCATATGGATTCGATTGCCCGCCTCGAAAAAAATCCCAAAGTGATCGTAATGGGCGACCTGAACGATGACCCCGTCAATAAAAGCGTGCGGGATGTGATCGGGGCTAATGGGAACAAGGAGGAGGTGATGCCTGGTGGCATGTACAACCCCTGGGTAGACTTCTACAAAAAAGGCTATGGCACGCTGGCTTATCAGGATGCCTGGGGCCTGTTCGACCAGATCATAATCTCCTACCCCTGGCTTTCAAAAGAGCAGAGCGGGTTTTTTATGGTCTCCGCCAACATTTTCAACCAGGAGTATATGAAGGAGAACAAGGGCCGATATAAAGGATACCCCATGCGCACCTGGGACGGGCTAACATACCGGGGTGGATACAGTGATCACTTCCCCACCTATTTGATCATGTACAAAGAGACCCAGCCGGTGAAAAAGGCGTTTTAAACCCACAGGTTTAGTTTGGGCAGTTTGGATAGTTTGGGAGTTTGGCAGTTAAGTTGTTGACAACCAAGTCTTAACTATTTTGAGACCGAACTTTCCAAACTTTCCAAACTTTCCAAACTCCCCAAACTTTCCAAACTTTTTCCTACTTTTGCGTCCCCCAAATCTGGTTTCGCAGATTCTTTCCCGGGGATTCCGGGATTGTCCAATGGGAAAACCGAAAAAACCGAATAGGTATGAACAATTACGAACTGATGGTGATCTTCACCCCGGTTCTGAGCGAAGACGACTTCAAAGCGGCGCAGAAGAAATTTGCGAAGCTGGTCGGCGAATACGGCGGAAACGTCGTTGCTGAGAACGCCTGGGGACTCAAAGTGTTAGCTTATCCCATCCAGAAAAAGACAACCGGCTTGTATTGGGTGATGGAATTCACTACTGCAGCCGAATCGATTGAGAAGCTGAAGATTCAGCTGTTGCGTGATGAGAGTGTTCTCCGTCACCTGTGCACAAAACTCGATAAATACGCCGTCGAGTACAATGCCCGCAAGAGAAGTGGTGTAAAAACGGGTACTGAAAAAGTAATGGAGGGCTAAATCATGGCAAAGAACGAAATCAAATACCTCACCGCGATCAAGACCGACAAACGGGTCAAGAAATTCTGCCGTTTCAAGAAATACGGCATGCGGTATGTCGATTACAAAGACATTGATTTCCTGAAAAAATTCCTGAACGAACAAGGCAAGCTGTTGCCCCGTCGACTGAGCGGAAACAGCCTGAAATATCAGCGTAAAGTATCTGATGCGGTGAAAAAAGCCCGTCAGATGGCCCTGCTGCCTTACGTAACGGATCTATTGAAATAACCGCATCCTAACTCTTCCGACGGAAGAAGACAGTGGTCCATTCACTGGGTGCACAAAAACAAAACGATGGAAATCATTCTCATCAAAGACGTAGATAATCTGGGCGGCGTAAACGAAGTCGTTAAAGTAAAGAACGGTTATGCCCGCAATTTTCTCATTCCTCGCAAACTGGCCGTCGAATGCAGCCCCAGCAACCTGAAACAGCTGGAGGAGCGCATGAAGCAGGTTCGCAAGAAAGAGGAACAAATGCTGGCTGAGATCAACAACGTGATCGCCAAACTGAACGAAGGCCCTCTCAAAGTGGGAGTCAAAACCGGTACCAACGGTAAGATCTTCGGTAGCGTAACCGCCCTGCAGATCAGCCGGGCGATCCGGGAACAGCGCGGCTACGAGATCGACCGCCGTCGCATCACCTTGCCCGACGAAGTGAAAGAGGTTGGCACGTACCAAGCCACCATTGATTTTGGCAATGGAAAGACCGCCGAGGTGGCATTTGAGCTGATTGCCGAATAAGGGAAAAAAGAACAATGTTGAAGGATGAAGGATGAATACAATTCATCTTTCATCCTTCTTTTTTTCGTAAAATAATGATTGGCAGTAATTTGTGCCAAATACTCAATCCCCGAAATTTAATTCGGCGTATCCCGAAAAAGGCCTTACTTTGTACTTTCGGTGTTATTTCAGTTTCACAGACCGGTATCATTCGCTTGTTCGGCATGTTCACGGGGTTGTTTACTGTTGACACTATCATTTAAAACATCTCACGATGAACATTTATGTTGGAAACCTCAGCTGGAACCTGAAAGATCAGGACCTGGCTAACCTCTTTGCCGAGTATGGTGAAGTCACTTCTGCCAAAATCATTAACGACAAATTCACCGGCCGCAGCAAGGGCTTTGGATTTGTTGAAATGGCTAACGACGAACAGGCTCAAGCCGCGATCGCTGCCCTGAACGGTAGCGCCGTGGATGGCCGTAACATCGTTGTAAACGAAAGCCGTCCGAAGCCCGAAGGCGAGTACAAGAAGCGCCCCTTCAGTGGTGGCGGTGGTGGTGGATTCCGTCGCGGTGGCGGCGGTGGTGGTGGATTCAACCGCGGTGGCGGTGGCGGATACAACCGCAACGACAGCTACGGTGGTGGCGGATTCGACGGCGGATACTAAACCCCTTCGAACGTACACATCCAAATGTCCGGCCCCTGGGTCGGACATTTTCATTTTTAACCGATCGTCGACAAACACATTTAGTACCTTAGCCACGCAATGACCGAGAAGATACTGATCCTCGACTTCGGATCCCAATACACCCAACTCATCGCCCGGGCCATTCGTGAGGCAAATGTTTATTGCGAGATCATTCCATTTCATCAGCCCTTCGAATACACGGACGACCTCAAAGGCATCATCCTATCCGGCTCCCCCTGCTCGGTCAATGACCCCAACGCACCCTCCGTGCCCATTCGATCCTTCGCCGAAAAACGTCCGGTGCTCGGTATCTGCTATGGCGCGCAATTAACAGCCAAACAATTCGGAGGCGAAGTAGCCAAAAGCAACAAACGGGAATATGGACGTGCGCAACTAAACAGCCATTCGAACAACGATCCCATCCTGAATCATATCCCTGCCGCCTCCCAAGTATGGATGAGCCACAGCGACTGCATCAAACAATTGCCAACCGGATTTCAACTCCTGGCCGATACCGAAAGCATTCCCGTGGCCGCCTTTCGCTCAACACCCCATCCGGAGCACCATCCGATCTACGGCGTGCAATTTCATCCAGAAGTGTATCACTCCACCGATGGTAAAACCCTTCTAAGAAATTTTCTCACCCATATCTGCGGATGCCAATGCGACTGGACGCCCTCGCATTTCATTTCCGATACCATTGCACAACTCCGCCAACAGATCGGTTCACGCAAAGTGATCATGGCACTCAGTGGCGGGGTAGACTCAACCGTTGCCGCCACCCTCATACATCGCGCCGTGGGCGATCAATTACAGGGCATTTTCGTTGACAACGGTGTGCTCCGACATCAAGAATTTGAACAGGTGATGGAGACCTACCAGGCACTGGGCCTCACCGTCAACGGCATCGATGCCAAACAACGATTCTATCAGGAACTGGCCGGACAAACCGACCCCGAAACCAAACGCAAGATCATCGGCCGCCTGTTCATCGACGTATTTCAGGAAGAAGCAAAAAAGATAGAGGGCGTAGGATTACTCGGACAAGGAACCATCTACCCCGACGTGATCGAAAGCGTTTCCGTACACGGCCCCTCTGTCACCATCAAATCGCATCATAACGTAGGCGGCTTGCCCGATCACCTGCACCTGGAACTGGTGGAGCCACTCCGATCCCTATTCAAAGACGAGGTAAGAAAAGTAGGGCGCGAACTAGGGATCCCCTCCCAATTGATCGACCGACACCCCTTCCCTGGTCCCGGCCTGGCCATCCGAATTTTGGGAGAGGTTAGCGAAGAAAAAGTATCGCTGCTGCAACGAGCAGACCATATCTACATACAAGCGCTCCGTGAATCGGGCCTCTACGATCAGGTTTGGCAAGCCGGCACCATCCTACTGCCCGTCAAAAGTGTGGGCGTGATGGGAGACGAGCGAACCTATGAATATACCGTGGCCTTGCGTGCCGTTACCAGCGTCGATGGCATGACGGCAGACTGGGCACATTTGCCATATACTTTTCTCGCAGATGTTTCCAATGCCATCATAAACGAAGTACGCGGTATCAATCGAGTTGTTTACGATATTAGCAGTAAGCCTCCGGCCACCATTGAATGGGAATAACCATGAAACTGAAATGTATTCTGATCGGCTGTCTTAGCCTGTTCGCCGTGCACATCCATGCTCAATCAAATGTCCAATCACCGTCCGGTAAAGTGGTCCTGTTTCTTCCATTGCAACTGGACAGCATCTTCACCGAACAACAAGAGTACCGGTACGGCCGATACGAATTTCCCCGATTTGTGAGCGGCGCCCTTGAATTCTATCAGGGTTTTGAAGAAGCATTGGATTCACTTAAAAAAAGAAAAGGAAACATCGACGTGGTGGTGGTGGATACGAAATCGGAAAGCCATCCCGTAAGTACACTGGTAGATAAAGATTCCATCAAAAATGCTGACATCTGGTTGTTGCATGGCAATACAGCGGAAAGCAAACAATTGGCCGACTATGCCAGAGCATACAATATCCCATTGGTGAACATCAACTTGCCAAACGATGGCGGGATTCAGTCGAATCCGTATTACTTCATGTGGAACTCGACACTATCCACCCAATGTAACGGGATATACAAACATCTTCAACAGTACTACGCATTGAATCGGATCATTCTGGTTCGAAAGAAGGGAAACATGGAAGATAAGATCCTGAACTATTGGGAACAAAATGGTCAGCGCACCCCTGGTGTACCGTTGACCTATCGCATCATAGAAGGGGTCGACACGGTTTCCTTGAAACAATTGAAAAGCACGCTGGATTCCACGCAACAGACCATCCTTGTCGGTGCCAGCCTGGATGATCGTTTCGCCCGCACGCTCGCAACGGCGGCTTCCGAATTACGAACAGCCGGATACAAGATCGAACTCATGGGCATGTCCACCTGGGAAAATGTCCGTGAATTCACTACCAACCGATTTAAGAATTTGGAAGTGACCATCCCCACTCCCTTTTATTATCCCAAAGCAGACGCGCTTAGCAAATGGTTGCAGATCCGCTTCCAAAATAAAAATTTCGGCAAGGTCAGTGACCTCTACATGAGAGGCTACGAAATAGCATGGCTCCTGCACCCTTTTCTGCGGGAAAATAATTCCTCCCTGGCCGAAACCCTACCCGGAAAACGAAAACTGCTTTTTGCTGAGGTCGATTGGCAGGCGGTCACCAACCCACAATCGCTTCAAACGGATTATTTCGAGAACAAGAAGCTTTATTTCGTGAAACGAATGGACGGTACGATACGATCTGTCCGATAAACCAGATGTTTCAGTCGGTACATCTACCCATACGAGCACAATCCTGTTGGCTTTCTCCCGTGCGATGTCTTTTCTGGGATGATAAATCGACCTTGGTAGTGGGCGGATTTCAATTGGGGCGTTTTCCGGAATCCATCGAAAAACCCGGTAGACGATCAAGCCTTGAGCGCTTACAGGAACAAGTACTCACGTTCAAAGCACAACGCATTTTGCTAATTGGCGGATTCCCTCTTCCCGAAAACAATCAATACCTCGAGCAATTCATTGAATGGCGAAAGCGATATCAAAGTATTCGAATCGACTGTGTATTGTCGCGCAGTAACCCCGTTGCCGAATCACTACTCGTTTCCCTGGGCGTTCACATACATCCCGGTTTATTGAATGAAGAGCCCTTTGTTTGAGTAGCCAGTCGAATCGCAGCTGACAAATGGAAAGAGAACAAAGAAGCGGGCTACATGATCAGCGGGCACAAAGATCCCGGTTATAAAAAGTATGGAAGTCCGAAGCAATTACCCGGCACCCCAACCTTTTTCTTTACCCCCGCCTATGCCATCCTACCGGCCTTTAGTCGTCCCAAAGGAGAAGATCTGGTCAAGCCAGGCAAAGATGAACTGCTCTGGCTTACTCACCACGACCACCTGGAGCAAAAACACTAATGCCTTTTCCGGAATCGCTGCGCATCCAGAAAATAGATAAACCGGGCACTGACCTCATGCCCATGTCGCAAGTCAAAGCTGCCCGACAAATTTGAATAATAAGGATGCTTGGACGTGGAAATCGGTAACCGATCCAACCCCGATAACCAGTTTTTATATCCAACGATCAATCGACTTCCCAACCAATAATCCCAGGTCAGAAAAGCATCCACATTGAATAAGTTCACGTTATCATCCCGCCCGGGAACAAAGGCATACGACAGGAGATCGCCACGCGAATCCACCCGATGAAAAGAAGAGTAGGTAACCTGGTTCCAATAATGCCGAACCCGAAGTGATAGATTCAAACGATACGCAAAATGGTAGATGCCGGTCAGCACATTCGTCACCTCCTGATTTCTTCTGAATCCTACAACGGGACCTCCGTCCACATCCCTCAAAAAGGCATAACCCAGTTGATTCTCTTCCAATTTGGAATCTGATTGCAGTTCCATCAAGAAGCGATCACTGAAACGATATCGAAGTCCCGACCCGAACCGGTAATACGTATTATCAAACCGGCTTGCTACCGCCCAACCCATATTGTACCGCCAGAATAATTTCTTCCGGCTGTCACTACTGCCCTGAACTTCCACAAAAACATTGGGAGGCAAGCGCAAGGCGCGTCCCGGCGTACGCAATTCAAAATAATCGTTCGTCCAACCCGGTGAGATCCCGGAAGTGATACTGGCATCCCAAAAATTCTTGAACCACCAAAAGCCGGTCACCGACACATCGGCATTTACAAAACGATGGGGATTGTATAAGTACTGCAACCGAGGGTCGATCGAATAACTAAAGGAGTTGAAACGCTTGGTCGGTCGTTGCTCCCGGTAGGCCAGTTTTGCAAAGAAATTCATCTCATTGGGCGCCATCAAAAAACCCAGGTCGTTCGGATCATATTGCTTGGATTCAATATTCGTGGTCAGATCATATTGGCATAAACCACTGACCTTGGAATATTTCAGGTTACCGGCCCAACCCGTTTTGTTGACAGGGCCCCACACCTGACTATACCGCATGCGCGACCGTAGCACATGCACATTCTTCTTGTCAAATAACGCCAAATCGACACCGGTCACATTGGCGTCCCTGGCCGATCCATTTCGGATCACATTCGTGTTTGTGAAAGTAATGGAGGAACGATTTTTCAATGCCTGATCAAGCACAACGATATTATAATTGGCAAGCGGTTCTGTCAGGATGCTGCTGTCCTTGCCGGTCGTTCGGCTACGTAACCGAGCTTCCATTGGCGCGGTAACCGCATTGAAAATGCCCACGCCCAGTTTATTGCGATCCCGTCCAGAAAACTTAAACGCATTGAAAAGCTGCGTACGGCTGGGGTTGTGACGGATCTCCCAGTCTGGATTGGATTGCGCCAGCGCATTCACCCCATAATATCCCTTAGGAGTAGCCCCCACCCGACGGGAGTAAAACAATTTTGCTTTGGTAAACAACTCCGTTCCCTCGGTAAAAAAAGGTCGGTTCTCTTGAAACTGTACTTCGAAGGGAGTCAGGTTATTGATCACATTGTCCGAGATCACCTGCCCGAAATCCGGCACCAGGGTCATGTCCAAGGTGAAACTTTCATTCACCCCATACTTCAGATCCATACCGCCGTTTTGGAATGCATCATTTTCAAATCCACCGGGCACGGGCGAACGAGCAAACCCGGCAGACACGTAGGGCGACAAACTCAATCGCAATGGCGGTTCGATGTCTTGTAAACCGGTCAACAATCCAAACTGGTTCGCAAACCCATCCAATTGAGGATCCAATGCGTTCCAAAAGCTGCGTTCGTTGTTGCGGCGCGTAAAACGGAGCGCCTGTATGCCCCAATCCTGTATATCCTTCTTGGCAAAACGCAAAGCACTGTACGGGATCATCATCTCAACGGTCCAGCCTTTATCATGAATGCGCACCCGACTGTCCCAGACCGCGTCCCAGGTCTTATCGCCATACACCCCGAACCCGCCATTGTATGCCGGTGTGATGCGCGCATCCGATTGTACATTGACCGGGGTTACCCCGAACTGAAATCCGTTTTGCTTATCGTTGTATGTATCGAAGAAAATGGAAAAGAAATCCACGTCCGCTTGCCCCTCGGCATCTCGGGGAGTAAACTGCTTGCGGATCAAACGGGGATCGTCCGATAATTCAGCCCCCACATAGATCGCCTGATTGTCGTACAAGATCCGAACCGTGGCCGATCGAGGAGCCGGCGCACCCAATTGCGGAAATACCTGTATGAAATCGGTCAGCGGACTGGATTGGGCCCAGACCGAGTCGTTCAATTGTCCATCCAACTTAGGTGCACGAGTGATGCGCAAGGCCGTAGCGCGCTTGAAATTTGTTTGGGCCGGTGATAGCTGGGTGAGCCCAAGCAGTAAAAGCAACAAGGAAAGGGATCGCATGAAGGGACAAATGTAAAAAAAGAAAACAAGCAGGCTATGCCTGCTTGTGTGAAGACGATGTACTGGTTGCCTCCTAATTAAAACGCTTCTTCAGCGAGCTCACTTGTTGCTGCAATCCATTGACCACACTGGCCAGCTGAGACATGTCCCAACGATTTTGAGCAGGCGGCCGGGAAATGACCATCTGGGCCTGCCACATCTCGATCACTTCCTCGGTGCTGACCGTGTACGGATGAAAAGAAGGATTATCGCTCACCAGGGTAAGCTTGTTCCGCTGCCTTCCATTTTTTTGCACCCGCTTGTATACGATTCCTTCGTTACGAGACACCACGATGCAGGGTGTATCATTTTTGACCTCTTCCAAGTCGTTCACCTTCTCCCCCACGATCACGGAACCGCTGGGCGTGGGTAACATCGAATCCCCCACGATCTCAAAAGCACGATAATGACCACCCGACAACATAGGCAAGGTGAATGTGTTCAACTCATCAATGAACTCCGGATCGGCATAACCCGCCAGATAGCCTGCGGCGGCTTTCATCGGCACGAACGGGATCTCGGTTTTCGTACCCGCCATCTTCAGCGCCCGTCGCTTGGATATATAGGTGCCCCGTTGTTCACTGAGATCTTTGCGCAGGAGATCATCCAGCGTGAGACGGAACATGTCGCCTACTTGCTCCAAGACGTCAATACGTGGCTCTGCACGCTCTTCCTCATATGCCCCCAATAAGGAGCGCTTAATGTTCAATTTGTTGGCGAACTCCTCCTGCGTCCAGCCGCGGAGCTTTCGCAAATACCGAAGGTTTTGATTTGCATAGGCCATAAAAACCTAATTTATTTAGTGCAACATGCTAAATATTTTAGAATTCACCAAAAGATTTTTTGGCAGGGCTTTTTATGCCGCAGGGGAATGATACATTTGACGTACATGAAAAAAGGCACTGCATCCAAAAAGGCCGCCTCTAAAAAACCCGTCATCCTGATCACCAATGACGATGGCATCACGGCGCCTGGCATCCGAAACCTGGTGGAAGCGGTAAAAGACCTGGGCCGGATCGTGGTGGTGGCCCCCGACAAACCCCAGTCCGGGATGGGGCATGCCATTACGGTCGGACATTTACTTCGGCTGCAGAAATCCAATCAGTTCGATGGTATCGAGGCCTATTCATGTACCGGTACGCCGGTCGATTGCGTAAAACTGGCGGTGGACAAAGTCCTTCACCGAAAACCCGATCTCTGTCTCTCGGGCATCAACCACGGTGGCAACCACAGCATCAATGTGATCTACTCCGGCACTATGTCGGCTGCCGTGGAAGCGGCCATCGAAAGCATCCCCGCCGCGGGATTCTCCTTGCTGGACTTCAGTATCGAGGCCGATTTTACCGCCGCCAGACATTTTGCAAGAGAAATGGTTCAACACATGCTGGCCACCAAGCTGGATCCCCATACGGTCTTCAATGTCAACATTCCGGCCAAGCCATTGGAAACATTGAAAGGTCTTCGCCTCTGTCGACAGGCCTATGCCAAGTACGAGGAGGATTTTGTGGAACGGCACGACCCCTACGGGAAATCCTATTATTGGCTCACCGGCGAATTTGTGAACCACGATAAAGGAAAGGATACGGATGTTTGGGCCCTCGAACACAATTATATTAGCGTTGTGCCCGTTCAATATGACCTGACCCGGTACGAACAACTGGATCGGCTGAAGAAATCATGGAAACTATGATCCTGAAAAAAGACAACCTACGATTGGGGCTCCTGCTGGGCCTGTTAGGTCCCCTGCTGGGACTTTTGATCATTTGGCAACTGAAAGCAAATGCCATCTCCTTCACCGAATTTTTGGAAGAGTATCTTTCAAACAACCGACAGATCACTGCCATCGGATCGCTGAGTTTACTTGCCAACGCCGTGCTCTTCACGATCTACATCAACACCGATCGAGATGAAACGGCCAAGGGCATCTTTGCAACCACCGTCATTTACGGAATCGGTATCCTGATCCTGAAGCTCTTCAACTAACCATTTGAAATATTATCTCATTGCCGGTGAAGCATCGGGCGACCTGCAAGGCCGCTACTTGGTTCGTGCGCTTCGCCAACAAGATCCCGTGGCCAACATTCGCTGTTGGGGCGGAGATGGCATGCAGGAAGAAGGCGCAACGGTTGTCAAACATTTTCGCGACCTCGCCTTTATGGGATTCTTCGAAGTGATTAAAAATCTGCCAACCATCCTCCGAAACCTTCGGTTCTGTAAAGAGGATATCGCTTCGTTTCAACCGGATGTGCTTATCCTCATCGATTACCCCGGGTTCAACCTGCGCATCGCCCAATGGGCCAAAAAAGCCGGCTACAAAGTCATCTACTATATTTCGCCGCAAGTCTGGGCCTGGAAATCGGATCGCGTAAAGATCATGAAGCAGTGCATCGATCGATTGCTTGTGATCTTGCCATTTGAAAATGAATATTACAAAAAGCATTGGAACTGGGAAGTGGATTACGTTGGTCATCCGTTGGCACAGGTCACTGCCGACGCCATCGCTTCCCACAAACCGACTTCTGATCCCACCCGACAAGTTGCCCTGCTACCCGGCAGCCGCAAACAAGAGATCCAAAAAAAACTGCCGGTGATGCTATCGGTCAGTAAATACTTTCCGAATCACACCTTCGTGGTGGCAGCTGCCCCCGGACTCGATCTCGCCTTTTACAATGACTTTTTACAGAATTATCCAAACGTACAAGTTCGTCAGGGTCACACCTACGATATCGTATTGGATTCGGATGCTGCTCTCGTCACCAGCGGTACCGCCACACTGGAGACCGCACTACTGGGCATCCCGGAAGCGGTTTGTTACAAAGGCAATCCCATCAGCTATCAGATTGCGAAACGCCTCATCAAGATCCCATATATCTCATTGGTGAATTTGATCCTGAATAAACTCGTCGTGCGGGAATTCATCCAGGAAGAGATGAATGAGCAAAATCTTCGAAATGAATTGCAAGCCTTACTGCAAGAGGAAGAGAAACGAAAAAAGATGAAGGCCGATTTTCAGGAGCTGCGCACCTTGCTGGAAGCAGGCGGCTCCGCCTCCGACAACGCCGCCCGTATCATCGTACGGACATTAGCGAAGTAACTTGATCGCCAGGATCACCAAACAAAGCACAAAGATCAACAAACTGATCCGGTTGATGCCATGCATGTATCCGATCCATTGACTTTTTGGACGATGGGGGTCTTTTTTCCGGAGATATAAATACTCCGCTAGTTGTTTGATCACACTCATGATTACGAAATAACAACGCAGAATCCCGTTGGTTTACCCTATCTTTGCATTTCTTCTGTTAGCGCACATTGCGTTCCCGCAGGCTCGCCTGCCTCCCGTAAGAGCATAATTGAAGGCGGATAATGGATCTCTGATCGCCTTATCACATTTTTTTACTTTAATCATTTAATCAGTGAGTTTTCAACCCCTGGGGCTGATCGATCCGATCTTACAAGCCCTCCAACAACAAGGATACACCCATCCTACCCCCATTCAGGAAAAAGCCATTCCGGCCATTTTACAACAACGCGACCTCTTAGGCTGTGCCCAAACCGGCACCGGTAAGACAGCCGCCTTTGTGTTGCCCGTACTCCAATTGATGCAGGTAGCCCCGGCCTCCGCTGCCCAACGGCCGCCCATCCACGCACTCATCCTCACCCCTACTCGCGAACTCGCCATCCAGATCGGCGAGAACATCGCCGCCTACGGCGCCAACCTGTCATTGAAACACCTGGTGATCTTCGGCGGGGTGGGACAACAACCGCAAGTGGACGGCCTCAGACGAGGAGTCGATATTTTAGTGGCCACGCCGGGACGATTGCTGGACCTCATGCAGCAAGGATTCGTACAGTTGAAAGACATTCAGTTTTTCATTTTGGATGAAGCCGATCGAATGCTCGATATGGGTTTCATTCATGACGTACGCAAAGTGATCGCCAAACTACCCGCTAAACGGCAAACTCTTTTCTTCTCGGCCACCATGCCCCCGGAGATACAAGCATTGTCTGCTGACCTGCTCACCGATCCCGTAAAAGTGGAAGTGACGCCCGTTTCCTCCACGGCAGAGATCATACAGCAATATGTATATCATACCAACCGGAATCAGAAAAAGGACCTGCTGATCCATTTGCTGCAAAACCCGGAGATCCGTTCGGTATTGGTATTTACGCAGATGAAACATGCCGCCAATCGTCTCTGCGAACAACTCAGCAAAGCCGGTATTCGAGCCGAGGCCATTCACGGAAATAAATCACAAACGGCCCGCGTACAGGCATTGGAAAATTTCAAAAACAGAAAAACACGTGTGCTGGTGGCAACCGATATCGCTGCCCGCGGGATCGACATCGATGAACTGAGCCATGTGGTGAACTTCGACTTACCGAATATTCCGGAAACCTATGTGCACCGCATCGGACGAACCGGTCGGGCCGGCGCCAGTGGCGTCGCCATTTCCTTGTGTGAACCGGCCGAAAAACCATTCTTGCGCGACATTGAAAAATTGATCCGCAAGCATGTGCCTGTGATCAGCGATCATCCATATCCAATTGATCCGAATGCACCGGTGGAGGTAGCCGCTGCCTTGCAGCGCGTACCACATGGTGGCAGGCAACAACGGCCACCCCGGAATCAACCCCGGCCTGCACATAAAAAGCCCGCTGAGAATGTTGGCCGTCAACCCCAACGTGACACGCAATCAACTGCGCAAAGACCGCCCCAACGAAACGCTGCCGGCCCACGCCAAGGTGCCCCGTCACAACGACCCACGGCCGGTCCGAATTCGTCGGCACTAACCCCCCGAAGAAAACAAAATCGGGTCATGGATATGCCCAAACCAAACCCGATCAAATCAGCACCGGTGTCGGCTCCTTCCAAACAAGAAAATCCAAATGCCCCCTGGAATAATCGTTCATTCGATGACCAGGTAGATCGTTGGTAAATAGTACAAGCAGATTAGGAAAAATAACTGTCGCTACTTGGGCTGTCGGCTGGGCGAAAAGGTTCCCCACATCCAGGTGCGGGGTTTCCAGGTGTTTTGGTAAGCCACATTGGGATTGCCATCCACTGTTTTCGTCGTACGATAAACTTGGTCCTTGCTGCTATCCAACCGATTTACAAAAATGGAATCACTATAAAATGCCTGTAACCTTTCTTTTTCTTTTTGCCAGAGGGGGCGGAAATCTTGCTTGCTGTTGATCTGATCCAATCCGATCAAGCCTGCATTGTACAATAAGAGATCTTCCGGTCGTCTGCCGGTATTATAAAAATAGTCGCCCAAACGCTCGCGTAATCCGCGGGGGTACGCAGCAACCCGAGGCAGATAATCCTTTATAAAATAAGTAACGGCCTCCGTAAGAGTGCATGGCTTGCGCATATAATTTCCCCAATGGGCAAGCCCCGTACCCCATTGAGACCCCCGCTCCGACTCATATTTCAAGATCTTCAAGATCCAGTCCAAGTCCGGATGCCGTTGCAATTTATCGGGAAGTGCTGAAATCGTTTTGGTACTTACGACTTGATCGCCCGAAATGTTACAACAGGCATTGAATACGGAACAACACCAAATAAGAAAAAGTAATTGCCATAAACGCGTTGGTCTCATAGAACTAAATTAATCAAAAAATCAGGCGATGACAAATCGATCTGGTTACACCACCCCTCCCCATTGCTTTTGTGCTTATCTTGTGTTTACTCATCGGAGCCGACCTATGAAGGGATCATTGAATAAAGTTTTTAATTGGGAGCGATGGTCATACGACATGATCTACGCCCCCGTGAGTGTGTGTTGGGCATATTATGCCCTGCGCGCCCGATCGTTCTGGTTTTTCACCCCCGTAAATCCTACCCTCAAATTTGTCGGCTTCGAAGGCGGCAGCAAATGGGAAATGTATCAGCAACTGCCCAAGCGTATACTGCCGCTGACGCTTTTTGGCGATCACCAGCTTCCGTTTGCAGATGTATTGACGCAAGTAAAACAAGCAGGTCTAGATTTTCCATTTGTGGTCAAACCCGACTCCGACATGCAAGGGGCCATGTTCGTAGTGGTGCGAAACGAATCGGAACTGCGATCTTACCACGAAGCCATTGGCGAAACCTATATCCTGCAGGCCTTTATTCAATACCCACACGAATTCAGTGTATTTTATATCCGGTATCCGGGCGACACCAAGGGTATGATCACGGGACTCGTCGCCAAGGATTTTCTCCACGTGGTGGGAGACGGCGATCAAACCCTGGGGCAGTTATCAGCCGGACATCCGCTGGCCAAATACAATTTGGAAGAATTACGATCCATACATGCGGAGATGTGGGACAGGGTGCTGGAATCTGGCACAACGTATATCCTGAATCATGCCGGCAACCATCGTCATGGAGCCAAATTCATTAACCTGCATAATGAGATCGATGCCACGCTGCATGCCGTATTCGATCAGATCGGTCAGGAAGCAAATCAATTATACTTTGGCCGGTATGACCTGAAATGCTCCTCGCTGGAAGATCTCAAAGCCGGAAAGAACATACAAGTATTGGAAAACAATGGTGCCAGCGCGGTCACCATTCATATGTTCGACTGTGGCATGAGTTATTTTCAGGCATTGAAGAAGATCGTGCGACATTGGGGACATCTCTATCGGATCGGGCGCATCAATAACAAATCCGGGGTTCGATATTGGAGTTTTTGGGAAGGATACCGGTTCATGCAGCAAACCAAGCGAAATTTTGAGCGATTGCTATGCATTGAAAAGAACTATCACCGGCACAAAGGAAAAAATCAATCCTAGTATGTGGCAGCTACTGTATGTATGGTTTGCAGGGCTGGGCATTAGCTTCCTGGGACAACTTCCACTTGGGAACATAAACCTGACCGCCACCCAACTCAGTGTGCAGGAAAATGTCCGCAATGCCTGGAATTACGGCATCGGGATCGTACTCGTTGAGATCATCTACTTACGACTGGCCCTGACCGGGATGGACTGGGTGGTACAACACCAAAATCTGTTCCAGCTACTGGGATGGATCACGGTAGCCGTTTTTATCACCCTGGGTATCGTTGCGTTTTGGATGGCCCGCAAACAACGATCTGATCAAAAAGGATTATTGCTGAATAACAAACTTGACCGATTTCTATTGGGTGCGATGGTCAGTGCCGTGAATCCGGCTCAGATACCCTTTTGGTTTTTATGGAGCACGCAGTTGCTGGATGCGAATATTCTTTTCCCGACCGATTCACAATACAACCTGTTCACCTTTGGAGCGGGCATGGGATCGATCTGCGGACTGGCGGTTTACATTCATGGTGGCAAATGGATCATCGAAAAAATGAATGCCAGTAACCGAGGCCTGAATATTTTTATGGGCGTCGTGTTCCTGTTCGCCGGCTTGTATCAATTGTATCAAATGCTGTCCGGGAATTGATCGATCAGTAAAACCAATCGTCAATAGATCACGCCCTGCACGGAGAAGCTGGCCCATTTGTGCGGATCTTTCCATTTGGCTCGTGTATCCAATTCGGCTAACCGCAATGGTTCGGCCGGTGAGAAGGCATGGGGCTGTTGCAAATGATAAATAAAGCGACTCATTAAGTAGGCCGTCGCTTCATCATCCACACTCCATAAGCTCATGATCACCTGATTGGCTCCTGCGATCAAAAAGGCACGCGATAAGCCGGCTGTGATGCCCGATTCCATCGAACGGCCGAGACCGGTTTGGCAAGCCGAAAGCACTACCATGTCGGGAAAGGTCAGATCGCCCTTTCCGGTACTGTCGCGCAGTGCAACGATATTACGCGAGGTCAAATACGGATCCTTGCCGCTGAGCACCAGAAAATTTCGATCCAACGGATTCTCCTGAGCCGAAATGCCATGGGTAGCGAAATAGACCAGATCGGCGTTTCGAATGTATCGGATCACGCTGTCTTTCGTGGCCGCTGCGCCTTTCAAAACTTTATACTTTTTGGCAAAGGGAATACTGGCCGAAACTTCTTTTTCGGCACCGGGCAGGTCGGGGTAATAATACTCCGTGTTTTGCGGGTATTTGGGATTAGCGATGAAGAGCGAATTTTCCAATGTGTAGGAAACCGTAGCCGGCATTCGCTCCACCGAACCATTTACCAATTTTTTAAGCACCCGCTTACGAACTGCCACCAGGTCCATCAGACTGGGTGCGATAGTGATACTGCATTTGTCAATCAACATGCTTCCATCCGAATAGGCACGAAGCAGCTGGAACGGAAACGCGCCAATGGTGAATGCGGGTACGACGATCAAATGCTTGAATCGCTCATCGAAAGTGGTTGGAAGCAAAATATGTGCGGCATTCTGTAGAGCTTGATCGAACGTCAGGGTTGTTTTTGGGGGAGGATCCGGATGGAGACCGCGTAACTGAGGCGCCCGTTTGGCGGTGAGATCGGATAAACGCATTGCGGCATATACATCGGCATTCAACTTCTCCACGGCCGATTGGGTCATGGCAAATTGACTCGATTCGATGACGCGCCCGGGTGTGATGAAATACCTGTGCAGCGTATCATTACTGAAAAAGTAGAAAAGCACGGCTATCTGGGGAGCGATGGCTGCGGGGTATTGCTTCTTCAGTTCTAGTGCAAAATCCTCTACAGTGGCCAGGGAGCCTTTTGCGTTGGCCAGAAATTTTTCGATCTCGGGCTGTGATAAACTACGGACAGATAAGCTGGTGGCCAGCTGCGTCTCATAGATCTTCAGAAATTCACGTTCCCTATTTTCAGCCTGTTGGCTATAAGAGGTCAATGGAAGAAATAAGACTGACAGAATTATGGCCCGAGGCGATGACATGAGTGCAAGTTGAGGCTGAAGCTACAGATTATCCCATTTATAAATGAGATATTGAATAACTGATTGACATGTTGCAGGCACAGACATTTAATATACTTAAGGTCATACTACCGATACACTCTTTGCCATTATCGATCAACTTGGTATATTTGCCATCCATGGGGAACTAGCTCAGTTGGCTAGAGCGCTTGCATGGCATGCAAGAGGTCAGGGGTTCGACTCCCCTGTTCTCCACTAA
>JBJTWV010000020.1:0-140278 GCA_046081925.1 Bacteroidota bacterium | reverse complement strand
CAAAGCCGCAAGATGGAAAGATTCCTATGATTCAACATGAGCCATGGCGATGGACACATCCCGAATATGCAATGGAAATCTCCCGCTCTTTGAAAGACATTAAGTCCATTGAAATCGATCCTTCCGGCAGATTAGCAGATGTAAATAAAGCAAATAACCGACTGGTAATCCCGGAATAAAATTGAAAATCGGAAAAATGAAATTCAGGAGGGAAGATGATACGTCTTCCCTCTTTTTATTTAGCTACGTGAAGAATATATTTTTCTTCAAAATAGGGTTCAGGAAATATTCCACTAATGGGCATCATCCTCGGTCTAAGACCGCTTGCAGCAATTTCAACAGTGAGATCCCCACCTTTCAGGCAGATAAGTCCATGCTTCAATGTGTTAGCAGGATCACCAGCACCTTGTTTCTTGATAAGGGGACTGCACCATTTCCATAATTCTTTAAGTGGCGCTACTGCTCTGGAAACAGCAAAATGAAAATGATTTTTTTTCAGTTCTTCTACCCGTGCATGTGCGGTAGTTACGTTTTTTATTCCTGCTGATTCGCAAACTCCTTCTACTACCTTCAATTTTTTTCCGATACTATCTGCTAATAAAAAATGTACATCGGGGAAAAATATGGCGAGGGGTATTCCGGGGAATCCGCCCCCACAGCCGGCATCTAAAACCCTCGTTCCCGGTTGAAAATTAGCAATGGCTGCGATACTCAGTGAGTGCAGAACATGGTGTAAGTAAAGTTGATCAATGTCTTTGCGGGAAATCACATTGATTTTACTATTCCAATCCCTGTATAATTCATCCAATAACCTCAACTGATTGAGTTGTTCAGGCGTGAAATCACTAAAATACCGACTGATTAATTCCAGTTTTTCCGAGGTGCTTTCCATATAGCCGGTAAGGTAAAAATGTAATAGAAGAAAGTCCAGATATCAAGTAAAAGAAACCAGGGCCAGAGGTCTTGTTCCTTTAATTTCTTCATGGTTTTGAAATAAACGATTGCCTGTACGAGAAATCTTGCTCCAAAAACCGCTAGGGTAATTTTCCAGTCAAAGAACAGAGCAGACAAGATCAGTAAAGGATAATACAAAAAGAGCGAAGTAGAATATAGACCCAGTAAAAATTGATGTAAGGGGCGATAGAAGCGGCTGGTGGTGTAGTGGCGATATTTTTGAACCATCCATTCGTTCCATCTTTTTCTGGCTTCACTATACGTGAAAGTATCGGGATCAATCATGATAGCAGTATTCTTCTTAGTAGCTACCTGATTGATGAACAGGTCATCATCTCCACTGGGAATCAGGTTGATGGAGGAGAACCCCTTATTCCTTAAGAACACATCCCTTTTATAAGATAAATTTCTTCCAACACCCATATAGGGGATGCCGGCCAACGCGTAAGATAAATATTGCAATGCTGTATGAAAAGTTTCGAAACGGATTAGTTTATTGAGAATACCAGGTCTTTTGTGATAGGGGCCATAGCCCAGCACTATTTCAGTTTGCTCTCCATACGCACGTTGCATTTTGTCTATCCAGAATTCTGAAGCAGGAATGCAATCGGCATCTGTCAGTAATAAAGTTTCATATTTGGCTGATCGAATGCCCATGCTCAATGGGAATTTTTTTCCTGTAATTAATTTGGCTTCCTGCGTTAGCAGAATATGGTTGATGTGTTTAAACGACTTTTTAAATTCATCAATCACATATCTTCCATCATCGAGCGAATTGTCATTTACAATCACCAGTTCATGGGTAGATGGATATTGCTGTACCAGCACACCCGGTAGATTCCTGGCCAGGTTTTCTGCTTCATCCCTCGCACAGATAATTACAGATACTGCCTGATCATTGTGTTCATTTTTGGGTTTTTCCTTATGAAAAGCCAATCGGCTGAAAATTCCCAGGTAGTAGAATAATTGGATAGCAGTTACAGTGCAAAAAGCATAAAAAAGTATCTGGCTGACTAATTCGGGCATCATGCAGCAAAAATAGTGGTTGTAAGTCAATCATGTTCTCCTTTATACCCACATCAAACGGATAACTTCCTGCATGGCAGGCCGCTTTCCTTTATTTTTGTGTTATGGCTGAATTGACTTTTTCATTGCAAGCAACTGATAAGCATACCAAGGCAAGGGCTGGTATGCTGGTGACAGATCATGGAACCATTCCAACCCCTATTTTCATGCCTGTTGGTACAGTGGGTTCAGTTAAAGCAGTCAACCAACAGCAACTGGAAGAAATGGTGAGGGCCCGTATTATATTGGGTAATACGTATCATCTTTATCTGCGGCCGGGAACTGCCATATTGGAAGCTGCCGGTGGCTTACATCGATTCATGAATTGGCAGCGGCCGCTTCTAACAGATAGTGGAGGATATCAGGTTTTTTCGTTGGCGGCCAACAGAAAAATCAGTGAGGAGGGAGTCGTTTTTCAATCACATATAGATGGCAGCCGGCATCTTTTTACTCCCGAATCGGTCATGGGTATACAAAGGAGTATAGGTGCAGACATCATCATGGCTTTCGATGAATGTCCGCCATGGCCCAGTGACTATGCTTACACCAAAACCAGTATGGAATTAACGCATCGATGGGTGAAGCGATGCATGGAATACCTGGGCGAGAATCCGGAATTATATGGGTACACGCAAAATTTATTTCCGATAGTGCAGGGTGGAACCTTTGCAGATTTGCGAAAGGCATCCTCTGAATATGTGGCTTCCCTAGGGGCAGCGGGCAATGCTATTGGCGGACTTAGTGTGGGAGAGCCGGAGGAGATGATGTATGAATACACGGGGCAATGTTGCGATATTTTACCTGCTGATAAACCCCGTTATCTGATGGGAGTAGGTACACCCTGGAATCTGCTGGAGTGTATATCACTAGGGGTAGATATGTTTGACTGTGTGATGCCTACCCGAAATGGCAGGAACGGAATGCTTTTTACAACTAGTGGCGTTATCAATATCCGGAATAAAAAATGGGCAGATGATTTCAGTCCAATCGATTCAGGACTTCCCGCCGATCAGCAATTACCTTATACCAGGGCATATCTACGTCATTTGTTTGTTGCAGATGAATTGCTGGCACTTGAACTGGCAAGCTTACAAAATCTTATATTTTATTTATGGCTGGTAGGACAGGCCAGGGAAAAAATATTGAGTGGAGATTTTGCAAGTTGGAAGCAGGAAATGGTACCCATCTTTAAGCAACGGTTGTAACGCATTTTGGCCTTTCTTTTCGAGTTCAGCAGCAGC
Organism: Bacteroidota bacterium; assembly: GCA_046081925.1. Taxonomy (GTDB): domain Bacteria; phylum Bacteroidota; class Bacteroidia; order Chitinophagales; family Chitinophagaceae; genus JJ008. The sequence goes on along the minus strand of JBJTWV010000020.1, from coordinate 137,018 downwards.
ATTACACTATCTTTGTAGGAACCCATGAAAAAAATTGACTGGTACATACTTAGGAAGTTTTTGACCACTTTCTTATTTGCCATCTTTCTTTTCACCATCATAGCTGTGGTAATTGATGTGAGTGAAAAGACAGATGAAATGGTTCGTTCCCGATTGGGTGTTAAGCGAATCATTATGGAGTATTATATTGGCTTCATTCCGCATATCATTGCTCTATTGTTCCCGCTTTTTGTATTTATCTCAGTGATTTATTTTACTTCTAAAATGGCGGTGCAAAGTGAGATTGTTGCCATCATAGCGGGAGGCACCAGCTATTGGCGCTGGCTGAGACCTTATTGGATTGGCAGTATTTTATTAGCGGTAGTATTATGGTTCGCCAATCAGTATGTAGTGCCGCGGGCCAATAAAATCAGAAGTAGCTTTGAGTCTAAATACATCGATGCCAATTCCAGTTACAATGCATTGATTGGTGGTAATACGCATATTTATTTTAGGGTAGACTCTTTTACCTATGCAGGTATCATGCGCTATGATACACTTATTAAACGGGGCGGGCCAATTTTCATGTATAGGTTTGCGAATGATCGATTGCAGGAAAATATGCGGGCCGAAAGTATCGTCTGGGACACAGCCACCAAAAAATGGCGGCTGGAATCGGTAATTAACAGGCAGGTGAATAAGCTGGGAGAGCGGGTTACTCTGTTGGATTATGAAAACAGGACGTACAATTTTACTCCGCAAGACCTTGGTAGAGATAAATACACGAAAGAAAGATTGACAACACCCGAATTGAAGCGTTTCATAGCATTAGAAAAGTTAAGGGGTTCTGAGGGGCTTAATGAATTGCTGGTGGAAAGCTATCGGCGGGATGCTACGAGTATAACCGTTATACTATTGACATTGATAGGGGCTATAATTGCCGGCAGGAAGGTAAGGGGGGGCAGTGGATTCCATTTAGCCATTGGGTTTATGCTGGCAGCACTTTTTATAGTTGCGGACCGATTTTCAACCATCTTTTCTACCAAGGGGAATTTACCGCCCATCTTAGCAGCCTGGATTCCCAATTTACTTTTTTTAGGGGTCGTTGTATACCTCTACCGCCGGGCACCTAAGTAATTGTTAAAACGATTTTAACGTTCCCGCGGCGATAGTTCTTTGCTCTGCAAGCCAACAACGACTACCTTTGTTACGGCATTATTTTTGTTGATTTCGGCATATCAATTATTATAATCTTACATAATACCTTCTACCATGGGCATCATCAAAGAAAGATTTAAAGCAAAGGCAGATTTAGCCAGTGCGGAGATCAAAGATTTATTGAAAGAGCACGGAAATAAAAAGGCCGGGGAAGTAACTCTTGCGCAGATTTATCAGGGTATGAGGGGTATTACCGGTCTGGTTACGGAAACCAGTTTATTGGATGCCCAGGAAGGCATTCGTTTTCGCGGATACAGCATTCCTGAGTTACAGGCTAAGTTACCAACTGTAAACCCCGGCGGAGAGCCGATGCCTGAAGGTCTTTTTTACCTCATGCTGATCGGTGAACTACCCAACGAGCAGGATGTACATCACATCACCAATGTTTGGATGAGGAGAAGTCATGTGCCTAACCATGTTTTTGCCACCATTGATGCTTTGCCCATCAATACTCATCCGATGACCATGTTTGTTACCGGGGTGATGGCATTGCAGACGGAAAGTAATTTTGCACGTGCCTATGCTAAGGGATTAAATAAGAAGGAATATAGGGGGTATGTATATGACGATGCCATGGACTTGATAGCCCGATTGCCCAGAATTGCTGCCTATATCTATCGCAGGAAGTATAAGAACAATGAACACATTCATCCTGATGGATTACTCGATTGGGCAGGAAATCTGGCACACATGATGGGGTACCAGGATGAGAGTTTTATGGAATTGATGCGCTTGTACATGACTATCCATGCAGACCATGAAGGGGGTAATGTATCAGCCCATACGACTCATCTGGTAGGTTCCGCTTTGAGCGATCCTTATTTGAGTTATGCTGCGGGTATGAATGGATTGGCCGGCCCTTTACACGGACTTGCTAACCAGGAGGTGATCAAATGGATTTTTGAAATGCAGGAGAATTTAGGTACTGATGCACCAACTAAGGAGCAGATCGCAAAATATGTGCAAGATACCCTTACTGCAGGTAAAGTAGTACCGGGATATGGACATGCTGTTTTAAGAAAAACAGATCCGCGGTTTTCTGCGCAGATGGAATTTGGAAAGAAGCACATGCCGGATGATAAGTTGGTGAACACCGTATGGAATGTTTACGAAACGGTACCTCCGATTTTACAATCCCTTGGTAAGATTAAGAATCCATGGCCTAATGTTGATGCACATAGCGGGGCATTATTGGTGCATTATGGGCTGGTTGAGTATGAATTCTACACGGTACTTTTTGCTGTCAGTCGTGCATTAGGTGTTTTGGCCAGTCTTTGTTGGGACAGAGCCCTTGGATTCCCTATTGAGCGACCTAAGTCTGTTACTACCGAGGCCGTTAAAAATTGGCTGGATGGTAAGGATGAGATTTGGGAGTAATGCTTCCAATTAAATTTTGAAATACACCCCTCAGCGAGTAATTTTGCACTCCCCGGGGGGATAGCTCAGTTGGCTAGAGCGCTTGCATGGCATGCAAGAGGTCAGGGGTTCGACTCCCCTGTTCTCCACTAAAAAGCCCGCTTACTGTGGGTTTTTTAGTGAGTAATTTATCGCAATTGAACTAGCAATCTAGATCCCTCATTTAACTGAAAAGCCAACAATAAACACGCACACTTTCATTTCTTAAGAACCAAAGATTTTACATACTATTCTAGGAACTTCCCCGGATTACATTTATTAGCGCACTTTATCGAAATACTATTCCATTGTTAGTTTATAGATCTTCCCACTTACATAAAAAGAAGAACTGCTACGTCGATCCACTCTGATAAGTCCTGAAGACTCTTTATCGTACCTGCAATACGGATAAAAGTTTTTGGTATAATGAAGTATAATTCCTGAGAGGTATTTTCGACCTAATTGAGACTCAATTTTGCCTTTTGATTTAACAAAATACAACGTAGCCTTATCACAAATTAAAACTCCATCACTATAGGAAATAAACCGCAAATCAACCGTGTGCAAGTCGTTACCATCAAAGAATGTATGCTGAACAACTACTTTTCCATTTTTACTTTTAACCTCTACATAATCGGTACTTAGATCGCCGCTACCTGCATAAAGACCCTCATAATATCCTAAACCAAGTGAGGCATTGGGCAAAGAGTGAATTAAAAACTGAGAAAGCGTTTGTTTTTTAAGTAAAGGAGAGTAGAAGTCAACTGACTCGATTGCTTGCAAGCCTTTTGGATTTTGCGAGAGAACAGAAAATGGGAGCAAGAATAATATGATATACAAACAACGATCAAATTTCATTATCATTACCTCACACTTTTTACAGGTGATTAAAGCATCAATCGAAGCTACTCCCCCCAGATATTATCCTTTCCATCCAACCATTGCTTCACATTTTCGGTGGTGACGGATTTCGGACGCTCGAGCGGGAAGCCCAGGGCGCGATCCCAACACAAGCTCGCCAACACACCCATCGCACGGCTCACGGCAAACAACACGGTGTAGAATTCATACTCGACCATCCCGTAATGCACCAGCAACGCACCGCTGTGCGCATCTACATTGGGCCAAGGGTTCTTGATCTTGCCCAATGACTGAAGAATGGGCGGAACGGTTTCATAAATATTCCAAACCGTATTCACCAATTTATCATCGGGCATGTGTTTCTTACCGAATTCCATCTGTGCGGTGAAGCGAGGATCGGTCTTACGCAATACCGCATGACCATAACCCGGTACCACCTTTCCTTCACCCAATGTCTTCTTCACATATTCGGCGATCTGCTCCTTCGTAGGCAGATCGGTCTTCAAAGATTCCAGCATCTCAAAGATCCATTTGATCACTTCCTGATTGGCGAGTCCGTGCAACGGACCGGCCAATCCGTTCATCCCGGCGGCATAACTCAGGTATGGATCGCTGAGTGCGGATCCAACCAAGTGGGTCGTGTGAGCCGATACGTTGCCCCCCTCATGATCAGCATGTATAGTCATGTACAAACGCATCAGTTCCTTGAAACTCTCGTCATTGTACCCCAACATGTGCGCAAAGTTGCCGGCCCAGTCTAGCATGCCGTTGGGCTGAATGTGATCGGCATTTTTGTATTTGCGCCGATAGATATACGCCGCAATGCGGGGCAAGCGCGACAATAAGATCATGCTATCATCAAACGTTGGCAACCAGTACTCTTTCTTATTGATGCCCTCGGCATATTTCTGCTGAAAATAACTTTCGGTTTGCAAGGCCATTACACCCACCACGAACATCGTCATGGGATGGGTGGTGATCGGTAAGGCATCAATGGCTTCAAATACGTGGGTGGGAACATGGCTGCGACGCTGCAGAACATCCGTTACGTGATTGGCATCTTCCTCGGTGGGCAACTCCCCGATCAACATCAGATAGAACAATCCTTCGGGCAGAGGTTCTTGTCCGCCGGGCGCCTTGGGCAGTTTTTCCCGAAGCTCCGGGATGGAGTATCCGCGAAAACGGATGCCTTCCTGTGAATCCAGCAGGGATGTTTCCGTAACCAGTCCAGTAATACCCCGCATGCCTTGATAGATCTGAGAGAGGGTCACCTCTCCGATCACTTTGTTGCCATGTGTTTTCAGTAACTCTTTGATCTCGGCACCGACGAGGTCGGCCTTTGCCTTGAAACGATCTTTCATAATTCCCATGGCACGAAATTTAATGAATGACAAACACCCGGATTCGGGTACGCAAAATTACTGAAGGAGGCAGGGGTAAAAAAATATCCGGCTGTCGAGAAAAGAAATTATTTGGGCGTTTGTCGGTACATCCAAAATGCCATGACTCCGAAAACCAAGTTCGGCAGCCAGGCCGCCAGTATGGGCGGGAAGTCGCCTTTTACGGCAAATACCGTTGAAAACCGGTCAGATAGAATGTATAAGGACGCGATCAGGATGCCTATGGCCAAATGCACCCCGCTACCTCCCCTCGTTTTTCGGCTGGCCACTACGACCCCGATCAAGGTCAGCAATACCACACTCACCGGAGTGGCCGTCCGCCGGTACCACTCCACTTCCAGGGTACTCAATCCTTCCGTGCCCCGCTGTCGCTCCCGTTTGATAAGAGCCTTTAACTCCGGCGTGGTAAGTTTATCCTTTAGATATTCATCCTTTCGAAGTTCCTCTGGTCGCAAGGGGATGGAAAGGACCAGCGTATCCAGGTACCGGATCCGTTCCCCCACCGAATCGATGTGACGTTCCACTACTTGAAAAAGCTTCCACTTCAACAAGGCGGTATCCCAGGTCATGCTCTCGCCCCTCAAATTGTAAAAGGCCCTTGTACCTTTAACCCTCTCCAGGAAGAAGCCCCGGGCTGTTCGGCTGGCGGTATCATAATCCCGGATCCCCACGAAGGAGTTCGTGTCGATGCGACGATAGAAGCAATTGGCACAGGTACTGACAAATGCATTACGCGTCGGGTCGTTCTGGTCGATGTATTTCGTTTGAAAATTGGCCCGGATGATGTTCGCCTTGGGGATCCAATACCGACTGCCCACCCATAGTAAGCCGGCCAATAACAAACCACCCACCCAATAGGCCCGTAGGAAACGGGTGTAGGGCGTCCCACTGGCAAGGATCGCAATGATCTCGGATCGGGCGGCCATACGGCTCGTAAAAAAGATCACCGCAATGAACACGAACAAGGGAAAGAGCAGGCTCCAGATGTAGGGCACAAAACCCAGGTAGTATTTCTGAATGATCTGCAGCGTGGAAAATTTGGCACGCACAAAATCGTCTGCGTGTTCACTGCTATCCACCGCCACTGCCACCAACGTGAACAATAGCATGCAGAAAAAGAAAGTGACCAGAAACTTTTTGAGGATGTACCAGTCGATCCGTTGCACGAGGGCAAATCTAACCCAAAAAATGAGTGCTGTTCGTTAAAATCGGATCAACATTTTTGACGAAGTCGAACCACCATCTCTGATTTCCAGGAAGCAAAATCACCGGCCAAAATGTGTTTGCGCGCTTCTCGTACCAACCACAGGTAAAAAGCCAGATTGTGCACACTGGCCAAGGTATAGGCCAAATATTCCTTTGCCTTGAATAAATGACGCAGATAGGCCTTGGAGTATTGCTGACTGATCGGATTTGGCAAGCCCGGATCAATCGGTGAGAAATCACGCTCCCATTTTTGATTGTCGATATTCACCACCCCTTCGGTGGTAAACAACATGGCATTCCGGCCATTTCGGGTAGGCATCACACAATCGAACATATCTACGCCCAGTGATATACATTCCAGAATGTTCCATGGGGTGCCCACCCCCATCAGGTAGCGGGGACGTTCTTTGGGAAGATGTTCGCAGCACCAACCACAGATATCGTACATCACCGGCTCGGGTTCACCCACGCTGAGTCCGCCAACGGCATTTCCCACGGCATTCTTCGAAGCTATGTATTCGCAAGAGGCTTTTCGCAGGTCTTTAAACGTGGCCCCTTGAACGATCGGAAATAGGTTTTGGGTATAGCCATACTTGGGTTGACTTTGATGAAAATGATCCCAGCAACGATCTAGCCATCGATGTGTCATTTCCATGGATCGTTTGGCATACGCATGATCGGATTGACCCGGCGGACACTCATCAAAGGCCATAATGATATCGCCCCCGATGGATCGCTGTATGTCCATCACACGCTCCGGGGTGAAGAGATGTCGGCTTCCATCTATATGCGATTGAAATGTAACGCCCTCCTCCTCGATCTTTCTCGTACCCGACAGCGAAAAAACCTGGTAGCCGCCACTATCGGTTAAAATGGGACGATCCCATCCATTGAATTTGTGCAATCCGCCGGCGGCCTCCAGCACATCCAAACCCGGGCGCAGATATAAATGATAGGTATTCCCCAATATGATGGAGGCATCCACCTCCTCGCGCAAATGCTGTTGGGTGACCGCCTTTACGCTACCCACTGTTCCAACGGGCATAAAGATGGGTGTTTCGATCCGGCCATGATCGGTCACGATCTCCCCGGCCCGGGCAGCGGAGTGCGCGTCTGTTTGTGTACACTGAAAATCTAATGCCGGCATCCCGCAAAGTTCGTGTATGCGAACCGAAGCAGCACACTGTGGAAAGCTTTTTCAAAGAATAGTTTTTCCTCGCCCCATCGATAATTACATTTGCTGTTATGCCAATACTGAACTGGGGAGAGCTCATTTTTTATGTTTTTGCAAGTATCAGTGCGATCCAGCTTTTTTACTACACCTGGTTCTTTGCCCGTGTGGCTTTCTATCGGGCGAAGCCCAAAAAAGGCACCCTTCAACACCCGGTAACGGTCGTGATCTGCGCACGCGATGAGGACGAGAATCTGGCTCGCAACCTGCCCGGTGTATTGGTGCAGAAATATCCTACCACGCACGAGGTGGTGGTTGTCAACGATAACTCGGTCGACGATTCCAAATACATCTTGCAGGAATTGAAAAAAACATTCCGATCCCTGCACGTGGTGGAACTCACCCAGGAAGCCAAGTTGATCTCCGGAAAAAAATATCCCCTCTCCGTCGGCATTCGGGAAGCCAAGCACGAGATCCTGTTACTGACCGATGCCGATTGTGTACCCGCCAGCGAGGATTGGATGCATAAAATGCAGGACGCCTACGACGATGAAACGGAAATTGTATTGGGTTATGGGGCCTATCACCGTAAAAAAGGGCTGCTGAATAAACTCATCCGCTTCGAAACCTTTCACACCGCCCTTCAGTATCTGTCATATGCACTCGCCGGCCAGCCGTATATGGGCGTGGGACGAAACCTCTCTTACAAAAAGGATCTGTTTCTCCGAAATCGGGGATTCTCGGCCATCAACCACATTCCCAGTGGCGACGATGACCTGTTCATTAACCGGGTGGCCACCAAAAAAAATACACGCGTGGTGATCGACCCCGATGCCATCACCCGATCCATCCCAAAAACCACCTGGACAGGCTGGTTGCGACAAAAAGCCCGCCACTATACCACTGCCAAATTTTATAAGCCGCAACATGAATTTCTGCTCGGACTGTATTTCATCACGCAATTCATCTATTACCCGCTCGCCGTTTTGTCGATCTGCTTATTTGATTGGCGATGGGCCTTAGGTGTGTTCGGCCTGCGATTCCTCTGGCAATCCATCGTCCTGTTCCGTTCCATGCGCAAACTGGGTGAAGGAGATCTCTGGCCCTGGTTCCTGCTGCTGGACATGTGGATGTTCTTCTATTATCTCATCTTTGCACCGGCCCTCTGGCGTCGCCCTACCCGCAGCTGGAACTAGTGCAATGGACATCCTCCTGAAATATTTTTCTGATTTCACACCCCGACAAGCCGAACAGTTCGCGGCGCTGGAAGAATTATATACCGACTGGAATCAAAAGATCAATGTCATCTCCCGAAAAGACATCGACTCCCTCTATGAACGTCATGTGTTGCATTCCCTTAGCATCGCCGCCGCCTTCGACTGGATGCCCGGTACCTCCGTGATCGATATCGGATGCGGGGGCGGATTTCCGGGACTGCCACAGGCCATTTATTTTCCCGACGTGAAATTTCACCTGGTCGATAGCATCGCTAAAAAACTCACGGTAGTTTCTGAAGTAGCCAACGCGATCGGCCTGCAAAACCTGACCGTGCAGCATACACGAGCCGAAGCGATCCGCGACCGAAAATTTGATTTCGCCGTGTCCCGGGCCGTGGCGGCCCTCAATGAACTTTGGTCATGGTCCAAACCCCTGCTGAAATCGCCCACCCAGCTAATTCCCGGCAATCACCCCCCCGGACTGATCTGTTTGAAAGGCGGTGACCTAAATGAAGAAATACAACAAAGCGGCACCCGACCCCGCGTGATGCCGATCAAGGATATTTTCCCGGAGCCTTCCTTCGAGGATAAATTCCTACTCTACGTCCCGAAATAGTCTACCGCAAAGTGGTATATTGGATTACCCGCAACGAGCGGAATTTTATCGCATGAAAAAGATAGGCGTCGTATTGGTAGAGGATAAGGCGGACATGCGTGCGGTGGTAAAAGACATTATCAATCTTTCGGAAGAGTGCATTTGTTTGGGCGCGGTGGGCACTCCGGAGGAAGCGCGCGATTTCATATTGACCATGAAGCCCGAGGTGGTATTGATGGATGTACATTTGAATGCATCCGTTACCGGCATCGATCTGATCCGGGAATTGAAACCCCAAGTACCGTCCACTCAGTTTATGATCTTTTCCGTATTCGAGGACGAAGACACCATTTTTGACGCGCTTCGTGCAGGCGCCACGGGTTATTTGATCAAAAAAACAGATCCGTCCGATACACTGGCTGCGATCAAGGAATTATCAGATGGCGTCTCACCTATGAGCAGACAGATCGCCCGAAAGGTCATCGCGAATTTTAAAGAGACCCCTGCGTCGGAGAATCCGAATGCCAGTCCTTCACTGGACGCACTTACCGCAAGGGAACGTGAGATCCTGGAGCAATTGGCGAAGGGACTGATCTATAAAGAGATCGCCTCAAATGTGAATCTATCGCCCGAAACCGTTCGCAAGCACGTATACAACATCTACCTGAAGCTGCACGTATCTAATCGGGTCGAGGCGGTCAATCGGTATTACGGCCGTTGATCACCAACTCAGGGTCAGCCGATTATTAGTCCGATTGATATCTGCCAGTCGCTGCGTGACATCGATCTCAACCACGCGTATGTCCGCCAGCTTTCGATTGCACTCCAATGTATACGTTTCGTGAGTCCATTTCCAGGGCAGATGCACAAACCGGGGTGTTTCATCCTCGGCAGACTTACTGCCATACATGAGATCAAGAGGTATGTAATGCGTCTGAGCGGTGCTATCGGTAAATCCGATCCGCAGATCAACAGGCATGGGCATCAGTCCAACGCGACGAAGACGGATCATCGTCTTTCCGTCCAGCTCGTATAAGGAGTCGATGGCATAATCGATCGTTTTGGTGGAGTTCACCCAATATTCCTTGTACCAATCCAGCTTCATACCGCTTCGTTTTTCTGCAAGTCGGATGAAGTCGTATGCATTCGGGTGTTTGAATCGCCATTGCTTATAATAATCGAGCAACACCTGATCGCGGCCCGACGCACCAATAATATATCCCAACTGCTCCAGGAACACCGCTCCTTTGGTATAGGCCGCGGCCGAATAGGCCGAGTTGGTATTGAAATGATCGGCATGCGTGGTCAGCGGTTCTTCACGTCCGCTCTTCACCAAACTGAAATAGCCCCGGTAACTGCCCTCGTAGGCAAATCCTTTGTTCCCTTCCAAGAAAGCAGAAATACGATCCTCCGCATACGAAGTGAATCCCTCATCCATCCAGGCATATAAAGACTCGTTTGTTCCGAGCAGACCATGATACCAATTGTGCAACCATTCATGCAGCCAGGCGCCGGGGCCAACCAACAGCGTAGCCATCGGATATTCCATGCCTCCATCCCCACCATGAATGAATGAATATTGCCGATAAGGATAGACCCCAAATGTTTGTTGGATCAGGGGAAATGCCCGTTCGGCATCATCCAGCACCTGTTCCCATTCGGCGGGTTTCGCATTGCTGACCTTATACAACAAATGCAGGGTCACACTATCGTTCACCTTTCGCTTCTTATGGATGTAATCCGGATCGGCCGCCCACATGAAATCATGCACATTGGGTGCCTTGAATTTCCAGGTAAGCTTGGATGTCTTCGGTCGTTTCACCACCGCGCCGTCTGGCTCATATCCATATCCGATCTCCAGCGGATTTTGCAAATAACCCGTACCGCCCAAAATATAGTTGGAATCGATTCGGATATTCACCTCAAAATCGCCCCAAACACCATAGAATTCACGGCCCACATACGGGGTGGGATGCCAACCTTCGTAATCGTATTCACAGAGTTTGGGATACCACTGACTCATGGAATAACGAACTTTTGAAGTGGCATTGTCCCGTCCACTCCGTCTGATCTGCAGGGGTACCTGTGCCTCAAACTCCATGTCCAGTTTCACTTTGGATCTTGGCAAAATGGGTTTGTCCAACGTTACCTCCAAAATTGTTTCCAATTCCTGAAAGCGCTGCGGACGACCATTCAGTTTCAATGATCGAACTTTTTGATAACCGATCTCCTCCGGCTTCAGATTCACGATCCGATCGCGCACGCGCACATCCCAATCCGCTCCCCGTCCGGTGGCAATGGTCCCCTGGCGACGACTCCGCACATCCATCATACTGCCCCGCTGAAAGGCATTGAAATACAAGTGGTAGAAAAGCTTGTACAACGTATCGGGTGAGTTGTTCCAATACTCGAGCTGCTGGGTGCCCGTGAACTGGTTGGTGGACACATTCATGTCGACATCCATCTTATAACGAACTCGTTGTTGCCAACGGTCCGGTTGCGCATTGACCGCTACATGGGCCAACAAACACAAAAGCAGTGTGAAACCTATACGCATAAAATAATTTTTATTCTTTTCCGACGACAACGATCACGATCTCGCCTTTGACCCCTTTATCCCGAAAGTGCTCGGCCACTTCTTCCAGTGTTCCTCTCACTGTTTCTTCGTGAAGTTTTGTGAGTTCACGGCTGACCGAACATCGTCTGTCCGATCCAAACACCAGCGCAAATTCTTTCAGTGTTTTTTCCAATCGATGCGGCGATTCGTAAAAGATCAAGGTCCGTGTCTCTTCAGCCAATTGCTTCAACAGCGTCTGTCTGCCTTTTTTTAGCGGAAGAAATCCTTCAAAACAAAATCGGTTCGTGGGTATTCCGCTGTTCACCAATGCGGGTACAAATGCCGTTGCCCCGGGCAAGGATTCGATGGCAACACCCACGCGAATGGCTTCGCGCACCAATAAAAAAGCCGGATCGGATATACCCGGCGTACCGGCGTCGGTGATCAAGGCCATTTTTTTGCCGCTCATCAGTTGGTTGACCAAATGCGTCAACACCTGATGTTCGTTGTGTTGATGATACGGGGTAATAGGCTTCTCGATCGAATAATGCTTGAGTAAAACGGAACTGGTTCGGGTGTCTTCTGCGAGAATGAGATCGACCGAACGCAAAACGTCCAGTGCCCGTAGGGTAATGTCCTGCAGGTTTCCGATGGGCGTGGGAACCAAATACAACATAGACCGATCAGTCAATTTGGAGCTCGTAATACTCCATCACCGCATTGCAAAGCAGTTGTTTGGCACAGGCATCGGCAATGGAACGTGCTTGCTCGGGATCTGCTGCCTCGATCTGCAAGGTGATGCGCTTACCGATGCGTACATCCTGTACACCACTGATACCCAGGTTGGAGAGTCCGCCCATCACCGCTTTTCCCTGCGGATCTAACAGATCTTTCAATGGCATGACGTGTACATGGACCGTAACATTCATCTGATTTGTTTTTGAAAGAGCAAAGATAAGAGAACATACACGGCGAATACCGGAAGGGCTGCCGTCCACCGTAGCCAAATGGCCAGTCCGAGGCTAATGAGCAGGAAAATATATTGCGGCATGCTTTGTGACCAGGCCAACGACTTGAGTTTCATACTCATCATCGGAAGCCGAACGATCATCAATACGGAAAGCAACCCGATGATCAGATAGAGGAACCATGATTCCTGCAACAGGGAAGTCATCCAGGAACCACCCGGCATCCAATAGGCCAATGGAAACATGGCAACGGTCAGACCGACAGCCGGAGAGGGAACACCGGTAAAATGATGGGGATTGGAAGGTGAAATATTGAATCGAGCCAATCGCCAGGCAGCTGCCATCGGAACCAGAAATGCCGGTACTAAATAGATGACCGAGGTATCCAAGGCTGTTGACTCGGATGCCCAACTCAATCGCAGGAAGGAAAACAGGATCATGCCCGGCGCCACACCAAATGTGACCACATCCGCCAAGGAGTCGAGTTGAATGCCCATTGCCGATTCTACTTTCAGTAAGCGAGCCAGAAATCCGTCAAAATAATCAAGCACAGCGGCCACGCCAATGAACACGGAAGCCATGCCGATGGAGGCCGGCAGGTCAAAGTACATGGTCCCGTCATCGGCAGGCATCAACACCATACCATCCGTTAACAAAAAAACGATCGCCAGGCAACCGCAGAGCAGATTCAACAAGGTTAGCAGGTTCGGTATGAATTTCATCCGGCTATTTTTTTCATGCAAGTTTCAATATCCTCCACGGTGATCGGTATGTTCTTCATCAGGTCCTGGTGGCCGGAACGGGTGATCCAAATATTATTTTCGATACGAACCCCCATCTGCTCCTCCTCTATATAGATACCGGGCTCCACCGTAAACAGCATACCGGCCTGAATCGGAGCGGTGCGCGTGCCCAGGTCGTGCACGTCCACACCCAGGTGGTGAGAGATGCCGTGATACAGATATTTCCGATAGGCTCGGTTCTCGGGGTCTTCATTTTTTACATCCGACTTGCGCAAGAGACCGATCTTCAGAAACTGTTGCGTGGCCGCCTCGCCTACTTTATCGGTGTAATCCAAAATTGTGATACCCGGCTTCAATAATGATTTGGCATAATCGTGCAGATGCAAACAGGCATTGTATACGGTCTTTTGGCGTCGGGTGAATTTTCCGTTAACCGGAACCGTGCGGGTCAGGTCGGCACAATACCCGCCATATTCTGCCCCAAAATCCATCAATAATAGTTCTCCATCCGCACAGGCCTGATTATTGCTAACGTAATGTAGCGTACGGGCACGATCGCCGCTGGCGATGATGCTGCCATAGGCCGGGCCTGTAGCACGTTGTGACAAGAAGGAATGCCAGATCTCCGCTTCGATCTCGTACTCCATCACCCCCGGCCGAATGAATTGCATCAACCGCCGAAAGGTCATTTCCGTGATATCGATGGCCTGATGTACCACCTGTACCTCTTCCCGTGTTTTGATGGCGCGCAGGTCTTTCAAGATCGCAGCAGCCCGCTCGTATTTATGCAACGGATAACGCGATCGCATTTCATCGATGAATCGATATTCACGTGTGCGCAGCAAACTGGCCTTTCGGTCATTTTCATTGCTGTCGAGATAAATATGCTCGGCCAAATGAACCCAGGGCTGTAGCAGGGCGTCTAGCGAATCCAGCCAAACAATGGTAGAGATGCCGCTGATGGATCTGGCCTCGGCCGCCCGCAAACGTTTGCCATCCCATTTTTCCTTCAGCTCATTGGGGCGGACCAATACCAGCACTTCCCGGTATTTGGGATCGGGATTATCGGGAAATAAGATAACCATGGAGTCTTCCTGTGTGATCCCGGAAAGCCAGAACAGATCGCTGTTTTGCTTGAACGGATAAAGGGCATCCGCGTTTACAGGCACCTCATCATTGCTGACAAAAATGGCAATGGAGTTCTTTTTCATGCGGGCCACAAATCGTGACCGGTTGCGGGTGAACAAGGCGGGATCCAGGGGCAGATATTTCATGTAAATCGTTTGTAACTCCTTCGAAATTAACGGAAAAATGCCTTCAATGGAATTGGGGCATTTCTGCTGTCGATCTGTAATAATTGAGAAAAATCAAGCCGGTCTGTTAAGCGCCTGCACAAAAAGAAGGTAGATTTGCGCCACAAATCCAAACAAATGTCAGCACAACCGATTTCCCTCAACGAATGGCAGATCCAGGAAACCACCCAGCAGCACTATCAATCCACGCCCGATGAACTGGTCCAAGGCACACTCCGGATAAACGAGGGAAGTTTGTCCGACACCGGCGCCCTGGTGATCAAAACCGGCGAATTCACCGGCCGGTCGCCGAAGGATAAATTTCTGGTCCGCGATTCGCTCACCGAAAAAACCGTCAATTGGAATGAATTCAATCAGGCCATCACGCCCGAATCGTTTGGATTGATCCGAAAGGATGTAAAAAACTACCTGAGCACCCTGAAGGAAATATGGGTACGCGATTGCTTCGTATGCGCCGATCCCCGATATCGATTGAAAGTTCGTGTGATCAGCGAAAAACCATGGACCAACCTCTTTGCGTATAACATGTTCATTCGTCCCGCCGAAGCCGATCTGGCAGGATTCACGCCGGATTGGACGGTCATTTCCGTGCCCGGATTGCACCTCGATCCCAAACGTTGCGGAACGCGTCAGCATAATGCCTCGGTGGTATCCATGACCGAGCGGCAGATACTGGTGGCAGGCAGTGGCTATACCGGCGAAACCAAAAAAGGAATCTTCACGATCCTGAACTATGTGCTTGAGAAGGAACATGGCGTTTTGAGTATGCACTGCAGTGCCAACGTGGGTGCTTCCGGCGATACGGCCATTTTCTTCGGACTCAGCGGCACGGGTAAAACCACGCTCAGCGCCGACCCCAACCGAAAATTGATCGGAGATGACGAGCACGGTTGGTCCGATGACGGCATCTTTAACTTCGAAGGAGGTTGCTATGCCAAAACGATCAATCTGACCGAGGAGAAAGAACCCGAGATCTACCGAGCCATCCGATCCGGTGCCCTGCTGGAAAATGTGGTTTACTTCCCCGATACCAACCGGGTCAATTTCGATGACGGATCGATCACTGAGAACACACGCGTTTCGTATCCGCTACATTTTATCAGCAACGCCGTGGAGCCCTCCATGGGCGGACTTCCCAAGAATATCTTCTTCCTGACCTGCGATGCATACGGCGTTCTGCCACCCATCGCCAAATTAAATCCGGGGCAGGCCATGTATCAATTCATTTCCGGATATACGGCCAAAGTAGCCGGAACGGAAGCAGGCGTTACGGAGCCCAAACCTACTTTCAGCGCCTGCTTCGGAGCGCCTTTCTTTCCACTTCACCCGGGCGAATACGCCCATTTGCTCGGTAAGAAAATGCAGGAACATCAAGTGAACGTTTGGCTGATCAATACCGGATGGACCGGAGGCGCCTATGGCACGGGACATCGCATGAAACTCAGCCATACCCGTGCCATGATCACCGCAGCGTTGGATGGGAAATTGGACGCGGCCACTTACACGAACGATCCTGTTTTTGGACTGGCCATTCCTGATCAATGCCCCAACGTACCGAGTGAGGTGGTGAATCCGCGCAATACCTGGGCCGATGCAAATGCGTACGACCAAAAAGCCAAGTATCTGGCCGGCCTGTTCGTCAAGAATTTTGAGAAATACGCCAGCGGCGTAAGTGCAGAAGTGATGGCGGCGGCGCCTAAGATCGACTAAAACAGTCCGTGCAATTCGGCATCGACACGACGGATCACCTCACCGAGGTCTTCCTCGCGCTCACCGAATTTTAATTTGTCGACGTCGATCACCAACAGTCGCCCTTCCTTGTAATCGCCTATCCACTTCTGATAGAAATCGTTGAGTCGCTTGAGATAATCGAGCCGGATATTCTCTTCATACTCTCGACCTCGTTTTTGGATCTGTCCCACCAGTGTGGGCACGGAAGCCTGCAGATAAATCAACAGATCGGGCGGGCGCACCAGCGTTTTGAGCGTTTGAAAAAATTCGTAGTAATTATCAAAATCACGCTTGCTCATCAACCCCATTTCGTGCAGGTTTGGCGCAAAGATGTTGGCATCCTCATAAATGGTACGATCCTGAATGATCGTTTCACTTCCCTGCTGGATCTCCACCAATTGGCGCAGGCGGCTATTCAGAAAATAGATCTGCAGATTGAAACTCCACCGGGGCATGTCCTCATAAAAATCCATGAGGTAGGGGTTGTGATCCACATCCTCGAAATGAGGGATCCAGCGATAATGCTTGCTCAGCATTTCGGTGAGTGTGGTCTTGCCGGCACCGATGTTACCGGCGATCGCAATGTGTTTTGCTTTTTTAGCCTTTGCCATAATCGTACCTACCGATCCCATCCGATCGGGCGGACAAAATACTCCGAATTTTCGGAATCAAACCCGATTCGGGAAAAAAATCAATAATAGTTGAGGCCCATCGCGGCACGTACCAACGATAAGGTTTCCATGGCACTGCTACGGGCTTTTTCCGCCCCCAGTTGCATGACCCGACGCAGATAGGATTCGTCCGACTGAATGGCCGCTGCTTTTTCTCGGATAGGCGTGATGAAACGGACCATATCCTCTCCCAATTGTTTTTTCATATCGCCGTACCGAATGGAACAATCGCGGTAGGACTGCTCAAAGGAAGCGAGCGTGTCCGCCGTGCTAACCAATTTCATAAGGGCAAATAGGTTATCGATATAATCCGGCTTGGGTTGGTCGGGTTCGGTGGGCCCTGCATCGGTCTTGGCCTTCATCAGCTTTTTTCGGATCAGGTCATCATCATCGGCCAGATACAAAGTGGCATTTTGATTTTCACTTTTACTCATCTTGCCGGCACCGTCCAGACTGGGAACTTTCACCAAATCCTGACCATAATTGAAGGCCTGCGGTTCCGGAAATACCGGACCATATCGATGATTGAATCGTTGTGCAAAATTGCGGGCCATTTCCAGGTGCTGCTCCTGATCTTTTCCCACCGGCACCAGGTTGGCTCGATGTAAGAGAATATCGGCCGTTTGCAATACCGGATATGTCAATAATCCGGCATTCACGTTATCGGGTTGCAGGCGAACTTTATCCTTGAAGGTGGTCGTTTTTTCCAACTCACCCTTGTAGGCAAGCATGTTGAAATACAAATACAGCTCCGATGTTTCCGGAACATGACTTTGGCAGTAGAGTGCCACTTTCTCAGGATCCAATCCGCAGGCGATATTCTCGGCCAGCACGCGATGTACACTTTCCCTGAGGGTGCGGGTGTCGGGATGGGTAGTGAGTGAATGCAGATCCGCTACCATGAAGAAGCAGGGATATTCGTCCTGCATCCGCACATAGTTGCGCATCGCACCGAAATAATTTCCCAGGTGCAAATAACCGGTGGGTCGGATCCCACTCATCACGATATTTTTCATTTCACTCATGAAGCGGCAAGTTAAGAAGAAGTGCTCAGTTGGTTTTATCTTTGTCCCTCGGAAATAGAGTCCGCTCCAAAACCTTTCCGTTCGGATCATGCAGAAAGAAATCATCCAGTTGGATCAGATCCAGAAGAGTTACTTCATGGGTAAGCATGAACTGCAGGTACTGAAAAGCCTCTCGCTGAGCATCCGACAAAATGAATACGTTGCCCTGATGGGACCATCGGGTTCAGGCAAAAGTACCTTGATGAATATCATCGGTTGCCTGGATACCCCGTCGGGTGGTCGGTATGTTCTCAATACAAAGGACGTGAGTCAAATGAAAGACGACGACCTAGCCGATGTCCGAAACAAAGAGATCGGTTTCGTATTTCAGCAGTTCAATCTCTTGCCTCGCCTCACGGCAGTGGAAAACGTTGCCTTACCCTTGGTTTATGCCGGAATGAAAAAAAAGGAACGGACCGAAAAGGCCATGGCCATGCTCGAGCTGGTCAGTTTAACCGACAGGAGCCATCACAAACCGAATGAATTATCCGGCGGACAATGTCAGCGCGTCGCCATTGCGCGAGCATTGGTCAATGACCCCTCCCTGATCCTGGCCGACGAGCCCACGGGAAATCTGGATACCAAAACATCTTATGAGATCATGGAAATCTTCGATCGGATCCATGGAAGTGGCAATACCATCGTGATCGTTACCCATGAGGAGGACATTGCCCGTCATGCCCGACGGGTAGTTCGTTTACGGGACGGGATCATAGAAAGCGACAAGCTAAATGAAGCGAAGCAAATTATTATGTAAGCTTCATCAAACCTTCATCGACCCTCGTTGTTAGTCCCTCTGAAAGCACCTCAATGGCCCTGAAGATCTATACGAAAACCGGTGATGACGGAACCACCTCCCTGATCGGGGGTACAAAAGTCCCGAAATCGCACCTGCGCATCGAATCCTACGGCACCGTGGATGAATTGAACTCATACATCGGGCTTTGTATCGATTTGCTGACGAGTGAGCACAGCCGGAAGATCCTGCGCGAGGTACAAGACCGCCTCTTCACCGTCGGATCGGCCCTGGCCTGCGATCCGGTCAAGGAGCCCGGCATGAAACTGCCCGACCTCAAACCAACCGATATACAATTGCTGGAGACGGAGATCGATCGCATGACGACCGAACTCCCCGCCATGAAAAATTTTATCCTTCCCGGCGGACACCCAACACTTTCCCATCTGCACATCGCTCGTTGTGTATGCCGTCGTACCGAAAGGCATTGTGTTCGTCTGGAGCTAGAAGGAGAAGAAGTTGCCCCTCTGATCATTCAATACCTTAACCGACTCAGCGACTACCTGTTCGTTTTGTCGAGACACGAGGGACAACTGTTGCAGATTCCGGAAATTCCCTGGAAACCAAGGATCTAGGAGTTTAACACCTACGTAGGCTTTTTTTATCCGTACTTTAAGGCTCAATTACCCTCCCATGAGTCGTTTCATTCTATTTGCCATGCTCGTTTTGGGATTGGCAGCCTGTCAACCCGACAACCCCCCGCCCAACCCAACCTTTCCGTTGGTGGATACGACCCTGAACAATCTATCCTATGGTAGCGACCCCGCGCAAAAGTTCAATTTGGGACTGCCCGCCAACCGTACCAATCAAACCCCGCTGGTGCTGGTGGTGCATGGCGGCGGCTGGGTCACCGGCGATAAAACCGAATTACAATTTCTTCTAACCGGTCTGAAGCAACGCGGCTATGCCGTTGCCAATATCAATTACCGGCTCACCACCAACAATCCGGATAATTACAAAATGCAACTCGACGATCTGGACAGCGCCATCCAATATTGCTTCCGTCAGTCATCCTACTATACCTTCAGCAACCAGAAAGTATATTTGGTTGGACATAGTGCGGGCGGACACCTATCGTTGGCCATGAGTTACACACGAAACGCGAGTGGCAAGATCAAAGCTGTCGCATCCTTGGCGGGACCAACGGACCTGTATAGCTTGGCCTATTATAACAACGTGGTATATGGAACCGTTTTAAGCACGTATCTCGGCATGCCGCTTTTACCTGTTACGACTGTTTCCGAGCAGCGTTATAAATCCTGTAGTCCTCAATACCAGGCAACCGCCAGCTCGCCGGCAACGATCTTCTTTCATGGCGAATTGGATCCCATTGTAAACCCCGACCAAAGCAGTTTTCTTTTCAGCCGGTTAGGCACCTTGGGCGTTGACAAACGACTGGTCAGCTATCCGCTGACTTTCCATGATTGGTGGACCGACAATGCCAAGGTAAATAATACGCTGGACGAACTGAAAAATTGGTATCAGGCACACCCCTGATCCGGATCAGCCCAGCTGGCCATCCCGAATTCGCAAGCACCGATCGCTAAGTGAGGCTAGCTCTTCATTGTGTGTCACGATCAAAAAAGTTTGGGAAAACCGATCTCGCAAATCGAAGAATAGTCGATGCAACTCCTGAGCCGTGGCCGTATCCAGATTTCCGGTCGGCTCATCGGCAAATACTACAGCGGGTTTGTTGATCAAGGCTCTCGCAACCGCCACACGCTGTTGCTCGCCCCCCGATAGTTGTGCGGGGCGATGCCCCATCCGGTCGGAAAGTCCCAAAAGATCCAACAATTCCATCGCTTCTTTTTTTACTTCCGATCGGGATCGTTTTCCCAGCCAGCCGGGAATGCAAACATTTTCCAAGGCACTGAACTCCGGAAGTAAATGGTGAAACTGAAATACGAAACCGATCGACCGGTTGCGAAAAGCAGCCAACTCCTTTCTGGAAAGTCGGGTCACTTCGGTACCGGATATCTCTATGGTTCCTTCATCGGGGCGATCCAAGGTGCCCAGTATATGTAATAAGGTGCTTTTACCGGATCCGGAGGGTCCAACCAGAGAAACAACCTCTCCCGCCCGAATGGAAATATCGACCCCACGTAATACGGGCAAGTCCCCAAATCGTTTGGATATGTTCGTTCCTTGAATCATCGGATCATAAACCACTCGAAACTACTCAAAAAAGATCAGTGGTTTATCCGCTTAGACGGATTTGGTAAATTGGATATTCTCGCTACATTCGCGAAAAATCAGACTAAAACATGTTTTGGACACTGGAACTCGCCTCCTATTTGGAAGATGCCCCCTGGCCCGCCACCAAGGATGAATTGATCGATTATTCCATTCGCTCCGGCGCCCCCCTGGAAGTGATCGAAAATTTGCAGGAACTGGAGGATGAAGGGGATGTATTCGAATCCATCGAGGATATCTGGCCCGACTATCCTACACAGGACGACTTTTTATTCAACGAGGACGAATACTAACGCGCCCTCGTCAAGAAAATAAAAAACCTCCCCTAATCGGGAGGTTTTCTTTTTACGTTACCTGACCATCCGATCCTTATCCCATCTTTTCAATGACTGTCTGCGTTACCCCTGTAAAGGAAAATCCGCCGTCGTGAAACAAATTCTGCATGGTCACATATCGAGTTAGGTCGCTGAATAAGGTCACGCAATAATTTGCACAGTCTTCTCCGGTGGCATTACCTAATGGACTCATAGCCTCCGCATAATTGATAAATCCATCAAATCCCTTCACGCCGCTGCCCGCAGTGGTTCGGGTGGGTGATTGCGAGATGGTATTGACGCGAACTTTTTTGCGCGCGCCGTAATGGTATCCAAAACTGCGGGTAACACTCTCCAACAGCGCTTTGGCATCAGCCATTTCATTATAATCGGGGAAGACCCGCTGTGCAGCTATATAACTAAGGGCGACCACACTGCCCCAATCCCGGATCGCATCCAAGTCCCACGCGGTGCGCAAGACGCGATGAAAACTCATGGCCGATATATCCAGGGTTTTCTGATTCCATTCGTAATTCAATTCGGTGTAATGCTTACCCTTACGAACGTTGAGGCTCATGCCGATGGAATGAAGCACAAAATCCACCTGTCCGCCAAAATGGGCCATGGACTGCTCGAACAGATTTTTCAGGTCGTCCATATTGGTCACATCAGCTCCGATAACCGGGGCGTTTCCGCATTGTTCGGCAAGTTTATTGATCTCTCCCATACGCAATGCCACGGGCGCATTGGTCAGTACGATCTGGGCGCCTTCCTCATAGCAACGAAGGGCTGTTTTCCACGCAATGGATTTCTCATCTAGTGCCCCGAAGATGATGCCGCGTTTTCCGGCTAACAGTTGATTGGCCATATGATATAAGATTGAGAAGCAAAAGTAGGCAATCTTCTTCCTTCGACACTTCGCTTTCGTATCTTCGTCCGTAACCTTATGACGATCTCCTATAACTGGCTTTGCGACTATCTGCCCCAACCCATAGAGCCTGAGCGACTGGGCAAGATCCTTACGTCCATCGGACTCGAGGTGGAAAAACAGATCCCCTTCGAAGAAGTGAAAGGTGGCCTGGCGGGGGTAGTCGTCGGCAAGGTACTGGAAGTGACCCCGCATCCCAACGCCGATCGCCTGCGGCTGACAAGAGTGGATGTAGGGGAAGCCGCTCCGCTTCACATCGTTTGTGGTGCCCCGAACGTGGCCGTCGGCCAAACCGTTCTGGTGGCAAAGGTGGGCGCCACTATTTATCCTACACAAGGCGATCCGATCACGCTGAAGAAAGCCAAGATCCGCGGTGAGGAAAGTATGGGCATGATCTGTGCCGAGGATGAATTGGGAATGGGTCAATCGCATGAAGGGATCATGATCCTGCCCGATGGGATCACACCAGGCACCCCGGCAGCCGATCACTTCAATCCCTACAGTGATATTGTATTTGAGATCGGCCTCACGCCCAATCGCATGGACGCGATGAGTCATTGGGGAGTGGCTCGTGATGTATGTGCCTATCTCTCGCACCACGAACGAACAGAATATCGACCAAAACTTCCTGCGGCAACATCTCCAACAGGCAGTAACGTCAAAAATCCGATCGAGGTAGACATTGAAAACGGGGAGGATTGTCCCCGCTATTGTGGTATTTCCCTGAAGCAAGTAACCGTGGGCGATTCGCCCCTATGGATGCAACAGCGACTGAAAGCGATCGGTGTTCGTCCCATCAACAACCTCGTCGATATCACCAATTACCTGTTACACGAAACCGGACAACCCCTGCATGCCTTTGATGCGGATAAGATCCGGGGCGGTAAAATTCAGGTCAAAAAATTGGCGGCCGGAACATCATTTATAACGCTAGATGATAAAGTTCGATCGCTCCATCAGGACGATCTCATGATCTGTGATACCGAGGGTGGACTTTGCCTGGCCGGTGTGTTTGGCGGAAAGGATTCCGGCGTCACCGACCAAACCACGAATTTGTTTTTGGAGAGTGCCTGTTTCGGGGGTATTGGCATCCGAAAAACATCGTTCCGTCACGGATTGCGTACCGATGCCGCCCTGCGATTTGAAAAGGGTACCGATCCCGGGCTTTGCGAGCGCGTGTTATTGCGTGCGGTGCAATTGATTCAAGAGATCGCCGGTGGGGAAGTGGTTGGATCGCTGATCGATCTGTATCCCGGTAAAAAAGAAAAAAACGAGATCGCCCTCAGCTGGCAATATTTGAAAAAACTCAGCGGAAAAAATTATCACCCCGAAGCCGTGAGAAATATATTGGTTGCCCTTGGCTTCGAGATCCTGCGGGAATCTGACAATGAATTTCGGGTTGCCGTGCCCACTCACAAGCCGGATATCGAACAACCGGCGGATCTGGTGGAAGAGATCCTTCGCATAGACGGCCTCGATAATATTCCGATCCCCACGTCGATACGGATCAGCCCCTCGGTAGCCAGTGAGGACCGTTCTGCCGGCGCCCAAGAAAGGATCGCCGACCGACTGGCCGGTCTGGGCTTCCAGGAGATCGTTACCAATTCAATCACCAATAGTGCCTATTTCACCGAGGAGGAATCGAAGGGATTGGTGCAAATGATCAATAGCCTGAGTCAAGAACTCAACGTCATGCGGCCTCGGTTATTGGAAACGGCTCTCGAAGTGGTAGCACATAATTTGAATCATAAAAATGGCTCCCTGCGCCTGTTTGAATTTGGTAAAATCTATTCATATGCCGGTGGCACCGACTATCACGAGGCACAAAAGCTGGCACTGGTATGGAGTGGGGATCTGCAGGAGGGTGACTGGAAGCAATCCGCCCGTGCAGCCGATCTCTACTCGATGAAAAGTCAGCTGGTGGCCCTGTTCCAATGGCTGGGCCTCGATAGGGTGAAGGAAGAGTACCCGGCAAATGTTTCGCTGTTAAAAGATTGCATTCATTGGATCGTTGACGGGAAAAGGTTAGCGGAAGGCGGAGAGGTTCCGGCCAAACGTCTGACGCATTTTGGGATCAAACAACCCGTATTCTATGCGGAGATGGACTGGACTATGGCAATGAAAATGGCATTGACAATTCAAAAGAAGATCTCTCCGCTGCCAAAGTTTCCGGCCGTCCAAAGAGACCTGTCTATGGTGGTCGACCGGTCCTTGAGTTGGGCACAGATCGAGCATACGGTGCAGAAGATCGGCTTAGAAAATCTGCAGCGTATCAAACTCTTTGATATATTCGAAAGCGATAAACTGGGTACCGACAAACGATCGACGGCCGTCAACCTGATCTTTCAGCATCCCGATAAGACCTTGACGGATGCCGAAATTGACGGCTGGATGCAGCAAGTGATGCTGGCCTTGTCGAATGAATGTGGTGCCGAGATCAGAAAATGATCCTCTTGGAAGCGAGCCTCAAACGGATCCTGGAAAAAGTTCAGCAACTGCTGCGTCGGACCAAAGCGATGCAACAGGAGAATGACCGTTTGCACAATACTGTAAAGGAATCGGAGGAAAAGCTGAGGCTGGCACAGGAACAGATTCAGTTGATGCGTACTCAACTGGACGTATTGAAAATGAATGCCGGAGAGCTGACCGGTGCCGACAAGAAGGAGATCGAAAAAAAGATCAATCTATATCTAAAGGAGATCGATCGTTGCATAGCACTGCTCGGCGAATAATTTACCATGGCCAACCTCATCCCCATATCTGCCGTTATCGGTGACCGGAGTTACCGGATCAAGATCCAACCACAGGATGAAGAGGTTGTTCGCAAGACCCTCAAGATGATCAATGACAAGATCATTGAGTTCCGCACCTTGTTTGCCGGAAAAGACATGCAGGATTACATCGCCATGGTGGTGATCTGGTTTGCCACAGAACAGATCGCCCAGCAAGCAGCCGGACTGGAAATGGAAGAAATGGAAGAAGGTTTGGGCAGGATCGAAAAACTATTGGACGAGATGATGAAGGTAGAGGGTAGAGAGTAGAGTGTTTCGCTCTTACCTCCTACTTTCTACTCTCTACTCTCTACTCTCTACTCTCTACTCTCTACCCTCTACTCTCTACTCTCTACCCTCTACTCTCTACTTCACCATTCCCTCCAGCGCACTCATCAACTTCTCCCCGCGCAAATTCTTTCCTACAATTATCCCGTTCGGATCGATAAGTAGATTCTGCGGAATCGCTCGGATGCCATACTGAACGGCAACAGCGTTACTCCAAAATTTAAGGTCACTGACCTGCGTCCACGTGAGGCCATCGTCATGAATAGCCTTCATCCATTTATCTTTTTGTCCGGGCCGGTCGAGCGAAACACCCAAAATGGTGAAATTCTTGGATCGGAATTGCTGAAATGCTTTGACCACATTTGGATTTTCGGCCCGGCAGGGACCGCACCAACTGGCCCAGAAATCGATCAGTAAATATTTACCTCGAAAGGACGACAGGGCAACCGGTTTATCGAGCGTATCGTTCTGTACAAATTCCATCGCCGGCGCGCCAACCTGCGTGAGCTTGGCCATATCGATGCTTTGCTTCAATTCTTTCATGGACGGATACTCTTTTTCGTAAGGGGCCAACGTATTGTACAAAGGTTCAATTTGCCGAGGGTCGATGTCCCAACCGGCGTATTCCTGCAAAACAAACGGAGAGATCGGCGTATTGGGCGTTTCCAATAAGAACGGCCGATATACTTTTTGCTTTCGAACTTCATCGATCGAATCGATCTGTTCCTCCACAGCCGCCTGCTTGACTTTTTCTTTTGCCTTACCATAGGCTTGGTATTGTTCGATCAAGGATTGGTACTGCTTGTCGTACGGAGCCGTTTTCTTTTTGAGTTTACGATAGGCTCGGTGCGCCTCGGAGCCATATACCCGCAGGTCCTTCCCCTGCGAATTCATTCGAATACGCTGCGTGCCGGGCATCAGAAAAATATTTTCGGTCACATTACGTGTCATTAATCGCGCCAGGGTTGGCTCCTTGATCTTACCTGTAAAGCTGAACAGACCGGCTGTCACGACGGAGCTATCCATCTTCCAACCCTGCTCCCCCCGGTACTGGATGTAGACTTTTTTGGCAAGCGTATCGGGCCCTTGGAAACGGCCATTTAATGTGAAGGAACGAGGTTTGGTTTGGGCGGCGGCGGACAAGGCCCCCAAAAAAAGACAGGCGAAAAGAAAACGGTGCATGATGTTGAATTGAACGCTCAAGATAACATCTGCTGCCAGATTTTCAGCATTCGACCCGAAATCGTAAATTTGTAAACTGACCGAGTAGTAGCTTGCTAATTAGTTGGATATCAATCGGTTGCTTAATAACAGTTTTGTGCACCCCTTAAACGAACGTATTCATGGACCCGAATATATTACTGGCCATCATTGGTGGCGGCGCCCTGGTAGTGGGCCTCGCCTTGGGAAAGATCCTTTTTGCCCGTAACACACAGAAGAAAATGGAGGAGGCCGAGATCAAGGCCGGAACCATTCTGAAGGAAGCTGAGCTCCGCGCCGAGACCGTCAAAAAAGAAAAAGAGGTGGAGGCCAAAGAGCGATTCGTGCAATTGAAGGCCGCGCACGAAAAGGAGATCCTCGAAAAAAATAAGAAGCTCAACGAAACCGAAAATCGGATCCGTCAAAAAGAGCAATCCATCAGCCAAAAAGAGGGAAACCTCGACAAACAGCTCAAGGACAACGAGGCCATCAAAGAGAACCTCAACCGCCAGATCGAGGTGGTGAATCAGCGTCGTGTTGAACTTGATAAGAAGCAGGAGGAGCATGTTCGTCGCCTGGAAAAGATCGCCAATCTCTCCGCCGAAGACGCCCGCAATCAACTGATCGAAAGTCTCAAGCAAGAAGCCGAAACACGTGCGTTGGCTCTTCAACAAGAGATCATTGAAGATGCTAAACAAAAGGCCGGTAAAGAGGCTCGCAAGATCATCATTCAAACCATTCAACGAACAGCTGCCGAGCAGGCTATCGAGAACACCATCACCGTTTTCCATTTGGAGAGCGATGAGATCAAAGGACAGATCATCGGTCGTGAAGGCCGTAATATCCGTGCCATCGAAGCGGCTACCGGAGTGGACCTGATCGTTGACGATACCCCCGAAGCCATTTTGCTATCCAGCTTCGATCCCTTGCGTCGCGAGATCGCCCGCTTGAGTTTACAACGTCTGGTGGCCGACGGTCGTATTCACCCCGCCCGCATCGAAGAGGTGGTGGAGAAGACCCGCCGTCAAATCGAAGAACAGGTGATGGAGATCGGTGAGCGTACCGTGATCGAACTGGGCATCCACGGGTTGCACAAGGAATTGATCCGCATGGTGGGACGGATGCGTTTCCGCTCCTCGTATGGACAGAATTTGCTCATGCACAGCCGTGAGACCGCGAATCTCTGCGCCACAATGGCGGCTGAGTTAGGCCTCAATCCCAAACTGGCCAAACGTGCCGGACTGCTGCACGATATTGGAAAAGTGCCGGATGAGGAAAGTGAATTGAGTCACGCGCTATTGGGTGCGAAACTTGCCGAGAAATACGGGGAAAATCCGGCCGTGGTCAATGCCATTGCCGCCCACCACGACGAAGCGGAAATGCAGTATGTCATCTCCCCTATCATTCAGGCCTGTGATGCCATAAGTGGAGCACGACCTGGCGCGCGAAGGGAGATCATGCAACAATACATTCAGCGTATCAAGGACCTGGAGAACCTGGCTATGAATTACAGCGGGGTGGAGAAAGCCTACGCCATTCAGGCTGGACGGGAACTCAGGGTGATCGTGGAGGCCGATAAGGTCAGCGATCAGGACTCCGATCGCCTGTCCTTCGAGATCGCCCAGAAGATCCAAACCGAAATGACCTTCCCTGGACAGATCAAAGTGACCGTGATCCGCGAAAAAAGGGCCGTAAACGTAGCCCGATAAATCGAAAGAATTCAAAATCAGCTGATTGCCCCCGGCCCTTGGCCGGGGTTTTTTACGCCCGGATTTCTAAAATTCCCATACATCCCTTACCTTTGCCCTCCCATAAAAATCGAAATCATGAACGCGGTTACGTACATCCACGAACAACTTACGGCAAAAAAGAGTCACCCTGCTTTCAAGCCGGGCGATAACATCACCGTTAACTATAAGATCATCGAAGGTTCCAAGGAGCGTATCCAGTCCTTCAAAGGAGACGTGATCAAGACGCAAGGCAATGGTGCAACAGCCTCCTTCACCGTGCGTAAGATCTCCGACGGAGTGGGTGTAGAACGTGTGTTCCCTTTCCTTTCTCCAAACATTGAATCCATTCAACTCAATAAGACCGGTAACGTTCGTCGGGCCAAACTCTTCTACCAACGCAAACGCAGCGGTAAGAGTGCCCGTATCCGCGAGAAGCGTATGGCGGTGGCCGAGTAATTCAGTTCGAATCAAGCTTTTGAAACCCCGGCTTCCCGGGGTTTTTTATTTGTCAAGCCTCAGTGGTTGTTGCTATATTTGACATACAATTTGATGTTATGATACAGAATCTCCTGTTAGCCATGGGTACCAACGAGATCATCATCATTCTGGTCATCGTTCTTCTGATGTTTGGTGGAAAGAAGATCCCGGAATTGATGCGCGGCCTGGGCCGTGGGGTGCGTGAATTCAACGATGCCAAATCGAACGTGA
The DNA here is from genome assembly GCA_046081925.1 of Bacteroidota bacterium. GTDB lineage: Bacteria > Bacteroidota > Bacteroidia > Chitinophagales > Chitinophagaceae > JJ008. The sequence continues at coordinate 108,001 of JBJTWV010000020.1, read as the reverse complement.
AAAAAGAGATCGAGGAAAGCGCCTCCGACGCGAACAAGCACTAAGAAGACGTTATTGCCCGAACACCCGGCGAATACCGGCTGATTTCCACTCGCATTCTTCCCACTCAGCACCTGGGTCACTGTAAATCGTTATGCCCGAGCCTACGTGATACGATAGGTACTTGGACGTGGCATTGTATTGCAAACTCCTGATCACCACATTCAGGTCAAAATCCCCATTCGGCTCCATGAATCCGATGGAGCCCGAGTACAATCCGCGGGCACTGCTTTCATATCGATCCGTCAGCTCCATCACCTTTACTTTAGGCGCACCCGTCATCGACCCCATGGGAAAACAAGCCTGCAGGATCTTCGAAAAGCCAACCCCGGGCCCAACACGACCACTAACGGTAGAAACCAATTGATGCACCTGTGGAAAACTATGCAGGGCGCAAAGAGAATCCACCACTACACTAGCCCTGTCGGCCACTCTTGAGAGATCGTTTCGCACCAGATCAACGACCATGATGTTCTCCGATCTATCTTTTTGGCTTTTCTGCAAATCGCTTGCTAACTGGCGGTCCGTTGCTTCATCTGCATGTCGTGGGGCGGTCCCTTTCATAGGCCTCGACTCCAACCGGTTACCCTCTTTTTTTAGAAAGCGCTCCGGACTGGCTCCCAACAACCAACGGTCATCCTTTCGATACAAACACGAAAAAGGTGCCCGGGCAATGGATCGCATCCGTTGATACACTTGCAACGGATCGATCTTGGCATCATCTGCAAAATACTCCTGGCAATAATTCATTTCATAGCAATCGCCTCGGCGTATATGCGATTGTATCTTCTTTAACTGTTCCAAATAACTTTCTCGGGTATTCTTCGCCTGAAATTCAATGGCAGGGATCTCGGATGAGACCAAGGGTGTAGCGGTGCTTTGTATTTGCCGCCAAACCAATTCCGCATCATCAGCCTGTAAACGAACATTATTTAGCCGATCGATTCGGATAAGGACAGTTGGTTCGAACACGAACAATACCGGAAATCCGATCGGGTCTGCGTGCCGGGAGGTGAGATGTTCTACACGATCCTTGAAGCCATATCCGATTTGTACAACATACCCCATAGTTGAAGGAGTAAGGAAGGTATCCAGTTCGGTCAACGCCGTTGAAGAGTCCATTTCAAAAGAGCGCTTGGATCCTACCGCAATGATAGTTGGGAAAGCATAATCGGGGTCGATGGCATCTGAACCATCTAATACACAGAAAAGAAAGTGTTGCGAAGCCCAATAAAGGAGCCCGGACAGACCCGAAGGCAATTCATTCAGGTCGGTTTCCAGCAGTGTCATGTAAATGGTAACGTACGTGAGGGAGCTGATCAAAAATCCTCGTCAGATGCATCTTCCTCAAATCCTTCATCATCGAACAGATCATTCAACTCCTCATCCTCTTCGAAGTTCACATCTTCCTCCTCCTTGCTATCCGATTTTCCGGAACGTGATTTGGGAACATCGAACTCATCGAAGTCGGGATCCCAGGCTTCCTCTTCTTCGGTTTTTTCCCAATCATCCTCCTGTGCCTCCTCCTCTTCTTCCTCGTCCGCTGCTTTTTTCTTGGCACACACCGGCAGCAAAACTCCCTCCTTTGTCACTTCCCAAAAAGGGACGGCGGATTTGTTGATATTCGATTTTACCAGCATAGTAAACGATTCACATTGTAAATTTTCTGCGTTCCTGCTAATTGGCCAAATTTTTTCAGCGAAATTTTCAGACGGGTCGTTCGATCAATTGATCACGTCCCGGACCATTCGAGACAAATCGGACCGGAACCCCCAAATACGATTCGATGAAATGAATATACGATTGCATCGCCTCAGGTAGCTCGGAAGGACTCCGCATCTCCGTGATCGACCGCTGCCATCCGGGAAACGACTGGTACAATGGTTGCAACCGAGCGGCCTCCAGCTGAAAAGGCATCTGCTGGGTTTCCTGTCCGTTAACTTGATAGGCCGTACAAGCTTCCAGCGTTTCAAAGGCATCCAACACGTCGGCTTTGGTCATCACAATTGCCGTGACCCCATTGAGCATACACGCATATTTCAGCGCAACCAGGTCGATCCACCCGCAACGTCTGGGTCGGCCGGTGGTGGCGCCAAACTCACTGCCGATGCGTCGCAGATTCTCGCCGACCTCATCTTGGAGTTCGGTAGGAAAAGGCCCGCCCCCGACACGGGTGCAATAGGCCTTGGTAACCCCAAATACCTCCCGGATCCGCTGCGGGGCAATACCCAAGCCACTGCAAACGCCGGCAGAAACGGTATTGGAAGAAGTAACGAATGGGAACGTACCGAAATCAATGTCTAGCATACTGCCCTGGGCTCCTTCGGCCAATACCTTTTGCCCGGAGGAGATGGAATCATTGATGAAATATTCTCCGTTCACGATGTTCAGTCCCCGCAAAAATTCAATGGCTTCAAAGAATTCCGTTTCCCAAGCAGAAATGTCCTCCTGAAAATTATGATTGTCCAACAAGCGTTGATGCTTAAGTCGCAGCTTGATGTATTGGGTCGTAAAATTTTTATCGAGCAGATCGCCCACACGCAGGCCGTTTCGTCCTGTCTTATCCATGTAGGTAGGTCCAATTCCCTTGAGGGTGGAGCCGATCTTTTGCTCACCCTTTGCTTGCTCCGCTGCCTTGTCCAATGCCCGGTGAGTGGGCAATATCAGATGGGTTCGCTCGGATACGAAAAGATTCTTTTTTACATCCACCCCGAAAGCGGCCACCGAATCACATTCTCTCTTCAAGGTGACGGCATCTAGCACCACCCCATTACCGATCAGATTCTTGATGGCGGGATGAAAGATGCCTGACGGGATCTGATGCAAGACGATCTTTTTACCATCTACATACAGCGTGTGTCCTGCATTCGGTCCGCCCTGAAAGCGAGCAACCAATTGATATTGCTTGGCAAAAAAATCTACGATCTTTCCTTTTCCTTCATCTCCCCATTGCAATCCCAGTAAAACGTCTACCATGATCCAAAAATTATGATGCGCAACGGCACGCGACGCAAAAATAACAGGATGTGATGGCATGGCACCACAAAAACCGGGGAATGGTGATAAGGAAAACCGGTTGGGGATAAATCCTACCGGATCATAACAACGGTACCCTTTTTGGTAATGATCCGATTGTCCTTGGTCAGCCCTTCAATCATCCAAACAAAGGTACCACCGGGTTGCTCGGTCCCATTCCACTTGCCATCCCAACCAAAATTCAATTGGGTGGTACTGAACACCAGCTGACCCCAGCGGTTGAACACTTTGAAGTAGTTGTAACTCTTCATGCCCACCGGGAAAGGGGTGAATTTATCATTCTTGCCATCATTGTTGGGTGTAAAGCCGGTGGGAACATAAATATCGGGGCCTTTATAAACCCGCACCTTGATGTACCCCTCGCCACGACAGCCAGCCTGGGTGGAAGCGATCACCCGATACTGAACATCCTGACCAATAGCACCGACCGTAACGATCGGATTGGGAATCGAAGGGTTATTTAACCCCACCGATGGGGTCCAAACAAATGTGGTTGCATCCGGATCGTTCGGCACGGCCAACAACTGGAATTGATCACCGGGGTAGCCAATGGTATCGTACGGATAGGTCTTCAATTTGAGGGGCGGCGTAACATCGATCGTCATTTGATCGGTGACCAAAGACGCGCAACCATTGGCATCAGATAATATAGAAAGGGTATAGGTGATGTCTTTGGATGGGGTCGAGATGGGATTCGGCAGGGTTGTACTGCTCAAATAAGTGGCCGGTGTCCAACTGTACTGTACCCCGCCCGATGCCTGCGTCTGATAGGTTTGACCATAACAGATGAATCCGTCCGGACCGGCATTGGGTATCGGAGCCAGGTTCACGTTAACGATCACAGTATCATACGCCACACAGCGTCCCAAGGTAGCTGTTACGATGTACTGCGTGGTTGTCAGCGGATTGGCCACCGGATTTGGAATGTTTGGATCGCTTAGTGCCGTGGTTGGCGACCAGCTATACTGCAACGCATTGGACGTGAGAGTAAGTTGCGTCGATTTACTTTCACAAATGGTGGGGTCGATCTGCGGCGTCAATACCAGGTCGTTGGTCAACCCGACCGAAGTATTGAAACTCGTGGTGCAACCCAAACCATCTTTCACCTGAACGACATAGTTGCCCGGCGACACATTGAACGTGTTGGAAGCCTGCCAGGTGGCACCACCGTCTATTGAGTATTGAAAATTGCTATTTCCACCGGAGGCTGTGATTACAATGCGTCCGTCATTCCCACCATTGCAGGTGGCATTGGTATTGGCCGAGACCGTCGTGAGCACATTCGGTTGTGTCACAGTGATCGGAATTGTCGTGGTACACCCGTTGTTGTCTCGTATGGTAATTGTGTACGAGCCGGCGACCACCAGAAAACTATCCACTGCCTGCCAGTTGGTGGCATCCAATGAGTATTGATAAGGTGCAATACCCCCGTTACCTGCCACCCGGATGATTCCATTCGATTGACCGTTACAAACAACAGGTACCATCGTTGCTGAGGCAACCAATGCCGTGGGTTGTCCAACGGTAATGGTCAGGTTCCCAAAGCATCCGTTCGATTCACGGAAATAGACGGTGTAGTTTCCGGCTGCAAGTCCGGTGAATTGATTGCTCATTTGCCAGGTGACGTTATCAAGAGAATATTGATACGGTGCACTTCCGATGGTGGGTTGTGCAACTGTGATGGATCCGGTACTGCCCCCAAAGCACAGCGCATCGGTTTTAGTGGCGGTCGTAGCCAGCGGTGGACCCACGGCCACATTCACATTGAGGATATTGGATGTACAACCCGCCGCATCTTTCACGACGATGGTGTGATTGCCCGCGGGTAGATTATTGAACGTGTATGGGGATGAACCGGGCACAAACGCACCGTTATCCAACGAATACGTATAGGGAGCCGTTCCGGAGTTGGGTGTGATAGTGACAGACCCATTGGTAGCACCCTGACATCCCGTTGCGGCACTGGTGAGCGCCGCCGTCAAAGCCGGACCGGCGGGCACATTCACTGTCAGACTACGAGTACATCCCAATGCATCTACAAGATTGACGGTATGATTGCCTGAGGCCAGGTTATTAAAAGTGAAGGGGCTGGCTCCCGCCTGGGCAGCACCACCATCAATGGCGAACGTAAAAGGCGCCACCCCGGCAGTGGTTGTTACGGTAACCGAGCCATTATTGACCGATGGACAAGAGGTTGCTGCTGCCACACCATTGGCCGCAATACCCGATCCGGTGGCCACCACTACATTCAGCAGGTTGGTCGTACATCCATTCGAAAGATCTTTCACCAAAATGGTATACCCACCGGCAGCCAGATTCGAATAAGTGTACGGGATCGTTCCGGGCACAGCTGCCCCTCCATTCAGACTAAATGTATAAGGACCGGCACCGCCAACCGATGTAACGGTGATGGAACCATTGCTTACCCCCGAACAAGCAGTAGCTTGATTGGTCGTGGTTGCCGGCAAGGCACCCGATAATGTAACGGAAGCATTCAAGATAAGAGTACATACACCGGAGGCATCCTTGATGTTAATGGTGTACGCACCCTGAGCCAGCCCGGTGAAGGTGTTGGACGTTTGCCAGGTTACACCACCATCAATGGAAAACTGGTAGGGCATCGTTCCACCGGCTACATTGTTGATGGTGATAGATCCGTTGTTGGTTCCACAGGAGGCAGGCAACACATTGGCCGTACCCAATAAACTGGATGGCAATTTATTGACCGTCACCGAATCAGTGAATACGATATCATTGAGCGGATTGTTACAATCTTTATAGCGTACCTCCAGGTAGTATTTGGTGTTTGGCGCAGGCGGACAAATATTATTGAACGCGATCCCCAATTTGCCCGGTGCGGTAGTGCTGGTATCCGCTGATGCGACTACATTTCCATTCAATATCAAACTGGCCGATTTGAAAGTTGGCACCCCGCCACTAGGAATGAAACGCCAACATTCGTTCATGGCATTGTTCCCCCAAACGGTCGCGTTTCTTCCGGTAACGGATACGGCTTTTGTGCGTGTGCCATCCTGCATACCCAAAATAGATCGACCACCATTCCATGCGGCGCAAGAAGGTTTATCCTTGATATAAACCTCGACGATACCGGTTCCCTCATACAAAACCATTTGATGAGTGGCAAAATAGGCAGCGCAGGATCCGGAGAAATAGGGAACCTCGTTGAAGCTGGCCACAAAGCGACGTTTGGGGGCTGTGCCCTCCACACGATACTCGATCCGCTTGTTGGCGCCCGGTTGATCAATATCGATGTCGTGATACGGCCCAAAGATCATATTGGGGGCATAGGCCGTGCTGGGAATAGTGCCTCCCGCTCCAATAGAATATCCGCTTCCTGTGGAAGCCCTGGAAAGGTCAAAACTGATGGCTGAATTTGTACCAATAATCAGATTGGAAAAACTACTCCCATAATAACAAATGGGAAAGGGCACGGCAATGGCAGAGGTCCATTGATCATCATTGAAACCGCCGGGGATCAAGGCCGTCACATCTATTCCCGCAGCGGTTACCCAGGCAAAAGGCTGATAGGCAGGGGTGGTGATCACATAATCGGAACTGGCTTTGATATGCGGAACGGCCGCAGTGATGTTGGTGCAGTTGGTACCACAAGGAAGATTGATGATCCGGCTGGGGATCTCGAAGGTGGTGGCAGGATTTTGCGCAGAGATCGACCAGGAACAAACCGTCAGAAAAAAAGATAGTAGGAGTCGTCTCATAAGCAGGTGAAGCTTGCTTCTTGCAAGGGGCCAACAAGATAAAAAAATTTTGTAAGACATCAAGACGTAGCGGGGAGGTCCTCCATATCGTACCGATCCACGGTTTCGATACCGGGTAATTGCATCAGGCGTCTGACCAGATCATCCAATTCTTCCCGGTCATGCACATAGATCTTGATGTTCCCCTCGAAAACACCCTCCCGGGCTTCGATCGTGAGGGCACCGATATTGATGCGGAGCTCGCCGGAGATCAGGTTCGTGATCTTGCTCACCACGCCCACATCGTCCATGCCAATGATCTTGATACCGGTGAGGAAGGAGATCTCTTTATTCTTGGCCCATTTGGTCTTCACCACCCGATGCGCATAACTCGCCAATAGCCTGGCGGCGTTGGGACAATTATTCCGGTGGATGGTCAACCCCTTTCCGGTGGTGACAAATCCAAATACATCATCACCGGGTATCGGTTTGCAACAATTCGCCAACTGATAAACGATCTTGTCGCTTTGCTCCCCAAAAATGATCAACTCCGCATCCCGCTTGCCAAGTCCAGGAACGAACTCCGGCTTCTCGACCAACGGCTGCTTCAATGGTTTGGGTGCCTCGAGCTTATCCCCCACCACCTGAAATTCCTTGAGGTCCTTCAGGTCGATCCGCTTCACCGATATCTGATAAAAAAGCTCCAAGGAATTATCCAATTTGTACCAGCGCTGTAACTCATCCAAATTATGTTGAGAAAACGATGCACCCAACCCATCCAACTTACGTTGCAGCGTATATTTTCCCTCTTCGGCGATCTGTCTTTTTTCTTCTTTCAGCGCATCCCGTATGCGCCCTTTGGCCTTCGACGTCACCACAAAATTCAGCCAGTCTTCCGAGGCCTTTTGCTTACTGCTTGTGATGATCTCTACCTGATCGCCACTCTGGAGCTTGTGGCTGATGGGAACCAGTTTATGATTGACCTTGGCGCCGATGGTCTTCACGCCAATCGCACTGTGGATAGAGAAGGCAAAATCCAATGCCGTGGAGCCCACCGGCAACATCTTGACATCACCTTTGGGCGTATACACATAGATCTCCTCCGCCAGAAAACTGGTTTTGAAATCTTGCAGAAAATCGATCGAATCCGTCTCCTGATTGGCAATAACCTCCCGGATCTGCTGGAACCATTGATCAAAACGACTTTCATCACTCCCCCCCTCTTTGTATTTCCAATGCGCCGCCAATCCCTTCTCAGCGATCTCATTCATCCGACGAGTACGTATTTGCACCTCCACCCATCTCCCCTGCGGGCCCATCACTGTGGTATGCAAGGCTTCATATCCGTTCGACTTTGGGTTGCTCAGCCAATCTCGCAACCGCTCCGGCGCCGGCGAATATTCATCGGTGATCAGGGAATAGACTTTCCAGCACTCGGCTTTTTCACGCTCCGACTCCACATCCAGGATCACACGGATCGCAAACAGATCGTACACCTCCTCAAAAGCAACGCCCTTCTTCTTCATCTTGTTCCAAATGGAGTGAATGCTTTTGGGTCGACCATAGATCTCTGCCGGAATCTCCGCTTTTTCTACTTTCTCTCGAATTGGCTTGATGAATTCGTTGATGAACCGTGCACGCTCCTTCTTGGTCTCGGCAAGTTTGCGGGCGATCTCCTTGTATCTATCGGTCTCCATGTACTTCATCGCCAGGTCCTCCATCTCCGTCTTGATGTTGTACAAGCCCATCCGGTGCGCCAAGGGCGCATAGATATAGATCGTTTCAGATGAGATCTTAAGCTGTTTGTCGGCCTTCATGCAGTCCAACGTTCGCATGTTGTGCAAACGATCGGCCAACTTGATCAGGATCACTCGCGGATCATCCGTGAGGGTCAACAGGATCTTTTTGAAATTCTCCGCTTGCTTCGATGCATTTACATCCACTACGTTGGCGATCTTGGTAAGGCCGTCAACGATCTTCATGATCTCAGGCCCAAACTCCCGCTTGATATCGTCGAGCGTGACATCCGTATCCTCCACCGAGTCATGCAACAGACAGCAAATAGCCGACCGAATACCCAGTCCGATCTCATCAGCACAAATTTTGGCTACCGCGATCGGATGCAACACATACGGTTCCCCGCTTTTGCGGCGCATGGTCTTATGCGCATCGGCCGACATCTCGAATGCCGTACGAAGCAACTGCTTATCGCCCGGCTTCATTTTATTCTTCAGCACCCGCAATAACGACCGGTACTCCCTCAGAATGAGCTTCTTCTCCTCCTCGGGAGTCAGCCTGTATTTAGGGGTCTGTACAACGGTTTCCATAGACAACGAATTTACCGAATTCTGGCGAGTCGACCGGTGCTTTTCCCTACCTTTGCTCTCCCAAAAACCGACCCTCGGGTCAAACAACCGGATGTGGTGAAATTGGTAGACACGTCAGACTTAGGATCTGATGCCGCAAGGTGTGGGGGTTCGAGTCCCTCCATCCGGACCACTTGATAATAATTTATGGCAACCATTACCCGCGAATCCATCGGTGAATTACACGAGAAAGTCACCGTACGCCTGGAAAAACCCGATTACCTGCCCGCCTTCGAAAGATCACTGAAGGAGTACGGCAAAAAAGCCAATATTCCGGGTTTCCGAAAAGGAATGGTACCCGCCGGGCTCATCAAGAAAATGTACGGCCCTTCCCTGTTTACCGACGAGGTACTGCGTACGGTCGACCGCGAACTGATCGGCTATCTGCAAACAGAGAAACTGGAGATCTTCGCCCAACCCCTCCCGCTCGAAACTGACATGCGGCAGCTCGACGTGAACAATCCGATCGATTACACCTTCCACTTCGAGATCGGACGTAAACCTGATTTTCAGCTCACCGACCTGGGCAAAGCCAAGATCACTCGTTACGTGGTGGATGTGACTGACGAAATGATTGAACAGGAACTGACCCGCTTGCAAAACCGCTATGGTAATATGCAAGATCAGGACACCGTTGAAAACGACGAACAAGTCCTGAACGTTCAATTCACTGAAGTGGACAGCAGTGGCGTCGCGATCGAAAATGGCATTCAAAAAGACAACTCCCTGCTGGTGAAATATTTCTCCCCCGACTTCCGTAGCCAATGGACCGGAAAAAAGGTGGGCGATTCATTGGTAGGTACACTGCAAAATGTGTTCGAAGAAAAAGAACGCAGCTGGATGCTCAGCGACCTTGGTCTGTCTGCCGAAGACACTGCCTCCCAAAGCAAGTCCTTCCGTATTGCACTGACCAAGATCGGACTGCTGGAGAAAAGAGCGCTCGATGAGTCGTTTTTCGATCAACTCTATCCCGGCCAGGAAGTAAAGACCGAAGCCGACTTCCGTAACAAGATCCGTGAAGAGATCCAAGCCTATTGGAATGCACAATCCAATAACCAGATCCAAGATCAGGTGTTCCACGCACTGGTCGATCATACTGAAATTCCCTTCCCCGTCAGCTTTTTAAATAAATGGCTGCAAACCCAGGGTGAGAATCCTAAATCAGCCGATGAGGTTGAAAAAGAATTCCCCACCTTTAGCAATCAACTCAAATGGACACTGATCTCCGAAAAGATCGTTCAGGATCAGGCCCTTCAGGTGAACCCCGATGAGATCCGCGCCTTCGCACAACAACAACTATTCAGCTACATGGGCGGTGCCAACCTGGGAATGGATCAACCCTGGGTAAAAGAATACACCGAGCGTATGATGAAGGACCGCAAATACGTGGAAGATGCGTATCACCGGATCCAATCACAAAAAGTAATGGAATGGGGCGCCTCGCAAGTGAAACCCACTGATAAACCCATCGAAGCGGAAAAATTTACGCAGATGGTGGAGGAACACCGCCACCAACATCATTAAAAAGAGAGCTGACCCCCGGTCAGCTTTTTTTATAACATCGGTCACCCATTGCCGACAATCTGTCACCGATTTTGCCAATCCGTCGAATGGACGGATATTTGATAGAACTCACTCGAACAATCAAACCTCATGGGATTCAACTCCGAATTCGAAAAATTTGCCGTCAAACACCAAGGCATTTCCAGCAACACGCTGCACGGATATGCATCACATCTGGTCACGGCAATGACCCCCAACATCATCGAAGAACGTTCCCTGAACGTAGCCGTGATGGATGTATACAGCCGACTGATGATGGATCGGATCATCTTTCTTGGTTACCCCATCAATGATGAGATCGCCAACATCGTAACGGCCCAATTGCTGTTCCTCGACTCGACCGATCGGCAGCGCGATATCAATATGTACATCAATAGCCCGGGCGGAAGTGTGTATGCCGGACTAGGCGTTTATGACACCATGCAGTATGTCAGTCCCGATATTGCCACTATCTGCATCGGCGTGGCCGCCTCCATGGCCTGTGTGTTACTTGGTGCCGGCACCAAAGGAAAACGAGCGGCCCTGAAGCACTCCCGTATCATGATGCATCAACCCAGCGGCGCCATCGGTGGTCAGGCCAGCGACATCGAGATCACCGTCAACGAGATCCGAAAACTCAAGAAAGAACTGTATGATGTGGTGAACCTGCACACCGGTAAGCCTGTCGACCAGATCGAGAAAGATTTCGATCGAGACAATTGGATGACGGCACCGGAGGCCAAAGAGTACGGACTGATCGATGAAGTACTGGTCACCAATCCCAAAAAACAAAGCAAGTCCTGAACCGGAATAACCCCGAAATCATGAAATCGAGAGACCTTTTTTCCAAACCCACCTGGCTCAACGACGAAGAAGAAGAGAAAGAAGAACGTCCCCAATCCAACCTGGGTATGCTGAATAAAAAACTGGAGCGCTATTTCTTTGAAAAGCGTGCCGTATACCTCTGGGGCGTGGTAGATGATAAAAGTGCCCGCGATGTGGTCAGCAAACTCTTGTTGCTGGATGCAGACAAACCCGGAGAAGAGATCAAATTTTATATCAACAGCCCCGGAGGCGTGGTCACCAGTGGCATGGTCATGTACGACACCATGCACATGATCCAAAGTCCGGTGAGCACGATCTGTATGGGACTGGCCGCTTCCATGGGAAGCATCCTGCTAAGTGGTGGCGTGAAAGGCCGTCGTTTCATCTTTCCGCATGGAGAGGTGATGATTCATCAACCCTCCCTGGGCGGATATATTCAAGGCGTAAGCACGGACCTTGAAATACAGGCTGAGCAAACCCGTCGGGTCAAAGAGATCGGAGCGGGTATTCTGGCAAAAAACTGTGGCAAAACAGTAGATCAGATCATGCGCGACTTCGATCGGGACTATTGGATGGACGCCAAGCAAGCAATCGAATATGGCATCGCCGATCAGCTATTGGAAAAGCTTTAATGGACGGCTAATCAAGGGATTGGTTCGGTTACCCGATTCCAATCGCCCACATTCCAATCGCTTACCCTAATTTTACTGCCCGATTTACGATCATGGCAAAAAACCCCCTGCACTGTTCCTTTTGTGGCCGAAACCGAGATGAGGTCAAGATCCTCATCGCCGGACAAGAAGGCCATATCTGCGAAAATTGTGTGGAGCATGCCCGGGAGATCATCGATCAGGAACTTTCCGTAAAGCAAGAGAAAGCCAATTCTACTTTTAAGCTGCAGGTTAAAAAACCAACCGAGATCAAGACCTTTTTGGATGAATATGTAATTGGGCAGGATGACGCCAAGAAAGTATTGGTTGTGGCCGTCTACAATCATTACAAGCGGCTGACGCAAAAACAACAGGATAACGCAGGTGAAATAGAGATCGACAAAAGCAACATCGTTATGGTGGGTGAAACCGGAACCGGGAAGACCCTGCTCGCCAAAAGCATCGCCCGCATGCTCAATGTTCCGTTTGCGATCGTTGACGCTACTGTATTCACAGAGGCCGGGTATGTAGGTGAAGACGTGGAAAGCATTCTCACGCGTTTGCTGCAAGTTTGCAATTATGATGTTGCGGCTGCCGAACGAGGCATCGTGTATATCGATGAGATCGATAAGATCGCACGCAAAGGTGATAACCCTTCCATCACCCGCGACGTCAGCGGCGAAGGGGTGCAGCAAGGATTATTGAAACTGCTCGAAGGAAGTGATGTATTGGTTCCCCCACAAGGCGGACGAAAACACCCCGAGCAGAAATTGGTCAAGATCAATACCCAACATATCCTCTTCATTTGCGGAGGCGCCTTTGATGGCATCCAAAAGATCATTGGCCGCCGGGTACAATCGAACACGATCGGATTTCAGGTTGATAAAGAGGAACAGGCCCAGCGTCAAAAAAATCTACTGCAGTTTGTAAATGCCACCGATCTGAAACAATTCGGATTGATCCCGGAACTGCTGGGACGACTACCGGTGGTTACGCATTTGGATCCATTGGATGGTCCGGCCCTGAAATGTATTCTGACCGAACCCAAGAACGCCCTCATCAAACAATACAAACGCCTCTTTGAACTGGAGGGCATTCAGCTAACCATCGAAGAACCCGCCCTTGACTTCATGGTGGAAAAAGCCATGGAGTACAAATTGGGGGCCCGGGGTCTGCGCAGTATCTGCGAAAGCATTCTCACCGATGCGATGTACGAACTGCCCTCCTCGGAAGTGAAAACCTTCGTACTCGACCTTGAATACGCCCAGCGGAATTTTGAGAAGAGCAAGATGAGTCTTTTGAAAGTAGCATAACCCCAGCAATACAGATTACATGCAGGAACTGATCCAGAAATTACAAGTTGAGGCCGGCCTCTCTGAAGAGCAAGCCAAGCAAGCCATTCAAACCATGAAAAATTTCGTGATCGAAAAATTTCCCATGCTGGAGACGGCCGCTAACAAACTCTTTGGCGAATAAAAAAATCCCGGCCAAGTGGCCAGGATTCAATGTTACCCATCCGGTTTTTCGAGAAAACTAGATCAGCCACAACCTCCCTGGTTGCCGCAATTCAGGCATTTGTAGCAAGCGCCGCTGCGCATCATGATGTTACCACACACGTTACAGGCAGGTGCATCGCTTTGCATATTCTTGGCAGCCGCATTCATCGCATCCAAGGCCGATTCGGCTTTGACAGGTTGAGCTGACTTTGCCGGTGCTTTGGCAGATGGCGTGGTACTAGGCGCTACCCGAACGCTCGATAATTCAGGATCCTTTGCATATTCCAATCCATTCGACGGGATCTCATCCCATTCATCGCTGCCGGTATTCATAACCTCGGGCTTGTCGAGCACATGTACCAAATCGGTTCGACCCAAGTATTCGTAACCCAGCACGCGGAAGATGAAATCCACGATCGAGGTGGTGGTTTTGATATTCGGATGCTCCACGAATCCGGACGGATCGAAGCGCGTGAAGGCGAACTTGTCCACGAACTCCTCCAACGGCACCCCGTATTGCAATCCGATCGATACCGAGATCGCAAAGCAGTTCATCATGCTGCGCATGGTGGCGCCCTCCTTGGCCATATCCACGAAGATCTCTCCCAACGTCCCATCGGCGTATTCGCCGGTGCGCAGGAAGACGGCCTGTCCGCTGATCTTGGCTTTTTGCGTAAAACCTCGACGCTTGGCGGGCAGCGTGCGACGCTCCACGATACTCGCGAGCTTTCGCTTCAACTTCGTATCGGGTGAAGCCTGCACCCGCTTTTGCACCTCTTCCAGCAATTCTTCTACGGTCAGCTTGCCGAGGTCAACGATGTTGGAGTCGGAAGCAACAGCCGTTTCAACCGCCGAAGCAGATGCATCGGTGTCGGTCTTTTTCTTTTTGTCGGATTTATTGCTGAGTGGCTGAGAAAGTTTGGAGCCATCGCGATAAAGCGCGTTCGCTTTCAATCCCAATTTCCAGCTCAAATAATACGCATCGGCCACTTCTTCCACGCTGGCCTCGTGTGGCAGATTGATCGTTTTGGAGATGGCTCCGCTGATAAATGGTTGTGTGGCACCCATCATCCGGATGTGCCCATGCGCATGGATGTATCGCTGTCCTTTCTGACCGCATTTGTTCGCGCAATCAAACACAGGCAGGTGCTCGTCTTTCAATCCGGGTGCACCTTCGAGCATCATCGTACCACAGACATAGTCGTTCGCCGCTTCGATCTGCTCGTCGGTGAAGCCCAAAGCCTCGAGCAAGCTCCACTCGAAATCGTTGTACTGCTCGGGGGTGAAGCCCAGGCGTTGCAGGCACTCTTCGCCGAGGGTGTATTTGTTGAATACGAAACCGATCTCGAAGGCCGTGATGGCCGCGGCATCCAATCGCTTGATCTCATCGGCGATGAATCCCTTCTCGCTGAGCGATTGATGATTGATGAACGGAGCACCGGCAAAACTGGCCGATCCCACCGCGTATTTGATGATGGCATCTGTCTCCTTTTCGGAATAACCCAAGTTGCGCAGGGCCGTGGGCACCGATTGGTTGATGATCTTGAAGTAACCGCCACCGGATAGTTTTTTGAATTTCACGAGCGCGAAATCAGGCTCTACACCGGTGGTGTCGCAATCCATCACCAATCCGATCGTTCCGGTTGGGGCGATTACCGTGGCCTGTGCATTGCGGAATCCATATTTTTCACCCAAATCACACGCGGCATCCCAGGCCTTACAAGCAGCCTTGAGCAAATAATCGGGGCAGTATTTTACTTTGATGCCTTGTGGTTTGAGACTCAGGTTCTCATACTCATCCGCGTCGTAAGCGGCCAGGCGATGATTGCGCATCACACGCATCATGTGCTCCTTGTTCTCTTCGTAACGTGGGAAAGCGCCCAATACCTCAGCCATTTCGGCCGACGTCTTGTAAGAGGTACCCGTCATGATCGCGGTGATGGCTCCGGCAATGGCACGGGCTTCTTCACTGTCATATGGGATGCCGCTCACCATCAGCATGGTGCCGAGATTCGCATACCCCAACCCGAGCGTGCGGTATTCGTAGCTGAGTTGTGCCACTTCCTTCGAGGGGAATTGGGCCATCAACACAGAGATCTCAAGCACGACCGTCCACAAGCGACAGTTGTACTCATATCCTTCCACATCGAATGCATTGGTGTCGGCATTGTAAAATTTCATCAGGTTGGCTGATGCCAGGTTACAAGCGGTGTTGTCGAGGAACATGTACTCCGAACAGGGGTTGGAGGCACGGATAGGACCACCCTCGGGACAAGTATGCCACTCATTGATGGTCGTGTTGTACTGCGTACCGGGATCCGCACATCGCCAGGCGGCGTAGGCGATCTGATTCCAAAGTTCGCGGGAGGGAACTTTTTTCATTACACGACCATCCATACGACCGGTCAATTCCCAATCCTCCCCTTTTTCCAATTTCTCAAAGAATGCGTTGGGGATGCGGATGGAGTTATTGGAATTCTGTCCGCTCACGGTGCGATAGGCTTCATCTTCATATCCGGACGGATAGCCGGCAGCGATAAGGGCACCAACTTTTTTCTCCTCTTCCACTTTCCAATTGATGAACTCCACGATCTCGGGGTGATCTAGGTCGAGGCAGACCATCTTGGCCGCGCGACGCGTGGTTCCGCCCGACTTGATGGCACCGGCCGCGCGGTCACCGATCTTCAAAAAGCTCATCAAGCCGGAAGAACTGCCACCTCCGCTGAGCTTTTCGCCCTCGCCACGGAGATTGGAGTAATTGGTTCCAACGCCGGAACCATATTTAAAGATTCGGGCTTCCCGAACCCAGAGATCCATGATACCTCCTTCGTTCACCAAATCATCATCCACACTCAAAATGAAACAGGCGTGTGGTTGAGGCCGCTCGTAGGCGTTTTGAGACTTTTTCAGCTGACCGTCGACCGGATCCACATAGTAGTGACCCTGCGGCTTACCGGCGATGCCGTAGCTCTCGTACAAGCCGGTATTGAACCACTGCGGACTGTTGGGTACGCACATTTGATCGAGGATCGAGAAGACAAGCTCTTCATAAAAAACCTGGGCGTCTTGCGTGCTCGCAAAATATCCATACCGTTCACCCCACACCCGCCAGCAATTGGCCATGCGATGCGCCACTTGTTTGGTAGAACGCTCGCGGCCCAGTGTACCATCGCCCTGAGGAACCCCGGCTTTGCGGAAATATTTTTGCGCCAGGATATCGGTGGCGATCTGGCTCCATTGTTTGGGAACCTCCACGTCGTTCATTTCAAATACCACCTCACCCGATGGGTTGCGGATCACAGACGTGCGGTAATCATATTCGAACTGCTCAAATACAGATACATCATCCCGAGTGAAGCGACGTTTGAATTGCAGACCGCGGGAAACGGATGCTTGCTTTTTTGCTGCCATAACTATAGAAAAACTTTAATGGGTTTTGGTCTGGTTTTGATCAAAACACCTCCGCGTGGGAGGTGTGTGAACGAAACTAATTTTTGAGAGTTACAATTCCTTGCCGGAAATTTCAACATTGTGTGGAAAAGGGTGTGTAACAGTGTGAAACGCCCGCCCATCAGGGCTTTTAGTATTTTTTCACAGGCCTGCGCAAAAGTTGGAAGAAAATTTTTTGGAAATATCGACATAGTTATTCCCCCTCGTAAAACCAGCTTTTATCCATTTAGCAAGCTAGGGAATGCCTATTGGAAGATCCCTGCTTGAGATCATCCGATCACTGATTCGATTTGACTAATTTTAGCCAGTATGTTTTCTGATTTCTTACTTCGGAATAGACAATTGGTTGTCTTTTTCCTATTCATTGGAACATTCACCCATGCGCAATCCGGTCCATCTGCCTGGGGGAGCATTTTTGTAAGTGGCCCTTTTCGAAAACAATGGGGATTACACCTGGATGTACAAGTCAGAAGCACGAATGGGATGGACGGAGTAAAAGGCTGGTTGTTTCGGCCGGGCCTTCACGTTCAGCTCAATAAACGCCACTGGCTGACCATGGGCTATGCCTATGTGTTCAACCAAACCAACAGCCCTGGCATTCGAACCTACTTGCCGGAGCATCGCCTTTGGCAGCAGTGGACACACCTCCAACACCTAGGTCGCCTACAACTTCAGCATCGACTGCGCATTGAAGAACGATTTATCGGCTCTACCCGATATACAGAAGGGGCTGGAATCCCAACCTCCCCCAGCTATTCAACCCGATTCCGTTATTTCAATCGGCTTTTGATACCTACAGTAAGTACGAAATCCTTCACAAAAGGAGCTTACGGATGCATACAGAACGAAGTTTTTCTGCATTTGACAGGAAACAACAACTTGAACGGCAAAACATTTGACCAAAACCGTGCGTATCTGGCGTTGGGATACCGCTTCAACAAGCAACTGGACGCAGAATGCGGCTATATGCTTCGCAATATTGGCACCACGTCAAGCAGCGTCAATCAGCATACCTGGCAAATCGCCGTATATCTTCGACCACAGTAATCGCTAAATGGATGTTTTTTCGGACTTTTACCCGCCATGCACAGTTACCAAACACCCCTGTATGATGAACTGACCCTTCGGAAAAACAACGGTCATAAATCATTTGCGGTGTTAGTGGATCCGGATAAAACAGATCTGAAC
Organism: Bacteroidota bacterium; assembly: GCA_046081925.1. GTDB lineage: Bacteria > Bacteroidota > Bacteroidia > Chitinophagales > Chitinophagaceae > JJ008. The sequence continues at coordinate 89,693 of JBJTWV010000020.1, read as the reverse complement.
CAACTCCCTTCTTTGGTTCAAAAAACAACAGCAGCAAACGTGGATTACTTGCTCGTTGGAGGCAGCTTGGTCGTAAGCACCCACTTGGATGAGCTGGTGGGACGGATCAAGTCCCTGACCAACACACCGGTGATCCTCTTTCCGGGCAGCCCCAGTCAGGTCACTCCAAAAGCGGATGCCCTGTTGTACCTGTCGCTCATATCGGGGCGCAACCCGGAGCTGTTGATCGGCCAGCATGTGATCTCGGCCCCGGCGGTCAGAAAAAGTGGCTTGGAGATCATCTCCACCGGATATATGGTGGTGGACGGTGGCGCACCAACCACTGTTTCATATATCAGTCATGCCAATCCACTCCCTGCCAATAAAAATGAGATCGCCGTATGCACGGCCATGGCGGGAGAAATGCTGGGCATGAAACTTATTTATCTCGATGCAGGCAGTGGCGCTATCAACCCCATATCTGCCAGCATGATTCAGGCTGTTTCCAAGCAGATAGAAGTGCCGCTTATAGTAGGTGGCGGAATCACTACCCCGGAGAAGGCTATGGAAAATTGCCGGCATGGTGCCGATATCATTGTAGTAGGTAATGCGATTGAACGAGATACAGATCTGATTCGATCGATCAGCCAATCTGTTCATGCGGCGTCAAAATCGTAAAATCCCCAAGTAGAGTTTACAGACCTATTATGTTTTAACCCATAGTCGGGGCAGATTTTCATGTAAAACCAAGGAACCCCCTGTAGACGGGAGTAAGTTTGGCTCTGAATTCAATCAGCCATGAAAAGTCAACTTCTCCATACCATTCGGGGTCTGTTGCTCTTCGCATCTTTCATTCTCGCCGCCCCCCTGGCACAGTCCCAGGGTCATGTGGTGATCAATGAATACATGCCCTGGCCGGGTTCTTCCTGCGGTACCACCGCCGAATTTGTGGAGCTTCTGAATTTTGGACCCGGTCCGGTAGACATTGGCTGCTATATCCTGACCGACGGCGATTATTCCATTACCATTCCCGAAGGAACCGTTTTACAACCCGGACAATTTTATGTGATCGGCGGAAGAGATTCCATCGAAGCACCTTGTGCCAACCTCGATAGCACGATACGCGTTCACCTCAATTGGAATAAATGCGGATGTACCAGCGCTCCGATCCCCACCACCGGTGACGGATTTATGACGGACGGTGGCACGGCCAACGAACAAGTGGTATTACTCGATCCGCAACTCAACATCATCGATGCGGTAGCCAGGTCTCTGCCGGTGGAGAGCAGTACAACCATCACAACCATGGCCCCAGCCTGGTCCAGTTGCCCCAACTCCACCTTCAATCTGAATTTGTTGAATGTGGTGTACGAAACGATCGGTCAATCTGCCGGAAGGGGAAATAGTTTTGCCAAAAGCACCGACGGTGACTGCGGCTGGGTGAAGGATCCTCAACAAAGCTCAGGCGCCACAAACAACCGAGGCGGCGAGGTACAGGCGATCCAATACAACTTCTGCTTCGTAAAGGCCAGCACCTGCGGACGTGACGGTAAGGTAGCGGTAACAGTAACTGCTCCAGATTATGCTGCTGTATTTCCCATGCCCTACATTCTGGCCCTCGATAGCAATAACAACGGTCAATTTGATGTAAACGACCAATACACCACCGGTGTGGTGACCAACCCCAATACGATCACCATCGATAGTTTGCGAGCCGGTAATTATCGGCTAACCGTATCCTCTGCAAAAGGATGCTACCTGCGCACGTTCCCATTCAATATCTCCGGCTGCGCCGTCGTAACACTGCCGCTCAAACTGCGCTCCTTCATCGCGAACCGAATGGGTGAGGACGTCCGATATGGCTGGACCATCGAAGAAGCCAACCTGCTCGATCAAGTGGTGGTGGAGGGAAGCGACAATGGGAATGAGTACCAAATCCTTCGGACCATTCCGGTGCCGGTGGGGATTCCCAGCGAATGGACCAACCAACTCCAGCTACCCACATCCGCCGATATCCGGTTTGTGCGGATACGGATGATAACACGCCTGCAAGAACACAGCTGGTCCCAGACCATACAGCTCGGCACGGCTCTGACACGCAATACGGAGCGAGTTTATCCAAATCCTACCCGTGGATAAGTCCAGATCGAAGCGGATTTTCAAGCCTCCGGAAACGCCGATATACGGGTGATGGGGCCCGGCGGACAGGTCCTTCGTCAATACCGTCAAGCAGTACAGACCGGCTTGAACCGGATCTACACAGACCTAACCGAATTGCCTAACGGATTCTACATCATCCAACTAAGCGATCCCGCGAAGCTGACCACCAAGACCTTCCGCGTCACCAAACTTTGACCAGGCGTCGAACCCGATCCCTTTCCGTTTGTTAAAAGGCCATGAGGAAGCTCCCTCATCGCCTATCTTTACTACGGAAACACTTGCCATGGACATCAAACCCGGATCCCTCTTACAAACCATCAACTCGCCGGCAGACCTGAAAAAGCTACCCCGGGAAAAGTTGCATCAAGTCTGCGATGAGCTCCGTCAATACATCATTGATGTCGTCAGCGTTCATGGAGGTCATTTCGGCGCCAGTTTGGGAGTGGTTGAACTCACCACAGCCCTGCACTACGTTTACAATACACCTTACGATCAATTGGTGTGGGATGTAGGTCATCAGGCATATGGCCATAAGATCCTGACGGGACGTCGAGATAATTTCACCACCAATCGCAAATACAAAGGCCTCAGCGGCTTTCCAAAAAGAAGCGAAAGTGAATATGATACGTTTGGGGTAGGCCACTCGTCTACGTCCATTTCGGCAGCACTCGGAATGGCCATGGCCGCGAAATACAAAGGCGAACAGGATCGAAAAGTAGTTGCCGTCATTGGTGATGGGGCCATGACCGCCGGATTGGCATTTGAGGGAATGAATCACGCCGGCGTGGCCGACAGCGACATGCTGATCATTTTGAATGATAATTGCATGGGCATCGACCCCAACGTTGGCGCCCTGAAAGAATACCTGACCGACATCACCACCTCCCCCACCTATAATAAAGTGAAGGACGATGTATGGAATCTGCTGGGAAAACTTCCTGTTGGAAAAACCTTCTCCCGCTCCATGGCCCATAAATTAACGGATGGGCTGAAAGGAATGATCAACAGCAGCTCCAACCTGTTTGAGGCCTTGAAGCTTCGGTACTTTGGCCCGATTGATGGACACAACATTGCCAAGCTGGTAGATACGCTTCGCGATTTGCGTGAGATCCCCGGCCCCAAGATCCTGCATATAATCACCACAAAGGGCAAGGGTTACGCGCTGGCCGAAAAAGACCAAACCAAGTGGCATGCCCCCGGACTATTTGATAAAGTAACCGGAGAGATCGTAAAAAAGACCTTTGAGAAACCGCAACCACCCAAATACCAAGATGTTTTTGGCCATACCATGATCGAACTGGCCGAACAAAACGATAAAATATTTGGTGTAACACCGGCCATGCCCTCCGGCAGCTCACTCAAATTCATGATGGAGAAAATGCCCCACCGGGCATTTGATGTGGGCATTGCCGAGCAACATGCCGTAACCGTCAGTGCCGGTATGGCCACGCAAGGCTTACGCGTGTTCTGCAATATTTACTCCTCTTTCATGCAACGCGCCTATGACCAGGTCGTGCATGATGTCGCGTTACAGAAATTACCCGTTGTATTCTGCTTGGATCGGGCCGGACTCGTGGGAGATGATGGTCCAACGCACCACGGCTGCTATGACATCGCATATTTCCGTTGCATTCCGAACATGATCATCAGCGCCCCCATGAACGAACAAGAGCTGCGAAACCTCATGTATACGGCACAGCTAGAATCGACCGAATACCCGATGGTGATCCGTTATCCGCGGGGAGAAGGTGTTATGCCCGACTGGAGAACGCCGTTCGAAACCATCGAGATCGGGACCGGACGTAAATTGAAAGACGGAAAAGAACTGGCGATCCTAACCATTGGACATCCCGGAAACTTTGCCGACAAAGCCATTCGCCAATTGAGACTGGAAGGCCACGATCCCGCCCACTATGATATGCGATTCGTGAAACCCTTGGATGAGGCCCTCTTGCATGAGGCCTGCCAACGATACCCCTATCTCATCACCGTGGAAGATGCTTCTGTACAGGGTGGGTTTGGCTCCGCTGTGTTGGAGTTCATGGCCAGAGAAGGATACAAGAATGAAATACGCATCTTGGGCATACCCGACCGTATTGTAGAACACGGCACACCCAAAGAATTACAACGTGAGTGTGAATACGATACAGAGGCGATCATAACGGCAACCAGAGAAATGCTCACCCAGCAGCTGGCCGATGATCCACAAGTGATCCGATTAGAGCGTAGGTGATTCGACAGATTCTGCTTCCACTTCCCGATCAGCCGGATCGATGTATTCGATGATGAAATTATTGCGCCCCTCTCCGATCAAGATGCGTAGAAATTTTTGTTGGATCAGTTCCAATACCGACAGAAAGGTAAAGATGGCGTGAACCCGGTTTTCACAACGATCAAAAATACGCTCGAAAGCAAGGGTGCGGTCTTGCGCCGCTACATTCAACATCTGCTCCCGGGTGGCCTCCATCGTATAGTTATATTGCACAACCGTGTGTACCGGACGATTTACCCGATCTGAATAGCGCTGAAGGGCTTTTTCGAAAGCCTTCATCAATTTGAACATCGTAAGCGTCTGGATCTCGGTGCCCTCCGCGGCCGATTCTCCCACAGCAAACATTTCCCGCTGAATGTTTCCTCTCTTCACCATCAGCATACGCATGGCCTCCATATCGGCAAGCTGTGCGGAAGCCTCTTTGAAACGCTTGTACTCAAGAATCTTGTTGATGAGCTCTTGACGAGGATCGATCTCCTGACCCTCGGCATCTAGTTCCTTTCGAGGCAACAACATCTTGGCCTTGATCCGCATCAGGGTAGAAATGAAAAGAATGAACTCACTGCTGAGCTCAATATTCAGTTCTTCACTCTGCCGGATATAAGCGAGAAAATCATGAATGATCCGGTTGATGGGGATATTGTATATGTCCAACTCGTCGCGCTCAATGAAGAACAACAACAAGTCGAAAGGCCCCTCGAACTGAGGGAGACGGATCTGATATGCGGGATGTGATGCCATATGCTAAGCTGACAAAAGTAAGGATTGAAGCGGGTCCTGCGTTCTACTTTTTCAACGCATCACGGATCTCACGCAGTAGCAAAACATCCTCCGGGGGCGTAGCCGGTTTAGCCGCCTCGCGCTTCACTACCCGGTTCATGGCCTTCACCAGGCCAAACATCACAAAGGCAATGAACACGAATTTGATGAACGCGGCCAGAAACTTTCCGTATTTCACTCCGTTCCAAACCAATTTATCCAGATCCGTGGCGTGCACAGCCTCCAGGGCGGGTGCCAATAACAGGGGGGTGATCACATCTTCGACCAGCGAAGAGACGATCGTGCCAAAGGCTCCTCCGATGATCACGGCTACGGCCAGATCAACAATATTGCCCTTCATGGCAAAATCACGGAATTCTTTCATCATCCCCATAACAGTAAATTTTCAGTAAAGAAAAATTAAAAAAAGCAAACTACTACAGGGAATACGGAACTTTGTGTCATGAAATCAAATCCCGCCTTGAAATGGATCCTCTTTTTGTCCCTTTGCCTGATCTGGGGCAGCTCGTTCCAACTGATGGAGGAAAGCGCTTCTGTCATCAACCCGAACAGGTTGGCGGCGCTGCGCATTTTTGCGGCGGCGACATTCTTTTTACCATTCGCACTCGTGCACATCCGAGCCATCCCCCGACAAAAGATCGGTTTGGTCGCTCTTAACGGCACCATCGGAAACCTGTTGCCGGCCTTTCTCTTTGCCTTTGCCCTGAATGATCCGGGCATCACGGGTCCGATGGGAGGCATCCTCAATGCACTCACTCCGGTAAGCGTGGTCATAATCGCTATCCTATTCTACAAAGACCGGATCGCCTTGCACAAGCTGATCGGAATTTCCATCGGCTTGATCGGCCTGGTCATACTCACCTTATTACCGGTGATCCAACAGCAGAAGTCGCTCACGGTGGCCGGCTTATTGCCCACACTGGCAATACTTTGCGGCACCATCCTCTACGGGATCAATGTAAATCTGATTGGCCATCGCTTGCAAGGGATCAAACCCTTGCACCTGGCATCCGTGTCCATCGCCCTGATGATCATACCCACCTCGGTGCTGCTCTGGTATTTTGATTTCTTCGCCCTGCGTTTTGATAAACCCGATGTTCAACTAGCGATCTGGCAAGGGGCCGGATTAGGGATCGCCGGAAGTGCCATCGCCACCATTTTGTTTTATATGTTGCTGCAACGGGCCGGCGGCTTGTTCGCTTCGCTGGTCACCTATGGAATTCCGGTGGTTGCGGTGATCATCGGATGGCTGGGACATGTCGACATCGATCCCATACAGATCGTTTGCCTGGCCATCATCCTGTCCGGCGTATATCTGGTGAATAAGAAATCCTAGACCGACATGATCTCTTTTTCCTTGGCGGCAAGATGCTTGTCGACCAAGGCAATGTGTTTATCGGTGATCTCCTGGATGGATGTCTCTCCCCCTTTGGCCACATCCTCACTGAGTCCATTCTTCTGAAGTTTTTTCACTTGCTCGATCGCATCGCGACGGATGTTCCGAACAGCTACTTTGGACTGCTCCCCTTCCGACTGACATTTTTTAACCAACTCTCTTCGACGCTCCTCGGTGAGGGGCGGCATAAAGATCCGGATCAACGCCCCGTCATTCTGAGGAGTGACGCCCATATTGGCCGCAATGATGGCCCGTTCGATGGGCTGTAACATATTTTTCTCCCAAGGCTGAATACTAAGCGTTCGAGCATCCAGTACACTGATATTGGCCACTTGATTGATGGGCATGGGAGAACCATAATAATCAACCGACAATCCATCCAACATTTGCGGATTCGCTTTGCCCGCCCGGATCTTGATCAACTCCGATTCCAAAAATTGAATTGCCTTGCGCATGGCATCTTCCGAGTGGCGCTCGATATCGATCAATTCTTCAGACATGTGATTCAGTTTCAGTTTGAATGGGCAAAACTAGCAAAATCAAGGGTATCGAAAAAAACAACTACTCCGCCTTGGCATTCACATCCGATGAAATATCAATGACAGGAATATCTGCCAGATCGGATTGCAGGGATGGAAGTAAGCGACGCTTGTAATACAGCGCCCCTAATACGATAAAAGCGATGCCGACCTCTGTCAAGAGCACGACCGTCGAACCCAAAAACCTGAAATACCAGGCAAATCCAATGAAGATCAGGTTGACGACCACGCAGGTCAGCGTTATGAAAAAATGGCTCATCCCCCGATCCAACAACAGGTGGTGAAAATGATTTCGGTCAGGACTGAATGGAGAATGACCTTTCAGCAATCGAACCGAGAACATCCGCAACGTATCCAGCAAAGGCACAAACAAAATGGCAAAGCCCAGTGACACGGCGCTTCCCAGCGGCAATACCGCATTGGGCGCACTGGCCGTATGGATGAAACGAATCACCAAGATGGCATTGACCGTACCGATCAATAAGGACCCGGAGTCGCCCATAAAGATCCGGGCAGGCGGATGATTGAATATCAGAAAAGCCAATAAGCTACCGCCTAGAGAAAACGCTAGCATCGCGTACGAAAAATCACCTGACAAGAAAAAATAAAACCCGAACACCGATACACTCACGATCCCCAAGCTCGCCGCCAGTCCATCGATCCCATCGATAAGATTGAACGCATTGATCACGACGATGCTGGTGAAATAGGTTAATCCATATGAAAATAATTCGGGCACCTCGCGCAGGCCAAATAAACCATACATCCCCTCCAGACGCAAGCCGCCGGCATGGATAAGGATCACCGCGATCATGACCTGCCCCACCAATTTATTCATGGCGCTCAGGTCGCTCAGATCATCTTTCAGGCCCAGAAAAAATACGATCACAGCCGCCGCCACATAAAAACGAAACTCCGGGTTTGTATGCCCCGGAATAAACAACATACAGGAGATCAGAAACCCCGTGAATATAGCCGCACCACCCAGCGACGAAACTTTTCGGGTATGAATCTTTCTGGAATTGGGAAGGTCGAACAGACGATTTTTCGCAGCGATCTCAATGACCACCGGTACCGCTAAGAAGGTAAGCAAGAAGGCTCCTATCAGAGCCATGAATAATTCCAGGATCATAGGATGTACCGTAAAAATAAGGAAAACAATATTATGCGTATACTCGTATCAATACTTTACGTATTTAAACGTACTTTTAATTTGTTGAAAAATGGTGTGAAGGAAAAGCGGCACTGGCCACCCTAACTCATTCAATCGGTTGAATTTTGTGCAAACGGAAAGTATGAATAACCTATCAGCCCTTGCCACACAGATCCGACGCGATGTACTGCGCATGGTACACGGTGCCAGCAGCGGACACCCGGGAGGCTCATTGGGTTGCGCCGATTTTTTGACGGCGCTTTATTTCCGTGTGATGAAACACGATCCCACCTTTGATATGGATGCGAAGGAGGAGGACCTGTTTGTTTTGTCCAACGGACATATCTCTCCCGTCTTTTATGCAACCCTCTCCCGTGCGGGTTACTTTCCCACGGAGGAATTGGCCACTTTTCGAAAATTGAATACGCGTCTGCAAGGACACCCTGCCACCCATGAACACTTGCCGGGCGTTCGGATCGCTTCGGGTTCGCTGGGACAAGGACTGAGCGTGGCAGCCGGTGCCGCGCTGACCAAAAAACTCAATGGCGACCCCCACCTGGTATACTCCCTGCACGGGGACGGTGAGTTGGATGAAGGGCAGATTTGGGAAGCGGCCCTGTTTGCAGCGCATCACAAGATCGACAACCTGATCGCAACCATTGATTGGAACGGCCAACAGATAGACGGCCTCACCGAGAAGGTGATGTCATTGGGGAACCTGTCGGCAAAATTCGAATCCTTTGGCTGGAGCGTGCTTGAAATGAACGGAAATGATATGGATGAGGTGGTTAACGGGCTGGAAAAAGCAAAACAAGCAAGCGGTAACGGCAAACCCATCGTGATCCTTATGCGCACCGCCATGGGAAAGGGCGTTGACTTCATGGAAGGAACGCACGAATGGCATGGGATCGCCCCCAATGATGAACAACTCGCCCGGGCCCTGCAACAACTTCCCGAAACGATCGGAGATTACTGAGTTCGCAAGGATCGCATGCGGGCGGCTGCCTTGGCCGCCGGCAACCACGACGCAAAGGCCGCAATGAGAAAAACGGTTGAACCGATCAATAATGCATCGGCTGCCCGCCACTCTACCGGATAATAATCGATCAGGAAACTGCCACCTCCCAACGTGATCAGATGAAATTGCTGTTGCGCCCATACCAGTGTTCCCGCGATCGTCAGGCCAATGCCTGCACCCACAGCCGCCAACAGTAAACCCTCCGTCAGAAAGATCCGTCGGATCACCCATCCCTCCGCACCCAAGGCCCGAAGGATCTGAATATCGGTCTGCTTTTCCAGGATCAGCATAGTGAGTGCGCCGATCATGGTAAATGCGCCCACAATGAGAATCAGACACAATACGCCGTAGACGATCCAACGCTCGGCATTCATCACCCCGTAAAGACTTTTGTTCTGCTCGTAACGATCTTCCACCAAATACGCGTCGCCCAACAATTCTTTCAGTTCCTTTTTGATTTTCTCAACCCGACGTTCGTCAATCAGTTTCAACTCCAAGGAGGAAACAGACGCGGAAGACAATCCCAACGCATCCCGAAAAAAATCATACCGTGTCAATCCATATTGTTCATCAAAATCCTGCTGAATCAGAAAAGAGCCTGAGGCATACAGATTTGTCTCCTGAATATTTTCCGCTGATAACGACCTGCCCTCACCTCTGCGAGGCAGATAGGCTCGCAACATACTGACCTCCTTACCGGCAAACACCCCCAACGCATCTTCCACCCCGGCCCCTAAAATGATAGAAGGGGATTCCGGCGAACCCAATGAAAAAGCACCATGGTAGATCTTTCCAGGCACACCCGAAACCAATGGATATTGATCATCCACTCCCTTTAACTGAACCACCGATTGATGCTCCCCATTCTGCAGAATCACTTTTTCTTCCACAACCCTGGACACGACCTCTACCCCCGGCCAGGTGGCCAACCGTTGCTGCATGCTATCCGGTATCTCAATGAATTTTCCGTTGATCGGTTGAATCCGGATCTGTGGATAGAAATCAGAATACAATGATTTCACCAGGCCCTCAAACCCATTGAATACACTAAGCACCAGCATCAGCGCCGCCGTACCAACGGCGATCGCCACCACGCTGGTCCATGCGATCACGGAAATCGCCGTGGTGGATTTGGGCGACCGGAAATAACGCCAGGCGAAACGGAAATACAAACAAGTATAGTTTATGAACCGGAAGGATTGGCGGACGTATCGGTGGAGGACTGACCCTCATCACTGATACGACGAAACAATTCCTCCATTTTAAAAACATGGTCGAGGGTGTCGTCGCGGAAAAACTTCAGTACGGGCATGTTACGCAATTGATGCCGAATGCGGGCCGATAATTCCCGTTTGATCTCCGGGGTTCGGTCCACCACCTTTTTCAAGACCGCCTCCGAATCCTTCACCTGAAAAAAACTCAAATAAAAACGGGCCTCCAACAGGTCGGGCATAACCTTCACCGCCGAGATGGAGATCATCCCCCCATCCAGCATGGATAAGCCTAACAATTGAAAGATCCGGTTCATTTCCTCATTCAACAACCCGGCGATCTGCCGCTGACGTTTTCCTTCCTCCATATCTCCAAGGATTGATATTACTGATCAACGACCGAAACTCGATCGCTGCCCTAAAATTAGTTACTTTGTACCGCATCCTTGCAGAATGCAAACCTACGCCCGCATCTTTCATTACCTCCGTCATCAATCAGGCTCCATCCTCGGCTACCTGATCAGCATCCTATTGTCCATTCTATTCTCGATCGTATCCTTCGGGATGCTCGCCCCGTTTTTTGACCTGATCTTCAATGGCGATAACAGCCGACTCTCCCAACCCGCCGACAATAGCGCGATGGAAGCCATCCGTCAGTTCCTGTTGCAGCGGGTAGACACCCTCACGCCGGTGGCCACTCTGGGTATCATCTGCTTGATCATACTGCTTTCCATCGGATTCAAAAACCTTTTTCTCTATTTATCTTTCTATATCCTGAACCCGATGAAGAACCGGATCATTCACCGATTGCGTTCGGATATCTATCAAAAAGTACTGATCCTGCCCATCGGATACTTCACCGAACAACGAAAAGGCGACCTGATGAGTCGCCTCACCAACGATGTGTACGAAGTGGAAAATTCATTGGTGGGTGCACTGGAAGGATGGGTACGGGACCCCCTCACCATCCTGATCAATTTCATTGTCTTGTTCTATATCAGTCCTACCCTCACGCTTGCCATTTTAATATGTATTCCGGCCATTGGACTGATCCTGGGCCGGATCTCCCGCCAATTGAAAAAAACGTCGCTCGAGGCGGCTGAAAAACAAGGCGAATCCCTGAGCATATTGGATGAAACCTTGCTGGGACTACGGATCATTAAATCGTTCAATGCACAACATTGGATCCGCCAGCGCTTCGATCGTACAAACGATCAACTCCTGCATGCCCGTAACAAAATCAGCCGTCGCCGCGACCTGGCCTCGCCCGTATCAGAAGTGCTTGGGGTAGGCGTATTCGTGGGTATTCTGTGGTTCGGGGGACAAAGTGTTTTGAATAAGGAGATCGCCTTGGCACCGTCCACATTTCTGGCCTATCTCGCACTTTTCTATAACATCATCAATCCGGTCAAATCCCTTTCTACATCCTTCAGCAACATGCGAAAAGGCTCCGCTGCCATTGCCCGGATAGAAGAACTACTGAACACGCCCGAAACGATTGACGAAAATCCAAACGGAAAATTCTTTTCGGGCTTTCGCGACCGCATCGAGTTCCGAAAAGTCCGTTTTGCCTACGGCGAAAAAAGCGTACTCAACGATATCGATATCGTATTGCCCAAAGGAAAGACCATTGCGCTCGTTGGCTCCTCCGGGTCGGGTAAGTCCACGCTGGCCGATCTGCTGGCCAGATTCCATGATGTGACCGACGGACAAGTGCTGATCGATGGGGTCGACATACGCGACTATTCGCTGGCCTCCATCCGTCAACACATGAGTCTGGTTACGCAGGAACCCATCCTGTTTAACGATACCATTGCGAGTAACATTTCCTTGGGTATAGAAGATGCTCCCCTTAACAAGATTGAAGAAGCCGCACGACTTGCCAACGCAGATGGATTCATCCAACAAAAATCAGATAGGTATGGGTCGAACGTGGGCGACCGCGGCAGCAAACTGAGTGGTGGCGAACGTCAGCGACTTACCATTGCCCGTGCCTTATTGAAAAATCCGTCGATCCTGATTTTGGACGAAGCAACTTCCTCGCTGGATACCGAAAGTGAACGCTTGGTACAGGAAGCGATCAACAATGTTATGAAGGATCGTACCAGCCTGGTGATCGCCCACCGACTCTCTACCATTCGGCACGCCGATGAGATCATCGTATTGCAAGAGGGACGGATCGTGGAAAGAGGAAATCACGAAAATCTGATTGCACAAAACGGCTATTACAAAAGGCTGGTCGATATGCAAGAACTGCAATGACCTTACCGGATCGAACGAGCGATCACCAATTTTTGAATCTCAGAAGTGCCCTCTCCGATCGTACACAGCTTGGCATCCCGATAATATTTCTCAACCGGAAAATCTTTTGTATATCCGTATCCGCCAAAGATCTGTACCGCCTCGTTGGCAACTTTCACGGCTACCTCACTGGCATAATACTTGGCCATGGCTGCTTCCCGGGTCACGGAACGTTTTTGATTTTTTAGATAAGCAGCCTGATTGGTCAGCAGATCCGCCGCCTCTATCTCCGTGGCCATGTCAGCCAATTTAAACGCGATGACTTGAAACTGGGCGATGGGTTTACCAAACTGCTCACGCTGCCGGGCATATGTCGTGGCCGCTTCATAGGCGCCACGGGCGATACCAAGAGATAGCGCGGCGATCGAAATACGTCCCCCATCCAACACTTTCATGGATTGATGAAATCCATCACCCACTTCTCCCAACCGATTGACATCCGGGATCCGACAATTGTCGAAGATCATCTCAGCGGTTTCACTGCAACGCATCCCCAGCTTATTCTCTTTTTTTCCAGCCAAAAATCCCGCTGTGCCTCGCTCCACCACAAAAGCCGTGGCATTGTTCTTGCTTCGAGGTTCACCCGTGCGGGCTATGACAACAGCGATCTCGCCACTGATACCATGTGTGATCCAATTCTTGGCCCCATTCAGTATCCAATCGTCTCCGGAGCGAATCGCCGTGCATTGCATATTACTGGCATCGCTTCCGGTATTGGCTTCCGTCAACCCCCAGGCTCCGATCGCCTGTCCGCTCGCCAAGCGAGGAAGCCATTTTTTCTTCTGATCGGCATCGCCAAAAGCAAGGATGTGTCCGGTACATAATGAATTATGCGCAGCCAAGCTCAATCCCACCGACCCACACACCTTGGCGATCTCCACGATCGCTGCTTTATACTCGGCATAACCCATACCGGCTCCCCCATACGCTTCCGGTACTAACATTCCCATCAATCCCAATTCCCCAAGACGATGAAAAAGATGCCGCGGGAAAAACTGCGATTCATCCCACTCCATTACATACGGACGAATCTCGCGCTCGGCAAAATCACGCGCCAATTGCACCACTTGCCCTGTCAATTCGGTGGAACGAAAATGCATATTCCAAAAATCGGGAATATTCCTAATAATACGAACAAGTGTTAGGGATCAGGAGAGATCGACCCTCAATCCGTCAAAAGCCAGCTGGTAGCCACCGGGCAATTCGGCATCGATCGAGGACTGCGCTCCCAACTGATGCGAAATGTGGGTAAAGTAGACCTTGGGGATCTCGAGCGAGCGAGCCAGCCCGACAGCCTCGGAGAGCGTAAAATGCGAAAGATGTTTTTCCTTACGAAGAGCATTCAACACCAGGATCTTGCTTCCCCTGATCTTATCCAGCTCGGTCTCCTCAATGAAATTGGCATCCGTGATGTAAGTAAAATCGCCAAAGCGAAAACCCAATACCGGCATTCGCAGATGCATGACCCGAATGGGCACTACCGGAATATCGCCCACGATAAAGGGTTCTTCGCCGATCGAAAACAGATCGATATCGGGCGTGCCCGGATATTTGGTGTCGGAAAAAGCATAATAAAAATCGCGGCGAACAGCCTCCTCGGTACGCGGATCGGCATACAAGGCCATGGGCTTTTGCTGAAAATGATTGTAAGGCCGAACATCATCCAACCCCGCGATATGATCCTTATGGGCATGGGTGAGCAGGATCGCGTCCAATTGCTGCACATCCGCACGCAACATCTGTGTACGAAAATCCGGACCGGCGTCCACTACCAGCGAGGTGGTGTTAGACCGAACCCAAACACTGGAACGCAACCGCTGATCGCGTGGATCGGACGATCGGCAAACCGGACAGGCACAACCGATCATCGGTACGCCACTGCTGGTGCCTGTTCCCAAAAATGTTATAGACAGAGATGGAGCGATCAAGTTCGTATCAGGCGGCTGTATTCGCAGCCGATTGCATCTGTACCTCTTCAAATAATTTTCGCATCTCCTCCGGCAGCAATAGCGGATCGATCGATAATTGCGGGATCAACTCCAACAAGGTATTGATGCGTCCTTCGGTCTGGAGGAATTTATTGAGGACGATAACTTTCTTGGATTCCAAAATGCAATAGCCACTTTGAAAATTTCCTCGCTCGTAGCGAAGGATGTATCCGGCCTGTTCGGGAATGGCCTGCAATTTATCGAGGGTGGTCTGTGTGTACTTCATAACAAATTAACTGAGCTAAGTTACTTGAATAGGCATCCGCCAGCCAATTCGGTTTTCCACATTACTCCCGACTCTCCAGCACGATGAATGGGACGATCATTTCCTCCAGGCTGATGCCACCATGTTGAAAGGTATTTCGATAGTACTGGGCGAAATGATTGTAATTGTTCGGATAACACAGATACCGGTCCTCCCGCGCAAAAATAAAGGATGAGTTGATCGTCGGAACAGGCAAACCAGCCTGACGGGGGTCACGAAAATCCAATACATCTTTGGCCTCGTATTGAAGATTTCGGCCATGCTTATACCGGATGTTGGTACTGGTTTGCCGGTCGCCCAATACCTTGCAGGGCGTTTTTACCCGAATACTTCCATGGTCGGTGGCTAATACGATCCGGACCTTTTTATCCGCCAATCGCTTCAAGGCCTGATGCAACGGCGAGTGCTCAAACCAGGAAGCGGTGATGCTTCTGTAGCTGATCTCGTCACCGGCCAATTCCTTCAATACTTCCATTTCGGTTCGGGCGTGACTGAGCATGTCCACAAAATTGTATACGATCACATTCAAGTCGTTGCCCAGCATATTATGTGCCTGGTTAACCAGATCCAGTCCGGCCTGGTTGTTGACCACTTTGGTATAGGACATCTTTAGCGCCCCTTTGCCCAACCGATTCAATTGATCACGCAGGTACGTCTCCTCATCCAGGTTCTTGCCGCCCTCCTCCTCATCGTTTTTCCAGCTTTGCGGATACTTCGCAGCGATATCAATGGGACGAAGCCCCGAAAAGATCGCATTTCGGGCGTACTGCGTAGCCGTCGGTAATATGGAGTAGAAACTATCTTCCGTCACCATCCGAAAATTTTCGGCCAGGATGGGCTGTATGGTGCGCCACTGATCGAACCGAAGATTATCGATCAGAATAAAAAACAAGGGACGTCCCGTCTCGACCTGCGGAAGTACTTTACGACGAACCAGTTGATGGCTGAGTATGGGACCGTCCGCATCGGGTGCCGATAACCAAGAGGCATAGGATCGGCGAATGAATTTGAAAAACTCCGTATTGGCTTCCTGCTTTTGATTCTGTAATACCTCTTGCATCTCGGGACTATCGGATTTTTGCATCTCCAATTCCCAGTACACGAGCTTCTTATAGATATCCATCCACTCTTGATGATCGGGATCGCTGTTGAGGGCAGTGAACAAATGACGGAACTGTTGTTGATAGGCCGAGGTGGTTCTTTCTGCTACCAATCGTTTATTATCGATGATCTTTTTTAAACTCAGCAACACCTGATTGGGGTTGACCGGTTTGATCAGGTAATCGGCGATCTGCGAGCCAATAGCCTCGTTCATCAGGTTCTCGGTCTCATTTTTTGTGATGAGTACCACAGGCAGACCCGGATCGTACTCCTTGATCTTCGCTAGTGTTTCCAGCCCACTGATACCGGGCATACTTTCATCCATCAATACCACATCCACCGGGTGCGCACGTATGTGATCGATCGCATCGAACCCATTGGAGAATGCCTGGATCGAATAGCCTTTTCCCTCCAGAAAAAGGATCTGCGAACGCAGGCTTTCCATCTCGTCATCCACCCAGATCAAATTTGCGATCGCCATGCCCTCTACCATTTTAATAGTGTATTCAAATCTACCGAATTTCCGGAGGTACTCGTAGTTTTGTCCTCCCGCCTACTTCATTTAACGAATACTTTAGGATGCCACCGGTACGCAAGATCATCAACGACCCCGTCTACGGGTTCATCACCATCGATGATCCGCTGCTATGGCGCATCGTTTGTCACTCGCATTATCAGCGACTGCGACATATTCATCAGATGGCCTTTGCGCATTTGGTGTACCCGGGCGCCGTCCACTCCCGCCTGCATCATTCATTGGGCGCCTATCATCTGATGACCGAAGCCTTGAACGAACTCAAACGAAAGGGAATTGACATTTCGCCCGAGGAAGAACAAGGGGCACGGATCGCCATTCTGTTACATGACATAGGTCATGGCCCCTTCTCCCATGCATTCGAAAAAGAACTGATCCCGGGTGCCCACCATGAAACGATCTCCTTGCTGATCATGGAAGAGATGAACCGGGAATTTGGCGGCGCCCTTCAAACAGCCCTCGATATTTTCACAAATCGCTATCCCAAACAATTTCTTCATCAATTGGTGTCGGGACAATTGGATGTAGACCGAATGGATTACCTGAACCGAGACAGCTTCTTCACCGGTGTGGCCGAAGGCGTGATCGGGTACGACCGGATCCTGAAAATGCTTACGGTTATAGAGGGCGAATTGATGGTCGAAGAAAAGGCGATCTATAGTATTGAAAAATTTCTGTTGAGCCGTCGATTGATGTACTGGCAGGTATATCTGCATAAGACCGTGGTGAGTGCCGAGATGACCATGGTACGCATTGTACGACGCGCAAAAGAATTGATCAAGTCCGGTGTGGAAGTCCGGGCAACCACCTCGGACCTGGACTATTTTTTACAACGACCCGATCAGGCCTTTGACCCTGAACAGGACCTGACCCGTTTCTGCCGGTTGGACGATCACGACGTAATGAGCACCATCAAAAATTGGGCGTACCATTCCGATCGGATCCTGTCCGAGCTATGCGGACGAATCATTGAACGACGTTTGCTTAAAATTCGTTTGCAAGCCGATCCCGTTGAGCAGGCGCTACTCGAAAGCAAACAGGCCGAGGCACAAGACCGATATGGAGTCTCTGCCCAAGAAGCGAGCTATCTGGCCTTCACCGGAGAAGCCAGCAACACACTTTACAATCCGGGAGATGAACGGATCCGTATTTTATTTAAAGATGGTACGGTGCGAGACATCTCGGAAGTGGATCATGCCCTGATCCAGCAAGGACTCAGTGGCCGGGTTAAAAAATATTACATTTGTTATCCGGGAGCGTAATCTCATTTCCCCACTACCACTATGCAATTCACGGCCTCTGCCCTCGCCCAGTTACTTGGTGGCCACATTGAAGGTCGGCCGGACGATTCCGTCAGCGGATTTGGCAAGATCGAATCGGCCAAACCCGGGGAGCTCAGTTTTCTCGCCAACCCCAAATACGAAGAATACCTCTACAGCTCACAAGCCACGATCCTCATCGTAAATCAAAGTCTGACACTGAAACAACCCGTGTCGGCTACGTTGATAAGGGTACACGATGCGTATGCAGCATTTGCTCAATTACTGAGCCTTTACGAGGCGCAACAAAAAAGTGTATTGAAAGGAATACAGTCGCCCGTATACCTCGCACCTTCCGCTGTGCTCGGGGTCGATGTTTTTGTTGGTGCCTTTGCATATGTTGGGGAAAGCGTAAGCGTGGGCGACCATACGCAGATCCATCCGCAAGTCTATTTGGGCGACCGCGTGCGCATCGGAAAAAATTGCGTGTTGCATGCCGGTGTAAAAGTGTATTCGAATTGCGTGATCGGAGATGACGTGGTGATCCATGCCGGTACGGTCATTGGTAGCGACGGATTTGGGTTCGCCCCCAAAAGCGACGGGGCTTATTCGAAAGTTCCGCAGCTGGGCAATGTAATCATCGAGAATGGGGTGGAGATCGGCGCCAATACGACCATCGATCGAGCCACCATTGGTTCTACCATCGTGCATCGCGGAGTTAAATTGGACAACCTGATTCAGATCGGACACAACGTCGAGATCGGGGCCCATACCGTGATCGCGGCGGGTACCGGTGTTAGTGGTAGTGCCCGCATCGGTGAACAGGTAATGATCGGCGGACAGGTTGGCATCGCCGGGCACATTCGTATCGGCAACCACGTGAAGATCGGCGCACAGAGCGGCGTATCGAAAGATGTACCGGATGGGAAAGTTCTCAACGGAACTCCTGCGACCGATTATTCCACTTCGTTTCGTCAACTGGCCTTGGTGCGTCAACTGCCTGAGATGGAAAGACGCATTCGTCTCTTGGAACAACTGTTAGCCGCCAAACCCGACTGACCCCATCGTTTTTGTTATCTTTGGCCATCCAACATTTACCGTATGGCCAGTCGATTCAATCCCGATAAACAACACACCCTTCAGCGGTCCGTTTCCATTCAGGGCACAGGCCTTCATACCGGGATACTGGCAGAGCTAACCTTACAGCCAGCTACCCCTGGTTATGGAATACAATTCCAGCGCATTGATCTCGAAGGAAAACCCATCATCAGGGCAGATTGCGACCTCGTTACCGATATCAGCCGGGGTACCACCCTGGAAGCAAACGGCGCCAAAATCAGTACCGTTGAACACGTGCTGGCCGCGCTCATTGGTATGGGTGTCGACAATTGCCTTTTGCAAATCAACGGACCGGAAGTACCCATCATAGATGGCAGCTCTCAACCCTTTATCGAACTCATCGAGAAAGCCGGCATCGAGGAGCAGGATGCGGCCAAGATCTGGTATAGTATCGACGAGAACATCTTTCACTACGACGAGGAGAAGCGAGTCGAAATGGTAGCCATGCCCGCCACCGATTATCAGATCACGACCCTGATCGATTTCAATTCACCCGTACTGGACACGCAACACGCAGGCCTGAAAAATTTACGCGAATTCAAAAAAGAAATTGCGCCCTGTCGAACCTTCTGCTTTCTGCATGAACTGGAAATGCTGCTTGACAACAACCTCATCAAGGGCGGCGATGTAAGCAACGCGATCGTGATCGTGGATAAGCCTGTGGAGCCCTCTCAGATGGACCGCTTAAAGAAAATTTTCAATAAAGAGCACATTGAGGTCAAGAGTGAAGGATACCTGAACAACCTGGAGCTTCGTTTTCCGAACGAACCCGCCCGGCATAAATTAC
The DNA here is from genome assembly GCA_046081925.1 of Bacteroidota bacterium. Classification (GTDB taxonomy): domain Bacteria; phylum Bacteroidota; class Bacteroidia; order Chitinophagales; family Chitinophagaceae; genus JJ008. Next base: position 69,830 of record JBJTWV010000020.1, on the reverse strand, counting down.
TGGATGTGGTAGGGGATCTCGCGCTCATCGGTTATCCCATCAAAGCGCGCATCATTGCCAACCGACCGGGGCACCGCTCCAATGTGGAATTTGCCAAAAAGATCAAACAGTACATCAAGAAAAACAAGCATACGCGCGATGTGCCCACCTATGACCCGAGTCAACCACCGGTATTCGATCAGCAATACATCGAGAAAAAACTGCCGCACCGTTTTCCGTTTGCCCTGGTCGATAAGGTCATTGAGCTAAGCGATACGCACATCGTGGGCGTTAAAAATGTAACGTTCAATGAATGGTTCTTTCAGGGCCATTTTCCGGGTAATCCGGTGATGCCCGGTGTACTCCAGATCGAGGCGTTGGCCCAATGCGGCGGCATCCTGGCCATCAACCTGAGCGGGGAAGGACAATACGATACCTACTTCCTGAAAATAGACCAGTGCAAATTCAAACAGATGGTCCGCCCGGGCGACACACTACTCCTGAAAATGGAGCTCATTGCACCCATTCGCCGTGGAATTTGTGAGATGAAAGGAACGGTTTATTGTGGCGGGAAAGTCTGCTCCGAAGGCATTTTGGTGGCCCAGATCGTCAAACGATCCGATTGACCTGTCCTAGCACTCTTCCCTGATCGTATGCCCCCGAAAAAGGGGCTTTTTTTTGTCCACACACACCTCAAAATTGGGTAAAAATAGGGGCCGTTTTCGCCCCCTTTCCACCCCCCTTTTTCGTAGATTCGCGTATTGTTTTTCACCCCCGTTTTCCTTCGGAAAACGATCATTTTTTCTGCCATCATGAACACCGACAAGACCCCCTCACAAACCTCTCAGTACGGAGCCGACAGCATACAGGTTTTAGAAGGATTGGAAGCCGTTCGCAAACGGCCCGCGATGTACATCGGCGATGTGGGGGTGAAGGGCCTGCATCACCTCGTGTACGAAGTGGTTGACAACTCGATCGATGAATCGCTCGCCGGGTACTGTAAGAACATAACGGTTAACATTCATACCGACAACTCCATTTCAGTGGAAGATGATGGGCGGGGTATTCCCACTGCCATGCATACCAAGGAGAAGCGTTCGGCGCTGGAGGTGGTCATGACCGTTTTGCATGCCGGTGGTAAATTCGATAAGGACTCCTACAAGGTATCAGGAGGCTTGCACGGAGTGGGCGTCAGTTGCGTGAATGCCCTGAGTAAAAATCTGCATGTAACCGTTCGCCGAGAAGGAAAAATATTTGAACAGGAATACCAGATCGGTGTACCTCAATACGCCGTTCGTGAAGTGGGTACCAGCGATACCACCGGTACACGGGTGCATTTCTGGCCCGACGGCACCATCTTCAACGTCACAACCTACAACAGGGATATTTTGGAAGGACGTTTGCGTGAGTTGGCCTATTTGAACAGAGGCATTCGTATCACACTGAACGACCAGCGCGAATTGAATGAGAACGGACAACCGTATACGAATACCTTTTTCAGTGAAGGAGGTATCGTGGAGTTCGTATCGATGCTGGATTCACATGCCGGACGCAACTCGCTTATTCCAACCATCATAGCCGTGGAAGGCCGAGACGAAGCCACGAACGTGGCTGTAGAAGTGGCTTTGAATTATAATGATAGCTACAGTGAGCATATTTACTCGTATGTGAATAACATCAATACCATCGAGGGAGGAACACACGTATCCGGTTTTCGTCGTGCACTAACCCGCGTATTCAAAAGCTACGGCGATAAAAATGGCCTGTTCGAAAAAGCCAAGGTGGAGATCGAAGGAGATGATTTCCGGGAAGGACTCAGCGCCATCATTTCCGTCAAAGTTCCCGAGCCCCAATTCGAGGGACAAACCAAGACCAAACTCGGAAACAATGAAGTAATGGGCGTGGTCGATTCGACCGTCTCCAAAGTACTCGAAGCCTATCTCGAAGAAAATCCGCGCGAAGCAAAGAACATCGTAGCCAAAGTGATCCTGGCTGCGCAGGCACGTGCGGCTGCCCGAAAAGCACGTGAACTGGTGCAACGAAAATCTGTTCTTTCCGGCGGCGGGCTGCCCGGTAAATTGGCCGATTGCTCAGAGCGGGATCCAGACAGATGCGAGCTATTCCTGGTGGAGGGAGACTCCGCAGGCGGCACAGCCAAACAAGGACGGGATAGAAGCATACAAGCCATTCTCCCCCTTCGCGGAAAGATCCTGAACGTGGAAAAGGCCATGGAACATAAGATCTATGACAATGAGGAGATCCGCAATATGTTCACCGCCCTGGGGGTGAAGATCGGAACCCCCGAAGATCCCAAGGCGCTGGACCTTAGCAAGCTTCGTTATCACAAATTGATCATCATGACCGATGCCGATGTGGACGGATCCCACATCGCCACCCTCATCCTCACTTTCATCTATCGCTACATGAAAGCGATGGTAGAGCAAGGCTATGTTTATATCGCGCAACCACCGCTTTACCTCGTCAAAAAAGGAAAAGAGCAAGCCTACGCCTATAACGAAGAACAACGTAAGGCACTGGTAGAAAAATTCGGAGGGGGTAAAGAGGATTCCGTCAACATTCAACGATACAAAGGTTTGGGTGAGATGAACGCCGATCAATTATGGGATACGACCATGAACCCCGCCACGCGCACCCTCAAACAGGTTACCATCGAAAGCGCCGCAGAAGCCGACCGTATCTTTAGCATGCTCATGGGGGATGAAGTAGCTCCGCGTCGTTCCTTCATCGAGTCACATGCCAAATACGCCAAGCTCGACATCTAACCTTGGTTATTGATTACGGCCTCCAGTTGTATTGAAAACTGAATTGCGTCAGGCTGGTCGACGTCATCCATTCGGGTCCTCGTATGGGCCAACAAATGCCTGCCCGCAAGTTCACCACCCGACTCACCTCGATACCGAATCCCAAAGACGCTCCGCCATAGAGCCCCCGAAATTTAGTTAGCGGAAACAAGCCACGCAGCTGATCCGGAGCAGAGTAGCTCAGATGTCCACGCAAAAGAAGCCAGCCCCTGCCCATATTTTTTGAGTTGGATCGTTCCCATGCACCCGTGTGTGCCACACAACCCACAACCGCATAATGATTCCATAAGGACTGTTGACGGCCGGTCAACGGATCATTCATGGCGCCAATGCGATAGCCCCTAAGAACTCTTTCGCCCAATTGAAAAACAAATCGAAGGGCCGAATTCGCACTCCAATCAGCCCAAAGTTGCTGCCCCTCCAACCCAAAATTCAACAAGCCACTCCAAGGTGAATACAACTGCCAAGTAATGGTTTCATTCGATCGGGAGCCAATACCCATTCCGGGCGACACTCCCGACCCAGGCTGCGTGGCACCGCTGTACAACGAAACCGGTAATTGCCATTTCCCCGGCTCTCCGAACGACGAATAGGATCGTTCGGCAAAGCCACATACCTGATCTGTGAACGATCGCCGAAATCCAATTGCAGAAAGGGCTTCAGTCGCCAGTTGATAGAACGACGTTTCAGAAATAAATAACTCCATTCCGCTTGCACCCGCCCATAAGGAATACCCAATGGATGTCGCCTCACATACAACTGATACAAAATGAATGATGATTGCCCCGGGATCGTGCGGGCCGTTGTCGTAGAAAGAAAATTCCCGGAATGAAATTCAAAGACGGGACCCACTCGAACCACCCACCCAATCCGCTCCGATCTATCGAGTGTACCCGAAACGCCTACAAAAGGGTTCAATGTAAAAGACTCCACCCGATAGGCTGGCATATGTCTTTTCAACGGATAATATGGCAACGCCGCATCCAATTCAAAAAATGGCGAACGCAAACGGAGTGAAAACAACAGTCCGCTTTGTCGGTTGATTTTGCGTCGCCAACTCGTTGAAACACCCAAGTGCCAATCGCGATCTGGCACCGATGCCAACCCAACGACATTCGGCAAATGGCCGGAGCGTGGGAAGGACCGAAATCCTCCCCCCGCCATCCAGCTGACCTGCGCCACTGCCAACTGACAGGTCAACCCCCATGCAATCGGCAGATAAAGTATGGCTCGCATCAGAAACACCCTCCATTTCCGAGCAGGTACACTTGGTCTACCAGGGCTCGGTTATAAAAAAGAGGGAAATTGATGAACTCAGTATTCAACTGCTGTATGGCCAACGCATACGGATGACGCTCCGAAAATTTCGCCTTTCCCCGACGATGCACCCCCGCGAACTGAAACGGCTGCCCGTTCGAGGGCCAGGGACGATCATCACAAACATTCCATTGCTGGGTACAGTAAGCGATACCAACGACCTGCGTTTTATCCTTTACAAAACGATTTCGTTTTCGTTTATAAAGCGACGCCTTGCCCCAGATACGCGTGCGGGTAGAACGAAAATCGGCACGCACCCCTCGCTGCCCCACCTGATAATAAATACGACGCTCCACATCCGGACTCAGCTCCTGCATCACATTCACATCCCGGGTATCACTTTTGATCCGGGCCGTAACCGTAGGACTGCAATCCGTCAATACCAATTCCTCCAGCCAAGACAACAGGTCCTTGATCTCATCCCAATTATTGAATATGAACAACAAGATGTCCTTGAACTTCATCTTTTCCGCTTCGCCGCCCTCCCGCGCCGCTATATGCAAAGAAGAAAGCTCAGGCTCCGGATTGCGGAGCTCGATTGACCAATCCGCATTCAGTATCGCCCAATACATCTCTTCATTTACTGGAAGATCATGGAACGGATGCAACTCCGTCCAATTGAAGCCCTGTCGTTGCAACCAATCCTCTTTCGCCTTCAACTGGATCATCAACATCGATCGAAATCCAAGCAACGTGGCAAAATAAGTCGCCGCATAATGATCTACCGGCCGGATCACCCGATCTTCTAGGTAATTATCCAGTAACTCCTGATATTGTCCAAAAGAGAGATCTTCTGAACAAATCCCCTCCGACCAAGCCTCCGCCAACAACGACTCCCGGAGCTCATAATAAGCGCTGTCGGATTCGGCATCCAGATCACGCAGGTGCATCGATAATTCCACCGCTGCACGCAGGTCTGCCACCGGGATCACCTCTCCAATGTGCTGCACACCATAAGAAGCGACCAATCCATCGACCCGCATACGCACATCCGATAAGGCATCTTGATAACGCGACTGATGCGCTCGAATGTGGTCCTGCAACCCAACATGCACGGAGAGACATTTGTCAAATCGCTCCTGCCGATCCTCCAGCGACTGGCCGAACAGATCGACCGATAAAACAGAAAAAATGGATAACATAAATAAGATTTTCATGGTAAAAGAGTTTGATGAAAGACTTTTGTAAAACTGATGCCGGACCGATGCACAACCAAGAGATAAACAACAGAATGCAAAGAGATTATGACGGAATAAAGCGATGAAAAAACGAGGCCACGAACTGATCGGATTTCGATCAGTCATTTTTTTATCCTCCCCGCACGGAAATTCCGTATGTTTGTGCTTTCCTAACGATTAAAAAAGAAACACATGTCGAACGGACCTATCACTGCTTACAATGTGAAGACAAAAGAAAAAGCTGTAGTCATGCATGATGCAGTTATCACCAAAACTGCCAAAGGCGCCTACATGGCTCAAGGAAACGATGGCAAAGGGAACAAACTCACAACCTTTCTGGGAGAAGCCAAAGCCCTGGCGGCCATCAAGGATGGTCATGCCAAGCAAGGCTGGTAATCAGCTTTCTCTGATAAAAAAAAAGATCGGCCTGCGCCGATCTTTTTTTATGCCCGCCCGGGTTATTGCTTCACCACCCGCTGACTCGTGGTTTCACCCCGCAACATTATCTGCACGGTATATACGCCCGATGCAATCGCCGGACTGGACAGATCCAGCCAAAAACTTTGCTCAAAACCGGTTCCCATCGCAGATTGCGCACGAACCAATCGGCCCGTTGCATCGAACACTTTCAGACCCAGCCGCTCACCGATGTTTGCCTGAAAAACTCCTTTGAATAGACCACCGGAGGGATTCGGATACAAACGTATCACCGTGGAGGCATCATACACGACCGGCTGTGCAGGTGTGTATACATACCATCCATCGCGATGTGTGATCTTGATCCGGTAATACCATACCCCCCACTTGCCCCAATTTCGATCCGCATATGAGTAGGACTGCTCCGCATCAGAATTACCCAATGAAGACAACGTAGCAAGAGTTTCAAATTGTTGCTGCTGCCACGACATATTTCCTTTTGCGACCTGTACCTCGTGCTTGACCACATCTTGTTCATAGAACGTCCGCCAATTCATCTGTGCGCCCGTCGAACCGATCCGCTCTACAGTAAAGGAGCGAATATCTACCGGCAGTCCATGAAGCCGATCGCGCCAACCGGCATTCATCCAATATTCCGACCATTCGCGGGCTGGTAATTCCATATAATAACCATTCAAATACGGAACCCGACGAACCTGCAACCGTGATAGATATGACCACCGCCCGATACCATTATCATTTAGTGACAAATTTTGTGTAACACCTGATCCATCCTCATAACGGGTCACCCCCAACTCCCCCACCGAACCAGGTTTTACACAGGAACTGCATCCCGTGGCAAAAACCATCGAATCGGATTCGCGATCCAAAAAATACAACCGCAACCGAACCGTATCCGTGAGAGACGCCGCACCCTTCACCACCCAGTTCCGATCCAAATAATATTGTCCGTTCGTGTACCGGTCAGAACCACTGTGCAGATACGCTTGCACATCGGCCACGCCCGACTGTCCAGGTGTTTGTAAGGATGCCACTAATTGATTATTCGCGATCACCGGCTGCCAGAAAGTACCTGCAGTGTAGTTCACCGAAACGGGACTGCTAAGTGTAGGGCCCGTATAAATGGGTAAGCCGTTATCATAAATATGTATGTCGTCAACCGCAATACCATCGCGATTGACCGATTCATCCGAACGCATCACAAACCGAAGACGCATCGATGCAAGACCCGTAGGCAATGGTATGGTGGCCACATGCCAACGCGTATAGGATTGCGTGCTCCAGATCGGGTTGCCCGGATAATTTCGATTATACCAGTTCACGCCCTGACCAACAGTGCCCAATCTTGTCCACGTCTGCCCATCCGCCGAATATTCCATATAAGCCCCGTCACAGAAAGTACCGTTACCACAATCCTCCAGATCCAATGCCACTAAAAAACTCAACATGGGAGCAGCGAGCCCACTCACATTGAAACAAGGAGAATACAAATAGGAAAATTCGCTGTTATTGTACTGCCCCTTCAGTCTTGTTTTCCAGGAACGAAGACCACTTCCGGTTCCTTTGATCCGATAGGATTCCGGCGTGCCCAACTCCCAACTGGCATTGACTCCACCCGAAAACCAATCCGACCCCGCCTCAAAATCTTGCAAGTATGGATAGGCATTAACCAGAGATAAAAGACGAATGGATGATTGCAGGGTGTCATTGGCTCTGTAGGTGTCCCCGGGCATATCCACCCAAACGCGCAATGCATTGCTCGCCGTTGACGAAAAAGGAACCTGCTGAGAAAATGTAAAAGAAACATTGCTATTGGCAGGCAAGGAGGGAATATTTTCTGAAAGGATCGCCCCCCCGTTCAATTGCATACGGATGGGAACATTGGTAAGTGCCTGCGCAGTGCCATTTCGAACCGTCACCTTCACCGGCCCCGACGAACAGGCTTGCACCAATGGTTCATCGATCCGAACCAATTGGATATCCTCGCCCACCGAGTAGATCTTGACATCATCCAGTGTATATCCCGCCCCGCTCCAATCATCGGCCGCCAAATATTGTCCCCACTGTCCCCAGCGAATCTGAAAACTACTGCTGAACGTCTGTCCATTGGCGGCCAGCAGATCCGATAATTCTATCCCGGTCGCCGACTGATACAGGCCCAATCCGACCTGATTCGCAAAAAGATCATAGGCCTCTATCCAGAGAGCGGCATCATTTCCACGGATCCAAACACGGTTATTGGCATTGGATAACTGACCATGTTGCTTGAATCGGAAATCCAGTCGCAATTCATCGGATACCATGTAATTGGAGAGATTGAACGTGCCGATCAGATAATTGGTATTGCCACCGCCCACGTTACTCCGAACATCCAGCGTGAGAGCCCGATCACCTGAAAAGGACATGCCACTGTTGACAAACGACCGCAACCGACCTTGCGAATTCAAAAAAGAAAAATCATATCGATCGGATCCCTGCAATCCCATTTGTGCTTGTACGATCTCCTGCTTGGGTAATGCATCAAAATTGTCTAACCAAGCCGATGTCAATACCAAGGGCGCATTACTAAGTTGCTTGATGACCTGCGTCAGCGTATTGTTGGCAACCACCGGATCACCCGGCCGCTCCACGGAAACATTTATATTGTACGAATCAATCGCCGAGAGATTGGCCGGTGTGGTGAACGCATATACCAGGCTGGCGCCGGGAGCCAAATTGCTGACCGTCATAGATTCGGTTACAACAGCGCCACTGTTGATCCGATAGCTTACCGTTGCGGGCCCCGTATAAGATACATCATCCAAATTCTTGATGCGGATCGAGATCACCTGATTCGCAGTCAAGGCCGTTGAGGTATTAACCCGCCCGGAAGAAGCCGGAGTAACCAACGCCTCGAGCCGAAAATCATTGTCCGATATACTGCCCGCACAGGTTCCACTGTTGGGTTGTCTGGAGATGGCAGTTGATCTTCTTCCCGGTTTCCCATTCAAACGGGGACGTACCCCCACCCAATAAACGGAGTCGCGGGAAAGACCCGTGAACACATAATTCGTAGCACTCGCCGGCACAATGGCGACGGATTGCATTTCAGTTCCCATTAATCGCATCACCTCGTAATCGGTTGCACCCACTACAGCGGTCCAATTCATGGACACGTACGTCTCACACTGTACCGGCGCCAGGGAGGCAACCGGTAATCCGATCAACAAAAAGGACTGAGAAGAACGCACAACACTGGTGGCGCGACTGACCAATCGTACGCGCATCTGATCACTCACGATATTGGGTGTGATCCATCTGTATTGATCCGTGCTGGCAGACAAGCCGGAAATGATGGAGAGCCAAGTAGCGCCATTGTCTGTTGAGTAATCCAGGTCATATCCGCCCGAACCGGCACTGGCATCCCATTGAATATTGATCGACTGGCCGGGTCGGAACGACTCACCGGCAACCGGAAAAATGAGTTTGGCATCGGCAGGCAATAGATCCCAACTGATGAAATAAGGTTGCGTCAGCGAATTGACCGATGTTCCTCTCACCCGAATCGTATAGGTTCCCGGGGCAGGATTGTACAAGGTTACCTGTTCGATGTTGTTGATCCGGTCCACGCCCGCACCCGCCACTAGATTCACCTTCGAAGGAACGGTATCTAATATTCGTGGTAGAAGGATCGAACCCGTTGGGGTGATCACCTCCAGATCCAGGTCATTTACGAGTGTGCGATAAGCGACCATCGATGCCGCCGGATCATTCCAATTCAGCATCACTTTCATCGCTGATTGTCCCGCCGCAACCGTAAATGTTTTCAACGCAAAACCGCCATGTATCATCGAACCGGAGCCATATCGATTGTTCTCCATCATATCCAGCGATCGGTCCAGATTCATCCAACCAAATCCGTAGGTATAATCAGGACCTTCATTTCCCTTATCAGTAGCACCATTGCACAATAAGTTTTTCACCAACGCATTGGAGGGGTTCGAACCGTTGTTCAACTGACGATATCGTTGAATCAGTAAAGCGGCCCCGCCCGCCACGGCAGGAGAAGACATGCTCGTGCCGTTGTTTGTATAATAACTGCCGAAGCCGGTTGACACCACAGAAGCACCTTGGGCAACGATCTCGGGTTTGATTCGTCCATCGATCACCGGACCCCGGCTCGAAAAACCTGCGATCACCCCATTGAACTGAGTGGCTCCTACCGTCAGCACATTTTTGGCCGACTGATAACTCCCCAATACTGTTTTAAAACCCGTTGCATACGGAATGGAATTCAAGGTACCGCTGTTACCAGCAGCAAATACGTGTAAGAGCTCGGGTAATTCGAATGCCTGCTGATCCCAGGCTCTGGAATAAATATCGTACAGACCATTGTAGTCACACTCATTCACGATCGCCCCGTACGAATTATTGGTAACCACCATCCCCTCGTCCCGAACATATTGCGGCGAAAAATCAAAAATATGATTGAAGAATTGTGATATGATTCTAGCACGCGGAACATACCCTGCCAATGTATCGGATAAGATGCCACCACCTGCAAATGTGCCGGATACGTGAACCCCGTGCTGACCGGTGCCGTATCCAAATCGACTCATAACGCGCCCGGTGAAATCGGTATGCGTGAAGGCATCCCCATTATCGCCCACTCCGATCACCAATCCCTCTCCCAGCAAGGCCCGACCGCCCATAGCCAATGGACCATTGGCCAAATTAGCCCGAGCACCAACGCGACTGTTATAATTGATCTCTTGGTCTGGCGCCGGAACAGCCTGCACATATTCCACAAATGGTAGTAAAGCCAATGTCATGATGCGCCAGGTATCTACAGTAACTTCCACCCAATGATTTTTGCTGAAACGGCTATTGCGAATGGAGAATCCCTCGGAAAATAGTGCTTGCTGCACTTGGCTCAATGACAGCCATGAGGAATACTGTACCCACACATCTACGGTACCAGCCGACCGCACAGACCAGGACGGATAACTATTACCGGCCAACTCAATGGAGATCTTTTCTTCCGGTAAAAAAACGAAGGCTGCTCGTACGCCCAAGGCTTTCAACGCTTGCCAACCCGGATCAACACCGATCAAAGCCCGATAGGCCAGTCCATCCACGTATTCACCCAACTGCACGCCCACCGAAGCCAACTCCTTGATTCGATCAGGCCCCGGAGTCGACTCGAACTGAAGCATACAGGCAACGAGTCCTTCAGTTGCTACCTGCGTCTTGAAAAAAGCCGGCCACCCGATCGGGTCGATATTAAGGCTGGGCTCTTTGAGACCGGATTTAAGCGTAAGGGTATAGACAGACTCCTTCTGTGCACTGGCTGCGCCAAGGGTGAAGGAGGCAACGATAAGGAATAGGATTTTTTTCATGGCTATGGTGAACTAAAATTAAGTCAGCCTACTGTAATATGACGTATCTGTTTGACGAACATCAGCCCGCCTCTGAAAAGACCTTTTCATGCATATTCGACAAGATGCGGAGCAGGTCGGCCATGTCGGCCACACCTTCCACCACCAACAAAAATAATCGGCCGGTTTGTTTCAGCTTGGCCCGATTGGTTCCGGTTTGCAGATAATCCAAGATTCTTCGGAACGTACCCGACTCAAAATAGGGCGAATCGGGGCGATTGATGAAAAAGCAGCGCAGCGTCTTATCCTTCAGACTCATCTTTTCAAAGCCCAGCTCCACCGCCAATTTTCGGCAACGCACGGTATCCAGCAATGCCAGTACAGATACAGGAAGCGGACCAAAACGATCCGAAAGCTCTTGCTGCATGGCCTGCAGATCAGTCTCCTCCGCGCAATCATCCAGCCGTTGATACAACGATAATCTTTCGGCGATACTCTCTACATACGTATCGGGCAATAGGATCTCCAGATCGGTATCGATGGTACAATCCTGAACGAAATCATCCTGTTTCACGATCTCCTCTTTGAATAGCTCCTGAAACTTGGAACGCTTCAGTTCCCGAATGGCTTCCTCCAAAATTTTTTGATAGGTCTCAAATCCGATCTCAGCCATAAATCCACTTTGCTCTCCGCCCAAGAGATTTCCCGCACCCCGAATATCCAAGTCGCGCATGGCGATCTGAAAACCACTGCCCAACTCGCTGTGCTGCTCGAGCGTTTGCAACCGCTTTCGGCTATCGGCCGGCAAGGTGCTAATGGGCGGTGCCAACAGATAACAGAAGGCTTTACGATTGCTTCGGCCCACCCGCCCGCGCAACTGATGAAGATCACTTAATCCGAACTGGTGAGCGTTATTGACGATGATCGTATTCACATTCGGGATGTCAACCCCGCTCTCCACAATGTTGGTACAGATCAACACATCGTATTTGCGATCGATGAAATCCAGAATGCGTTCCTCCAGCACATGTCCTTCCATCTGACCATGTGCAAACCCGATACTCAGGTCGGGACAAAGCGCCTGGATCCAGTTGGTCATCTCAGCCAATCCGGCGATCCGATTATGAATAAAGAAAACCTGACCACCCCGTTCCGTTTCGTAATAGATCGCCTCTCGAATGACATCTTCCTGAAATACCTGCACCTCAGTCTGTATGGGCTGTCTATTAGGAGGAGGTGTATTAATGATACTCAGGTCACGAGCTCCCATCAAAGAGAATTGCAGGGTTCGAGGGATGGGCGTGGCCGTCAAGGTCAAACAATCCACTGCCGTTCGAAGCGTTTTGATCTTTTCCTTGTGGGCCACACCAAATTTCTGTTCCTCATCCACCACCAGCAACCCTAGCTCCTTAAACGCCACATCCTTGGCCAATAACCCATGTGTACCAATGATAATATCGATCTTTCCTTCCTTGAGCCGTTGCAGGGTTTCTTTTTTCTCTTTGGCCGACTTGAAGCGATTCAGATAATCCACGGTTACCGGAAAATCCTTCAACCTATCCTGAAAGGTCTTGTAATGCTGAAAAGCCAAAATGGTCGTTGGCACCAACACCGCTGCCTGTTTTCCATCCACACAGGTTTTGAATGCCGCACGAATAGCCACTTCTGTTTTGCCGAAACCTACGTCGCCGCAAACCAGCCGATCCATCGGTGCGCCTGATTCCATATCCTTCTTCACATCGGCCGTGGCCTTACTTTGATCGGGCGTATCCTCATACATGAAGGACGACTCCAACTCTGTTTGTAAGTAATTATCGGGCGAGTGTGAAAATCCGTTCAACGCTTTTCGTTTGGCATACAAGGTGATCAGGTCAAATGCGATCTCCTTCACTTTCGCCTTGGTCTTTTCCTTCAACCGACTCCAGACATCCGAACCCAGCTTATTGATCTTGGGCACAGTGCCTTCCTTGCCGGTGAACTTGGCGATCTTATGCAAACTGTTGATGTTCACATACAGAATATCGGAGTCTTTATAGATCAACCGTACGGCTTCCTGCATACGACCGTTGACGTCGATCTTTTGCAATCCGCTGAATACCCCCACTCCGTGATCGATGTGCGTAACAAAATCACCGGGCTGCAGATCACGCAAGGTGCGGATCGTTAACGCTTTGTTCTTGTTGTAGGCTTGCTTGACCTTGTACTTGTGATATCGCTGAAAGATCTGATGATCGGTGTAACAAAGGATCTTCAGATCCGAATCGATAAAACCCGAGTGAATGGACGCATTCATCGGTTCAAAGACGAGCTCGGCATGCAGGTCATCAAAGATCTGTTGCAAGCGTTCGAGTTGTCGGGGATTTTCGGAGGCGATGGTCACGGCATAGCCCTGCCCGACATGGGCCTTTATATCCTGGATCAGCAATTCGAACTGCCGATTGAAAGCCGGCTGTGCGCGAGTCTGAAAAGTAAGTGCCTGTGTTGATGAAAAGGGCGTATGACCAAAACCGAGCAGGTGAAACTTCGAAAGCCCGGTTTCCAATTGCTCGATGTTAAGCAGATCGGCGGCATTCGGCAATCGAATCAAACTTTTCTCCTCCCCATCAACCGGCTCGGCCGGAGTCGCTCGCTCCAAAAAAGCTTCCAGATCGAGCAACCAGTCGCGGGCTTGCTCGAGGGACGTGGCCTCATCTTCGATCCAGAAAAGGGTATTGGCCGGCAAAAAATCGAACAGGGACATCTGACCGCCCTCAGACTTCAGCGCTTCTAGGTGCGGAATGATATTGACCTGCAGGATCTTTCGTTCGCTCAATTGTGTTTCCGGGTCTACGATCCGGATCGAGTCCACTTCCGATCCGAACAACTCGATCCGATACGGCTTGTCGTTTCCGAACGAATAAATATCCAGGATGCCACCTCGAATGGCAAACTGGCCGGGTTCATACACAAAATCCGTTCGCACAAATCCATGCTTATCCAATTGCTGCAACAAGGACGGCACATCCAACGTATCGCCGGTCTTTAGCAAGATCACATGATCGGCATATTGTGCCGGCGATTCTACTTTTTTGAGCAGTGCTTGTGCGTATGTGATCAGTAGTTTTCGGTTACCTCCTTTACTGAATCGCATCAATGCTTCCGTTCGAAGCATCACATGCGACGAACTCAGCCGAACAAAATCGCGGGGAGATTTATAGGAGGCGGGAAAATAGAAAAGATCCAAGGCACCGGTCAAACTCTCCAGCGCATTGTGAAAATAGGCGGCTGACTCGGGCGAATCCAATATCACCACGTGGTTGTAACCGGAAAAGTCTTCCCGCTGATAAACAGCGGCCAACAAAAAGGCTGAAGCACTGCCATGCAGTCCGCTGAGTTGTATCCGTTCCGCTTGGGCAAAAGAGATCATGCCCCCCAATTCATTCAACCGGGGGTGCGCCGCATATCGATTCACCATGTCAGCCAGCGCCATGAGCGCCGCAAAGATACGTGCCCTGCTCGGTTGTATATCAGGCAAATCCCGCGAATCGTCGTACCTTTCTTTCAAATCACTACCCATGGCCTTGCAACCCTGGCGGAACGGAACGGTCATCCGAATCGAGGATGAAACGGCGACTACCCGCCGATTCTGGATACGGGTAGATGAACTGGACCGATTCGATTTCCAACCCGGTCAATTCGTAACCCTGGATCTGCCCATACACGAGAAGCCCAATAAACGTTGGCGCAGTTATTCCATTGCCAGTTGGCCCGATGGCACGAACGTTTTTGAATTGGTGATCGTACTACTGGAGGGTGGCGCCGGCACTACCTGGCTGTTTCAGAACGTACAGATTGGAACAAGCCTTACCCTTCGCGGCCCCCAAGGCGTATTTACCCTGCCCGATCCCATCGACCGTGACTTGTTTCTCATCTGCACAGGCACCGGTATCGCCCCTTTCCGATCCATGGCCCATCACCTGGTCACCAATAACATACCACATCAAAATATCTATTTGATCTTCGGCTGCCGCACCTTCGGCGATGCTCTATATGCACCGGAACTAAAAGACCTAACCCGAAAAGTGCCAAGTTTCCAATACATCACTACCTACTCCCGTGAAGACATCTCCAACCAGGATCACCTTGCCCGTCAAGGCTATGTACATCAAGTATACGAGGAGATATGTATGAAAAACAGATCCCCTTCACTGGAAAACCCCGAGCAATTCATCGTCAAACCTGCCTATTTCTATTTATGCGGCTGGCGCAATATGATCGATGAGGCCAAACAACGCATTCTTGGTCTGGGATACGATAAAAAATCGATACACCTCGAATTGTACGGATAGATCAAACCGTAATGGCCTTTTGCACGATCGATCGCAATTCAGAAATCGAAACACGCTCCTGCTCCATCGAATCTCGGTGACGAATGGTGACCGTGTTATCCTCTTTCGTCTGATAATCCACCGTCACACAAAACGGCGTTCCCAATGCATCCATTCGACGATACCGCTTTCCGATCGAATCCTTCTCCTCGTAAAAACAACGAAAATGTGGACGACAATCGGCCAGGATCGACTCGGCGATCTCGGGCAATCCGTCTTTTTTATTCAAGGGCAAAACCGCCATCTTGATAGGCGCCAACACCGGTGGCAATTTCAATACGACGCGACTATCCTGCTTATCGGCTGTACTTAGATCTTGCTCTTCGTAGGCATGACTGATCACTGCCAAAAACATCCGATCCAATCCGATCGACGTCTCAATTACATACGGTATATAATTACCATACGGTTTGCCGGTGTCCGGGTCTACATCGTTGTCAAAATATTGCTGCTTCTTCTTGCTGAACTCCTGGTGTTGCTTCAAGTCGAAATCCGTTCGACTGTGAATGCCCTCCAGCTCCTTGAATCCCATCGGAAATGCAAACTCAATATCACAAGCCGCATCCGCATAATGCGCCAGCTTTACATGATCATGGAATCTGTATTTGGCAGCCGGAATGCCCAATGCCAAATGCCATTTCAGGCGGGCTTCTTTCCAATATTCATACCATTCTTTTTGTGAACCGGGACGAACAAAGAATTGCATCTCCATCTGCTCAAACTCGCGCATCCGAAAAATGAACTGCCGAGCTACGATCTCATTTCGAAATGCCCTTCCCACCTGCGCGATACCGAACGGCACTTTCATCCGACCGGTCTTCTGTACATTCAGAAAGTTTACAAAGATCCCCTGCGCGGTTTCGGGCCGCAGATACACTTTATTATCATCGCCATCGGTGGATCCGAATTCGGTGGCGAACATCAAATTGAATTGACGAATATCGGTCCAGTTGCAGGTACCGCTGATGGAACAGCTCACCTTGTTTGTGTCGATCAGCGACTTCAATCCGCTAAAATCATCCTTACTCAGCAGGGCTTCCATGTCGGCGATCAATTGCGCTGCCTCTTTTTCTTTTCCTTCTTCATTTAGCTTTTCCGCATGTGCTTCGATGAGGTGATCGACCCGGTAGCGTTTGTTGCTGTCCTTGTTGTCGATCATCGGATCATTGAAATTATCGACGTGTCCGCTGGCCTTCCAGGTGGTTGGATGCATGAAGATGGCGGCATCCAGTCCAACGATATTTTCTTGCAGCTGTGTCATGCTGCGCCACCAATGGTCCTTGATATTCTTTTTCAGTTCAGAACCCATCTGTCCGTAGTCGTATACGGCCTGTAAGCCGTCATAGATCTCACTACTGGGAAAAATGAAACCATATTCCTTGCAATGGGCGATGATCGCGGGTAAAAAATTCGATTCGTTGGCCATGGGCGCAAAGATAGGTCGAATCACTGCAGCTTGGAATTCTCCCGATGCCGATCGGCATCCCGATCGGTCTTCTTTTGAATATTTTTCTGAAAAGCCTCGGTGAGGTTCACGCCTGTCTGATTGGCCAAGCAGATCAACACCCATAATACATCGGCCATTTCATCGGCCAGTTGATGAGACGATTCGCCCTCCTTGAAGCTTTGTTCGCCATAGGTACGGGCCATGATCCTGGCCAGTTCACCCACCTCTTCAGTGAGGATGGCCATATTGGTCAATTCGCCGAAATACCGAACCCCAACGGTTTGGATCCATTCATCTACCTGTTGCTGTGCTTGTTCGATGGTCATAGTCTATTCTTTGTTTTTCGTATCGATCCAGATCGTGACCGGCCCGTCATTTACCAACGCTACTTCCATCATGGCACCGAAAACGCCCGTGGCCACGGGACGACCCAGGTCTGTCTCTAATTGCGCGATCATCCTTTCATACAAGGGCTTGGCCACTTCCGGTTTAGCGGCACGGATGAAGGAAGGACGGTTCCCTTTTTTGGTAGCCGCATGCAGCGTGAATTGACTCACCAGCAAAATACCACCATTTACCTCTGCCAATCCGAGATTCATCAACCCCTGATCGTCGTCAAACAATCGCATGCCCACGATCTTTCGACTGAGCCACTGCATGTCCTCTTCGGTTTCGGACTCCTCAATGCCCAGCAGCACCAAAAATCCCTTACCGATGGTACCGGACAGGACCCCATCCGCTTTCACAGAAGCTTGGCTTACTCGTTGGATCAAGGCGCGCATGAACAATGTAACTTTACACAATAAAGATACCGATCATACTCCGCTCAGCCATGCGAACCGAAGCCATACTTCCGCACATACGTTTTCAAACAACCCGCAGTGGCGGAAAGGGCGGACAGAACGTAAACAAAGTGGAGACGGCTGTGATGGCCTCTTTGAAAATTGATACCCTCGGCCTTTTCACGGAGGAACAACGTCAATCGCTGTTTGAAAAATTGGCCAATCGGATCAATTCGGAAAAGGAGCTGCAAGTGAAATCGCAGGTACACCGATCGCAGCAAGCCAACAAACAGGAAGCCATCGAAGTCCTTTGCCGTTTGATCAAGCGGGCATTGGAGAAAAAAAGACCCCGGATCGCCACAAAAGTAAGCCGTTCATCGATCGAAAGCAGGCTTCAAGGAAAACGAATTCACGCCGAGCGTAAATCGGATCGACGAAAATTCAGACCTGGCAGCGAATGAAAACACCGACTCGCATAGTGATCTGTTTTGGATGCTTGCTGCTGATCGCAGTGGGCTGCCAGAAGGAGTCGAACCGCCTTCACTCCGTTACCATCAGCACCCCTTCCGGCTTCCCAAACATTGTGCAAACAAGCATGGTCGGGCACCTGACGGTGGAAGGGATCGCGCTGGGGAGAAGATTGTTTTATGACAAGCAACTATCGGCCGATGGATCCGTTTCCTGTGGCAGTTGTCATGAGCAGCGCGCAGCCTTTGGCACCTTCGAGCATGATCGCAGCCATGGCGTATTCAACTCACACACCCTCCGAAATGCCCCGCCACTTTTCAATTTGCTGTGGCAAAGATCTTTTCATTGGGATGGGGCCTATCAAGTGCTTTCCGAAGAGGCGATTCAACCGCTTACCGGCGCCACGGAAATGGGTATGGATCTTGCCCAAATCAAACAATACCTGCAAAACGACCCTTCCTACCGATCGTCGTTCCAACGCGTTTATGGCAGTCTGTTCATTCGACCCGAGTGGGTAACGGATGCCATCAGTCAGTTCACGGCTACATTCATTTCGGCCAACAGCAAATACGATCGCGTAAAAAAAGGACAGGACCAATTCAATCCGTATGAACAGGCCGGCTATCAACTTTTTCAAAACAAATGTGCCAGTTGCCACACAGAACCCTTGTTCACCGATCATAGCTTTCGAAACATTGGCTTGCCAATCGATCCAAGTCTGACCGATCTGGGCAGATTTCGGTTAACAGGAAACAACACGGACTCGTTGAAATTCAAAGTACCAAGCCTGCGAAATGTGGCGGCATCGGCCAATTATACCCACGATGGGCGATTCGCATCGGTGCAGCAGGTGATTCGGCATTACCGATACGGAGTACAACGCTCAACGACCTTGGATGCGTCGTTACAAAACGGTATTTCCATGAGCGATACGGACGAATACAACCTGATGCAGTTCTTGAAATGCCTGACGGATTCCAGCTTTCTCAAAGACACGCGTCTCGCTCGTCCAAACTGATCTCTATTGTGCTCGCTTGGCCTTCAGCACCTCCAGTGCCTTTTGCTTGGCGGAGATCTCTTTTTCCGTATCCTGTTGAGCAGATAAATTGGTTTGCAATTTTTTCTCCAACTCGATCTGCTCCGATTTCAGTCCGGTCAGTTTTTTCTGCGATTTGGATACCTGCTCTTCCTGGGATTTGATCTGCAACTCGAGATATTCTTTTTGCACGGTAGTCTCCAAAGAGGAAAGAAAGCGCTTGACCTTTTTGATCTCCTCCTCCTTCATGTCGGTTTTTTGATTGACAGCCCCTTTCATGATCACGAAAGTGAGTGTAGCCGATTCGGTGACCTTTTTGGTACGGGCTTCCACTTTCACGAGATAATCATACTTATCATCGTTCAGCTCGCCGACGAACGCATCCTTAAATATTTTGAAACCCTTGTCCTTATTAAAAAGTCCCTTTTCTTCCACGGGCTTGTATCCGAGATTTTGAAAGTATTTCACAATGGTCAGTTCCACGGCTTCCGTGGTGGCCGCATAATCGCACAAAAAAGCACCCTGTCTTTTTTTATCGTACTCCACCTTACCCTCGTAAGGTTGAGCCCAGGCAAACGAAACAAGGAATGAACCAACGAGAAAAAGTATTACAGCTCTCATGACTTGGTATTTTTTCAAATGTAAGAACCAAACGGGAAAGATGGAAGTTGGAAGATTGTAGTTTGAGGGAACCCCTAAACCTTAAACGCTAAACACCATCCCCCATCCCCCATCTTCCATCCAGTTCCTCTACATTTGTCTAAAACCCGCCCCTTGAGCAGCGTAAAGAAATTGGCCGGTCAAACCCTTTGGTATGGTCTTCCCACCATCGCGAGCCGATTTCTCGGATACCTGATGAATCTCACCCTGCCGCTGGTGTTCGTTCAACCTGCCACGACAGCTGACCTGACCCAGCTTTATGCCCTGATCCCTTTTCTAAATGTTCTCTTTACGTACGGGTTGGAAACGGCGTATTTTCGATTCGCACAACAAGCCGATTCAAAGAAATTATACAGCACACTCAGCGCTTCGTTATTCCTGAGTACACTTTTATTTGCCTTGGGACTTTGGCTGCTGACCGATCCGCTGGCTGCCCTCTTAAAAATGCCGGCCCACCCGGAGTACGTTCAATGGATGATCGCCATTTTGGTCCTGGATACATTTTCTGCACTAGCCTTTGCGCGCTTGCGGCTCGAAAATCGCCCACGCCGCTACGCTCTTGCCCGACTCGCCGGGATCTTCATCAATGTAATTGTGGTGTTGCTCTTTTTGGGCATCCTGCCTCATTATTTCCAACTCGACACCCTGCAATGGGTGCGGACCCTGCACCCGCGGGAAGAGAGCGGAATCGTTTATTATTTGATCGGAAATGCCGCGGGAAGCGGACTCACCCTGCTACTGCTGACCAAACAATACCGAAATATTTCCTTTCGCATCGACCCCGCGATCTGGAAGAAAGTGATCCGCTACAGTCTTCCGTTGATCATCGTGGGACTGGGCGGCATCGCGAACGACATGCTGAGTCGGTTGATCTATCAGCAGGTGGTCGATCTCCCGGTCGATCAGGCCCGGCACGAATTGGGCGTATTCGGAAACATCATTCGGCTTTCCATCGGCATCACCATTGCCATTCAGGCCTTTCGAATGGCCGCTGAACCGTTCTTCTTTCGGGAGAGCAATCAATCCAATGCCCCGCAAACCTATGCCCGGGTGATGCGATTTTTCGTCCTTGCCTGCTGCGCACTTTTTCTTCAAATCAGTCTTTACATCGATGTGGTGGGTTGGTTCTTCCAAGCCATTCACCGGGACGAATGGACCGAGGGATTGCAGTGGGTGCCCCTGTTTTCGTTGGGTAATATTTTTTTAGGCATCTATTACAACCTGAGTGTCTGGTACAAACTGACTGATAAAAACCAATGGGGCGCCTGGATCACGCTCGTCGGAGCTGCCATCACCATCGGGTTGAACATCCTGCTGATCCCGGAGTTTCACTACTTCGGTGCAGCCGTAGCGACGGTCAGCTGCTATGCCACCATGATGGTGTTGAGTTATTGGATCGGACAAAAATTCTACCCTGTTCCTTACGATCTCAAAAAACTCTCGACGTACATCGGATTCAGTGTAGGCTTGGTACTGACGCATCGCTATCTGACCCACCAATTCGAGGCAGTTTGGTTCAACCTGTTGCTCGCCACTGTTTTTCTGAGTGTTTTTCTACTTTTTGCCTGGAGGGAAATGAATTCGGATCGGAACACCCAGCCCGCCAACTAAGTCAAATTCATCCCCGTACGAACGGATTGTTTTTTTTCTCGACCCCGATGGTGGTGGCGGGACCGTGACCCGAATACACGACCGTATCATCGGGCAATGCATACAACTGCTCGCGAATGCTTTGCATCAGCTGTTCCGTATTGCCGCCGGGCAGGTCGGTACGACCCACGCTTCCTTGAAACAATACATCTCCGCTGATCACCCACCGACTGGTGGGACAGTAAAAAGAAAGACTGCCGGGCGAGTGGCCGGGCGTGAACAAGCAATAAACGGACTCGCCACCCAGCTCCCACTGATCGCCTTCGGCTACATATTCGATCGCACCCACGTACTGCTCGCAGGGGACCTGATAGAGATCACCCGCTTTGGCCGCATAGTCCAACACGGGCTGTTCGGCCCGGTGCATCTGAAGAGGAAGTTTCCAGATTCGGTGAACGAAATTGTTGCCAAACACATGGTCCAGATGGCAGTGTGTATTCAGAAAAAGAGTCGGCTTGAGCCCTTGTTCGCCGATATACGTCTGGAGGGCCATTCGCTCCGCCTCGGAGTAACAGCCCGGGTCAATGATGGCACAGGAACCATCGGCAGCCGCCACCAAATAGGTGTTTTCGGAAAAGGGATTGACACAAAAGGATTTAACAGTCAGCATAGGCCTTTTTCGTAATTTTATACGCTAGTCGCCAAAGGTAATGAAAGGCTCATCCCACCCCCTTCCCATGAAGCGTATCACACACAAAATCCTATTGCCCGCCCTGCTGCTGTTGGCCGGGATCTCATACGGACAGGTTAACACCGTTGAATTCGGAAAGAACCGGGTTCAGTATCAAAAATTCCGCTGGGAATATTTTCAGTCCGAAAACTTCAATGTCTATTTCACGGAAGATGGCGTGGGTCTCGGCAAATACGTTTCCTTGATCGCAGAGAGCGAACTTCCTTCCATTGAATCATTTGTGGAATACGCCTTGCAACGCCGCATCAACATTGTTGTATACAGCAGCTACGATGTCATGCAGCAATCCAACATCGGTATCGGCATCGATTGGCAAAACACCGGCGGGGTCACCAAATTGGTGAATAATAAAATGGTTGTCTACTACGATGGCAATCGTGAGCACCTGCGCATTCAGATTCGACAGGGAATTGCCCGGAACCTGGTAGAGAACTTGCTTTTTGGAGATAATCTCGGTGAGTTTGCCGCCAATCAGGCTTTACTGGACTTACCCAAGTGGTTGACCGATGGATACATCGCCTATGCCGCCGAGAATTGGAATACCGACCTGGACGATCAATTACGTGGCATCCTCTTGGCCTCGTCCTATAAATCATTTTATCATTTTGCTTTTGACAAACCACTGCTGGCGGGTCATGCCTTCTGGAAATATGTCGCCGACCGATACGGAAAAGCAAGACCCACATATTTTCTATACCTCGCCCGCATTTATCGGAATCTGAATCAGGCATCTTACAAGATCGCCAAGAAAAAATTCAAGGAGATCCTCAAGGATTTCATGACCGAGAACACGGAAACTTATTACAAAGACATTCGTGGCCGTCGAAATACACCCAAAGGGCAATTGGCCATCAGCGAATACATCGGCAAAAAAGATTTCATCCGCTTCAATGCCAATCCGGTACCCAGAAGTTTTACCTATGGGGTGGTGGAGTTTCAGCAGGGCCGTTACCAGGTCGTATTGATGGAGAACTTTGTGCAACGCCGGGTGCTGCTGAAGCTGGGCGTACGTTCCCGCGAGGACGATCAGAATCCGCATTACCCCCTTCTTGCCTGGGATCCTAAAGGGACCCGCTTGGGAGTTCTGTACTGGGAGGAAGGCAAGCTCAAATTCTTTATCTACGACGTGGCGCGTCGAATCAAGATCAACAAACAGGAAATAACAGGATTCGATCAGATCCACGATATGAAATTCATGCTCAATGAAAATACGCTGATCTTCAGTGCCGTTCGCAAGGGGCAATCCGACATCTTCGTCTACAAGATCGACAAGCAGACCAGCGAGCAGATCACCAACGACCCCTACGACGATCTCGATCCGTCATTTGTAGCCTTCCCCAAGAAAACAGGTATCCTTTATTCGAGTAACAGACCCCACCCCGATGTGCGCGCCACGATGGATTCCATGCCGGCACCTCACTTTAACATCTACATGGTCGACAACTGGAATAAATCACCGGAACGTCAGCTTTCCAAACTCACCGATCTCAAATGGGGCAATGCCCGTTTTCCGTCACAATACAATACCTCCCACTTCACGTTCATCAGCGACGAAAACGGGGTCAATAACCGTTATGCCGGATTCTTCACGACCGAACGGGCCGGGATCGATACCGTGGTTTTCATTGGAGAGGACGTGCTGCGTAACCCACCACAAGCGGAGGTGGACAGCTTGCTGAAAGAATACAAAAAAGAAGATGTGGACTCGGTCGGTTTCGTTTCACTCACGAACGACTCTTCCTATGTATTCCCGCTCACGAATTATCAAAGCAGTATGCTGGAAACCCGTACAGCCGGGGATAATCAGCAGGTCAGTGAAGTCGTTCAGCTTGGAGATGTAAAGTTGCTGTACCGACTGCGTGTGGATGAGAATACGCTTCGCAGACGAAATATCAGCACGCCACCGACGCAGTACAGAAGAAAAACCATTGAAGAAGCAAAAAAGGCCGGCCGAAAAACCACCCCCGTACAACCCCTGCTGACGGATTCGACAAAAAATATCGGCGGCGATTTCAACAGCGGTTTTGAGGATGCCACAGACAGCTCCCTTACGAAAGGAACAACGGTTACGCCCAAACTATCCGAGCTTCCTAAGATCAAACGATACACGTACCGACCGCCCAAGTTTTTCAATGACTACCTGGTCAGCGGTTTCAATAACAATGTACTGGTGACCCGCTATCAGCCTTTTCAGGGTGGATACGGGCCGGTTCAACTAAGTAACAACGACCCCTTGAATGGGATCGTACGCGTAGGCACCTCGGACCTGCTGGAGGACTGTAAGATCGCCGGCGGCTACCGGATCAGTCCCAACCTGCGTAATAACGAATACGTTTTCACGTCTCAATATTTGAAAAAACGAATCGACTACGGATTCACGTATTACCGAAATTCGGTCGATAACCCGCCACTCTACACCGACTCCACCTGGTACAATTCCAAATTGCTCTCCAACCTTTACCAGGCCAGCGTAAGCTATCCATTCAATAAAGTGCGTAGCCTGCGTTTCAATGTGGCCTATCGAAGCGATCGGTATGTAAAACTGGCCAATGAATTTTTCCCCGACAGATCCTTGTTCGCACCCGACGACCGCCTGAGCTACGCCCTGGCCCACATCGAATTTGTACACGATGATGCGGTCTCGCCGGCTTTGAATATTTGGGAAGGACTTCGCTGGAAGATATACTTCGACTACAATGCCCAGATCGGGAAAAGCACGGTACAAGGAAGCGGAGATTTCCCCTTTGTGATGAACGCCGGGTTCGACGTGCGTCATTACCTGCCTATTTATCGGAATATCAGTTGGTCCGTTCGCGCTGCGGCCGATTTCTCCTGGGGCACGAAAAAGATCATCTACTACCTAGGTGGCGTGGATAACTGGTTGATGTTCGCCAATAACCAAAAAGCGAATGGCACCTACCGGTATTTCGATCCGGCACACCCCATCGATCCGGATAATGATTACGCGTATCAGTCACTCGCCGTAAACCTCCGCGGATTCAAACAAAATATCGCCAACGGCAACAATGCGGTGGTGATCAACAGTGAGATCCGTATTCCGGTATTCACGTCGTTCATCAATAAGCCCATCAACAACGCCCTGCTTCGTAATTTTCAACTGGTTCAATTTGCTGACCTGGGTACTGCCTGGAATGGTGCGTACGATAAGATCGAACGACCCGCCCTCTTCTACAGCGCACAACCCGTAACCGTTAAAGTCAAAGCCGGAGGCATTGGACCATTCGCCGGAGGATATGGATTTGGTGCCCGCAGCACCTTACTTGGCTATTTCCTTCGCGTAGATGCGGCCTGGCAGATGGATGGCTTCTTCAAAGGAAAACCCAAATGGTACCTGGCCATGGGACTGGATTTTTAACGAACATGAATGACCGCTCCCGCTCGCATTAGCTGCTTTTCGTTTGTTTGATCGGGTTAACCAATTGGGCGTTGGCCAGATGTCATTTTTCAGTACCTTGAATGACTTGCCATCATCTACTCTGTCATGTCCAACCGTTACATCCTATCGCTGGATCAGGGAACCACCAGCAGCCGCACACTGATCATCGACCAAAAGGGACAGATCGTGAGCATTGCCCAAAAAGAATTCAAGCAACACTATCCGCAACCCGGCTGGGTGGAACACGATGCCAACGAGATCTGGAGCACGCAATCGGGCACGATCGCGGAAGCACTCGCGAAAGCCAAACTGACTCCGGACCAGATCGCTGCCATTGGTATCACCAACCAACGAGAGACCACCGTGGTGTGGGACAGACGAACCGGTCACCCCATTCATCCCGCCATTGTATGGCAAGACCGACGAACGGCTCACTATTGCGATCAATTAAAATCCGATGGCCACGGAAAATCGATACAAGAGAAGACGGGGCTTTTGATAGACGCCTACTTCTCCGCCACAAAGCTCAAATGGATACTGGACCAGGTTCCGGATGCAAGAGCCAGTGCCGCCAGCGGGCATCTGGCCTTTGGCACCATCGATAGTTGGCTCATCTGGAATCTTACAAACGGAAAAGTACACGCGACCGATGTCAGCAACGCTTCGCGCACCATGCTGTACAATATTCATGAGCTGCGCTGGGATACCGAACTGCTGCAATTATTCGATATTCCCGCCTCCCTGCTACCCGAGGTCCGATCGAGCAGTGAAATTTACGGACACGCCTCGCTGAATGGAAATAAGGACGCCAGCGGTATTCCGATCGCGGGACTGGCAGGAGATCAACAAGCTGCATTGTTCGGACAACTTTGCACCAAACCCGGAATGGCAAAGAATACCTACGGAACCGGCTGCTTCATGCTGATGAACACCGGCGAAAAGGCCATTTCTTCCAACAATCGATTGCTGACTACGATCGCCTGGCAGATCAATGGCAAAACACAGTACGCATTGGAAGGAAGTGTGTTCATCGCCGGCGCTGTGGTGCAATGGCTCCGGGATGAACTGAAGATCATTCGTCATTCACATGAAGTGGAAGCCTTGGCGGCACAAGTGCCCAATGCCGACGGCGTTTATTTGGTACCCGCCTTTGCCGGTTTAGGCGCTCCACACTGGAACCCTCATGCGCGTGGCTCCATTTTTGGATTGACTAGAGGAAGCAATCAGGCACATATCGCACGGGCCGCACTGGATAGTATTGCCTATCAAACGGCCGACGTACTGCACGCCATGAATGCAGATGCCGGCATTCCGGTAACCGAATTGCGGGTAGATGGCGGCGCCACCATTAACAATTCCCTCATGCAATTCCAATCCGATTTGCTGAAATGCTCGGTGGTACGACCAAAGATCACCGAGACGACCGCATTGGGAGCCGCCTACCTCGCCGGACTGGCCGTGGGCGTCTGGGACAACATCGACTCATTGCAATCACAATGGGAGATCGACAGAAAATTCGTTCCGACTTGCACCGAAGAAGAACGATCAAACGCAATAGACGGATGGCATCGTGCCGTTAAAGCAAGCATTGCCTGGAGTGAAATAAAATAATACCACCTAACCGATCAACTATGCTACCTATTCTCGGAGAATTCATTGGAACCGCCCTCGTGATCACACTCGGCACGAGTGTAGTCGCCAACGTGGTGCTCGCTGAAACAAAAGGACAAAACAGCGGATGGATCGTGATCACCCTCGGATGGGCGATGGCCGTATTCATCGGAAATTATGTCTGCGTTAAACTCGGGGGTAGCGGACATCTCAATCCCGCCTTCACGATCGGCGCCACACTTTTCACTGATTTTGACAGATCTATGGCACTACCCTACATACTGGCGCAATTTGGTGGTGCAATAGTGGGTGCCACCCTCACCTGGCTCAGTTACTATTCACATTTTGAACGTACTGCCGACAGCTACAGTAAGCTGGCTGTTTTTTGCACTGCTCCGGCCATTCGTAAAACGATCCCCAATCTGATCACGGAAATCATCGCCACCGCCATCCTAGTGATCGCAGCATTGGGCATGTCGCAACCCAAGACCAGTTTTGTAATCATTGGTTCCTTACCTATTTCTTTGGTGGTACTGGCGATCGGACTCTGCCTGGGCGGACCAACCGGATATGCGATCAACCCCGCCCGTGACCTCGGACCGCGCATCGCTCATTTTCTTTTGCCTATACAAGGAAAAGGTCACTCAGATTGGAGCTATAGCTGGATACCGGTGATCGGACCCGTTGCGGGTGCCATACTTGGTTTCTGGGGCTATGGCTTACTGACTTGATCGATCGCATCTTTTATTCGAAGCGAGGCCCTTTCTATTTGCCCCTCCGAAATGATCAACGGTGGCGCAATGCGTAAACAATGTGGCGCAAATAAGAACCAATCAGTCATTAACCCCATCACATCTTTTTCATTGACCTGCAAACAGCGATCGATCACGCGTTTACAGGTTTCGGCATCTGCAAACTCGACCGCCATCCATAAACCAAAGGATCGAATGGCTTTGATCGCCGGATGATTCAGGTGGGCACGAAACAATGTTTCTTTTTGTTTTACTTGATCGATCCAACCCTCATCCAGTAGGGCATCCAGTGCGGCCAATCCGGCGGCACAACTCAGCGGATGCCCGCCAAACGTAGTAATATGCCCCAGTACCGGCGCATCCGTCAATGCATCCATCAACGACTTATCGGCGATGAAAGCCCCTAGCGGCAATCCGCCACCCAGCGCCTTCCCAAGCAATAAAATATCCAGCACTACACCAAACCATTCAAATGCCCAGAGCTTTCCAGTTCGCCCGAATCCCGCCTGTATCTCATCAAGTATCAGCAAGGCACCGGTCTCCTTGCACTTTGCCTGTACCCGGCGCAACCAATCCCCATCCGGTACTGCGATGCCCGATTCCGCTTGCACCGTTTCCATTAACACACAGGCGGTGTCAGCATCGATCGCATCGATGGCCGCCGGGTCATTGTAATTGAGATGCCACACATCGGGCAATAACGGACGAAAGGCCTGACGCCAATATTCATCGCCGATCGCACTCAAAGCGCCCTGTGTACTGCCGTGATAAGAACCGTTGAAACATACGATCCGCGAACGGTTGGTGATACGCTTGGCCAATTTCATGGCCCCTTCCACCGCCTCGGCACCTGAATTGGTAAAATAAACCGAGTTCAGGTTGGCCGGCAACAAAGAAGTCAATCGTTGCGCATACTGCACTTGCGGAGTTTCCACGAACTCACCGTAGACCATCACGTGCAAATATTTGTCGAGTTGGGTGCGTATCGCGTTCAGCACCTTGGGATGTCCATGTCCGATATTGGCTACGGAAATACCGCCGATCAGGTCAAGAAAGGTATTCCCACTCGTGTCATACAACGTGGCGCACTCGGCCCGTTCTATCTCAAAGGCCAACGATGCCGGTGAGGTCTGTGCCACATGACGCAAAAACAATTCCCTGCTATTCACGCGTTAAAGGTCGGAAAGAAAACAAGATATTTGTCGAATAAAGAACAGATGGCACTGATCTTACCCGTAGAAGGCAAACAACCACAGTTTGGCGAGCAAACGTTTTTGGCGCCCAATGCCACCGTGGTGGGTGACGTGACCATGGGTCGGGAGGGAAGCATCTGGTTCAATGCCGTTGTACGGGGCGACGTGAATTTCATACGCATCGGTGACCGGGTCAATATCCAAGATGGCGCCTGTATACACGGCACTTACGAAAAATGCGGAACCACCATCGGAAATTCCGTCTCCATCGGACACAACGCCATCGTTCACGGATGTACGCTGCACGATCATGTATTAATAGGCATGGGCGCCATCGTTATGGACAAGGCCATTGTACACTCCCACACGATCATTGCCGCCGGAGCGGTTGTTCTGGAAGGCACTGTCTGTGAAAGCGGAAGTATTTATGCCGGTGTACCGGCCAAAAAGATCAAGGATATCACCCCCGAACTAGTCCGCGGAGAGATCGAACGCATCGCCAGTAATTATATCAAGTATGCCGGTTGGTTCAAAAACGGATCTCCGGAAAAATAAGAATCTATGCGACCCACCCGAATGATATGGCTATTGATCGTTTTTCTTTTTATGCTCACTTCCTGCGGTCTGATGAGAAATATGTTCCGTCGCAAATCCGGGTGTCCCAGTAACGGCAAAAATGTAGGAGCCGAGCAGATCATCAGCGGCGACCCAAAGGCCATGAAAGCTGTAAGACATGCGAAAAAATTTCGCAACTGATCAATAGTGACGGTCAACGATCGACTCCAACAGATTCACATAACTCACATAACGCCTCTCTTCGATCGTCCCATTTCGAACGGCTTCCTTAACCGCGCAGTCCGGTTCGTTGATGTGCAAACAATTATTGAATTGACAGCCGTCTATTACCCGACGCATTTCCGGAAAATAATGTGACAGCTCGGCGCGCTCCACATTCACCAAACCAAACTCTCGCATGCCGGGCGTATCGATGATCCGTGCGTCCGCGGGCAGGTCAAATATCTCCGCAAAAGTGGTGGTATGCAAACCCTTGCCACTCCAGCCGCTCACATCCTGGGTGCGTCGATTTAATCCGGGCAGCCAATGATTCAGCAAACTGGACTTCCCTACACCACTGTGACCCGTGACCAAGGCGGTCTTTCCTTTTAAATACTCCAAGAGATCGTCCATCCCTTCGCCGGACTCGGCACTGACCCGTACTACAGGATATCCGGCCTCTGTATATACCCGTTTCCACTCCTCAAAAATGGCCTCTTCCTTTTCCGTGTGCAGGTCAGACTTATTGCAAACGATCAATGAGGGTACATGATACATCTCCGAGGCCACGAGGCAACGGTCGATGAATCCCGTAGAGGTTTTGGGATTTTTTACCGTTACGATCAACATCGACAGATCCAGATTGGCGGCTACGATATGATGCTGGTGCTTGTGTCTGGGACTTTGCCGATGCAGATAATTACGCCGACGTTCGATCTCCAGTATCATGGCCGACCCCACTTGCTCCGCTTCCGGCTCCAGGTAAACCCAATCACCCACCGCTACGGGGTTGGTACTCGTGATCTCATCCAGTTTCATCACACCCTTGATGCGCGCATTCCAGTTTTTTCCTTGCTCGTCGCGGACTATATACCAACTACCGGTGGATTTGTAAACGAGTCCGCGCATAGATCAGGTTTTCGGCATATCGGTCAAATACTGTGCCACGATAGGCATTCGCCGCCCCATTCCGAACGCCTTGGGCGAAACACGAATGATCGGGCAGAACTGATTCCGTTTGTATTCGTTCACGTTCACTAAACGGATCACCCGTTCTACCAAGCTTCGTTGGTATCCCTGGGCGATGATGGTTTCAGGCCCCTTGCGTCCTTCGATATACTGATACAGGATCGGATCCAACACCGAGTAATCAGGCAAGGAATCCGAATCTTTTTGATTGGGTCGTAACTCTGCCGAAGGATCCTTTGTGAGGATCGATTCCGGAATGATCTCCTTCTCCCGGTTGATGTAGCGAGCCAGGGCATAGACCTGTCGTTTATAGCAATCGCCCAGCAC
The DNA here is from genome assembly GCA_046081925.1 of Bacteroidota bacterium. Classification (GTDB taxonomy): domain Bacteria; phylum Bacteroidota; class Bacteroidia; order Chitinophagales; family Chitinophagaceae; genus JJ008. The sequence continues at coordinate 38,615 of JBJTWV010000020.1, read as the reverse complement.
AGCGAGCCCGCCGGCCATATCGCCATACAACGTGCCATACCCCGTGGCCAGTTCACTTTTATTGGAAGTGTTAAGAAGTATATATCCGAATTTATTGGCGATCGACATCAGAAAATTGCCGCGAATGCGCGATTGCATGTTCTCCTCTGCCAAGCCGAATGGTCGATCGGCAAACAAGGGTTTCAATTCGGTCAGAAAAGAATCAAAGACACGCTCGATCGGAACAATGTCAAATGGATTTCCCAACCTTTCGCTTAGTGATTTGGCATCCGTTACACTATGCGTGGAGGAGAACGGAGAGGGCATCAGCACAGCCCGTACGTGTTCCTTCCCGAGCGCGGCTACCGCCAGCGCCAAGGTGACCGCACTGTCAACGCCCCCACTGCTACCCAAAATAGCTTCACGAAAACCCATTTTTTGGAAATAGTCCCGGATACCTAACACCAACGCCTGATAGATCTCCGCGATCCCCTCTTCGGCTTTCAGTGTATCAGGATTGTATTCAGCATCCGGAAGCTGTTCCGAAGGAACCAGTATCGGTTGCGCGAAACGACCGTCTTCCATCCAATCCACATATCGGATCGATTCCTCGAATAGCGGAAGCTGTAAAATGAGGTTTGCCTCTGCATCCATAACCAAGGAGCCCCCATCAAAAACGATCTCCGTTTGACTCCCCACGGCGTTGCAGTACAGGAAAGGCTTTTGATACTTCCGAACATTTTGTTTGAGAATCGCCTTTCGATCCTCTAGGTGTGTGTAATCGAACGGCGAGGCGGAGAGGTTCAAGATCAAATCGGGTTGCTGACCCATCAGATGATCGAGGGGACATTGCGGATACAAAGGATGATCGCCCAAATTCCAGATATCCTCGCAAATCGTAATAGCCAGCTTTTTTCCTCGAAAAGATAAAACGGACCATTCGCGTGCAGGCTCAAAATATCGGTACTCGTCAAAAATATCATACGTGGGTAAACAAGTCTTTTGTACTACACCCACCAATTGCTGCTCATCGAACAGATAAGCGGCATTGAAAAGTCTCTTACCGGTTGTAAAGGGATTTCGCTGCGGAGCTCCCACCACCACGCCTATTCCTGACGCTGACAAACGGATCTGTTCCAGCGACCGCTCACAGGCATCGATGAACTCCTTGAACTCCAACAGGTCTCGGGGAGGGTAGCCTGTAATGGCCAATTCGGAAAATAGGATCAAGCCGGCACCGGCCTCCTTCGCCGTCTGGATAGCCGCCAGGATCTTATCCGTATTTCCCGCAATGTCGCCTATCCGGTAATTTTGCTGAGCCAATGCGATCCGCATAGGGCAAAGGTACTAACTCAGGTCGCTACGAAGGCAATACATCCTCCCTCACCATCGTTATCAGAAAACATGAAAAAGTTACTCGGAATCGTAGGCCCCATATTGATATTGACCGCCTGTGGGAGCAAAACCCACATACCCGATGTATCGGGCGTGCAGGCGGATGTATCCGTAGTACGCTTTGACGAGTCATTTTTCCAAATCGATACCAATCGGTTGGGCACTGAAATGGTGGCACTATCCCAGGCACACCCGGTTTTTTATGCTGAGTTCATGGAAAACGTATTAGGCCTCCCCAATAACGACAGCTCCGCATCCACACAAGAAAATCTTCGCTTTTTCTTTCGAGGGTATCGCCCCTTGTTTGACACCCTGCGTGTTGAGTATAAAAAGGTGGACGACATTCAACGAGCCGTGCAGGAAGGAATCCGTTTTGTTCGGCATTATTTCCCTAATTATCCTACGAAAAAGAATTTGATCTTTTTTGTAGGCCCCTTTGATGCGCCGGGGGCGGCCGTTTCCAGAGAAGGGATCGCGATCGGATTGCAACAATTTGCCGGAGCGAATTTCTCCTTCTATGCATCCCCGCAGGGGCAGGAATTATTTCCGAGCTATATCAGTCGCCGGTTCGAGCGACCCTATATTGCCGTGAATTGTCTGAAACTGATCACCAAGGAAGTATGTCCCGATACAGTAGGTACCGGCCCGTTGATCACTCAGATGATCCGTCGCGGAAAAGAGGCCTGGTTGTTGGACCGGTTTTTACCCGTAACAGCCGATGAAGTAAAATTGGGCTATACAAAAGCGCAACTCGCGTGGTGTAAAGAGAACGAAGCACTGATCTGGAGTTATTTTCTGAAAAACGTTGACCTGCAATCCACCGACCCGGATGTGATTCAAAATTTTCTGGGGGAAGCGCCCTTCACAACCGGGGTGGATCAGGAGCATTCACCTGGCAACCTGGGCACTTGGGTTGGACGACAGATCGTTCAGGCTTACATGGAAAAAAATCCAAAAACAACACCGGCAGATTTAGTTCGGATAGATCCGGAAAAGATCCTGGAGGGCGCCACGTACAAACCGCGTTGATCAATTGAGCTTGGCCGGTGCGATCAGGTTGAAAGCCGGAATGTTTACCCGAAACGGCTGATCTGTATTCAGATTCGTCATCTCATAATACCCCGCCATGCGGCCCATATCGGTATTCAGATTACAACCGCTAATGTATTGATGCCGTCCGCCCGATTCCAAAATGGGCTGCAATCCGATCACGCCATCTCCATCCACCTCGCGATAGGTGCCATTGCTGTCGAATATGTCCCAGTGACGACGAAGCAGCTGCACGGGAAAGGCGTTATGATTTTCGATCGTCACCCGGTAAGCAAAGATGAATTCAGGCTGATTGGCATCCGCCTGATAAAACGTTTCCACGCTGACCTCGATCCCGGAAGTGACCTGACTGACCATGCCTAAAAATAGGCAAATACACCAATTATTTTTCCCAAGTGCATAAATTGAATAGACGGGCTACGCGTAATTTTGCACCCAAATTCAACCCAATGAAGATCGCTGTTGCCCACGGGGACGGAATAGGTCCCGAGATCATGAAAGCCGTACTCTCCCTGTTCGATGCCGCCGGAGTTCCGTTGGAATACGTACCGGTCGATATGGGTAAATGGGTATTCGACAAAGGTTTCAATAATGGTATGACGCCCGAGGCGCAACAAACCATCGAATCGATCGGGATCCTGTTCAAAGGACCCATGGAAACACCCAAGGGCAAAGGGGTGAAAAGTGTGAATGTAACCGCCCGAAAAACCTGGAACACCTACGCCAACAAGCGCGTATTTCAAACCCTGCACGGCGTCGATACCGTATTCTCCAAAGCCGGTATCCCCATCGACCTGAACATCGTTCGCGAAAACATTGAAGACACGTACGGTGGAATCGAGCATATGCTAACACACGATGTGGCCCTGAGCCGCCGTTTCATCACCCGTCCCGGCAGTGAACAAGTCATTCACTACGCTTTTGAGATGGCCCGTAAAAAAGGAGCCCGACGCATCACCTGTGGCCACAAGGCCAACATCATGAAGATCACCGACGGACTTTTTTTGGAGGTGTTCCACGAAGTAGCCAAAGAATACCCCGAATTGAAAAGCGATGATGTGATCGTGGACGACCTATGCATGAAACTCGTCACCCGACCGGATCTCTTCGACGTAGTGGTGCTCACCAATTTACAGGGCGATATTGTAAGTGACCTCTGCGCCGGACTGGTGGGTGGCCTTGGCTTTGCCCCTTCTGCTAACATAGGCGATCATATCTGCATCTTCGAAGCTGTACATGGTACGGCCCCCGATATCATGGGTAAGAATATCGCCAATCCAACCGCCTTGCTATTGAGCGGCTTGGCTATGCTTCGTCACCTTGGATTGATGGGACACGCGGCCCGGATCGAAAACGCCTTACTGTTTACCTTGGAAAGTGGCGCACACACCGGTGATTTCGGTGATAAAACCACCCCGTCTCTCAATACCACCGAATTCATTCAAACCATCATCGACAACCTGGGCCAATCGCCGGTGCATCATACGCGCCCAATACTGGAAGATAAACCCATCACTCCCACCCAATACAAATTGGAAAAAAACCCACTGATCATGTCAGTAGAGTCGATCGATGAAAAGATCGTGGGAGCTGATTTTTTTGTGGAAAGCGAAGAACAACCTCAAGCAGTGGCTGCAAAAATTCAGGAAGGACTAAATGCCGGATTCGAATTGATCACCATCAGCAATCGAGGCACCCAGGTTTGGCCAAAGGGATCCGTCTTCACCAATTTGGTAAATCAGTATCGCTGCCGCATTGAAACAAAAAACAATGATGCCTGCACGCAAGAAGATATACTCGGATTGTACCAGGCGCTGATGAAAAGATTTAAAGTCTGCTCCATCGAATTACTGAACATGTGGGGAGATAAAAAGGGATATAGTCTGGCGCAAGGACAGTAGCAGCGCGAAGCGCTGCTAGTTTGAGCAGTTTGAAAAGTTTGGGGAGTTTGAATAGTTGGCTTGGTCTCTCTGCTCCTACTTCACCTTGTAGCCGAGTTTGGTCAAATACATGCGGAGCTTTTCTCGATGATCGCCTTGCACCAATATGATCCCATCTTTTACCGAGCCGCCGGTTCCGCAGTGCGATTTGAGCTTTTTTCCCAATTCCACCAGATCGGCGGTTTTGCCAACAAAACACTCAACCAGTGTTACCGCTTTTCCGGCTCGCTGCTTGGTATCCAACCGAAGCAACAGCTGTTGCTTTTCCGGGGGTAATGTGCTCGACTCCGATCGATCGGATTCAAAGGAGAAATTCGGATCGGTACTGAATACATACCCATTTCGGTCAGCTTGATTCTTCTTGGACATATTACTCAATGACGGTTTTCAAACGCAGGTCTACACTGGTTGCCTGATGCGTCAGGGCACCCACACTGATAAAATCAACGCCCGTTTCCGCATAGGATCGGATATTTTCCAGCCGAATGCCTCCACTCACCTCCGTTTCGAGCCGGCCATCGATTTGAACGACGGCTGCACGAACCTGCTCCACCGAAAAATTATCCAGCATCACACGGTTCACGAAACTTTTTCCATAACCCAATACCTCGTTCAATTCATTCAGCCCTCTCACCTCGATCTCCACCGGCAAATTCAACCGATGCTCTCTAAGGTACATTTGAGCAGCCTCCAACACGGCCACTACTCCACCGCCATGATCGATGTGATTGTCTTTGATCAACACCCGATCGAACAGACCAAAACGATGATTCTGTCCACCCCCGATAATAACGGCCTGTTTTTCCGCCCAGCGTATACCCGGTGTTGTTTTTCGTGTATCCAATAAAACAGCCTTCGTCCCTTTCAGTTCCTTTGAATACCGATCGGTAAGCGTAGCAATACCCGACATTCGCTGCAAAAGATTCAGTGCCACGCGCTCGCCGATTAAAAGCGAACGGGCAGGTCCCGATAACCGAAAGACGATATCATCGGGATGAATGCGCTCACCATCTTGCTTAAAAACCTCCAATCGGATCGAGGGATCTACAAACTGAAAAAAATCCAGCGCAACCTGTACCCCGGCCAATACGCCGGCACCACCCGCGATCAACACCGACTTGCCCTGAACGGATGGCCCGATCGTAGCCAGCGTAGTGTGATCGCCCTCACCCAGATCCTCGGCTAACCAGGTCTGAAAGGAATCGAGTATTGCCGGTGCAGACATGACACAAAATTAGCCGCATTTCGCCCGCCCCGCTATTGGTTTCGTAACTTTGGAGGTCTTATCCGGAAGAAAATATGAGTGCTACTAAACGAAAAGTCATTTTAGTGATCATGGACGGCTGGGGACTGGGACAAGTACCAGCAGCCGATGCCATTCAGCACGCGCGTGTACCCTTCACCGACAGCCTTTACCAACGATATCCCAACAGTACCCTCATCACTTGTGGCGAAGCAGTAGGATTACCGGATGGACAAATGGGCAATTCAGAAGTTGGGCATCTGAACCTGGGCGCCGGCCGCGTGGTGTACCAAGAATTACAACGTATCAACAAGGCCATTCGTGATGGAGAGCTGTCCACCAACAAAACACTGCAGGCCAGCTTTTCCTATGCCATCGAAAATGACAAACCGCTTCATTTGCTGGGGTTGGTGAGTGACGGGGGCGTGCATGCCCATATCGAACATTTGATCGCACTGGTAAATTCCGCTCACGAGGCAGGTGTGAAGAAGATCTTCATTCATGCCTTTACCGATGGACGTGACACGGATCCTAAAAGCGGCAGCCGATTCTTGACCCGGCTGGAAAACTCTATCCAGGGCAAAGCATGCATCGCCACAGTAAGCGGCAGATATTATGCGATGGATCGGGACAAACGATGGGAGCGGGTAAAACTTGCCTACGATGCCCTGGTCAATGCCAACGGCCCTACCGCCAACGACGCGCTGACTGCCATCGATGAAGCCTACCGTAACAACATCACGGATGAGTTCATTCTTCCCACCGTTATCGTGGATGAACACCAAACACCCCTGACCAAGATCAACCCCAACGATGCCGTCATCTGCTTTAATTTTCGAACAGACCGATGCCGTGAGATCACGCAAGTACTCACCCAATTGGATCTGCCGGAACAGTCGATGCACAAACTTGATCTGCATTACACCACTTTCACCGAATACGATAAAAGCTATTCAGGGATACACGTGGTCTTTGCCACCGATAATTTGAACAATACGCTTGGGGAGGTTCTGGAAAAGCATGGGCGCACTCAAATTCGAATCGCTGAGACAGAAAAATATCCGCACGTCAGTTTCTTTTTCAGTGGCGGACGGGAGAAGCCTTTCAACGGGGAAGAACGAATCATGATCCAATCGCCTAAAGTGGCCACCTATGACCTGCAACCGCAGATGAGCGCCCGGGAAGTAACCGCTGCGATCCTTCCGGAGATCGAAAAGGGGCAAGCCGATTTCATCTGCCTCAATTTTGCCAATGCAGATATGGTAGGACATACCGGCGTTTGGAAAGCAGCGATCGAAGCCGTTGAAACCGTTGATGACTGTGTGGCACAGGTAGTAACCGCCGGCTTGAACAATGGCTACACTATTTTTCTGACCGCCGACCACGGAAATGCCGACTATATGATCAATCCGGATGGATCGCCCAATACAGCGCACACCCTCAATCCGGTGCCCCTATTTATCATCGACAAAGAATGGCATGGAAGTGTTGCGTCCGGCAAATTGGGCGATATTGCTCCTACGATACTGACGATGATGAATATTCCTGTGCCGCCGGAAATGATCGGCAACATCTTGATCGATCACCTCTAAAAAACTGTCATGCTAAAAAAAATTGGCTGGACTATATTGATCGCTTTGCTTGTGATCCAATTCATTCGCCCCGCAAAAAATCAGACAAGCGCCCCGCAACCCCATGCCATTCAGACAAAATTTTCCGTTCCGGAAAACGTATCGGCTATTTTGAAAAAAGCATGCTATGATTGTCACAGTAACAACAGCGAATATCCCTGGTATTCGAACATCCAACCGGTATACTGGTGGCTGAATGACCACATTGCCGAAGGGAAGGGAAATTTGAATTTTGACGAGTATACGAATAAGCGACTCCGCTTTCAATATCATAAAATGGAGGAGGTGATCTCAGAGGTAAAAGAAGGAGAAATGCCGTTAGAGTCCTACACCTGGGTGCATGGAGAGGCAAAGCTGAGCACAGAGGAGAAAGCGGCCTTAACCGGCTGGGCTCAAAATGTGATGGACTCGTTGAAAGCCCATTATCCGATCGATAGTTTAATGAAGCCTCAAAAACAAATGCCAAAAATCACTGAAAATGAAAATCACCAAAATGTGCCTGGCTATGATGAGTATGATCGGAAGCCTGCAGGCGCAGAGCGACAGCACAAAAAATAAGATTCTCGAGGAAGCAGTTATTTACACCAATAAGTTTCCGGAGAAGCGAAGTTTTACCGCGCAGCAATCACTGGTGATCAGTGCTCGCCAAATTGAAAAAGTAAATGCGGGTGTAACCGGCGACTTGCTCAGCGAAAGCGGACAGGTTTTTGTTCAGAAAAGCCAGCAAGGCGGAAGCAGTCCCGTTCTGCGAGGCTTTGAAGCCAGTCGGATATTGTTACTGGTTGACGGCATCCGCCTGAACAATGCCATTTACCGGGCAGGCCATCTCCAAAATGCAGTGACGGTAGACCAGAACATGCTGGAAAGCGTGGAGGTATTATTGGGCCCCGGATCCACGCTGCACGGAGGCGATGCGTTGGGCGGAGTCATCAATTTTCGAACCAAGCAGGCCAAATTTTCATCTTCGCAGAAAATGGAAACCAGCGGCAACAGTTTCTTTCGGTACCGAACGGTCAATCTCGAGATCACCGGACACGCCGATGTCAACCTTGGTGGAAAGAATTGGGCCTGGTTGCAATCATATACGATCAGCAAACTCGGAGATCTGAAAATGGGTGCGAACTACCCGGAAAACTATCCAAATTTCGGTCGGCGCTCTCAATACGTACAAACAATCATGGGTATAGATCAGATCGTAACCAATTCCGATGAGCGCATACAGAAATATTCCGGATACAAACAGTGGGACCTGACCCAGAAACTACTGCTCAAGTCATCCGACAAACTCACACACTCCTTCAACATTCAACTTTCCAATTCGACCGACATACCGCGCTACGATCGTTTGCAAGACACCAAAAATTTCGGAGGCAGCATCGGAACAACCTTGCGGTATGCCGAATGGTATTACGGTCCGCAACTACGGCTGCTAAGTGCCTATCAGGCACAATGGCGTCCAACAGCTCAGCGCGAGGTGAGCGCGCAGATACACTATCAGCATATACTGGAAAGCCGGCAAACCCGAGAATACCGTCGGTACGATCGATTTGACAGCCGTCGCGAAAAAATTGGGGTTTGGGGATTCAACCTGGACACGCGCACTAAACAAAAAAACAACGAGTTCACCTATGGCGTCGACGGACAATGGAATAATCTTACATCCATAGCCGACCGAACCAATCTCCTAACCGGAGATGTAACGCCCTTGGACACTCGTTATCCCAATGGATTGAACCACCTGCTGTACTTGGGTGCATACGGCCAACACATCAAAAAGCTTAACCAAGGCAAATGGGTGCTCAACGATGGGGTTCGACTGCAACTGGTACAACTGAGCTCCACGATTGCTGATAACAGTTTTTTCAACTTCCCATTCACGCAGATCCAGCAAGACAACCTGGCCATTACCGGCAACATTGGCCTGATATATAGCCCGGAACCTGCTTTTCGGGCGGCGATCAATGTGAACAGCGGATTTCGTGCCCCCAACATCGATGATGCAGCCCGCATTTTTGAATCGAGCACCTCCCAACGTCGACTGATCGTTCCCAATCCCGATATTCAGCCGGAACGCACGTATAACCTGGATCTGAATCTGACCTATAAGATCGCCGATAAACTTCGGCTCGAAGGAGCTGCTTTTTATACGATCTACCGAAATGTGATCGCCCTGGCACCATTCCAATTGAACGGATCCGATTCTACGCTTTACAACGGCATTCGTTCTGCGGTTTACGCCAACCAAAACCAGCGAAAAGGATCACTGTTTGGGGTTCAGGGCCGATTGGTTATGCAACTGAACGAGCAATGGTTGGTCGATCATACGGTTACGAAAACGAAAGGCAACTTCAAGACCGACAACGGCGAAATTCCCCTGGATCACATCCCGCCCGTGTACGGAAGAACCAGCATCGCGTATCAAGGAAAGCGATTCTCCACCGAAGCGTATCTGCTTTACAACGGATGGAAAAAATTGGCTGATTACAACCTCGATGGCGAGGACAATCTCCAATACGCCACCCCGGACGGAATGCCCAGTTGGATGACCGTAAACCTTCGCTTACAGGTGACTGTTTCCAAGAAGTTTCAAATACAGGGAAGCCTCGAGAATCTGACCGATCGGAATTACCGGGTGTTCGCTTCCGGCTTTTCCGCTCCGGGTCGCAGCTGGATGATCGCGGTCAGATCACGTTTCTGACACCGGCATTTTTAAATTGAATTTTTCCTAAATTGGGGGTAAGAAATGACCGAGTCTTCCCTCATACAAGGTTGTCTGAAAAAGGACGTAACCGCCCAGCGGGAATTGTACGTACAGTATAGTCCCAAAATGCTGGCCGTTTGCCATCGCTACGCGGTTAATCGGGAGGATGCGGAGGACATGCTGCAGGAGGGTTTTGTGAAAGTGTTCCTTCAGATCCATTCTTTTGAATGTCGCGGTTCGTTCGAGGGTTGGATCCGTCGTATCATGGTGCATACATGCATCAACCACTTGAAAAAAAATAAGAAGTTCAAAGAAAACCTGGATATCATCCACGCGCACGGACTACCCACCCGTACCGATGCGATCCCTTCCATTGTTCAGGCCAAGCAAATAACGGAGTGTATTCGCTCGCTTCCCGTTGGATACAGAACTGTATTGAATCTATATGCGATCGAAGGTTTCAGCCATAAAGAGATCGGTGAATTACTTGAAATAGAGGAAAGCACCAGCCGAAGCCAATACACTCGTGCCAAGAACTTGCTGGAAAAGCTCCTGATACAACGAAATATTCTTCCTCCTCACAAACAAAAATCCGATTGGCTGGTCGCCTCCCGCTGAACACATGTCAACCGATCCACACCATACGGAATTTGAGCAGTGGCTCCGCACCGAAACGGATCGGCTTCGACTATTTGCCGACGCCTCCGTTTGGGAACGGATCCGAAACCGGATACACCGTCGTCGGTTCTATCCTTTTGTAGGGGTAGCCCTGATGATCATCAGTGGTGCAGTAACCTGGGTGATGCTCGACCAACCCGATCTTCCTCTCAATTACGCCTCCGCACCGGCAGTTGGAAAAAATAGAACCGGAACAAACCAACCATCAAATACATCCGAAACGGCTGCCACCAGCCCGGCACCCTATCGAACGAATAAATCCGATGGTAAGACTTCCGCCCTTTCCTTCTTGCTACGAACCAACGAGACCGCCTTCGAACAATCATCTTTGACCGAGCAGACTGAAGCCCCGGCCACCGTGAATACGAACGAGGATCCTTCCGAACCGTCACGGACAGACATTGAAAGTTCTGTTTCTTTAGACATTGTCGCCCAAAAAGCATCTGTGCTTCCATCAAAAACAATTCCAACACCAGCTGCAATCGTTTTGGCGAATCCGGTTGACCCGTTGGAACAAATCAATGAGGATCGGCCGCAGGACCCTGCCAAACCGATCGTATCGGCCTTGAAACCGGAACAATTCCAGACCATAGAGAGTGTGGTTAACGCCTATCACGGAAAACGCACTCGAAAGAGTTGGAAAATGCAGCTGACGGTGAGTCCTACGGTCAGCTACCGAAAGCTCATTGAAAACACAACAGCTTTACAAGCTGCCCGCTCCGTGATGAGCATGGCGCCCGCCATAGCGGTTCCGGAATTGGAGAATGTGGTGAACCACAAACCGGACCTGGGTTTACAGGTTGGCTTGTCCGTAAACCGACAGCTGACCGAACGGCTCACCTTCGTAGGCGGCCTGCAATTCAATATCAACAAATATGATATTCGTGCGTACCGGGGCAGCCAGGAGATCGCAACCATCGGATTGAATAGTGGTGGTGGCACAGGATCCGTATCGGCCTACACCAATTATCGCAGCTCCGGGGGCGTTTGGGAAAATTGGCTGGCGAATTATTATTTCTCTGCCTCCGCCCCGATCGGATTTCAATACCGGATCACCGGAAACAAAAAATTGAGTTGGGGCGTAGGCTCGACCCTGCAGCCAAGTCTGGTGCTGAACAACAAGGGATATGTTCTGTCCACCGATTACAAAAATTATGTGGAAGCCCCTTCCTTGGTACATCCTTGGAACCTGAACGGACAGGTCGAAACCTTCATCGGATTTCAAAAAGGAAAAACCAGGTACACCCTTGGGCCCCAAGCTCGCTATCAGATTCTCTCCAGTTACGAAAAGGCCTATCCGTTACAGGAACACCTATTCGATATCGGCATCAAGTTGGGTGTAGGACTTTAACATCCTCAAGTACATAGAAGCGGTAATTTTGTGGATGCGCTTTTTATTCATCCTCCCCTTGCTCGGTCTGCTATCGGCCTGTTCTGACGCCAAACCGAAAAAGAAATATATCTCAGCACCTTCGCTGATCGAGCAACAGATCCGGCAAGTGGATACATCCCTGTATGCCATCAAACGTTTCACCACGACCGACACGCTGTTGACCGATACTGCTTTTGTTCACCGCGATGACTTTCGAAAAGAGGTGGCTGCTTTTTTACAGATCCCCGACCTGAGCGATCCGACCCGCGCCAACGCATTTTCCGAAGAGACCCGTTTCGATGAACTCCTGAATCGGGCGATCATAGCATATACGGCCATCGATCCGGAAAAAGAGCCCTTTTCATCCATCGAATTATTCATTGAGCCCAATCCGGCTGCCGGTGATCCCGTTCGAACCATCCTGGCCACGCGACGACAAGGCGACCGAAATGGCTTTGAACAGGAGCAATTGATCTGGCAAATGGATAAAAGCTGTACCCGCATTCTGACTAGCCGAAAACCCGGCTCGGCGGAGCAGATCAAAACTTTCAAATGGAGTTGGAACGAATAAGCAAATGAAACCCGATTCCTTTCAGGCCGTCATCTCCGGATTACCCACCACCCCCGGCATTTATCAGTATTTCGATGAGTTGGGGGAATTGATCTATGTAGGAAAGGCCAAGAACCTTCGCAACCGGGTTCGCTCCTATTTTGTAGCCGAGCAGGATTCGAATAAGACCCGAGAACTGGTCAAACGTATCCACCGGATCCAGTTCACTACGGTCAATTCGGAGGAGGATGCTTTTCACCTCGAAAACAACCTGATCAAAGAATTTCAGCCCCGTTACAATATTCGTTTGAAAGATGATAAGACCTATCCGTGGATCGTCATCAAAAAAGAACCCTTCCCCCGCGTTTTTCTTACGCGAAAGAAATTCAATGATGGTTCGGAGTATTTGGGGCCATTCACCCATTCCCAACAGGTACGGGAATTGTTGGAATTCATCAAGCAGATCGTTCCGCTTCGAACCTGCTCGCTGGTGTTGCAGCCAAAGGCCATAGAGAAAGGGAAATTCAAAGTTTGTCTGGAATATCATTTAGGAAACTGCTTAGGGCCCTGTGCGGGGCATCAATCGGCCGACTCATATGCGAAGGGAATCCGACAGATCCGGGACTTGCTAAAAGGAAACCTGAGGCCTGTCATGGAAGAGGTACGAACACAAATGAAAACAGCAGCTGCTGACTGGAAATACGAAGAGGCCGAGCGCTGCCGGCAAAAATTGGTTTTTCTGGAAAACTATCGATCGCGCTCCGTGGTGGCTAATTCGCGGGTAAAGGATGTGGACGTGTTTGCCGGTAAAGAACAACAGGGAGAGTATTTTATCAGCTATCTCATGGTTCGTAATGGCGCCATTGTGCAAACACATGCCACCCGGGTAGAAAATCCCTTACAATCCGACCACAGATCATTGCTGAGCGCCGGTATCGCTCAATTGCGTGAACGACTGGCTTCCACCGCCAATGAGATCCTGGTGGAGGAACGTTTGGATTATCCCGATCAGGCCGTTCGCATCACTGTACCTCGAGCCGGCGATAAAAAAGCGCTGTTGGCATTGGCCCATAAAAACCTGTTGCATCATATTCAACACTGGATCTCCATCAAATGGAAACAAACAGAATTGGATAGTTTATCGGCGGAGGAATTGTTGGAGCAGATGCAAGAGGACCTGCAACTTTCGACCATCCCCCGTCACATCGAGTGCTTCGATAACTCCAATTTTCAGGGAAGCTATCCCGTGTCGGCAATGGTTTGTTTTAAAAATGGCAAACCCAGTCCCAAAGATCACCGACAATTCCACATCCGAACCGTTCAGGGCATCAACGATTTTGCCTCTATGCAAGAAGCCGTTTCTCGTCGTTATCAACGATTGATCAGAGAAGGGGGTGCCTTTCCTCAATTGGTGATCATCGATGGAGGGAAAGGTCAATTGAATGCGGCCCAACAAGCAATTCACGAGTTGGGGTTGTCCGGAAAAATGACGCTTATCGGGTTGGCCAAAAATGTAGAGGAGATATTTTTTACAGGCGATACGGAATCACTGAAGTTGGATTACAGAAACCCATCATTGCTTATGATCCGGCGCATACGCGATGCCGTGCACCAGCATGGATTGAGTTTTCACCAGTTGCTTCGCAGTAAGGGCGCCATCCGTAATGAATTGGAAAATATTGCCGGCATCGGAAAACAAACGGCTGAGGAACTTCTCACCAAATTTCGTTCGGTCAGGAACATTCAATCGGCAAGCCAAACGGAACTGTCCGAGATCGTTGGACCGGCAAAGGCAAGAAAGATTGTTGATTATTTTTCGAAGAATGAATAGGAATCGCTTAACGAAAGAGGATAAAAAAAGGGGCCGGAATGGAAATTCAGCCCCGTTAAAATCCAATATCCTATGAAAAACCAGTTCGAAAATACATTTTTTTTTGACTTGACCGAATTTGACTGATCTTTTTTTTGCGTCACAAGAGATTGGAATACAAATATTTATAAAAATTATTGGGCGGTTTTCCAGATACATGCCGGATGTCCGTTTCAGATGAATGGGGTTGGGTTTATCGAAATACCCGAACAAGAAAATCCCGCCGGGTGGCGGGATCGTATAGTGAAGTTTTGGATATACAAAGAGATCAGTAGGACCAGAGATCGTGCTCGAAGTTGAAGATCTTTTCCTTGATGTTATCACCCTCCAACAAGGCCAGGATATCGTCTTTGATGATGCTGCGGATCGGTGCATTGGATGGGTTGTCGAGCGTAGATTTCACAATATAGCTGCTGAACATTCTGCTCTCAAACAGTTCCTCCCAAGTCATCCGATTCTGCCCCATGTTCTTCGGGTTGTATACTTCGGCCTTGGATAGAATGGTACGCATGTCTGGATAATAGAGCCAGAACAGAGAAGTCGTACCACGCTCTTTTTTGGAATTGGGCAGGTATGCGGTTTTCAATACGCCGATTCCCAAAATGCGAACGAACATACGACTGGACTCGCGATCAAACACCCACTCTTCCTTCAGGCGGATCTTGACAACGTCATCGGGATTGAAGCTTTTACGTGTGACGGTGCGTCCTACTACTTTGTTGATATCATTCAGATCGCGTACCAGAGCGGTATCTAAACCGCCGGCGGTTTTCTGATAGATATCTGCCACGGTCATGGGAGTAGTGAAGCGATCATCGGAGAAGGCGGTGACCAGTCCGGAAGTGACGGCATTCATCAGAATGGAAATGAACATTTGGCTTCCATCATCCTCCACGCCCTTGTAGGTGAACGTTTTGTTCATCTTCTCCCGCAGGTCTAGCTCGCGCCATACCTTTTCGGCAAACATCGCATCGTCCCAACGCAGATGTTCATAGTCCAGCGGCTTCCGTTCGCGAACGAATCCTTTTTCAAAGGCATTGTCGTTGCGTAGCGATACAGTAGGCCCACCGGCGTTACTGGCCGTATCGTAGGTGATCGGAAGGTTCGCGTAGGGATCGAAATTGGGCGGTTGTCCGTTGTTGTTGTTGTTCTGTGGATTCCCGGTGGTATCTGCGGGTGTAGGCGTTCCGCCCCCACCGCCACCACCTCGGCGACCACGACGCTGTGCTTCAGCCGAGTTCATTTGCAACAGCAGGCATCCAGCCAACAATCCAAGTACTAATAGATTACGTTTCATTATCGAACGATTTATTGGATATTATACATCAACGACGGCGCTTTTGAAACACGGCCATCCGGGCCCTTCACTCTGATATCTTCAATGGTTACCAATCCGCCGGGCTTCACGTTTTGACTGATCGCAGAACGTACCGCGCCGGAGAAGGCAGCACCTTGAACGGGAATGGTAAGAATATCACCATCATCCGTGTCAGTTGTAAATGTGTAACTCACCACGCTGTATTCCAGTTTGAAGGGGAAGTTCATGATACCGGCACCCACACCGGCCTGTGAACGAAACTCACCGGCTGTCATGGCCTCACCACTCTGCTTACCGCCAACATAGGCTTGTGCAGGAGGCAATGCTTGCACCCGGAATTGAGAAGCACCAACCAATTTATTGTCTACATATACATTGATCGTACAATTATCGGTGATGGAGCTAACCCGGCAATTGTATTTACCGCCACCCTTACGGGTGAGCTGGCCACCGCCGCCGGAGATCTCAGCACGAACCTTATCATCCCCTCCGCCACTCGCGGCAATGGTTACAGGGTTATCGACCCCGATATAAAGAACGTTCATCTTGTCCAGGGCGATAGAGGCATTGGCAGAACCAACGGTATACTCTACCGGAATGGTACGGGATTGAGGCTTACCATCCTGGTCGGTAAAGGAGACAGTGACGTTGATCGTATGACTTCCCACGCCACCGGCTGCCGATTTATAAAAGGCAATTCCTTTTTCATTCAGTCCCACGCTGGAACCGTTGATAGAGACGGTCGGCAACTTTGATTTGCTGTAGGCGCCCAAGCCGGCAGAGATCTCGATCTCTTGTCCGGGCATCAGGTATTTGGAGTTCTGCCCTACAATGGCCTCAAATGAATCAAAGCGTAACTCTACTTTACCCACTTGCTCGTGGCAAAATGTCACCATCTTATTCTCCGCGTTGCGGATATCATTTTGAAACTTGCTGAGGATGCTCAACGCACCTACTGTGGGCGCCATGTAGAAGTATGCCTCTTCCCAACTCTTTTTATTTGAGTTCATGCTCTTGGGCATATCCAGGGAGATAGGCAGTGAATTTTCAAACTCAGCACGCAGGGCCGAATCCTTCAAAACATTGTTCTTGAAATCAGATAAGATCTTGTACAACTCTTTTGCCTTTCCGCTTTTGATCATGACACGGGTAACCATGTTTTGATCGTCCTCCTTAAATTTCTTGGTAGGATCATCCGGATTACCACCGGCTTCCTTGATCAACTCTCTTTTGAGCGTCTCGATGAAATTGAAGGCAGTGGACGTTTGGTCCATTACCTCCTTTGCCTTGGGCTGCCAAATGGTTGCTTTCACCCGAGTGGCATCCTCGGTCATCTTTTCGGTAAGTGACTCGAAGATCTGAGTGGAGGAGACCTTAACAGTATTGTTGGTTTTCTCCAAGCTGGCGTTGATGGTCTTGAACGCATTCAGGATCTCGGCGGATATATTAATGGCCAACAGGGCTGTCAACACCAAGTACATGATGTTGATCATCTTCTGTCGGGGCTCTTTTGGTAAAGCCATGTGTCGATACGTTTATTGCGGTTTGAATAATCTCATTTCGGTCCGGGCGCATCAGGCGCGTCGAATCAGGCACGTCCCTGCATGGCAGTCAACATGTTTCCATAGATGCTGTTCAGGCGGCCCAGGTTGCCGGCCAAATGACCGATCTGCTCCTGCACTTTCTTGGCATCATCGACACTGCCAACCATCGCATTTGAGACCTCAGAAAGCTTGCCGTAGAAATTATTCAAGGCTTTCAAATGGTTATTGCTGTCCTGCAACTCCAACTCGTAGATGGTGTTGAGCGAGGAAAGATTCTTGGTAAGTGCCTGGATCTGCTCGTGGAACTGCTGCGCACCCGAAGTAGCATGTGCAAACGCACCTACGGAAGAAGCGGCATCCGCATAAGCGGTTTTAACGGCGTCCAATTGACCCGTTACTTCACGCGTCTTCTTGGCAAAATCCTGAGAGGCAGCGGCCGCATCGGCAACATCTTTCAGACCGGCAACCGTCGCATTCAATTGTTCAAAGCTTGACTGAAGTGATTTCATGGTTTCAGGTCCACCCACTGCTTTGGCAACACCGGAAATAGACAACTGCTCCTCATCATGCCCAGCAGCTTGTTCGGCCGGATATATGATATACAGAACACCATACAAAGCAAAGATCAACGCCTCCGTGGTCAATCCGATCCAAAGCCAGGTATCGGCATCTGCGGCGTGCGTGATCTTACGTAGGGCACCCCAGATTACTAGTGCGGCACCGAAGGATACACCGACATCGACCCATTTACTGACTTTAGGAGGAATTTTTGCTGCCATAATTGATGATTATTGAATTTTAGAGATAAAAGATTTACAAATTGATTTTATCGACGACCACCGCCTTTAGGTGGAGCCGCAGGAAGATCGATCACACAACGGAAACCAATGTATGATTTGGAAGTATCCTGGTACTCGTAGGTACTTGTACCATTTTGAAGATAGTAGCCCACATCTTTCCAGCTACCGCCACGGATCACCTTACGCTTCATCAGCGGCGGATCGTTATCCTTGGCATTCCAACGCACATCGGGGTTCATATCATGCTGAAAATTGTTGCGCCCTTCGTAATAGATGGAAGAAGTCCACTCGGCTACGTTTCCGGACATGCAATACAGACCAAAATCGTTTGGCCAATAGGAGTCGGCGCGTACCGTATAGAAACCACCGTCTTCCGGATAATTTCCACGACCGGGTTTGAAATTCGCCAGCAGACATCCTTTTTTATTGCGGAGATAATAGTTCCCCCAAGGATACATGGTCTGTGAACGGCCTCCACGAGCTGCATATTCCCACTGTGCTTCGGTGGGCAAACGGAAATCAGATTCCTGTGTACGCTTCTTACCGTTCAGATAAGCATTCAGCAAATGCGTGCGCCACTCACAAAAAGCGGTGGCCTGCT
Organism: Bacteroidota bacterium; assembly: GCA_046081925.1. Taxonomy (GTDB): domain Bacteria; phylum Bacteroidota; class Bacteroidia; order Chitinophagales; family Chitinophagaceae; genus JJ008. The sequence continues at coordinate 19,943 of JBJTWV010000020.1, read as the reverse complement.
TCCAGCTTACACCAACAACGGGGTAATTTCCAAAGGCCGGATGCGAGAAATATCGTTTAGCCATTGGCTCATTGTAAGAGTAGGTGTAATCGCGGATCCACACCAGCGTGTCGGGATAGATCGGCAGGTCGTACTTGACAATGAACTTCGATCGGGGAGGCAAAGAGCCATCCTTATTTTTGGGTGCCTTCGAAGCAGCCTTCAGATCGAACACCTCCGAGTGATAAATGATCTTAAAGGGATCGATCTCCTTCTTTCCGAAAATGCGATCATCGGGCGGCAGAATGAGGTCGGTGGTACTCAGTTGCTCAATAACCTTGGGATCGCTCCACTTGATCGTTTTCATTTTGGCCCAATCGACCCACTCGTTTCCGTCCTTATCGGCCTTCACATAACCCAACTTGCGAGCGGCAACTGAATCACGTACCCACTGAACGAACTGACGATATTCGTTGTTGGTCACCTCGGTCGCATCCATCCAAAAGCCACTGATGGAAACGGTCTTGTTGCGGGCGCTGAAAGCAAACGCGGGATCCTCATCGCTGGGTCCCATATGGAAATAGCCCTGGGGAACATACACCATGCCGGGAGGCTTGGGAAGTACATACTTGCTTCCGGGAGCTACGCCGTGCACCTGACCATCATTGGGCAGGCCATTACCGCCTTTGGATTTCTTACCTCCCAGGATACCACAACCGCTCAGAATGACAGCGGCTGACAGCGAGAGGAATACAGGTCCGAGGTTCTTCATTTTCATACGTTATTGATAGAGGACAAATATAAGCTTTCACCCGTTTTTTTCGGGTTTGCCGGGTTGTTTTGTTTTTATGAAAATCAAAGTCTTGAGTGGGTTCCAACGTCCAAAAACGAGCACTTAGATTTGTTTATTGTGCAGATTCGGGAATTATCCCGGAAAATGCATGTTTTTTAAGTTGATTAACAACTCCTTAGGGGAATATACGGGGGGCAAACAGGTATTTTTTCGACAAACCTGAACAGACGTTCGTGTAAACTGGGCAGGATCTGAATAACCCCGCTCCGATTCGACCGGACCCGGAAGAACCAGATACAGGACCTCCGGCGCATAAATCTCACCCGATTGCCTCATCCAATCCAAGGCAGCTGGTCCCATAATCCGACATTCAGTCAAACCAGCCACGTGGGCCGATAAAACCCGGCACCAATAACCAAAAGAGCCCGGGTAACGTATCATCGCTTGTCCCAGTGCGCTTATCAATCGTTGAGAGTGTTCCTGCCAATCGGTACGATCAAACACCAAGCCCAACCGCCAGAGATTCTCCGCCATCACTGCGTTCGGCGAGGGCAGAGCCCCGTCATAGATCTCTTTTTTTCGCAATATGACATCGGGCTGTCCAATCGGTGTGAAATAGAAAAATGGGGATTCCGTATCGGAATATTGCGCGATCGTTTCTTCCAGCAACTCCTTTGCCCGAACCAACCACTCCCATTCACCCGTTACCGAATGCCACTCGATCCAAGCCCGGATCAGATAGGCCCGATCATCCAAAAACGCATATCCCCCCGGACGATCATCCGTCAACGAATGATACCAATGCCCTTTGTCCGATCGAAATTTCTTCATCAAAAATTCCATGGAACGCATCCCCAGTGCCTGCCATTCGGACGAACCGGTGGCCCGATAGGCCAATGAGCAAGCCGCCAGCATAAGCACATTCCATCCCAACAAGATCTTATGATCCAAACCCGGACGAACACGTGTTGCCCGATGCGCCAACAACTGCTTCCGACATCTATCCAAAATGGATTCCACCTCCTGCTCCGGCACCCCGCGCTCGATAGCGATCGCCGCTGCATCGCCGATCACCCGTAATACCGTGACGCCCTCCCAATTTCCCTCCGGGAGCACCTCGTAGTAAGCAGAGAAAATATCAAAATCCGATGCCAGCAGCTCCGCCAATTCGTCCGCCGTCCACACGTAAAATCGACCTTCGGTTCCCTCACTATCCGCATCCAACGCCGAATAAAAACCACCGGCCGGATGGCACAACTCCCTCTCCAAAAAAGCACGGATCTGTTCCAACGCATTTCGATACTGCCCCCGACCCGTCACCTGATAGGCCTCCGCCAAAGCCTCCACCAGCAGCGCGTTATCGTATAACATTTTTTCAAAATGCGGCGCCAACCATTCCGCATCGGTCGAATACCTCGCAAAACCACCCCCCAATTGATCATAGATGCCACCGGCAAGCATCCGATCGAGGGAAAACAACGCATGCGATCTCGCATCGGCCATCTCCAGCCGTACACCCGCCTGCAACAAAAAACGAATGGAAAAAGTCTGCGGAAATTTCGGCGGTCTTCCAAATCCACCATGCTGTACATCGGCCTGCTTCAATAATGCATTCGCCATCACCAACAGACTCTCCTCACTGAACAAGTCCGATTCGGGTTTTAGTTTTTCCCCGAACCGATTCGACTCGATCAGGTGAGCCGTCAAATTTTCGGCCTGCGCATCCATCTCGTTACGTCGCTCCCGAAAAGCCGTTGATACCCCCGTCAAAACCTCCATCCAGGATGATCGTCCCTGAACCGCACGGGGCGGAAAATAAGTGCCGCCATAAAAAGGCTTTCCATCCGGCAACAGAAATACATTCAATGGCCATCCGCCTTGTCCCGTCATCGCCTGCACCGCATCCATATAGATCGCGTCCAGGTCGGGACGTTCCTCCCGATCGATCTTTACATTCACGAAATGTTCATTCATGAAAGACGCCACGTCGGCATTCTCAAAACTCTCCCGCTCCATCACATGACACCAATGGCATGTCGAGTATCCAATACTGACCAACAAGGGCTTATTCTCCTTCCTCGCGCGCTCCAAGGCTTCTTCCGCCCACGGATACCAATCGACCGGATTGGACGCATGCTGACGCAGATAGGGGCTGGTTTCGAGGGAGAGACGATTCATTACGAGAGGATGAAGGATGAGGAGATAAGAGGATGAGAGTAGACGGTTCTGGGGGATACGTTGACACGGTTTGATGTTGAGTGAGACACCCTACTATAAGACAAGGTCAACGAGTTACAAGAAAACCATCTTCATTCAACTCTCATCATCTCATCCCCTCATCTTCTCATCTTTTCTTCGAAGCTAAATACTGATCCAAGGCCGCCACCATACTGGGTGCCTGCGGCAGGGATGCTTTTACCTGTAACTGCAGTCCTCGTTCCTCCAGCGCCTTGATGGTATTACCACCGAAAGCCCCGAGCAACAATCCGTTCTGCTTGAATTGTGGAAGATTCGCAAATAAGCTCTGCACGCCGCTGGGCGTAAAGAAGCAGATCATATCGTAAGGCGTTTCGGCCAAGAGCGCTTTCACATCCGCCGGCACACTTCGATACATGAACGCCAGATTGAAATCGCAACCAATATTTTTCAATCCATTCACGATCTCATTGTCCTGCTGGTTCTCCGAACAGACATACAAAAACTTCACATTCGTTTTCTGCTTCTGGATCACATCCAACATGCTTTTGTTGCTTCCGTCCGACCCAAAAAATACTTTTCGCTTCCGATACAATATGAACTTTTGCAGATAGAGCGCAACCGCCTCCGTGATGCAGAAATATTTTGTCTCGGGAGAAACGGCAACTTTCAACTCCTCGACCATCCGAAAAAAATAATCGATGGCGTTACGACTGGTAAAAATGATGCCAGAGTGCAACGCGATCTCGATCTTTTGCTTTCGAAAATCTTTGGAGGGAATTCCCTCCAATTTGATGAAGGGACAAAAATCCAGTTTCACCGGATACTTGCGTTCCAATTCGAAATAAGGGGACTTCCCCGTCTCCGGTCTGGGTTGTGTGATGAGGATTCGCTGGATCGCGGTATCCGATTTTTTGGCCCCGGTTTTACTCATTCGTCACGTTAACTTGGATGCAAAACTACGTCATTTCACTAAAAAATCCGAGGAGAAACCGATACAACACCAATAGAGGCGCCACCTCAAAACCCAGCCAATACAAGAAAAAATGTAAGGGACTCACCAGCGCTTGCCGTCGCACCACTCGATAGGTCAAATATCCCCGATACAGCAACAAACCCCCGATCAAAAACCAGGATAATTCCAACGCCCCCCTCCCAATGCCCGCTACTCCAAACGCCATACCGATCACCGAAGGCAGCAACATCAACCCCATCACCTTATTCACGGTGAATACCAAAAAGGAATAATCGTCTCCCAACTCTTTCTGACCAAACACCCAGCTGGCAAATTGCAAACCCAACCACTTCACGAAATACATGATCACCACTCCCAACAACAACAAAAACCAAAGCGTCCAAAATCCCTGAAACGGATTCCAGCCCCGGTTCGTCAGAAACAAACTCAAATAAAAGGCTATACACAGAAAAAAGAAAATATTCAACAGCAACGAAGGCAAAGAGGCCAACTGCAACTGATCCCGCAACTGCCGCTGCCGCAACGTCGTCCGAAAAAACAATCGAAACAAGTCTGTCCAATACTTCGGAAAGAACCGCCGGAACAAAGCCAATAAGAAAACCATCCCCAGCAAGGCATAGAACAATCCCTCCTTGCCCTTCGACACGTGCGCTTCCCCCAAGTGACGATCCGATTCACGCACCCAGATCGATCCCGGAGGCACCGCCCTCAATGAATCCCAGATCCCATACGGACTATACGGTTCCAATGGAATATGACCGCCCCACTCATTCGCAAGGGTATCCCGCGTCTGACCCGGTGCGATCGCTCGCTGAACCGACGATGAATCCGAACCCATCCGCCTGACCGTATCCCTGATCAAAACAGCAGACGAATCAAAAGGCTGTTGTGCCGGTAAGTCGGCCAAAAAACAACCACAAAACAGAAAAAGGATCAACAAACGACACGTACGCATGCCCCGTAAAAATAACAAACGCTGAAGGGCCTCAGAAATAATTCACCCAGCCCACATGTATTTTGGACTGACGCGCACTCCATTCCGTATCACTTCGCTTGCCCAATGCCCAAGCCAAATTGATCAGGCCGGCCCGTGTTTCAACATTCAAGCCCAATCCGGCACCCAAATACCTGTATTGAAACGTTGGTTGAAGCGTGACACGACTCTCCCCCCACCCAACATCCGTAAACCCATAGAAATAGGAATTCTGTCCGGCCAGCAATCGATACTCCACCGTCCCGATGGCAAAGGAAGTCAGGTACTGACTCTCTTCATCAAACCCGCGCAAGGTGCGAAATCCACCGATCTGAAATTGCTCGTTTCGAAACACCGATCCACTATGCATGTATCCCGCACGGATCCCCAATTTTATGGTTGACCGCCCCTCGCCCATCGGTAAATACCGCGCTCCTTGCACCCGTAATCGGATCAAATATGTTTTCAATTGCACGGTGTCATATAATCGGGCAAAATCGAAGCCCGGATCAACCGGATCCTTCAAAGACAAAATATCCCTACTGGGACGAACCCGCTTGGTACCTACGGTGGCCTGCACCATTGCCTCCCATCCTCGACGAGGATTGAACCGATAATCCGTCCGTTCCCACTCATACTCCAACCCAACATTAATGTTGGAAAGATCATTGATCTCGGGCAATCGACGATCCTGAATGATGCGTGCCGTATTGATCCCGCCCGGAGTCACCACCGACTGATGCCATTGCATAAATAAACGGCCCGCCTCTCCCACTCCGGCCACATACTGAACTCCCAACCGTCCCTGTACATTCAAAAAACTGCTGTCCTTACGGAACATATCAAAGGAAACGTCCAATCCCATGGCCGTCCCAAAGACATACGGATTACGATACAACAACGACAAGCGAGGCGATCGAACCTGCAATTGCTGCCAATTCAATCCGATGGTCTCCCCCTTCCCAAAGGAATTGCGCAACAACACATTCGCTTCGCCCGTTACCAATAATTTTCGCTCCTGAGTTTGCGTATTGTCTGGCAAAAATCCGATCAAGGCATTGAGCTGACTACTCTTACGAGGACGCACATATACATTCAATACCGAACCCGTCGCCAACCAACTTAGATCCGAAGGCTTTTCCCACTCGACGAACGATAAACCTCGCAACAAACCATCCACCTTGCCTATTTTCTGCTTTGAGTACGGCTCTCCCGGTGCGATCATCAAATACCGGTTGAGGAACAACGGATCGATCCGCAAACCGCCATATACCCGAATGCTGTCTATTCGATACAACATCCCCTTCTCCAGCAACAATCGCGCCCGCACCGTGTCTGACTCCAACCGAATATCCGTCAATCCCACCCTGGCAAATGGATAGCCGCTGTTCTCCAACAGATCCAAGCAGCGATTTTGCCAGTCAGACCAGACCGACCAGTCAAATACCTTTCCTTCCTCGAAACGACCTTCCCAACCGGTAATCCGCAACCAATCGGGGTCCAATCCGACAGGATCCAATCGACCCCACTGATATCGCTTTCCCATAAATAACACCAGACCGGCTTCTCGCTCTCCCCAAATCAAACTATCGACCGACAGAGCCACATAACCCAACCGCTTTTCTTCTGCCAGCCAACGGGTCAGTGACCGATCACATTCTTCCCGAGAAGAAAACGAAAGAGGCAAGGTTCTCAATTGCGCCCGGGCTGTTTGCGCCGTATCCACCAAGCGCACGCGCAAAGCATAATCTGTCTGAGCCGCCAAAGGAAAGATGGCTCCCCAGCTCAACAGCACCGATATTTGTATCTGAAGTAGCCTTCGCACGATTCGCTAAATTATCCATTAATCCTCCCACCACGCATGGCCGGCCTCTATCTTCATATCCCTTTTTGCAAACAAGCCTGCCATTATTGCAACTTCCACTTTGCCACCTCCCTGCAACAAAAACCGGAACTGCTCGATGCCATGCAACTGGAACTGAACGGCCGGGCCTCCCAATGGAAAGACCAAACATTCGAAACCATCTATTTCGGAGGAGGCACCCCCTCCTTGCTTGACACATCCGACATCCAAGCGCTGTTGGGAACCATTCATCAACAATACACGGTTCATCCCGACCCCGAGATCACCCTGGAAGCCAATCCGGACGATATCGATACCGATACCCTCGATAAATGGAAACAACTTGGTATTAACCGACTCAGCCTGGGGATTCAAAGTTTTTCTGAATCCGATCTGCGATGGATGAATCGAGCGCACAATGCCGAACAGGCCAAACGATCCCTTCGATCGGCGATCGAGTATTTCCCGAATCTCACGGCCGATCTCATCTATGGCACGCCCGGACTCACCAACGAACAATGGCTCCAACATATCGATACCCTCATCCAACTGGGCGTACCCCACATATCCGGATACGCCCTCACCATCGAACCCAAAACACCTCTCGAAAAACAAATCCGACTCAAACAAAAACCGACTACGGATCCCGATCAACAAGCCCAACAGTTTCGTTTACTGATCGATCGGTTGCGACAAGCCGGATTCGAGCATTACGAGATCTCCAACTTTGCTAAACCCGGATACAGAAGTCGACATAACAGCAGCTACTGGAAAGGCATTCCCTACCTGGGCATTGGCCCCTCCGCACACTCCTTTCAACCACCTGTACGAAGCTGGCAAATAGCCAACAACCGACAATACATCGAACGGATGAGAAATGAACAATGGTCATTCGAAACCGAATCACTGACGCCGGCGCAACAAGTAAATGAGCGGATCATGATCTCACTTCGTACGCAGGAAGGATTGTCGTTGGCACAGATCCCAACAGCCATTCAGGAACAATGGACGCCACTGCTCAATCAATACGTGGCACAACAATGGATACTCTTGTCAACAGATAACATCCAACTCACCGATGCCGGTAAACTTCATGCCGATGGCATCGCAGCGGCCCTGTTTGTAGAAGAGACCGATCAGATCAACTGACCTTCCAAGACCCGGAACGTCTCCGCGGGATCGGCTTGACCCCAGCATATCCGATAGACAGCCTCCGCAATTGGCATATCTACTTTCACGCGCCCCTCGTTCACCTGATGGATACAATTCGACGCTGGCAACCCCTCCGCCACCATAATCATTTCCCCTTTGGCCGCTTCCATGGAATAGCCCTTGCCGATCAATCCACCCAACCGGCGATTCCGGCTGTGCAACGAATAACAGGTCACCAGCAGATCACCCAAATAGACCGACGCGGCATAATTTGGCATCATCCGATGCGTGATCGGATCTTCCGACTCCTGCTCCCCCACCACAATATGATAGGCCCCCAACTTTTTTAAAAACCCCGCCATCTCATCAGCGGCATTGGCGATCAACACACTCAAGAAATTATCGCCATAGTCCAACCCATTGGCAATACCCGCCCCCAAGGCATACACATTTTTCAAAACGGCCGCATACTGCACACCAAGAATATCATCATTGACCAATGTGTTGATATACTCATTGGAAAAAACGGCTGCAATGCGCTCCGCCATGGATGTATCCACCCCAGAAAAAGTGAGATAGGACAGTTTCTCCGCAGCCACTTCTTCGGCATGACTGGGCCCCAGTAACGCGAAATAATCCGTCAATGGCAATTCGGCATGCTGCATCAAGTAATCATTCAATAACAAATTGCTTCCGGGCAACAATCCCTTTACCGCAGAGATCACTTTTTTCCCATTCCAGGCGGTTGGATCCGATTGGCGCAAGGCCGACTCACAATAGGCCGCCGGCACAGCGATCAGAATCCAGTCGGATGCCTGCAATACCAAATTAATATCTGTCGAGAATTGAATTCGCTCAATGGGAAATCGGGTGGACGTAAGGTGACGAGGATTATGCCGCTTCCGCTGAAAAGAATCTATGATGGAGTTTTCCCGCACCCACCAGGCAATGGAATGACCATTGTCCGTAAGCACCTTGGCCAACGCCGTAGCCCAACTGCCACTACCGATCACTCCCAAACGCACGGCTGTACCCGACATGCTCTCCATTTATTTTTTCTCAAAGAGTTTCTCCTTTGGCACCACATTCACTTGGCCGCCATCCTTTAACGTTTTGCTTAATGCAGCAAACGGGGCCACCACAACCTCTTCATTTCCTTTCAGGCCACTCAAGATCTGTATGTAATTGATATCCTGCACACCGGTCGTAACAACCACTTTCTTCACGGTGCCATTCGGCTGTGTTACAAAAACCACTTCTTCCAGATCGGTTCCGGTCAGCTCCATGTCGGCATTCTGATCCATCCCCTTGGCCTCGGACTGCTCCTTTTTCTTGGCCGCCAACGTTTCATCGCCTCCCTTCAATCGGGCACTGACCGCTGCAATGGGAACAGCCAATACATTTTCGACCCGACGGGTTTTGATATCGGCACTGGCATTCATACCCGGCCGAAACGGAAAACGCTGCCCCAGCAGATCCTGATAAGAAGATGCATCCAACCGGATACGAACCTCATAATTAGTTACATCATTGGAGGATGTCAGGGCATTGCCGGACTTGGTACTGCTGGCGATCTTGGTCACCACCCCTTTGAACTTACGCTTACTGTACGCGTCCACCTCCACATCCGCCGAATCCCCAATGTGGATCTTCACAATATCATTCTCTCCCACATCCACCCGCACTTCAATGATCGACATATCCGCCACGGTCATCATCTCCGTACCGATATTGAAACTATTACCCGCCACCCGCTCTCCTTTCTTCACTTTCAGGGAAGAGATCACCCCACTCATGGGCGCGGTAAGGGTCGTACGACCCAGATCCTTGTTGGCCCGGCTGAGTCCTACGCGTGAACCCTGAACGGATGCCTGCAACGATTGCAACGTTTGTTCTGCCGCACGCACATTGGCTCGGGCAGAACGAACTGACGTTTCATACTGCTCCAACTCCGACTTGGAGATCACCTTATCGTCGTATAATTTTTTATTTCGATCAAAGGTCAGTTGCGCTTGCTCCAATCCCGCACGCAATCCCTCCAGCCCCTCCTGTGTGTTACGCACAGATGCAGACGTTTGCTGCACCCGCGAGCTGGCCTCATCGCGCTGAAGCGCATAGATATCGGCATAGATACGGGCCAACACCTGACCCTTCATCACACTATCGCCTTCCTCCACATTCAGCTCCGTGATCTCACCGGAAATATCCGGACTGATCTTCACTTCCACTTCCGGATAAACCTTGCCACTGGCATTCACCGACTCAATGATGGTGCGTTTGACCGCTTTCCCAACCGCAACTTTTTCTGCTCCTTCTCCGCCACCGCGCACCCGGGCCACTACCCAGATCAATACCGCGACGATGATCAATACCCAATACCATTTTTTCTTCAGCTTTTGAAACATAGAACCGATTGTTGGTGAATTAAAGTTTGAGGCCCTGTCCTTTGTAGAATTCAAGCAATTTCATCTTGAATACATAATCAAATTGGGCATATAGCTGCTGAGATCGCGCACTGATCAAGTTGTTCCGGCTGTTGTTCAGGTCGAAGGCCGACAGGAGCGCCAACTCGTAGCGCTTGCTCGCGAATTCATACGCTTTCTCCGCCGTTGCCACCGCACGCTGACGCGCCGTATACTGCTGCAAAGCCGTTGTGGCATCGGTATATGCCTTGTAGATATCCTGCTTCAATTGCATCTGGCCCTGCTCTTTCTGTAACTCCCATTGAGTAACGGTGAATTGAGAACGTTGCCAGTTGATACGGGCGGAGTGTCCATTGAAAATGGGCACATTCAATCCGACACCGATACTCTGACCAAAATTTTTGCTGAATTGATTGGAAATGGAACCGGGGCGAAAATAGCCCACCACATTCGATCCGTCGGTGTAATTGGGTATCTCCACCGGAAAGAAAGTGCCCCCGGCATTCACGCGCAGACCGGAGGTCGAATACCCCGATAACACCTGATTATAAATGGCTTTTTTAAAGGAGATGGCATTGGTGGCCAAATTTCCAAAGGCGGTCAATGACGGATACATGGATGATCGGGCGGCCTGCGATTGCTTCTTCGCTACTTGCAAGCGTAAGTCGTTCACTTTTTGCTGAGGCAACAAAGTCACGGCAGATGTATATACCGCCTCTGGCTGAAGATCGGCCAACGGCAACAAAGGAATCGATTCGACCGGAGGCGTGGCAATCACAAACGGCTGTCCGGCATCCAGATTCAGTAACGCCCTCAATTGCAACAACAACAACTGAACCGTGCCTTCGGCTCCCACCAACGAAGCACTGTCGCGTGCCACCTGCGCTTCCAATTCCGCCGCATTCAATTCGGGCAAGGCCCCCGCTTCCACCCGACGACGAGTGGTGGTGTATTGTGTTCGGGTCAATTCCAGTTGTACCTCCGCCAATCGCACCTGCTCCTTTGCCAGCAACACCTGCAGATACCCAACGGCTACATTCAACGCAATGTCATCTTTCGTCTTTTTGGTTTGTTCTAGATCCGCATCCCAGGACAGCTTGCTGGCCTCCGTATTGTATTTACGAGAAAACCAGTTAAAAAGGGTGACGCCCGACTGCAGCTGCATCCCCAAGTTCAAAAAGTTATTATCCTCCAACACGCCCGTAGTCGGATTCTCGGAACGACCCAGTCGATAGCCGGTACTGCCACCAAAATTCAAGGTGGGCAACTGACCATTCTTGTTCTGCTGGTAAGTGAGCTGCGAGAAGCGGGATTGCAGATCGGTCTGCCGAACCGAAATATTGTTCTGCAGCGCATGGTCTACACACCGACGGAGGTCCCACACCTCCTGCGCAAAAAGAAGGGAGGAAAAAGTGACCAAGCCTGACAGAAGGACAAATCGTCTCATAGGCCGTAAAATTAACAAGGTGGAGGCAGTTGAACTCCCTATCTGAAGCCTTTTTTAGACGGAAAACTGTTAAAGCGCCTTCAATGCCTGATCCAGGTCAGCGATCAGATGTTCTGGTTCCTCCAAACCAACATAGACCCGGATATATCGGTGTTCCAACTGCTCCGGATCAAATTTTTCAGGCTCCATACCCGCACACTTTGGGATGATCAAGCTTTCATGACCGCCCCAACTCACGGCCATCAGAAAATGCTTCAACGATTCACAAAAACGAGTGATGCACGAGAGTGTCCGGTCGCGCAAGACGATCGTAAACAAACCACAAGCCCCCCGCATCTGACTGAGCGCCAGCTCATATTGCGGAAATGCCGGATCTAATGGAAAAATGAGTTGCTCCACCTTTGGGTGCTTTTTTAAATATGCCACCACGGCTCCTGTTGAACGCTCGATTCGCTCCAGTCGGATAGGCAATGTTCGCAACCCACGGATCAGCAGCCAGGCATTGAAGGGCTGGATACCACTTCCAATATTCAGATACTCGCTCTCAAAGATTTTTCGAATGTGATTCGCAGAGCCCGACAACACACCACCCAATGTGTCGCTGTGCCCACTGATATACTTGGTGGCGGTTTGCATCACCAAGTCGATGCCTAACTCGATTGGACGCTGGTAAAATGGTGTACAGTAACTATTGTCGATCAAGGTAATGATACCGTTGCTTTTGGCCAGCGTCGAAACATCTGCCAAGGGTTGCAAGGAATAATCCCAACTGTTGGGAGACTCTAAATAAAAGAATGTTGTATTTGATTGCGTGGCCGCCTCCCATTCCTGAATCGTCTTTCCTGAAATATACGTGGTGGTAATGCCAAAACGAGGCAGGATCACATCAAATAAGCGTTGCACCCAGGTATAGGGTGCTTTTACCGAAACGATATGATCGCCCGACTTGACATTGGCCAATACACCGGCATAAATAGCCGCGGCGCCACTATTGAATACCAATGCATCTTCCGCGCCATCCAAGGCGGCCAATTTTTTTCGAAGGATGTCTACCGTCGGATTCAACCCCCGGCTGTACAGATAACCTCCCATCTCATCGGCAAAAGCAATTCGCAGATCCTCGACGGTCCGAAAGGCAAAATTGCTGGACTGTATGATCGGGGGACTGACCGCGCCGAAATAATCATCACGCGCTTCACCCAGCTCATTCAGTATAGAAGACCAATCAGGCTTTGGAAAGGGGCTCATCGGGTTTCGATTGAAAACGTTTTGCTACAAAAAAGATCACCAAAAAAGCAGTCAATACCGCCACGCCGGTAAAAGCGGTTGCAGGATCATTCAGCACGATACTGGTTCCAACAAATAAATAGGCAGCAATAAAAATCAAGGGGAACAATGGAAAAAATTTCATCTGATAAATACCAGTCCCATTCAGATGCGTTGTCTTTTTCCGAAACCAAAAAATGGTGGCGCTACTCAGGATCATACCAAAACAATCCAGGAACATCGTAAAGGCCAGGATCTCCTCGAATTGCTGCGAAAAAAACAGAATGATCAGACAAACGACGGTAAAGGTCGTGAGCGAAAATTTAAGCACGCCCGTCTGCTTATCCTGTTGTGCAAACGGTTTGGGCAAACTGCCATCTTCTCCCATCGCATACATCACCCGTGGGTTACTCATCAGCAAGCCATTCACATAGGCCAATACCCCCAAAAACAGACAACCGGAAAAGATCATGGCCCCTTGCCGCCCAAAGACTTTGTCCACCACCTGAAAGGCGATCTCCTTCTCTTGCTTCATTTGACCGAACCCAATGATCTGATAGTAACTGTAGTTTGCCAAGAGGTATAAGCCGATAATGATCAGAATACCGATCAGGATCCCACGAGGAATGTTCTTCGCGGGCTGATCCACTTCGTGGCCAAAGTTGATGGTTTGTTGATAGCCGCCATAGGTGAAAGACACGGCGATCAAACTAACTCCCAAACTTTTGATCCAGTCCATGGTCGTAAACTCCTTTGCCACTGCAACCGGTGCCGATGCAGAAGCCTCATGCGGAAAAAACATGGCCACTATGATCACCAGGATCATTGAGATCTTGATGGTCATCAAAATATTTTGCGCACGCGAACTCATCCGCAACCCTTGTAAGTTGATAAAATAGAAAATGGCAATCGCCACACAACTCAACAGGGCTTTATCAATATCGGTCCATTGGCCCGGAAATAATTTCAATACATACCCGCTACCGATCAGCGCCACGCCGCTTAAGCTCGCCGCATTGCTGACCAGTATGATGCAATTGATGGCAAAGGCGATACTCGGGTGATAGGCCTGCGTAAAAATCTTATAGTAACCGCCGGTAACCGGGTAGCGGCTGCCGATCTCTGCATAGGTAAGTGCACCACAAAGGGCGACCAGTCCGCCCACCAACCAAGCGGTAAAATAGACCGAGGGGTCGAGGGCGTTTTGAGCACTGGTTGCCGCTGTCCGAAAGATCCCCATCCCGATCACCAGTCCGATCACGATCATCGTGAAGGAAAAGAGATTCAGCTTATTGTTCGATTGCATATGTGAAAGATACGAACTCCGGCTTTGCCATAGTCCAGTTCAGCGTTCAGAGTCGTATTGGGTAACTATTAATTTGAGGGCTCAACTTATCAAACCCCTCAACTCTCATCTCCTCATCCCCTCATCTTCTCATCAATGTTAATAACTCCCCGAAACTGTCCTAATTCAAAACTCTATATTCGCTCCTGCTTCGGTTTCCCGAACGGGAATGAAAAGGGAAGATCAGTCCAATGCTGACGCTATCCCCGTAGCTGTGAGCTCCGAAATGTTTTGACCAATAGGCCACTGTCTTTTCAAAGACGGGAAGGCGGTCGAGACGGGAGTAAGCCAGAAGACCTGCCAGAGCAAACAACCCCATTCAGCTTTCGGGAGAAAAGCGTGAAGATCGGGACGTGTGGCACACATCCCTGTTTTCTCATTTCCAACCTGAAGGCAGTCAACCAAAACCCCTTTTTCAAATGAAAAAGCCTGTATTGTTGCTGACTGCTCTTATCAGCAGTCTACTTCTTTTTAGTCAAACCGACACCACCACCCTGGAAGCGGCCGTGGTCACGGCCACCAAATTTGAACGCAAGCAATCTGAAACCGGAAAAGTGCTTTCCGTGATCGATCGCAACACCATCGAACGCAACGGCGGAAAAACACTCAGCGAGTTACTGAACACCCAGGCAGGCGTGCAGATCATCGGCGCCAATAACAATCCCGGCACCAATAATCTTGTCACCATCCGGGGTGCATCGGCCGGCAACACGCTGATCTTATTAGATGGCGTACCGGTGAATGACCCATCCGTGATCACCAATTATTTCGACATCAACTTTATCCCCCTCGACCAGATCGAACGGATCGAGGTGTTGAAAGGCGGACAATCGACCCTCTACGGATCGGACGCGGTGGCTGGCGTCATCAATATCATCTCACGTGCACCCGCCAACAAAAAAGCCAGTGTGAACGGACTCTTCAGTTATGGTAGCTGGGAAACGCTTAGTCAAAATATCGGACTCGGCGGAAAAACCAAGACGCTTGATTATAATATTCAACTCACACAAACAAGCAGCAAGGGATTTTCCAGCGCATACGATTCAACCGGCACCCTGGAGTTTGGAAACAACGGATTCAACCAACAGGCGATCAGCAGCCGATTTAATTTTCATCTGGCACCAGGCTGGCAATTGCAATTTCAGCACCGATACAGTGTATACAATACGGACCTGGATGCCGCCGGCTTCACGGACGAACGCGACTACACGGCCGATAATTACAACACCCAATACGGAGTCGGTCTTTACCGTCTGCATAAATACGGGCAGATCCGATTAAACTATTTATTTAACCGTGCCCGGCGCGATTATTTGGATGACTCGACATACAAGAGTAGTCCCTGGACCGACCGCATCGAAAGCCGCTATGTGGGCAACACGCATTTCATAGAGGCCTATGGCCTTTGGAAATTGAAAGGGGTTGACTTGCTTACAGGCGCCGATGTTCGAATCAATCAAACCGATCAATGGTATTGGTCAACCGGCCCCTTCGGACCGTATGCACCAGCGCCACTCCATGCGTCGATGAAGCAGTTGAGTCCCTATGCATCGATTATCACTCAAAGAGGGAAATGGAATATGGAGCTGGGCGGTCGGGTCAATCTTCATTCGGAATATGGATCCAATCTAAGCTTCACACTCAATCCGACCTATCGCATCAACAAGGAGCTTCGCGGCTTTGTAAATATCTACAGTGCCTTTAAAACGCCTACGCTGTATCAACTCTTTGATCCGTTCGCAGGAAACAAAGATCTTAGTCCCGAGCAATCGTTGGTGGCGGAAGGAGGACTGGAATGGAAAAAAACAAATGGAATGAAAGCACGGTTGGTTGGTTTTTATCGCAACACGAAGGATGCCATTGTATATACCTACGACCCGATCACGTTTGCAGCCAAGTATCGTAATGTAAGCCGGCAGACCAATTACGGTACGGAGGTGGAATTTAGCTACCGGAAAGATCGATGGACATTCAACACGAATTATACCTACACGAATGGCAGCATCCGGGCTGCCTATGGTGGAACAGGCGCTCCGATCAGCAAGGACACAAACTACTTTAACCTGTACCGCATCCCTAAGCATTCGATTAATGGTGAGGTGGGTTACCGATGGAATAAAGCCATCTATGTACAGATGCAGTTTCGGTATATCGGCGATCGGGAAGAATTCATCTATGGCAGCAGCCCGGAAAAAATGGCTGGCTATGGGTTGATCGATCTGTACGGAGAATACAAATTCTCGTCGGCGTCGAGACTTTTCCTTGATCTCAAGAATATCACAGATACGAAGTATGAGGATATACGTGGGTATAACACAAGGAGGCGAAATTTCGTGGTCGGATTCCGTTTTACCCTGTAAGAGGAAGGTTGAAGGATGAAGGTTGAAAGATGAGTAACTTTATTCATCTTTCAACCTTCAACTTTAAACCCATGTTCACGTTCAACCTTCAGGAATTCCTCACCCTTGCCTTTACGCTATTTGCGGTAATCGATGTGGTGGGTTCGGTACCGATGCTGATCAGCATCAAGCAGAAGACGGGGCATATCCATGCCGCCAGGGTGACCTTGATCTCGGGCGGACTGATGGTGTTGTTCTTTTTTATCGGGAAACCTTTTCTGCACATGCTTGGGGTGGATATCCGTTCCTTTGCCGTGGCCGGATCGATCGTGATCTTTATATTAGGATTGGAGATGGTGCTTGGTATTGAGTTTTTCAAACCGGACAAGGATACGCCGTCCGGCACCGTGGTGCCCATCGCCTTTCCATTGATCGCGGGTAGTGGTACGCTTACGACCATCATGTCACTCAAAGCCACCTTTGAGCGTCAGGACAAGAATGAGTACATGATCGTATTGGCTATATTGGCAAACCTGATCGTGATCTTCATTGTGATCAAATCGCTCAATTGGATCGAGAAAGTACTTGGGAAATCGGGGTTGATGGCTGTACGCAAATTTTTTGGCGTCATCCTCCTGGCCATCGCGGTAAAAGTATTTGCGACGAATGCGACGGGGTTGATAAAGTGAAAAACTGTCCAAACTATTCAAACTCCCAAATTCAGACGCCTTGACCTGCATCGTGACATGCGCTTTTGCGCAACGTTGAGACTGCAAAAACTGAAAAATCCCATCCAGCAAACTTCCAAACTCTCAAACTGCTCAAACTAAAAATCCCACTTCGTGGGATTTTTCAGTAGACTTGATTACCGTTGGTTCTAACGAAGTTAGCGCTTATTTGACTGCCCTGATTGATTTTAGTGGTCTATATGTTATTCTTTAAAACCATTATTATTTTCTAAAATAACAAGTAGACTTGATTTCCGTTGGTTCTAACGAAGTTAGGGATGATTTGATGGCCCTGATCAAGTTTTAATGATCTAAATGTTATTCTTTAAGATCATTATTATTTTATGAAATAACAAGTAGACTTTACTAATGCTTGTTCTGACGAAATTATTGTCGTTTGTTACGCTTGCAGGTAACGTTTCGCAGCTTGGCGCAGTGGCGGATTTCGGAGCACAAAACTGTCAATACACCATCCCGAAAGCTTTCGGGATTGATGCGTGGTAGAAAGTTCAATTAACCACGTCACCCGCCATTGAGCCAAACGCCTGTTAGCGGTTCGGCTTTTATTAACTTTGGCTTATATTTAATGTTATGATGTCTTTACGTTTTGCAATTACGTTTCCATTATCAAATTCTTTTTTAAGATGTGAGATGTTTCTATTTAGATTAATTTTTTGTTTAAGCGTCCATTGTTTTGTGTAGTAAGTTTTACCGTCTGTAATATCTGACTGTTTAGTACTTTGATAGTTTCCTGAGTTAAGAAACTTTACAGCGTTTAAATATAAATTATGTGCGTGTTCCATAACTTTCATATGGATTTCAAATAAGTTTTCATTGCCATTAAGTGGTGTAAATTCCGTTGTTAATATGTTTCCCGTGTCAATGCCTTTGTCTATCCACATAATTGTATTACCTATTAAGTGAAAGTCTTTGTTGGCAATGCACCAATTTGTGCAATTTGGACCGCCTTTAACATAAGGTGAAAGACCTGTATGAAGATTTAATATTCCAATTGATGGTTTAGTATTAAACATTTTTTCTTTCACAAGTCGTGTTCCTGAAACTAAAATCAAGTCAGGATTATGTTTAGCGGTAAATCTATATGCTAATTCAGAATTGATGTTTTCTACATCCAAAATTTCCGTGGCGGGATATTGTGGATATTTATCATCGTAATTTTTGAGCATTTTCCACCAAGCTTTTCCGATTGATGAAAGGAATACTTTCTCAATTATTTTCTCGAAAATTAAACTAAGTGTAAGCTTTCTTTTGGATTTACGAGTCTCCGTAACGATTGCCGAAATAGGAATAACTTCGTGCAATTTATTTGCAAATGCTTTTTGATTGGGTTCGTTACCAATCCATAAAACAATTTTCATTTGTAACGAATTAGTGATTTTATATTTTCTAATGTGTTTGTAATTCTTAAACGTGTTTTCCACCAAGGTTCATTATACAACTCTATTCTTGATACTTCAAACAAGTCGTCTTTTTGTGGGTTGTGAACATTTTGTTTAACTGCTAAACCAATTTTGTATCCAGCTTTTTTAGCAAGTTCTTTAGTCGTATTATTAAAACTACCAACAGGGTAAGAAATTGTCAATGGGAAATAACCTAATTTTTCTTCAATACGTTTTCCTGATAAAACTAATTCTGAAGTAATATCATCTTCGTTTTTCATTGTGCCAAGCATACAATGAGTAACCGTATGTGAACCGATGTAATGACCTTCTTTTTGCAATTTTTTTAAATCGTCCCAATCCATCATCAATATTGGTAACTCAATATCGTTATATGTTTGAATTACCTTATTTAAAACTAATTGCCGTTTTTCGTGTGATACCATTTTTAGAAATGGTTTCAATTTACGGACATAGCTCAAACGTTCTTCGTGACTTTTAAGAATGTCAATTCTTAACTCTTGAGGTAAAAACTCAAAATTCATATCAATATTCTCGATTGATGTAAACTGAAACAGATGTTCTAAGATGTGTGTCCACGTTGGAATATTTTTATCAATACATTCGGTTACAACATAAAAAGAAGCTTTAACATTATGCTTTTTCAAAATTGGAGCGGCATAATCAATATTATCTTTGTAGCCGTCATCAAACATAATAGTTGCAATTTTTCTTTTATGTTCTATATATTTATCTGTGAACGCCAATTCTTCAAATAGAATGACTTCATATTTTCTTGATATGTAGCCTATGCATTTGTCAAAAAGTTCAACATTCATGGGGTCCCAAAGTTTGTCTCTTTGCGGGTTAACACGATGGAATAGAAAATTTCGTATCATATTTTATCTCATTTATTTGTAATTAGTTTTTTTAAGCTGACCGCTAACTTATTTATAGATCTATATTTTACCGCTCTATCCCTCCATTTATGCTGTATTGGTCTGTTTTGATTTCTGTTCAACATCGCCCCCATACCAATACTCCGCCAGCATACTCACCTTCTCCGCTCTAACTTTACTAATG
>JBJTWV010000019.1:0-73727 GCA_046081925.1 Bacteroidota bacterium | reverse complement strand
GCCATACCATTAGAAGTATAAACCCGAACCGGATTTCCTGCGCCCGGGGGAGCTTGTACCGTAAGTGCAGTGGAGGTTGCGGCAGTAACCGTAGCTTTTACTCCCCCAAACCAGACCGTATTATTTGAAGTAACAGTATTAAAGTTGGTACCGGAAATGGTGATGGAACTGTATGCATGACCACTCGTCGGCGCGAGATTAGTAATAGTCGGTACTTGTGCCGAAAATGGACTACGTAACACTGTTAAGACCAAAAAAACAACAACAAATTGCTTCATAGAAAATCGTTTTAGGAGAGAAAAAACATATACCAACAATTTAGGTTACTAAAAAGCAGCCCAACGCAAGTTGTTCAATTAAACCACCTTAATGTAATTTAATTTTATTATTTTAAGGTATTGAAAATTGTCCGATTTTCTAGTTTTAAACGGTCCGAATTATTGGGAGAAGGTCAACTCGTGTAAAGCAACCAAGTGTTTCAGCTATGCTTCAGTAATCTGCTTATTAATATGAATAAGGAATTGAATATCAATCGATTAAATAACATTTAAATAGGACCCGTCCGGTCCGCAAAAAGCCCCTTCAAAAAGGGGTTTTTTTGTGCCCTACTTCGTTACATACCCACTTCAGATGACCACGATCGGTATTACATGAGCGAATCTGAAATTCCTTTCCAGAGAAAGACGCAAAACCTTCGTCAAAAAATACAGCACCATTGAGCGGGTGCCGACGATCCGCCTTTGGCGGATGTCGGCATGCCAACTTTCAGTTGTCATTCGAGTCGCTGACTTCATCAGCGATCCTGACCTTCGCTTCGCGAAGCGTCAGGATCCCGTCCGGTCCGCAAACAAAGCCCCTTCAAAAAGGGATTTTCATTGGAACATCACAAACCCCCATCTTCCATCATCCTCCTGTTGATAAGTAAACCTCTCTAACGCCGCTTCGAAATTTACCTTTGCAACATGCTAAAAATCGGTGTGCTGGGCGTTGGCCATCTAGGGAAATTTCACCTCAACAATTGGAGAGAAATTGAAGGCGTTGAACTGGTTGGGTTCTATGACCCCAATGATGAGCAAGCACAGGCCGTAGGGGCGGCGTACGGACTCAAACGTTTTACAGAATCGGAATCCCTGATTCAAGCCAGTGACGCGATCGACATCGTGGCCCCCACCGATCATCATTTCCGTCTTTGCGAACTGGCCATTCGGGCCGGAAAACATGTATTCGTCGAAAAACCCATCACGGAAACACCCGAGCAGGCAAGAACCTTGGTGAAATTGGCACAGGAATCGGGCATCAAATTTCAAGTGGGACATGTAGAACGATTCAATCCCGCCTTTACCGCCGTCAAAGACCTGGGTTTGCAACCCTTATTCATCGAAGTACACCGACTGGCACAGTTCAATCCACGCGGTACCGAGGTCAGCGTGATCCTGGATCTCATGATACACGACATCGACATCATTCTTAGCCTCGTCAACAGCGATGTTCGAACCATCTCGGCCAGCGGCGTAGCCGTACTCACCGACACGCCCGATATCGCCAACGCCCGCATCGAATTCCATAACGGATGCGTCGCCAACCTGACCAGCAGTCGTATCTCCATGAAAAAAATGCGAAAGATGCGTCTGTTCCAAAAAGATGCTTACATCGGAATTGATTTTCTGGATAAGAAAGCGGAGGTCATACAAATGGATCAAGGAGAGGACCCCAACGCATTCATTTTTGATATTGCCACCGCATCCGGCAATAAGACCATCGCCATTCGAAATCCGAACGTTATCGACCATAACGCCATCTTGCAAGAATTGATCGCTTTCAAATACTGCATCGATCACAATACCCGACCCGTGGTAAATGAAACCGATGGCCTCTTGGCGTTGGACGTGGCCCATCGGATACTGGAATGCATCGCCAAAAACGGGTTGAACGAATGAGGCCCAGCGGCAAATCATTTTCTGTATGGCTCTATGTCCTTTCGGACCTGCTGACCGTACTCCTTAGCTATCTCTTACTTACCCTTCTTTGTAAAGAACAACTCTCCTATCCTGGCGGGATCTTTTTTTCTGCTTACTGGATGATCCTATTTGCTATCGCCGGTAATTATCAAGAGCTCTATCATAAATCCAGGCTACTGGAATTGGTGAATACACTCATCACGATCCTCATCGGTGTGCTGATCTACACATCAATCCCTGTCACATACATCACCGGAAATTCAAACACCCCTTTTCCATTTGCCAATTGGCTCCTGATCGGTTTGATCCTATTCGCCATGGTTTCCGTGGGTCGAATGCTCATCCTGAATCATCTCAAAAAGCAATTGATCGCCGAAAAAGTTCGTTTTCACACCTTACTCATTGGTGGGGCAGCTGCCTGCCAGGACCTGTTCGAAGAACAGCGAACGAACCTGCAAGATGGCGGATTCCGTTGCATCGGCTATATAGACCCAAGCCATGACGCCGATCCGTCCTCCGACACCGAATTCCCTCTATTGGGTACACTGGAAGAGCTGGAAAGCATCGTGCAACAGAATCAAATTCGTTTGGTGATTTTGGCACCGAACCAAAAATCGGCCAACTGGATGGAACCTACGATCGACCGGCTGATGAATTTGGAGGTGGACATTCGGATCGTCCCGGATATGCTCGACATCCTGTCGGGCTCGGTCAAAACCAACAATGTATTAGGAACCCCTTTGGTCGAGATCTATTCTGCCAAAATGCCCATCTGGCAACGAAACGTAAAAAGGATCATGGATATTTTGATTTCGCTCTTAGCCGGATTCTTGCTTGCCCCACTCATCATATGGATCGCCCGAAGCGTACGAAAGAGCGGACCCGGACCCATATTTTTCAGACAAGAACGCATCGGCCGAAAAGGAAAACCATTTACACTATACAAGTTCAGATCCATGATCGAAGATGCCGAAGCGGATGGACCGGCTTTATCGTCGGCCAACGACCCCCGTATCACCCAGCTCGGTCGCACCCTCCGGAAATGGCGACTGGATGAGATCCCCCAATTGTGGAACATCCTCATTGGCGACATGAGCTTTGTAGGGCCAAGACCTGAGCGAAAACATTACATCGAACAGATCATCCGAATTCATCCGTATTACCGTTTTCTGTTGCAAGTGAAACCCGGACTCACCAGTTGGGGCATGGTACAGTTTGGATACGCCGAAAATATTCCGGAAATGATCGAACGCAGTAAATACGACCTGCTCTACCTGGAAAATCCGTCCCTGTTGCTTGACCTGAAGATCCTGCTGCACACGATTCGGATCGTTTGGAAAGGCAAAGGGAAGTAAATTCGTGTACTAGCCAACCGACCATGACTACAGCCCGGATATGCCTGGCCCTGATATGCTCCCTGACCGGCCTGTTCTCGAACGGACAACGTCCCTATTTCCAGCAACAAGTCGATTACCGCATCGAAGCAAGACTGAACGATTCTTTGCATCAGATCGACGCAACGGCAACCATTCATTATCAAAATCAGTCACCCGATACACTCCATTACATCTGGTTTCACGTATGGCCTAACGCATATAAATCGGAGCGCACGGCCCTGGGAGAGCAATTGCTCGAAAACGGGGATACCCGTTTCTATTTTTCGAATCCTGAACAAAAAGGATATATCAATCGACTTGATTTTCGGGTAAACGGTGTGGCTGCCCGCATGGAAGACCATCCCAAACATCTCGATATTATTAAATTGATCTTGCCGGAACCTCTATTACCCGGAAAGTCCGTACAGATCTTCACTCCCTTCCATGTACAATTACCCGATGTATTTTCCCGAAGCGGCCACGGAAAAAATGGAAACTATCAGATCACGCAATGGTATCCGAAACCCGCCGTCTACGACCGAGAGGGCTGGCATCCGTTGCCCTATCTCGATCAAGGAGAGTTCTATAGTGAGTTTGGAAATTACCAACTCGCGATCACCGTCCCCGAAGAATATCTTGTTGCCGCCACCGGTGTGCTGACGGACTCCACCGAGCGTGTAAACTTGTTGACACGTGGATTGCAGGGAAATCACGGCATACCGAAAAGGGTAGCCAACACAAGCAGCAATCGATCATATAAAACACTTCATTACACAGCTGACTCTGTTCACGATTTTGCCTGGTTTGCCAGTCCGAACTTTCTGATCCAATACGACACCTGCCAATTAAATGCCGGATCGGCAAAAGAGATCTGGCATTTTTTCACCAACTCGTTTAGTCGGGTTTGGAAGAATTCAATTCCTTATTCCAAAGAGGCTCTCCGATATTATTCCGATCGAATCGGCACCTACCCATATCCTACGATCTCGGTAGTGGAAACCGCTGAGGGACCGGGTGGTGGAATGGAATATCCCATGCTGGCCACCATCGACCCAACCTCCGACTCGAATGATTTGAGATCGGTCATCATCCATGAGATCGGTCACAATTGGTTTTATGGAGCCTTGGCCTCCAACGAACGGGAATATCCCTGGTTAGATGAAGGGCTGAACAGCTACTACGAAAGAAAGAATACCGGAACCATACTGAAACCGGAAGAAACCATTTTGCTGAGCCATTTATATCAGGAAAGAAGGGATCAACCAATAAACACCTCTTCCGATCGGTTTTCCATACTGAACTATGCGGCCATTGCCTATTTAAAAACCGCACAATGGATGGAGCTGATGGAAAAGAGATTAGGAAAACCCGCGTTCGACCGATCGATGCAAGCTTATTTTCAACAATGGAAATTCAAACATCCGTCTCCATCCGATCTGCTGACCAGCTTTCAATCTAACAGTCAGGCAGATCTTTCTCACTATTTCCATTTGATCGATAAAAAAGGCCCACTGGAACCCAGCCCCCGAATCGGCTGGAAGTGGCAAGGCCTCCCTGCTTGGTTACAGGCCAAGAACCTTTACACAAAAAATCAGATCACCGCATTCCCTGCAATAGGTTTCAATCAGCCCGATGGGATAATGACCGGCATGGGGGTCACCAATTTGAAAGTACCTCTAAATGACCTGCAGTGGCTGGTGATACCGTTATACGCCACGCGGTCCAAAGAGTTCAATGGCATCGGTTTTATCAATCATCGATGGAGACCGGAGGGCATTTGGAGTCGGATCGATCTGGGACTTGGATTTTCACGATTCTCTTTTAACAGATTTACGACCCCGAACAAACAAACGCTGACCTTACGGTTTATGAAACTTAGCCCGGGTATTCGATTCACCTGGAAAGAAACACCCCGATCCACCCGCAACAGGCAGCTTCAATTTTCCTATTTCCACTTCAATGAAACAGGCTATCGATACCAACGTGACACACTGATCAATGGATCAGATACCACCATCAATAATTATTACCGTACCGTAAATGAAACAAGGGGGTTGGCACAAATAAAGTTCTCCATGGAGAACAATCGCAAACTATATCCCTACCGGTTGGAAATGAAAGTGGAGGGACATTCAAAATTCATTCGCCCAACATTTACAGCCACCCAGTTTTTCAATTACCCCCGATCGGGTGGATTGCAGGCCCGGATCTTTGGAGGCGCTTTTTTATATCTGGGAAAACAGAGCCTGCAACAACGATTCAGACAATCTCGTTACTATTTACAAATGAGTGGTCCATCCGGCATGGACGACTACACCTACAGCGATTATTTTATCGGCCGTTCTGCCTATGAAGGAATTGCCTCGCAGCAGATAATGGATAGAGACGGGGCTTTCAAAATTCGTACCGATCGATTGGCCAGCCCCGTGGGGCGAAGCGACCAATGGCTTCTTGCATTGAATTTGAGCAGTTCCATCCCGGATAAAATAAACCCTTTGTCGGTATTGCCCATTCGGGTGCCCCTGCATGTATTCGCGGATATCGGCGTGTCAGGCAGTGCTTCCGATCCATCGTCGCGCTGGTTGTATGTGGCAGGACTCGAATTACCGCTTCTTCAACGGAATGTCCGGATCTTTCTGCCGTTGCTATACAGTACTCCTTTTCAGGAATACGTTCGATCCATCCTTGAACCCAAAAAACGTTTTTGGCAAAAGATATCCTTTCAGATCAACGTGAGTCAGTGGCATTCCCGAAAATTAGTTCCAGAGATCGATCTATGGTAAAGGATACATCCATACGGTACCTAACCAATACGCAGATCGATCGGACTGCCTGGGATCATTGTCTTCAGCACGCGTGCAATGGCAGTCCCTATGGCTTGTCGGACTATCTCGATGCACTTTGTCCGGGTTGGGATGCCTTGGTGCTAGGCAATTATGAGTTTATCATGCCACTGCCCATTCGATCCAAATACGGCATCCGATACCTGTATCAGCCTTTTTTAGTTCCGCACCTGGGCCTGTATGGCCCCCAAATCGTGCCGGAAATGGTTGATCGATTCATAAAGGCGATCCCACTACGTATCCGCTGGATCGATATTACTTTAAATCCGGAAACCACCCGTGCCATTGGATCCTATCCGATCATTGAACGCGCCAATTTCGTAGTCGCCTTGAATAGTCCCTATTCGGAGATCCGTTACCGATACCGGGCGAATCATATTCGAAATTTACAACGAGCGAATAAGGCAGGTTGTAAAATTGAACGCCAAACCGAACCGATAAAGGTTTTTGAATTGGCAGCGCAATACTTAACTCCCAGAGGGCACTTCCCGGCAGCGAATACCGATCATTTCCTAGAACTAATAGGCCGCTGGATGAAAGAAGGACTTGCCTGTACCTATGCAGTTAAAGCAGGCGATCAGTTGGTAGCCTCCGCGATCTTTCTCACCTACCGCTCCCGCGCCTATTATTTACTGGTTGGCAACCATCCAAACGGGAAAACATTGGGCGCCTCCCATTTGCTCATTGACGCATTTATACAGGATCATGCCGGTAGCGATTGGGTGCTTGATTTTGAAGGATCGGATGTTCCCTCACTGGCTTTTTTCTATGAAGGCTTTGGATCTAAGAAGGAAGCCTTTGGATGGCTGAGAATAAATCGATTGCCCTGGTGGGGATCGTGGATCAAGTCGTAGTATTTCTTTCTTGCAAGTACGCTGTCGCAATTACCAGATCGATCGCCCGGGTGATCTTGATATTCTGCTCCTCCCCTTCCACCAGATGAACCGGTACGCCCGCATGTTCCACCACACTGGCCTCATCGGTGAAGGAAGTAAGATAATCCGTTTGATAGGCGGGTATTAGGATCTCGCTTTGAAATGTTTGGGGGGTCTGGACAAGACGAATGTTGCTTCTGGAGAGGGAGCGACTTTGCTGCCCTTCGATCATCCGAATACTGTCGGTAGCGTTAATAACCGGAATGGCAGAACCCAATGCCAGCGCCTGTTCGTAACAACGATGTATCAGCTGCACCGAAAGCAAACAACGTACGGCGTCGTGTACAAAAAGAATGGCGGGTCCGGATATTTGTTGCAAACCATTTTGAACGGAATGAAAACGGGTTTCACCTCCCAGGGCGAATCGGACTCGCTCCCAACCGGTGAGGGTTGAGATGATTTTTTTTCCTTCTTCCATATGGGATTGTGGCAGTACCAATACGACCTGCATGTCCGAATAGCTTTGAAGAAAGGTTTCTACCGTATGAAGAAGAATGGGCCGACCTTCCAGTTCCAGAAATTGCTTTGGCCTGTCGGATTGCATACGCAAACCCTGTCCACCGGCAACGATGACCGCTACTTTTGCGCGATTTACTGTAGAATGTGAAGCTGGATCGTTGCTCATGGTGATCGTTCGAAATTACAGGAATATTCAGGGATGCGAATGCAGCTCGCTAAAGCCAACCCAAACGGATCGATTCCTGTTGCAATTGATCGGGCGTAATGGAGGAGGTACCCACTTGCTCACAAACCAATCCGCCGGCTACATTGGCAAGATTAGCCATGCAACTGGCCTCCCGGGTCAAGGCGTAAGCGGCTGCGGCAACAGCGATCACCGTATCTCCTGCACCGGACACATCGGTTACCTGACGGGCATGCCCGGAAAGCCACGCTGAACTCAACTCGTCCTGATAAAAAACGCCCTTGTCTGAAAGCGTGATCAATGACACATGGTGTGCCAGTTTACTATGTAAGGATCGGTGCACTTCTTGAAGTAGATTGGCATTGGGTTCGGCATGCAGGTCGAGTGCTTCCGATACTTCGCGCCAATTGGGTTTAAAAACGTCCACTCCTTGGTAGGCAAAGAAATTTTCCTTTTTGGGATCCACGGCCGTTACGATATCCAGCGATTTGCAAAGCAAGATCAACTGACTGATCAACGATTTTGTCAATACCCCTTTATTGTAATCTTCAAAAATGAGTAGCTGCGGTTTTTCCCGACGGATGTATTCTTCCATGCGGCCAAGCCACGCAGACTCGATCGCTGGATCGATGAAGTGGGTCACTTCTTTGTCAAGACGCAAAAGTTGCTTATTTCGGTCAAGCACCCTGGTTTTCTGCGTGGTTGGGCGAAGGGGATCGACAAACAACAAGCTCGTGTCGATGTGGGCTGATTCCAGTAATTGTTTGAGCAAGTGGCCGGGCTCGTCCTGACCAATGAGTGAGATCAAGTGAACAGAGGCCCCCAAGGATCGAAGATTCAACGCCACGTTTCCGGCGCCCCCGATGCGTTCTTCCTGATGTTGATGGGTCACGACCGGCACGGGGGCCTCAGGGGACATGCGATCCACCTGGCCAAAAAAGTACGTGTCCAGCATCAGATCCCCAATGACAGCAACCCGTAAGCCGGGCAGTTCCTGGAAGAACCGAGCAAAAGGATTCATTACTTCTTTTGAGTCTTATACTGCCGGTTGAGTCCCTCGATGAGGTTCTGTGTGATATTATGTGCTGTATCCTTGTAATAGAACAAACCCGGCTCGTAGGATACGATATAACTGTACTTCGAGTTCTTGTTGAACTCTTTCAGAAAATCCTCGATACGCGTCTTGATCTCATTTTGACGACGTAATACATAATCGCTGTAGTCTGATTCGAGGGACTGTTGACGACTCTTCAAATTGTCATCCATATTTCGCATATCCCGGCTGGCCGCATCACTTTGCTCCTGCGTCATCGTACCGGATTTAGCCTGCTGCTGATAATCGTTCAACTTTTGCTGCATGCTCTTCCCCAAACGGTCCAGTTCCGACTTGATCGCATCTTCCCGCTTGGTCATCTCTGTCTTCAGTTCTTTGACCATATCAAAATGGGCAGCGATCGAGTCCATCTCAAAATAGGCCATTTGAAAGCCAGCGGTTGCCCCTTTGGGGGAATTGGGCGCAGCGACGGCGCTTCCGCGCGAAGACCCATTCAAGTATAACAAATACCCACAAACAAGCGTAAGAACGATATTCCAGATCAAAAATGAGCGGTTCATCTTGAGATTTTTTTTACAATGTACAATTTAAAGTTGTCAAATTGAGTGCCGATCCGATTGGTTTAGGAAAGGCTTAACAGCAAAAAAAGAGCAGGCCAGGCCTGCTCTTCTAGTTGTTCATTTTTGATTACTCTTCTTCGTCAAAAACCATTGCTTCGCGGGTAACCTGCAGCAACTCATATTCCTCTTTGTTACCAACGATCATCCGGTCAAACTCACGCAAGCCTGTACCGGCCGGAATCGGATGTCCGGTGATGACATTCTCTTTGAGTCCGAGCATCTCATCCGCCTTTCCGTTGATGGCAGCGGAGGAGAGAACTTTCGTAGTTTCCTGGAAGGAAGCCGCGGAGATCCAGCTTTGCACACCGAGGGAGGCCTTGGTGATACCCAACAAGGTTGGAGCGGACGTAGCGGGTTTTGCATCGCGGTATTCGACCGGTTTTTGGTCGTTGCGGCGCAGAACGGAATTCTCTTCCCGAACTTCCCGAAGCGTCACGGTCTGGCCTTCGCGCAGTCTGGCACTGTCGCCTTGGTTGGTGACGATCTTCTTATCGAATATGTAATCGTTTTGATCGACAAATTCAAATTTGTCAACCAGATCGTCTTGCAGGAAGCGCGTATCGCCCGGATCCACGATGCTTACTTTTCTCATCATTTGACGAACGATCACTTCGATGTGTTTATCGTTGATCTTCACGCCTTGCAAACGATATACTTCCTGGATCTCATTGACCACATATTCCTGTACGGCAAAGGGTCCTTTGATGGCCAAAATATCGACGGGGGCGATCTGTCCATCACTGAGCGAAGTACCGGCTTTTACAAAGTCACCATCTTGCGCCAGGATCTGGCGGGTTAATGGAACCAGGTATTTTTTCTGAACACCATCTTTCGATTCGATGGTGATCTCGCGGTTGCCCCGTTTGATGTTACCCATAACGACCACGCCATCGATCTCCGCTACCACAGCCGGATTGCTTGGGTTACGAGCCTCGAACAATTCCGTAACGCGGGGAAGACCACCGGTGATATCGCGCAACTTACCAAGCACTCGAGGGATCTTGACGATCACCTGACCGGCTTTAACATCATCACCTTCGTCGATCATGATATGGCTACCGGTTGGCAGGTTATAGGATTTCTTTTCTTTTCCTTCTACCAGAATGGACGGAATCTTAGTCTTATCACGTGTTTCGATAACCACTTTCTCGCGGTGACCGGTTTGTTCGTCGGCCTCTTCGCGGTAGGTGATGCCATCGATCACGTTGTCGAAGCGGATCGTACCATTGATCTCCGAAACCACCACATTGTTGAACGGATCCCATGAGCAGATCACATCACTTTTGGCGATTTTTTGTCCATCCTTCACACTGAGGGTGGCACCGTATGGTATGTTATTGGTAATGAGCAGTCGATCATTTTTCAGATCCACGATACGAACCTCACCGGTACGTCCGATGACCACCTGACTCTTGTCTCCTTCGTTGTTGGTAACGGTAACCGTACGCAGTCCGTCGAACTGAATGGTACCATCGAATTTGGCCAACAAAGTGGACTCGACAGAAGCCGATCCGGCCACACCACCCACGTGGAAGGTACGGAGGGTAAGCTGTGTACCCGGTTCACCGATGGATTGAGCCGCGATGATACCCACTGCATCTCCTTTCTGTGTCATGGCACCTGTAGCCAGGTTCTTACCATAACACTTCGAACAGACGCCGCGCTTGCTTTCGCAGGTCAATACGGAGCGGATCTCAACCGCTTCGATTCCGGATTCCTCGATACGCTTGGCAATATCCACGGTGATCTCGTCGCCGGCAGATACATACAGCACTTCATTGACAGGATCATATACATCGTGCAAGGAAGTACGACCAATGATCCGGTCGCTCAATGGCTCGATGATATCCTCGTTGTCCTTCAACGCAGTCGTAGCGATGCCACGAAGTGTACCGCAATCCTCCTCGGTGATAACCACGTCTTGTGCCACGTCGACCAGACGACGGGTCAGATAACCCGCATCCGCTGTTTTCAAGGCCGTATCGGCAAGACCCTTACGGGCACCGTGGGTAGAGATGAAGTAATCCAATACGTTCAGACCACCTTTGAAGTTGGAGAGGATCGGATTCTCGATGATCTCGCTTCCGGTTGAGCCGGATTTACGAGGCTTGGCCATCAATCCACGAATACCGGCCAACTGCTTGATCTGTTGCTTGGAACCACGGGCACCGGAATCCAACATCATATATACCGAGTTGAATCCCTGGCGGTCGTTGCTCAATTCACGGATCAATGTTTCGGTGATACGCGTGTCTACACGGCTCCAAATATCTACGATCTGGTTGTATCGTTCATTGTTCGTGATCAATCCCATGTTGTAGCTATCCCATACCTCGTCAACTTCCACTTTGGCATTATCCAGCAGTTGCTCTTTGGTATCCGGAATGATCAAGTCATTGATGTTGAAGGAAAGTCCACCACGGAAGGCCGTGCGGAATCCGAGCTGCTTGATATCATCCAGGAATTTCGCGGTCTTGGGAACGTTGGTGATCTTGATGATATCACCGATGATTTCACGCAGATTTTTCTTTGTCAGCAGGGCGTTCACAAATCCCACTTCTGCCGGCACATGTTGATTGAACAACACACGGCCTACGGTGGTCTCAATCAGCTTATGTTCCAGCAATCCATCGGCATTGCGGATGTTTCCTTTCACCTTGATCCAGGCGTGCAGATCGATGCGACCTTCGTTATGAGCGATGATCACTTCCTCGGCAGAATAGAAGACTTTGCCTTCACCACGAACCGGTTCGGCCGGTGTGTGCTTCTTGCCTTTGGTGATATAATACAGACCCAACACCATGTCCTGCGAAGGCAGGGTGATGGGGGTTCCGTTTTGTGGGTTCAATATGTTGTGCGAAGCCAACATCAGCAATTGTGCTTCCAGTACGGCTGCATGGCTCAATGGCACGTGCACGGCCATCTGGTCGCCATCGAAGTCGGCGTTGAAGGCCGTGGTTACCAGCGGGTGCAATTGAATGGCCTTTCCTTCGATCAGTTTGGGCTGGAATGCTTGGATCGAAAGACGGTGAAGCGTGGGGGCACGGTTCAACAGTACCGGATGACCCTTCAGTATATTTTCGAGGATATCCCAAATGACCGCTTCTTTTTTATCGACCAGTTTACGGGCCGATTTAACGGTTTTCACGATACCACGCTCAATGAGTTTGCGGATGATGAACGGCTTGAAGAGTTCGGCAGCCATGTCTTTGGGTAATCCGCACTCATGCAATTTGAGTTCAGGTCCAACCACGATCACGGAACGGCCGGAGTAATCCACGCGCTTTCCGAGAAGGTTTTGACGGAAACGTCCCTGCTTTCCTTTCAATACGTCGCTCAAAGATTTGAGTGCACGTCCACCCTCAGCCTTGACGGCATTGGATTTACGGCTGTTGTCGAAGAGTGAATCCACGGCTTCCTGCAACATCCGCTTCTCGTTACGCAAGATGACCTCGGGCGCTTTGATCTCCAGCAAACGCTTCAGACGATTATTACGAATGATCACGCGACGATACAGGTCGTTCAAATCGGATGAGGCAAAGCGACCTCCATCCAGCGGTACTAACGGACGGAGTTCCGGAGGAATAACGGGAATGTATTGCATCACCATCCACTCAGGTCTGTTTTTGATACGTGTATTGGCATCGCGGAACGCCTCAACGATACTCAACCGCTTCAAGGCATCGGCCTTACGCTGTTGAGAAGTTTCATTTTCGGCAGCTTTCCGCAGATCAAAAGAAAGTTGATCCAGATCGATGCGGGCCAGCAGATCATGCACGGCTTCGGCTCCCATCTTGGCAATGAACTTATTGGGATCGTCGTCGGGCAGGTATTGATTATCCTTGGGCAATGTATCCAGGATGTCCAGGTATTCTTCTTCTGTCAGCAATTCGCCACGCTTCTGCCCTTTCTCTTCCCGAATACCCCCCTGGATTACGACATAACGCTCGTAATAAACGATTGACTCCAATTTCTTGGAGCTCATTCCCAGCATGTATCCGATCTTGTTCGGCAGCGACTTGAAATACCAGATGTGTACAACGGGCACGACCAATTTGATATGGCCCATGCGCTCACGACGAACTTTCTTTTCGGTCACTTCCACCCCGCAACGGTCGCAAACGATACCCTTGTATCGGATCCGCTTGTACTTTCCGCAGGCGCATTCGAAATCCTTTACCGGACCAAAGATGCGTTCGCAAAAAAGACCATCCCGCTCCGGTTTATAGGTGCGGTAGTTGATGGTTTCAGGCTTCAGTATCTCACCGAAGCTGCGCTCCAGGATCATATCAGGTTCTGCGATCCCGATGGTGATCTTACTGAAGCTGGACTTGGGGCGATTTTCTTTTCGGATTGCCATGTTCGTATTGAAGATTTTGAATTCTGCTGATTAGTTAAATGACACTGTTTGATTAATCGAATTGGAGATCCAGTCCCAACCCACGCAACTCGTGCAACAATACATTGAAGGATTCGGGTACACCCGGACGAGGTACGTTGTCGCCTTTGACGATCGCCTCGTAGGTCTTGGCCCTTCCAATGATATCATCCGATTTGATGGTGAGGAGTTCTTGCAAGATGTTGGACGCTCCGTATGCCTCAAGTGCCCATACCTCCATCTCTCCGAAACGCTGTCCGCCGAACTGCGCTTTACCACCCAACGGCTGTTGCGTGATGAGACTGTATGGTCCGATCGAACGGGCGTGCATCTTGTCGTCCACCATGTGGTGCAGTTTGATCATGTAGATCACACCCACCGTGGCCTTCTGATGGAATCGCTCGCCGGTTTCCCCATCGTACAGATAGGTATGTCCGAACATCGGAATGTTGGCTTGCTCGCAGTACCCACCGATCTCTTCAACGGTCGCTCCGTCGAAGATGGGGGTTGCGAATTTCAGACCGAGTCTTTGTCCGGCCCATCCTAGGATCGTTTCATAGATCTGACCCAGGTTCATACGGCTAGGTACCCCCAGCGGATTCAACACCACGTCTACGGGTGTTCCATCCTCAAGGAAAGGCATGTCTTCCGCGCGCACGATCTTGGCCACGATCCCTTTGTTCCCGTGACGACCGGCCATCTTATCCCCTACTTTCAATTTACGCTTGACCGCCAGGTATACTTTGGCGAGTTTCAACACACCGGCAGGTAATTCATCACCGATGCTGATATTGAACTTCTCCCGCTTGTAACGGCCTAGCTCTTCGTTGAATTTGATATTGTAGTTGTGCAAGAGCGTGTTGATACGATCGTCAGTCTTGTGATCGCCCGTCCACCCCAAAGGGTTTACGTTGGCAATATCCAACCCACGCAATTGACGGTCGGTGAACTTGGCTCCTTTGGCGATCTGCACTTCTCCGAAATTATTGCTAACGCCGGTAGAGGAATGATCCTTCAATAAGGTGCTCAGTTTTTCGATGAGCACGTCTTTCAGGTCATTCTCGTTCTTTTCGTGCATCTTCTCGAGTTTCTCCAAAGCGGCCTTTTCACGAAGCTTTCCGTTCTTGTCCTTCTTGGCACGCTGGAAAAGTTTCTTACCGATCACCACACCTTCCACGCCGTTCGGCGCTTTCAAGGACGCATCCTTGGCATCACCGGCCTTGTCGCCGAAGATGGCGCGAAGCAGTTTCTCCTCGGGTGTCGGGTCGCTCTCTCCTTTCGGCGTGATCTTTCCGATCAGGATGTCTCCTTCTTTAACGTGGGCACCGACGCGGATGATTCCGTTCTCATCGAGATCTTTGGTAGCTTCTTCCGATACGTTCGGGATATCCGGAGTCAGTTCCTCCTCACCCAGTTTCGTATCGCGCACTTCCAATTCGTATTCGGAGATGTGAACGGAGGAGAAGAGGTCTTCTTTCACCACACGCTCGCTGATAACGATGGCATCCTCGAAGTTGTATCCCTTCCAGGGCATGAAGGCCACTTTCAGGTTCTTTCCGAGTGCCAACTCACCACCTTGCGTCGCATATCCTTCCGTCAGGAAATCGCCACGCTTCACCTTCTGCCCTTTCTTGACGGCGGGGCGAAGGTTGATGGACGTCTCCTGGTTGGTTTTAATGAATTTGGTTAGCCGATATATTTTCAGGTCGTCTTCGAAGCTCACCAATTTCTCTGCTTCATCCCGGTCGTATCGTACGTGGATCTCATTGGCATCCACGAATTCAACGATACCGTTTCCTTCGGCATGAACCTGAATACGTGCATCACGGGCTGCCTTTCCTTCCAATCCGGTACCGACGACCGGTACATCCGGGCGCAGCAGGGGAACGGCCTGACGTTGCATGTTCGATCCCATCAGTGCACGGTTGGCATCATCATGCTCCAGGAAGGGAATCAGGGAGGCACTCAGTCCCACGATCTGATTCGGGGCCACGTCGATGAACTCAACTTCTTTTTTATCCAGGATGGGGAAGTCGCCGGTTTCGCGGCTAACAATTTTCTCTGTTTGGAATACACCTTTCTCGTCGAGAGGTGTATTTGCCTGTGCAATCTTGGCCAGGTCTTCCTCTTCGGCACTCAGGAAGGTCAACTCTTTCATGTTTACCTTTCCTTCATTCACCTTGCGGTAAGGTGTTTCGATGAAGCCCATGTCATTGATCTTCGCGTGTACGCAAAGAGTCGAGATCAAACCGATATTCGGTCCTTCCGGTGTTTCGATGGTACACAGACGGCCGTAGTGGGAGTAGTGTACGTCACGTACTTCGAATCCTGCGCGCTCGCGGCTCAGACCGCCTGGCCCCAGTGCGGAGATACGACGCTTGTGCGTGATCTCTGATAGCGGGTTGGTTTGGTCGAGGAACTGCGACAATTGCGAGGTTCCAAAGAAAGAGTTGATAACAGAAGAAAGGGTACGGGCATTGATCAGATCCACCGGCGTGAACACCTCGTTATCGCGAACGTTCATCCGCTCACGGATGGTACGGGCCATACGGGCCAATCCCACACCGAACTGCGCATACAACTGCTCACCTACTGTGCGCACGCGACGGTTGCTCAGGTGGTCGATGTCATCGATCTCGGCCTTACCGTTGGTCAGTTTGACCAGGTATTTGATGATGAGGATAATATCCTCTTTTGTCAATGTCTTTTTCTGCAACGGCTGATCGATGTTCAGCTTGCGATTGATCTTGTATCGACCAACTTCGCCCAGGTCGTAGCGTTTGTCGCTGAAGAAAAGTTTGTCGATGATACCACGGGCCGTTTCATTATCGGGGGCATCCGCTCCACGCAACTGACGATAGATGAATTTCACCGCCTCCAATTCGCTGTTGGAGGTGTCTTTGTTCAAGGTGTTGTAGATGATGGCATAATCACCGCCCACATCTTCACGCTGAATAAACACACTGGCCACTTCCATATCGGAGATGGTCTCGATGGCTGCTTCGTCCAGTACCGTGTCACGCTCCATCACCACTTCATTCCGCTCAATGGAAACCACCTCACCGGTATCCTCATCCACAAAATCCTCCACCCAGGTGCGAAGCACGCGGGCAGCCAAGCGCTTGCCAACATGCTTGGCAAGCGCTTTTTTCTCGGCTTTCACTTCATCGGCCATGCCGAAGAGTTCGAGAATATCCTTATCCGTTTCATATCCGATAGAACGAAGCAGCGTTGTTACGGGGAATTTCTTTTTACGATCGATGTACGCATACATCACGTTGTTGATATCGGTCGCGAATTCCATCCACGCCCCTTTGAACGGGATCACGCGGGCCGAGTAGATCTTGGTTCCGTTCGGGTGAATGGACTGACCAAAGAATACACCGGGTGAACGATGCAGCTGAGACACCACCACACGCTCGGCTCCGTTGATCAAGAACGTACCGCGAGGGGTCATGTAGGGAATGTTACCCAGGAACACATCCTGCACGATGGTCTGAAAATCGACGTGCTCTTCGTCGTTACAGCTAAGTCGCAATTTAGCTTTCAGCGGAACGGCATAGGTCAACCCGCGCTCCATACACTCATCGATCGTGTATCGGGGCGGATCGATGAAGTAATCCAAGAACTCCAATACGAAGATGTTACGGGTGTCTGTGATGGGAAAGTTATCCTTGAATACACGGAACAATCCTTCGATGTTACGTTTGTCGGGAGTGGTTTCCAATTGGAAGAACTCCTTGAACGACTGGATCTGCACTTCTAACAGATCAGGTGTTTCCGCGAGATGTTTGATCTTTCCGAAATCAATGCGGGTGTTCATTTTCGCTGCTGACATAGTCGAAAACCGGTTTTACAACGTTTTGGACATACCTTACTCGTTGGGACTCTGGACTAAAAAGAACAGAATTCCGTGTAAATCAATTACTTACAACGAGAAAAGAATGTCAAAATAGATTTGGCCAAAATAAAGGATGGCAAAGGTAGGGAAAGAGGGGCATTCAACAAGAAAAGTTTGAACACAAAATCTTGGAATACAATCCGCTTTGGGGGTTGGCGGCCATGCCCGCGTGGATGCATATTGCGAACATGGTCCACAAATCGATCAAACGGGTCTTTCGGTTCAACAAACGCGAGCGCTGGGGGCTATTGGCCTTGTTGGTGACCCTGTTCGGATTGTTCGGACTGAGTAGCTTGTTCCCGCCCCGATTGCCACATTCGTTGCCCGGTGAAAAGGCGGGAGCCATAAATTCTTTAAAAATTGAAAATCAATCGATTGAAAGTTCAGATTCGAAAAGATCGATGAGCCCAATCCTTCCATTTGACCCAAACCTGATTAGCGAAACGCAATGGGTGGAAATGGGAATTTCGGCCCGTACGGCTCGAACGATCGGAAATTATCTTTCTAAAGGCGGACGTTTCCGATCTGCCGATGACCTGCAAAAGATTTGGGGGATGGATCCGTTGGACTGTGAACGCCTGATGCCATTTGTAAAGATTGCGGACAGGTCCGAGCGATTTAGGCCCCCCACCTATCAAGGCCGACCGTTCCGGACCGAAAATCGATCCTTTCGCACCCCTTATCCGCGCAAAGAATGGCAACCGAGGCCGGGCGGGGAAAAAGAAAAGCGGTTATTGGATATCAACCGTGTCGACACGACTCAATGGGAGGCTCTTCCGGGAATTGGTTCCGGGTATGCCCGGCGAATACTTCGCTATCGGTCGCGGTTGGGTGGTTTTATTGATCCCGAACAGATCGGGGAAACCTATCAATTACCTGATTCCGTCTTTCAGCGAATACGGCCGTTTTTATCAGATTCATTTTCGGGATCGATCCATCGACTCTCGCTGAATACGATCGTTTTGGATTCATTGGGCCGGCATCCCTATTGTGGATATGCCAAAGCAAAACTCATCGTTCGGTATCGGGAACAGCATGGACCCTTTCAAAAAATAGAGGAGCTTTTGAACATTGCGACCATAGATGGATCCTGACTGCACCGTATCCAACCGTACTTGGTTTTACAATAAAAAAGCCCCGATGCGATCGGGGCTTATGAGTTGGATGAAGGATCGAATTAAGCGATCTCCACGTCGGCACCAGCTTCTTTGAGCTTGGCAGCGATATCTTCGGCTTCCGCCTTGGATACCCCTTCTTTAACGGGCTTGGGAGCTCCGTCAACCAGGTCCTTCGCTTCTTTCAGTCCGAGACCGGTGAGGTCCTTCACTACTTTCACTACGTTCAGTTTGGAAGCACCGCCGTTCTTCAGTATCACGTTGAATGCGGTCTTCTCTTCGGCAGCGGCTGCGCCACCACCATCACCACCGGCTACTACTACTGCAGCAGCAGCAGGCTCGATGCCGTATTCTGATTTCATGAAATCTGCCAGTTCCTGGACTTCTTTCACGGTTAAGCCAACCAGGCTTTCCGCAAGGGCTTTAATGTCTGCCATTGTTTGTTTCATTTTTACCGTCTTCACAGCGTTCGCTCCGACGGCGGTTTATAAAAAATGTTTCGTCGGTTCTTTTAGCTCATCCGACACATGAGCGATCTATTTGGAGGGATCCAAATCGTATTACTCGGCAGCAGCCGTTGCCTGCTTTTCGTGATGGTGCAACAAACCGGCCAGTACGCGCTTGGCAGGAGACTGCAACAAGCCGATCACTTCGCCGATCAGTTCGTTCTTCGTCTTGATCTTCGTCAGCGTTACCAGGTTGTTATCACCAGTATAAATATCGCCGTTGATGAAGGCAGCCTTCAGGGTCGGACGATCTCCGTTGGTTTCCTTACGGAAGGAACTCAGGATCATCGCAGGCTCTTTGGGATTCTCGGAGAACATCAGGGCAGTTACCTGGTGCAAGGAATCATACACACCGGCAAAGCGCTCATTGTCGAGCGATTCCAGTGCTTTTTTGATGAGGGTGTTCTTGGCCACCTTCATTTCCACGTTCTTGCTGAAGCAAGCACGACGCAGTTTACCGATCTGTTCTACAGAGAGTGACTCAGTGTCGGTCACATAGAAGTTGTTGTATTGGGAGAACTTGCCTTTCAGCAGTTCAATCACTTCGTTTTTTTGTTCTTTGGTCATGACGTTTGATTGTATCGTCTTTGCAGGCGATTAGTGAACAAATGCTTTGGTGTCAATAGCGATGCCGGGGCTCATGGAGCTGGCCATGCTGATGCCTTTCAAATATGTACCCTTCGAGGAAGAAGGCTTGGCTTTGATGATGGCATTCAGTAATTCCTGGCTGTTCTCTTCGATCTTCTCGGGCGTGAAACTCACCCGACCGATGGAAGCGTGAACGATACCAACCTTGTCAACCTTGAAAGCGATCTTACCGCCTTTCACGTCGTTGACGGCAGCCGCCACATCGTTGGTAACTGTGCCGGTCTTGGGGTTAGGCATCAGGTTACGGGGACCGAGTACTTTACCTAGCTTACCGATCTTAGGCATCACGGCGGGGGTAGCGATGATGACATCGATATCTACCCAACCGCCTTCGATCTTCGTAACGAACTCGTCGAGTCCGACATGATCCGCACCGGCAGCTTTCGCTTCGGCTTCTTTGTCGGGGGTACAGAGTACCAGCACTCGTTTGGTTTTACCTGTTCCATGTGGCAGGGTAACGGTTCCGCGGATCGCCTGATCGGCTTTCTTGGGATCCACACCCAAGCGGATGTGCAGGTCAACGGAGGCATCGAATTTGCAGGTGGTCACTTGTTTGACCAATGCGGATGCTTCCTTGAGTGAGTATGATTTGTTGGCGTCCACTTTCGTGTCGGCCTGTTTGCGTTTTTTGCTGATGAATGCCATGTTGATTCGTTTTGATCACCGGCCGTGGCCGGATCGGTCATCGATTAATTTTCCCAGGGGGCTTTTCCGTCTACGTTCAGGCCCATGCTACGAGCGGTACCGGCCACCATTTTCATGGCGCTTTCCACAGTGAAGCAGTTGAGGTCGGGCATTTTGTCCTCCGCGATCAATTTGATCTGATCCCAGGTCACCTTACCAACTTTGGCACGGTTACTTTCCTTGGACCCTTTCTGGATCTTGGCCGCTTCCATCAGCTGTACAGCTGCGGGTGGGGTTTTGATGATGAAATCAAAGCTTTTGTCGGAGTAAACGGTGATGAGAACAGGGAGTACTTTCCCTTGCTTGTCCTGGGTCCTGGCATTGAACTGCTTACAGAATTCCATGATATTGATACCCTTGGAACCCAGTGCCGGACCGATGGGCGGAGCCGGATTGGCTTGGCCGCCCTTGCATTGCAGCTTTACAAAGCCGCTAATTTCTTTTGCCATCTTTTTTGATTTATTGGTTCAAACGACCCCTCGCTCACCGAAGTGAGGTACCGGATCTTCCAAATTCCTCAAGACCGCCGGAGCGGTTGTTAAAGAACAAATTGGGGGTGCAAAGATAACGTGGAAGGGGCACTCCCCAAAAGAAATAAGGAATTTTTTACGCCTAAAACAAAAAAGCCTGCTTTCTTGAAAACAGGCTTTACTAAGATATTGACCGTCAGGCTCTTTATCAGCTGATCTTTTCGACCTGCATGTAGCTGAGCTCGACCGGGGTTGCGCGACCGAAGATCTTCACGGTCACTTTGAGTTTTTTCTTTTCGTCGTTTACCTCTTCAATTACGCCGTTGAAATCGTTGAATGGCCCTTCGATAATCTTGATGGTTTCACCCACGATATATGGCTCGATCATGCTCACGCCATCTACCTCGGCCATTTCATCCATCTTGCCCAGCATTTTATTGACTTCGGCCTTGCGCAAGGCAATGGGATTTTCCTTTCCCAGGAAATGAATGACGTTGGTGGTATTCTTGATCAGGTCACGCAGGTCGTCGCTGAGTTTTCCGGAAGCGATCTCGATCATGACATAGCCCGGGTAGTAGTTGCGCTCGCGCACGACCTTCTTACCGCTGGCCACTTTGTATACCTTCTCTACCGGAAGAAATACTTGCTTAACCGCTTCACTCCAGCCACTGCGGGCGATCTCTTTATCGAGATATTCCTTTACCTTCTTCTCTTTGCCGCTGATCACCCGAAGCACATACCATTTGGTATTGGCATCCGACTGAGCAACCGGGTCTGTTTGTACCGTTGCGTCCATTAGAAGAGTTGTTTATAGATGAACTTGAATCCGTTTCCGA
Organism: Bacteroidota bacterium; assembly: GCA_046081925.1. Lineage (GTDB taxonomy): Bacteria > Bacteroidota > Bacteroidia > Chitinophagales > Chitinophagaceae > JJ008. The sequence continues at coordinate 51,760 of JBJTWV010000019.1, read as the reverse complement.
TACCTGAATCGATCACCAGCACGATCAAGGTGATGAACAAGGTGGCCGCCAGCACGATCATGGTCGACTGCTGCAGTTGTGCCCAGGTAGGCCAGCTTACTTTTTCGGTCAGCTCGCGAAGACTCTCCTGGAAATGGTTCGTGATCTTTTTCATGTTATTCGTTTCGCACGGGCAGAGAGATTCGAACTCCCATCAACGGTTTTGGAGACCGCTATTCTGCCATTGAACTATGCCCGTTCAGGTTGTTTTATGAACAACAAAGTGCCTGGGCATGGGCCCAAGTACTTTGTATATTATTGATTTGCAAGACTTTGTATCGGTATTCCCGAAAAACGCCTTACTTGATGATCTCGGTCACTTGTCCGGCACCTACGGTACGGCCTCCTTCGCGAATCGCGAATTTCAGACCTTTTTCCATAGCGATCGGCTGGATCAGTTTCACGGTCAGCGAGGTATTGTCACCAGGCATGATCATTTCTGTTCCGGCAGCCAGTTCCACTTCTCCGGTTACATCGGTTGTACGGAAGTAGAATTGAGGACGGTATTTCTGGAAGAATGGAGTGTGACGTCCACCCTCTTCTTTGCTCAGTACATACACCTCGGCTTTGAACTCGGTGTGAGGCGTGATAGAACCGGGCTTCACGATTACCATTCCGCGACGGATCTGAGTTTTCTCAATTCCGCGCAGCAACAGACCGGCGTTGTCTCCAGCTTCTCCTTCATCGAGGAGCTTGCGGACCATTTCTACACCGGTTACGGTAGAGGTCAACGGAGCGTCGATCAAACCGACGATCTCTACACCTTCACCTACCTTAATTCGACCGCGCTCGATACGACCGGTAGCAACCGTACCACGACCTGTGATCGAGAATACGTCTTCTACAGACATCAGGAACGGCTGATCTACGGGGCGGGGAGGCAATGGGATGTAAGTATCAACCGCAGCCATCAACTCTTCCACTTGCTTAACGCCATCGGCATCTCCTTCCAGTGCCTTGATAGCAGAACCTTTGATGATGGGGGTGTTCGCGCCATCGAATCCGTAGAAGGTCAACAGGTCGCGGATCTCCATTTCAACCAGGTCCAACAACTCGGGGTCGTCAACCAGGTCAACTTTATTCATGAATACAACGATCTTGGGTACACCTACCTGACGAGCCAGGAGGATATGCTCCTTGGTTTGGGGCATAGGACCGTCGGTCGCAGCTACCACCAGGATCGCGCCGTCCATCTGGGCGGCACCGGTGATCATGTTCTTAACGTAGTCAGCGTGACCGGGGCAATCCACGTGCGCGTAGTGACGGTTTTCCGTCTGATACTCTACGTGGGCGGTGTTGATGGTGATACCGCGCTCTTTTTCTTCCGGAGCCGCATCGATCTCATCGTATTTTTTGGCTTCCGCCATACCCTTCTTTGACAGGATCGTGGTGATCGCAGCGGTCAGGGTGGTCTTTCCGTGGTCAATGTGGCCGATGGTACCTACGTTGACGTGGGGTTTGTCCCGCTTAAAGGTCTCTTTTGACATTGTTATCGGTTTTTGGGTGTTTTATGTTTGTTTTTAATTCTTGTTTTACGAGCCGTTGATGAGAATTGAACTCACGACCTCTTCCTTACCAAGGAAGTGCTCTACCCCTGAGCTACAACGGCTTTTGGCGTCCGGCGTGTCAGGTATCGAGCCGCGGCTCAATTTCCTAATCAGACTCCTGGAGCGGGAGACCGGGCTCGAACCGGCCACCTGAAGCTTGGAAGGCTACCGCTCTACCAAATGAGCTACTCCCGCTGATAATTTTTATGGCTCTGACCGTTCGGATCGCGGATGGGTTGTGGGCAAGGATGGATTCGAACCACCGAACTCCGAAGAGGACAGATTTACAGTCTGTTGCCGTTGGCCACTTGGCTACTTGCCCGCTGAGCCACCTGCCAGAATCGAACTGGCGACCTACTGATTACAAATCAGTTGCTCTACCAGCTGAGCTAAGGTGGCAATATCCTCAAAACCGGCGCTGGATACTCCGGCTCTTCCATTCCGTTGCGACTGGGAACGGCCTTTCTGCCAATAAAGAACTACCCCCAATTTTGGGAAGGCAAAGGTAGGGGAAAATGGATTTCAGAAAAATTTTGGCAGGAGGAATTTTCCACCTCAACTCCCGAGCGATCAAGAAGTTACCCGATGGGCCTTAGGCACTCTGTCTCTCCTTCTGTTTTTTGACCAGATTTACCATGGAATCCAGGGCAGCATCAAAGGATTCTTCAAATGACTTGCTAATGGTTTTTACGAACAGATCCCTTCCGGGCACATGCACCCGGATCTCGGCCACTTTATCCTTGATGGTATGCACGATGTTGTCGAGCTTGAGGAAAACGGTCACCTGGCTGATCCGGTCATGCTGCTGACTCAATTTCTCCAGCTTGCGATCGATGTGCTCAATGAGCTTTTTATCCGCTTGGAAATGGATGGTTTGAATGGAACGGTTCATGAATACGTTTTTTAGGTACGGATCGAACGGAAATCAATTACATCAATATACGCCGATCCCGTCCTGTTTCCAAGTATTTCGGTCAGGATTTTGGGTGCGCTTTCCGGTGAATTTCCTGCAGCTTCCCTATGGTGTTATGCGTGTACACCTGCGTAGCGGCCAAACTGCTGTGCCCCAGTAGCTCCTTCACGGCATTGAGGTCGGCCCCTTGATTCATGAGATGTGTAGCGAACGTATGTCGAAGCACGTGGGGACTTTTCTTGTCGAGCGAGGTCGTCCCTCCCAAATAGGTATTTACCAGATTCCATACGTATTTGGGATACAGCGGTTTTCCTTTTTCCGTCACCAAAAAGACGCCCTCCCGCAACCCAAAAGTCTCCTCTTTCATTGCCGAATACGCACGCATAACCTGCACCAGGTGCGGGCTCAACGGCAGCACCCGTTCTTTATTACCCTTTCCCAATACTTTAATGGATGCCCGCGCGTAGTCGATCTGCTCACTATTCAGGCTAATGAGTTCGCTGAGCCGCATACCGGTCGAATAGAAAAGAGTCAGGATGGCTTGGGCATTCTGGGATCTCCAATCCTCTGCCCCCGATTGCAGACCACTCAATAAATGAAGCGCCTCCTCCTCCTTGAGAAAGACCGGAAGCCGCTTGGAGGTTTTGGGACTGATGATGGAGGCCATGGGACTGGACACAAGGTCCCCCTGTCGAACCAGGTATTTAAAGAAGGATTTTAGGGTAGAGATCTTTCGGTTCAGGGTTCGGGCACTAAGACCGCTCGCTTTTCCTTCTGCCAACCAACTGCGGATCATCGCGGGAAGGATCAGCTTAGGATCGTCCACTTCATAAGCGCTTTTGAAATAGGCAAACCCCTGCTGCAGATCGGTGGCATATGCCAGGATCGTATGAGCCGAAAATCGTTTCTGAAACCGCAGATGGTCCAAAAAAGGCTGAAAGACGGAAGCAGGAGCCAGGGAGGACATGCTCACAAGGTAATTAGAAAATAATAAAGCCACCGTAAGGTGGCTTATAAAACAAGTTGTTGTATTTCAATGGTTATACGTCGATCTTGCCACTGGCGATCTGCTGCTTATAAACGGCTTTCAAAACCTCACCCCGACGTTTGACGGATGGCTTTGTAAAGCTTTGACGCTCACGAAGTTGAAGAAGAGTTTTCGACTTCTCGAACTTCTTTTTGTACTTTTTCAGCGCCTTATCGATGTTTTCGCAGTCTTTTGAATCAATGATCAGCATAGTATACCTCCTTTTGGGAGGACAAATATAGGGAGAAACTTCAAAATCAAAACGATTAAATGATCAAAAACAACTTGAATTGGCTTTCCCTTGAAAAATTGGATGACAAAAAGGGCCTTATACTCGTTATAATAACGTGGATATCAGTAAATCTATTACTATATATTGCATTGGGATTCCAAACCGGACTAGAGAGCAAAAAATATATTCAAGAGGCCGAAAATCTATACAACCAAAATGGAGTAAGTCAGTTACGATACTACTTCTACTTTAGTATAATATCACTTATTTATGTTGCGAAAATACTCGGACAAGATATTTATTTCGGCATTTATTTACAGCTTATTATAAGTTTGTTAGCTCATATATATTTTTATAAATCACTGAGTTCAAAAAAATCAATTGGTGTAAAAAACGGATTACTAGCACTCACAATAATAATGACAGCACCATCTTTTGAATATTGGAATTTGACACTATACTCTGAATCATTATTTTTTTCATTCATACTGTTTTTTTTTGCAACCTGTATCAGATATAAACCAATAAGCTTCAAAACAATTAGCCTGCAAGCAACTTTACTAAGTTGCTGCATTATATCCAGACCACTAGGAATATTACTAATACTTCCTTGGATTTTTTTTATTGTGTTATGCAATTTTAAAAAGTGGTCTACTCAAATAATTGTATCCACATTTTTAATTGGCACTTTAACATTGATAATCATCGCAAATTTTATCCTGGGATCAATTGGAGACTGGGATGTTATTGATCCATTTTCAAACGGATACATAATTTGCGGCATTCCTAGTTTGAATCCACCTGTGCAAATTTCACTTCAATCAAAAACGCCGATTGGTCAATTAATTGAATTGCTTATCAACGAGCCAAAACTATTCTTATCACAATGTCTAAATAAAATTTTTGCCTTTTTTAGTCAATATCGAAATTATTACAGCCTGACACATAACACATATATCTGCATTTATTCTTTACTAACTTTTAGCTTATTGATTTATCAACTTATAAAAAAAGGAATGAAACAACCAATAATCAAAATGTGCTTACTCATTATTCTCTTCTGGATGACATCAATTTTACTACAGTGCGATGACTATCATAGTAGATTTTACAGCGCACTTATACCTGCTGTAGCCTTATTATGCATAGGAATAAAAGAGGAGAGAGTAAAACTTACAGATTAAATTAGTATTAAGCTAAAGCGAGCTTAACTCATATAATTCTTTTTTAAGCGAAGGATAGGCTTTTCAAAAAACTCATAAGAAAGGAACCCAAATAAAATAGAGAGAAAAGCAGTCAGTACAGATAGAATAAAATAATGGAAAATTGAATCCTTATCACTAAAGAGAATAACAAATTTTACTGCAAGTACAATTGCAAACATGTGGAAGAGATAGATGCCATAAGAGATTTTTCCAAGAAAAACTAACAAAGGGTGGGAAAACCTTAGCCAAGAAATAGAGGAATTTATAGAAAACATAAGCAATGAAATCATAGCCACAGAAATAATTTCATCTGCCATAAAAGAACCGGTATATCCAAGTGTCAAAAGCACCCCTAAACCTACAATGAATATTAATTGAATATATGAAATTGAGTATACACGCAACCATCTCGATTTATTGATATGCCAATAGGCAAATATGGAACCGATAGAAAAAGTAGTAATTCGACTATATCTAAAATATGTTGCAACACTGCATAAAAACGACTGGATAGTTCCATTTTTAGGTGCCCCATACAAATAAAAGTAGAGATCGTGCCAGAGTTCAAGAATTAAAACAGTCATTGCCAAAATTGCAATGACCTTTAATCCGTTTTTCTTAAAAAGCCAAAATATAATACCCCAACCCAAATAGAACTGCTCCTCTATTCCAATTGTGTATGTCTGATGTATAAAGGGTGCTGTTGTGCTAAAAAACGGAGGCAGATGCGGTAAAAAAAATATGAAACAAAGTGAACTAAGATAAAATGTTTGTGAAGTGTAAAATTCGTCAGATGTTCCAGGAATCGAAAAAACAGGGAAAATAAAAAAACCAATTACAGCAAATAACAAGAGAAGATAATATCCAGGCCAAATTCTAAGTATTCGCCGCATAAAATATTTTTTTGGCGATATCATTTCATGATCACGAATTTCTGTTAATAAAAAAAGGGTAATTAAAAATCCACTTGCCACAAAGAAAAACTGAATAGAAAAATAACCAACCTCCCAGATTAACGGAAATGAAATTGTAGAGTGAAAGAAACTTCCACGAAATGTATCTAAGTGATGCAACACCACAAACAAGATCGAAATGAACCGGAGTCCATCCAAGGCAGGGAAATATTCCCTCTGTCGGCTTGTTAAACTTGTTTGTTCCGACATGACTACGAATTAACGCCCACCGCCTCCCAGGGATTTTTTCATCGCATCATTCATGACCCGATCAGAAAGCGGTCGAACCAGCTTTTCCAGGGTGTTTATGCAACGGGAGAGTGTTTCAGGATCATGACCAGTCAATTGCTGATCAAGGACACTCAACGTTTCCTCCACTAACTGTACTTCGGCAGGGGTTACATTGTTTTTATTTTTTTCAAGCAAGGAACGGGTGGTTTCCGAAAGTTGCTCGGCTTGTAAGCGCAACTCTATCCATCGCCGTTCTGATATATCATCCGACGCATGCGTTACTGAGTCGGCAAGCATCTTCTCTACAAAAAGATCATCCAGCCCCATTTTATTTTCGATACGAATGGATTGCTCAACCCCGGTACGCAACTCTTTTGCACGAACCTGCAGGATGCCATCCGCATCGATCTGGAACGTGACGATCACCTTCGGAAATCCGGCAGGCATAACGGGTATTCCTTTCAATATAAATGTAGAAAGCTCCCGGTTATCCTTGACCAAGTCCCGCTCGCCCTGAAAAACAGAGATCCGAATGCCGGTTTGGGCATCTTTTTGAGTTGAATATTGACGCTCGACCCGGATGGGGATCTTGCTGTTCCGAGGAATAAGGACATCCATCAATCCACCCGCCGTTTCTATACCCAATGATAAAGGCGTAACATCCAATAGCAAGGTATGCCGATTATTGCCGGCCAATATATCTGCCTGAATAGCCGCACCCAACGCCACTACCTGATCCGGATCGATGTAATGGCGAACCTCTCGACGGAAGTATTCAGAAACACGAGATATCACCAATGGCACCCGAGTTGAACCACCCACCAAAACCACATTATCAATACTCTCCACGGTACAATCCGCATCAGAGAGTGCCTGTGCGCAAGCCTGTATTGTCGATTGGATCAGCGGCTCGATCAAACCCTCAAAACAGGAACGAGAGATCTCCAACTGTGTCTCGCCTATGAAACCCTGAAAATCCGCTTGCTCACCCAAAATACACTTTGCTTTTTCAGCCAACAGCCGTAGATCACTGCGATGGTGAAACATAAACTCACCCGACAATTGATACACCGCTTTCCAGTGATCAATTATGCAATGATCAAAGTCATCTCCTCCCAATGCCGTATTTCCGTGTGTTGACAGTACCTCAAAAACACCCTCCGTGATTTCCAGAATGGAAATATCAAATGTACCACCCCCCAGGTCGTACACTGCCACCTTCTGGGAAGTGTCGGGGCCTACCCCAATTCCATAAGCCAAGCTTGCGGCCGTGGGTTCGTTTATAATCCGTACCACCTCCAAACCGGCAAGTCGGCCGGCTTCACGCGTAGCCAAACGTTGTGCATCCGTAAAATAAGCCGGTACGGTAATGACTGCCTTTCTGATTTTTTGATCCAGATACCGTTCCGCATGATTCTTCAGGTCTTTCAAGATCTCAGCAGATACCTCCTCGGGTTTCCATTCCCGCATGCCAAGTGGTATGGTGATCTGACTATCTCCTGTTATACGAAGGGGATACGAGACACGAAGATCCGCAAGGTCCTTTTCCCCATTCGAAGCGTTCATACCCATGAGTCGCTTCACAGAGTATACCACAGCGCCGGGATCCACCTCCATCATCTGCCTAGCCACATCACCAACCTGTGTATTGCCTTCCTGATGGATATAAACCAAGGAGGGCGTCGACACATTCCCCTGTTGGCCGGGAATGGCAAATGGCAACCGGGTCTGCGGGTCCACAACAGCGATCAAACTGTTGGTCGTCCCAAGATCGATCCCTACTATTTTTTCCTCCCGCACCAGCTCGCCACTCGCGATATTTATAGAAATCTTAGACATGGATCAAAATTACGCAATAGGCCATTCTTTGATCGAATAAACTCGGTCGGCATCCCCTTAATTAATCAACTGATCAGCCGACTTTCTTCTTGACGAACAAATAGATGGGTCTTTCAATGAACCGATAGCTGAGCATAGCGATCAATAGTAAAGTGAAAAGGCTCAGCAGAATGGAAAAAACGCCTAACTGATGTCCGAATAAAAACCGAAACAAGGTCAAGATCAACCCACTGAATGCATATAAACCGTAGCTGACCCTACCAAACCGTTCCGATAAGCTATTCGCTGAAATGAATGGACGCAATGATGCCTGTTTCACATAAATCAGGGTGATGACTGCCGACATCAACAGAATGACATAATACCCCTGAATTGACAGGTAGGTGTCCGCCAAAGAGAAAGATTGTAGGCCGATGAGCAGGATGCCGGCCAACCCGAATAAATGAAATAATCGTTCACCCGACAAAGCGCCAACCAAATACCGTAGTAATATACCCGTGGAGAAATACACCAGGTATAGCTCCGCTCCGAAATAATCCATTTTCTTAATTCCGGCCCGATCCAGCCAATAAAAAACCCCATAGATCAGAAACCCGATGATAGCCATACACAAGGGTCGAAATCCAGTGAGCCATCCGCCCAAGGCAAAAAATAGATACAATTGCCATTCCACCGAAATGGCCTAAAGAAATTTGAGCAAATAAATATGATCGGAATCGTCATAATTGGACAATAACAGAAAATACGTCCAAGATCGTTGGGGCAGGCTTGGCGATGACTGTAAAAAATAAGAGGCCAGGGCCGGTAATAAAAAAAAGGAAAACAAAATCACTATGTAATAAACAGGCCCGATACGGGCAAGGCGTTTCAATATAAAACTCTCCGCCGTTCGAAAGGCAGCACTTCCGACTTGTCCATTGGGCAATGCATTGACCAAAACAAAGCCTGACAATAGAAAGAAGAACTTTAACCGGAAGGCATTCAGTATCGAGAGCCCGGAGGCGTGGAAAAGAAATATGAACAGAAACGCTATAAATCGAAGGCTGTGTAAGCCAACCAGATAGCCCTCCTGCTCATATTTTCTCTTATTCAAGTTCGCCCGGTGTATATCTTACCGCATTAGGTACATCTTTCCGTAGCCACCTTTGAAATAACGCTCGGTGGCACCTTCACTAACCACCTCCATCGCACTTCCGTTGATACGCGCAATCACCCGATACAGATAAATCCCGTTCGCCAGAAGTTGTCCGTATTGGTCGGTGCCATCCCATCGAAAATCGGTCATATTTCGGCCTACGCGTAAAGGCCCCAATTCGTCTTGTGTGATTTCGCGCACCACTCGTCCGGTGACGGTCATTATTTCGATCTTCACATTCGAAGGTGGTTCTTTACCTGTTACCGTGAAAACAAAGGCAGTTTGGGTCGTGAATGGATTTGGATAATTGATCAGGTTCGTAATGGAGGGGTTGTTGATGATCTGGTATCGAACCCGATAGGAGGTGCTACCCGCCGCATTTTGGCTTCGGTCCTTAGCCGTTACAATAAGCTCATACTCACCGTCCACCGAGAAGAAAGGGAAAAAGTTTATCTCGGCCTGGTTACTTTGAGAGGGGGCATTGGCAGCCGGAATAAATCGAAGCGTATCGGTTTGGAAGGAAAAGCGCCGTAACTGGCCCGTTGGATATCGAACAGAAACAGTCATCAGCGATGTGTCGTTCAACAGCATCCACCGAGAATTATCATTCAGCCGGATCTGTATCAAGGGCTTTGTAGAGACGATATCGTTATTGAGAATGTGGATCCCGTCGAAGGTGACATCCATAGTGGGCTTGATACTGTCGGGCCGTACGTACACCGTTCTGTTAAAGAAATTATTGAAATGGAATTGCTCCGCTTGGTCATTGTCGGGATTGACCTCCAGCCGTAGGTCATTTTTGCCGGCAAAATTATCAGTTGCAATGACGGAGGCTACGTGTAAGGTGTCACCTGCAGGCAGTGGGCGGGTTCGTCGCGAAGGAATGACATGAAGTACATTGGATCGATCGGTTACCGTGATCCGATACCGAAGGCTGTCAAATCCAGTATGGGAAATATTTTTGAAAGCGACCTTCACATTCATCGGCTCACCCACTTCCAGTGAATCTTTTGAGGTGATGAGTATATTGGGAGACAGGGCCCCCTCCGGTACCGGCAATCCACTGGCTTGCCAGAAACGAAGTTGATAGGGTGTGAATTGTTTGTTATCCTTGGCCATCAATTCAAATTGGATCTTCGGATAGGACGCGGCACTGATATTGGAGATGTCAATGTTTTGATTGGCACTAGCCAGATCGGCACGAAGCAGGTCTCGTTCTCCCCCCGGCCTGATCCCATAGATACTCAATCGAGCCGTATCCGAAATGGCATCACCGGTTCCTCTCCATATGGCATTTCGCCAACTGGATACCGGCCCAAAAACGGGTGAGCCCACTGACGCCACGGAGTCCAGCGTATACAGGTTTTTATTCAGCGAAACCAAGTCATACATACCATCGGAACAAACCGAGACCGGACCAAAACCCGGATTACCTTTCTGATAAATAAAGATCAGTACCCTCCTGGATGTAAAAGAATCCAGCTTGTCAAAACCAACCGATTTGAGTTTGTGATACAATGAATTACCGGAGCCATAGAGTGTCGTATCTGCCTTCCAGGCATCTATGAAACTGGAAGTACTGGCCGTTGTGAGGATGGTACGAACCACCACGATCTTACCCACCTGAACGGAATCCATAAAATCCATGATCTTTTTTCGGGAGATGGCATTAGTATAGCTAAACTCGAAATTCCAGATTCGATTGGAGGCGCAAGGTACCGTACTGCCATACTGACCATTAACATTCACCTTTGGAGAGAAATCCATTGGATCGAACATGTTAAAGGTCAACGAGGATGGAGTACAAACATTTCGCATGTATGGATTCCCATCGGGAGCCACGATCATATCACCCTCCTGCCCGGTGGCAGCCCCCCACACTCCATTTTTCACGAACAGAAAATGGGGCACAGAATCATATCGCCACGAACGATTCGCAGGCAGTAAACTCATGCCATCGCCAACCGATTTTTGATGCTGGAAATAGTGATATTGCCCGAACCCATCATCACTTCCATTCAGATATATAAAAGAGGACACGTTCCAAACGGGCTGTCCACTCGCAGGCACCGGCGCTACCCTCCAATAATAAACGGTGCTATCCACGAACACCAATCCGGGTGCAAATTCCAGCAAACCACCCACACTGGAAATCGTCTGCGTGGATTTTAAAGGTGAATTGAATAACTCGGTGGTATCGATCTCCATCCGATACTGCTTAAGGGTAGCAAAAGGATTCGCCGTAGAGGCGGCAAGTTTGATGCTCTGACTTTTTACGATGGCAAAATTGGAGGGGAAAACAGGGCGGGCCTCATCTTCATAGATGTAGAACTCCTTCGTTACACAGTTGTTTCCCTCAAACAGCTCATCCACCATATTATCGGCATCCAAACAGATCGTGATCTTGTTGAGTCCTTTATCCCGAAGTGGCTGAATAGGTACCTGATATCGCATGGTATCTGAAAAACGAGTACCACTCAGTGTATCTCTAAAGATTACCTGTGTCGTATTGTTCGGGAAGGTCTGCTTTACCTCGATAACCATGTTCGTGCTGACCGCCTTGCCGAGGTTCAAAGCAACGGCTTCCACGGAAAACGATGGATCGGCCACGGAAATGAAGCTGGGATTGATCTTGACCTGGGCGTCCTCCAACGCGTAATCGGGCTTCATCGTCGACCCCATCAAATTGAGGGCCGGATCTCCATGCAGTAACGATTGCTCACAGGTGACCCTGGCGAAATAATCTTCCTGTGTGGTCAATTGAAAAGTCTGTGAAATCGATTCACGCATAATCTCTCCTAACGTTTTTCCGTATTGAAGTACCGATGCGGCCCGAAGAGTGTTGGTGTGACTGATATCCAGATAGTTGGTAATACCCAGACCGGTACCTGCAATGGTGGCTATACTGCCGCGGTTCGGAGCCAACACAAACTTCTCCGAAATCGCCTCCCGGGAGAATAATCGCTGTATGTTGAACGTATAAAAGTTGCCCGCATTACACCCTAAAAGAACGAAAACGGGATATTTCCCTTGGTTATTATAACTATCCGGATCGTCCAAATTGAACTCGAGCGTGCTGGCTGAAGAGTGACCAAAATAAGTCAGCATGCCTATCCCCTCCTCAAACAGGCTGTACAAGCGAGCACCATTGGCCTGTTCAACGGGAGCCGAACTCATTTTACTGAACGTATTAACATTGGCGCCATAAAAAGTTTCCCTTGCAATGCTCGAAAACCCGTTCATGGCGGCCGTGATCATGTTTCCCAGCACCTCATCGGAAGCACCCACCACATGAACTATATTTTTTGTCCAGGCCTTATCCCGGATCAATGGGGAATTGAACAGCAATTGTTGCTCATATTGGATCACCTTATCCAAATAATCTTTTACCTCCTGCGCATTGATGACCGACAATCGACCGATTGATACTTTTGGCATTACATCCATACCTGGGTTCGCTGCCAGCAGTATGTCGGAAGCCGGATTCCCGAACGTGGGCACAAAGGATAATCGATTCAGATCCGGATTGGAAAGGTTATTTCGGTTGGAAGTATATTCCACACCCTTACCGATCAACAATACATTTTTGACCGGAGAGGAAAAGTTCGCACGTGCATACCGAATAAAATTCCGAACGGATAAAGGATGCAATCGGATGCCAAACGCAAATTGATCGATCAGCTGATCGATCAGATAGATCTTGGCATTATGCCCCCCTCCCAACAAAGAGCTTCGATAGACCCGGTAATCTTCCACCGGATTAGTACCACCTGCTCCAGCCATTATAGCTGGATGAGTGATCATAAGATAATTACCCTGGTTGGCCGTCAGGGAATAACTCACAAAATTTCTGGTCTGCAGGGCGGTTACAAGCTGTGGAACCCCGGTGGCCTGTGAGGTTAATTGCAAACTTCTGTTGCTTGCGCCCGATGTCAGTTGAACTTTAACCAAACCGGGAGTTGTAATATCACACACATAACGTTTCTCACTGGTGAGGTCATACAGGATCGGCGCTACGCCGCCATGGTTGAATCCGGATATCTCCAGATAACTACCGGCGGCTCCATTGGTCAGCTGAAAAGAGAATTGGCTGGCACCCCCGAAGTTGAACACTCTTGGATAGATCAATTCGATCTGCGCCAATGCCATTCGATCTGGGTTACTAGCCGCCAGGTTTCGGACCGCGACGGCGGCTGTTCCACCGGAGATGGCACTGATCGGCAAACTGATCACACGTTTGATATAATCGAAATAATCCATCGCCGTTTCATCGTATTGCGTACCGTTCACACTCACAGAAAAACGACGTGGATTGAGTGCATTTCCCAAGGCCGTCACCTTCAATATCGGTGAATTGGCGCCGGTGCCTGTGTAGGGAAACAGATTGGGCAAATTCTCGGTCCGGGTCGTGTTGTAGGTCACATCGGTGGATGCCCATCCTTCTCCCTGATCGTAATTGGAGGAGTAGATCGCTGATCCGATAATAGCGGCATAGCCGGGATTGATACGCTGCTTGTAGTAGACCCCTTGTGTATGATAGAAAAAAGGTTCGGGGGTAGCGCCAGCCACCAGCGTATTGGGAGTTGCCAACAGACGCAAGTTGTTTCCGGCGGGATTGACCGTCAAAAAATAGGCAGCCGTATCCGTCTCCAGACTCCATGCCTCGTTCAACTGATGTTCGGGATTCCGGTACATGACCTTATCGGGCCGACCATCATTCATCAGCCCCCAAAATTCCAAGAAATCGGATGCCCCCAACGGCCCACTGGCCACGGACGTATACATAGGCACTTGCTCGCCATTACGCCACAACTGAAAATGCTCAGCCGGGGTATTTCCTATACCCATGCCGGCCAATGCCGACTGATTGATGCGATACAATCCATTTGAACCGACAAAAAACTTGAAATACGTTTTACTGTAATCGATCCATTCGTTGTTGAACGACTGGGCATGAGAAAATCCCCCCCAGGCCAATAGCAGCAAAACAAGAATACGTTTCATGGGTCTTTGGATTGATTATTCATATAACCGCTTGTTCTTTCCCGGCTTTAAACCCAGCCGAAAAGAAAAAACATGGGTGAACAATGGATTGGATTGATTGGCTAAGTTGATAAACGCATAATCGATGGTCACCTGTTGCATCCGGAATCCCACCCCGACGCCGGGCTGAAAGATCCATACCCGCTTTTGATTCAAGGTGTCGCCATCTGCCAAGGCACGCTGAAAATTATTGACCCCGGCGCGTAGAAAGAACTGATCCTTCACGTTCAATTCCAAACCAAGTTTGGGATCCACACTCACCGGATCGGCACTTACCAGCGTATTCCGTTTTCCATCAAACGTCAAATCGGCGTTGAATTCAGCCAACAAGTGCGTCTTCTCGCCAAAATAAAAACGATGTCCCACTCCCAGCACCAAACGGGGTGTCGTAAGCTCTGATGATTTAACCGGAATCTCGTTGTTGGTTAGATAAAGAACCTCTTTTTCCGCTTCGGTGAAACGAAAAGACCAAGTATTGAAAGTGGTCGTCACATCTCGCGCGGCTATGCCCCACAACCAACGATGGCTGCTGTACTGAAGTCCCAGATCGGCTCCAAATCCCCAAGCCTTGGCAAATTTACCAACACTCCGATGGATCACTTTTGCATTGGCGCCAAAGCGGAGACTGCGATTTTCTTTCTTGACTTTCAACTGCCTTGCATAGGAAACCAAAAACGCGTAGTCGGCCGAAGAAAAGGCTTGAATATTGTTGTAATTGATCGAACCGTCAGGCTCGACCAGAAAAAGGGTGTTCATGATATCATCCACCGCAAAACGAAGTGCCGTCACCGCAAGGGCTTGCTTCTTGTCGGCCCCCGGTATCGCAACATTCAGATAATCATATTTGCCGATGCCGGCAAAATAGGATGCATGCATGAGATTCACCTGCGGATCCTCTCCCATGCCGGTTAACCCGGCCGGATTCCAATAACCGGCGGTTCCATCTGAAGTGGATGCGATCTGGGCACCTCCCATTGCCAAACCACGTGCGCCGGCACCGATATTTAGAAACTCATTGGAATATTTCCGGAATTGCCCGAAACTCATAGTCGCGGACAACACAAACAATATGAACAGCAACCTGTTTTTCACGTTCATGTCATTGGTTTACAACGAACAAGGAATTGTATCGAATATTGGATAGATCAGTTAAAATTAATCACAAATCCTATACCAACTACCGGGGTAGAAAGTCTGTCGTCAAACTAACCTACTTTTGTCGAAATTCGCGCAGAACACCTTCTAGAAATCTGTAAATCATAGTATTACCCATATGCACCTGCTAGAAGAATTACGTTGGAGAGGGATGATCCAGGACATAATGCCCGGCACCGAGGATCAACTGAACCGGGAAATGACCACCGGATATGTTGGATTTGATCCAACTGCCGACAGTCTTCACATTGGTAGCTTAGTTCCCATTTTGCTGCTGGTACACCTGCAACGGGCCGGTCATAAACCTATTGCTCTCATTGGAGGCGCCACCGGCATGGTGGGTGACCCCAGCGGAAAAAGTGAGGAGAGAAACCTACTCAATGAAGAGACCCTGCAACAGAACATCGAAGGCGTTCGCAAACAATTGGAGCAGTTTCTTGATTTCTCCGCCGAGCGATCCAATGCGGCCGAACTGGTAAACAACTACGATTGGTTCAAAGGAATCGGATTCATCGACTTTCTGCGTGATACCGGTAAGCATATCACGGTCAACTACATGATGGCCAAAGACAGTGTAAAAAAACGTATCGAAGGCGATACCGGTATCAGCTATACCGAATTCGCTTATCAGTTGATGCAAGGCTATGATTTTTACTGGCTGTACCAGCACAAGAATTGTAAACTTCAAATGGGTGGCAGTGATCAGTGGGGCAATATGACCACCGGCACGGAATTGATCCGTCGAAAGTGCGGCGGACAAGCCTTTGTATTCACTACGCCCTTGGTGACCAAAGCAGACGGTGGAAAATTCGGTAAGACAGAAACAGGTAACATATGGTTATCGGCCCAAAAAACATCCCCGTATCAATTCTATCAATTTTGGCTGAATGCAAGCGACGAGGATGCGCGTAAATGGATCCGACTGTTTACTTTTTTGGATGCCACCATCGTCCAGGAACTGGAACGTCAGCATGAGCAGGATCCATCCAAAAGGATCTTACAAAAAAAATTGGCTGAAAGCATTACCGAATACGTTCACGGCAGTGAAGCCTTGCAAGCGGCCATTGTAACCACGGATAAGCTATTTACCCAACAATCTGCACCCGCGGAATCCCTTTCCCGCGAAGACCTGCTGGCGATCGAAGGCGTGATCACTTGCCCCATCCCCATGAATGAGATAAACAATGGAATCGACATAGTGAGTTTTCTGGCCACTACCGGCATCCTGCCCAGCAAAGGAGAAGCCCGAAAAATGGTGCAGGCCGGAGGAATTAGTATCAACCGAAAAAAAGTGGAGGGAGTAGACTTCACTGTCAATGCCCAATTGCTTTTGCATCAGGAATTCATTCTGGTACAAAGAGGAAAAAAGACTTACTATCTGGTTCAGTCTAGTTAAATATCCCGAAAATGTTTGGGGAAATACGTGCCCGGCACTATTTTTGCACCCTCTTCGGATTGACCCATGGTGTAACGGTAGCACTACAGATTTTGGTTCTGTCTGTTAAGGTTCGAATCCTTATGGGTCAACAAAGAACGGTCGGTATAACCCGACCGTTCTTTTTTATAAATTCTTAAATTGCCGGCTGATTCTTACCCTTTGAAACGTCGTTATTACATCTATTACGCATTTCTTTGCCATACTAGCTTTGGGGTTATTGGCTAATTCTGCCATTTTCTACCTAACCAACGAATTCTGCCTCGAATTCATTCAATGGTACGATCTGCAAAAGCCTCTTTCCAAGTTCCTAATGATCACGCTGACCTCCCTTTCGTTGATGGGGGTACAGCTCATTGTCAGCTATCCGCTGCAATGGTTACGCACCTTGTTGTTGGGGTGGCTCCCTATAAACAGATTCATTGAAAAGACCTATTTCTTTGTGCTGCTTGCCAATTTGATCTGCGGACTTATTTACGTTTGGATCACCCTTCCCTCGTCCAATTACTGGACCTTGATCGAAATGTTGCTGATATCCATGATGCTGATTCAGCTGAACTGGTTCTTTCTGTATGAATCGGAAGACCAGAACGGGAATAATTGATCAAGCAATCCTCCCAAGACACTCCTGCAATGCTTCCTCCCAGGGCCTGGAATTGATACCAAACACTTCTTGCATCTTATTTGAATTGAGCAAAGAATAATGCGGCCGTTTAGCCGGTGTGGGATAATCCCTGGTTGGGATTGGCACAATTTCACAGGTGGCATGGATGTGTTTCCAAATCGCCATCGCCAGATCATACCAGCTGATACGTCCCGCATTCGAAAAATGAAAAATGCCGGGCGCCCATGTACCGGAGCGCAAAATGTCAAGAATCGAGCGCGCAAGGTCAATGGCGTATGTCGGCGAACCGATTTGATCATTCACCACCCGTATACTCTCTTTTTCTCGCAATAAGGAGAGCATGGTTCGCACAAAATTTTTTCCGTAAGGCGCATAGACCCAGGAGGTGCGGATGATCAAACTATCCGGACAAAAACGTTGCGCCTGCAATTCCCCCTCCAATTTGGAGGCTCCGTAAACAGATTGAGGCCCAGTAGCATCCGACTCCGTGTAGGGAAGCTCCGACTCACCATCAAATACATAATCAGTCGATATATGAATGAACTTCGAACCAAACTGGGCACACCAAGCAGCCAGCACACCCACCGCTTCTCCATTGACTTGAAAAGCCAACTCTCGCTCCTGCTCGGCACGGTCAACCGCCGTATAGGCAGCGGCATTGATCAACACATCCGGCTTGATCCCATTCAGAAAGGATCGCACCACCTCAAAATGGTGAATGGGCATATCCGACCTTGACAGAAATACAAAATGAAATTCGGGATACGCACCCGCCAATTCATGAATGGCCTTACCCAACTGACCTTGCGCGCCCGTAACCGCAACGGTGATCTTTTTCATGATATCAAAATGGTGAGCGTAATTCGGACAGCAATGGCAAAACCCGATCCTTATCTGAAACGATGGATTCCTGTTCCGAAATACGCCAGTCAATTGCCAAATCAGGATCGTTAAAAAACAATCCGCCTTCCGCCTCTTTATTATAAAGGGCATCACACTTGTAAAGCACCTCGGCCCGGTCGGACAAAACCGAGAATCCATGCGCAAATCCGGCCGGAATCAACAGCTGTTTTTTATTGGAGGCAGATAATTCAATCGCCACATGTTTTCCATAAGTGGAAGATCCTTTGCGAATATCCACGGCTACATCCAAGATCACACCCTGTAATACCCGTATCAATTTCGTTTGCGCATAGGGTGGCGCCTGGAAATGAAGGCCTCGGATCACGCCCTTGACTGAGGAAGACTGATTGTCCTGTACCCAATGCCATTTCAATCCCTGGTTGGCAAGAGCGGACTCGTTGTAAGATTCAAAGAAATACCCGCGTGCATCCTCAAACACCCGGGGCGTGAGAATATAAAGACCTTCAATATTCGTTGACTCGATCTGCATTATAGACTCCAGTATGGTCGATTATTAATTTTATTTCGATAGATCCCTTTTAGATCAACGATCAAGGCCTGCGGCTTGGTGATGGATGAAAAGTACTTGTCATCCAGCTCCCGATATGCCTGATGCGGCACAGGAACGATCACCGCGTCATAATCCTTGCCGATTTCCTTCACCAACCCAAAACCATACTCATGCGTCAATTCATCTGAATCGGCATGCGGATCCACCACATCGACTTGAATGAGGAATTCCTGTAATGCTTTGATCACATCACTCACCTTCGAATTGCGAATATCACTGACATCCTCTTTAAAGGTGGCTCCTTTGACCAACACGCGGGCTTTACGCGGATCACCGATTTGCTGTATGATGTGTTGAACGACCTTGTTGGCCACATACCGACCCATGCCATCATTGATATTTCGGCCGGCCAGAATCACCTCTGAATGATAACCTACTTCTTTTGCCTTATGAGTAAGGTAGTACGGATCTACCCCAATGCAGTGTCCGCCCACCAATCCCGGCTGGAATTTCAGAAAATTCCATTTCGTTCCAGCAGCCTCCAATACTTCATAGGTATTGATTCCGATCCGGTCAAAAATGATCGATAATTCATTCATCAAGGCAATATTGAGATCGCGCTGTGTATTCTCAATGATCTTGGCCGCCTCGGCCACTTTAATACTGGGTGCCCGGTGTACACCCGCTTCCACCACCAACTCATATGTTCGGGCGATCTGATCCAAAGCTTCCGCATCCGACCCGGAAACGACCTTCACGATCTTGGAAAGTGTATGCTGCTTATCCCCTGGATTGATCCGCTCCGGTGAATACCCCAACTTGAAATCTACCCCCATTTTCAACCCGGACAGGCGTTGTATGATCGGCAAACAAACCTCCTCGGTGCAACCAGGATAAACCGTGGATTCAAACACCACGTAATCTCCTTTCTTCAACACCTTTCCGACCGTTTCGGAAGCACGCTGCACCGGCGTCAGATCGGGCACATTGTGCTCATCCACCGGCGTGGGCACCGCCACGATGTAAACACTTGCCTGATTCAGCACCTCCAACGAATCCGTGAACTCAATATCACATCCCTCAAATTCAGCAGCCTCCAACTCATTGCTGGGGTCTATGCCTTGCTTCATCAACTCCACCCTCTGCCGGTTTATATCGAATCCGATCACTGAAATTTTTCTGGCAAAAGCCAATGCGATCGGCAGACCAACATAGCCGAGCCCTATCAAGGCTAGCTTTTTATCTTTCTGTATGAGTTGCTCGTAGATCATCGGGTTAATTCAAATAGGCCAAAACAGCCTCAACAATATACTTCATCTGTTCCTCATCCATCTCGGTGTGAACCGGCAACGAGATCACACAGTCGGTGAGTGCATCCGTAACTGGCAAGGCCAGTGTATCGGTCCCAAAATCAGCGAACATAGGCTGACGATGCCCCGGTACCGGATAATAGATCATAGAGGGAATGCTTCTGTCAGACAAAAACTTGACCAGTCCGTCCCGATCAACGCCGGGCGTCAGCTTCAATGTATACTGATGAAACACATGGCTGGAATAGGATGCCTGATAGGGTATCGTCAGTTTGGGGTGACTGGAAAAAGCAGCATTATAAAAAGCGGCTACGTGCTGTCTGGCCTGATTATAACTGTCCAGGTGCTTCAACTTGATACGAAGGATGGCCGCCTGGATGGAATCGAGTCGGCTGTTACACCCAACGATCTCGTGGTAATATCTTTTACGCTGGCCATGGTTGGCGATCATGCGCAATTTTTCAGCGAGGTCCGCATCATGGGTAAAGATGGCCCCTCCATCGCCGTAAGCACCCAGATTTTTAGAGGGATAGAAAGAGGTGCATCCGATATGCCCCATCGTGCCGGTCTTTGCCGACCGTCCGTCCGAAAATCGATAATCGCAACCAATGGCCTGTGCATTATCCTCGATCACAAATAGATCATGGGCGCGTACGATCTGCAAGATCTCCTCCATGGGAGCAGCGTGACCGTACAGATGTACCGGAACAATAGCCTTTGTCTTGGAAGTGATCGCTTTTTTTAACGACTCCGGGTTCATACAGAAGGTCTTCGGATCTACCTCCACAAAAACAGGAGTGAGTCGGAGCAGCGCAATGACTTCGGTAGTGGCAATGTAGGTAAAGGAGGGCGTGATCACTTCGTCACCGGGTTTCAGCCCCAAGGCCATCATAGCGATCTGTAGCGCATCTGTCCCATTGGCGCAGGGGATCACATGAGGGATCTGCAAGTACGCCGATAATTCCGAAGCAAACTCCTGTACGGGTTTACCTTGGATAAAGCCCGTGCTTTCCAATACATCCAGCACAGACTGATCCACTTCGGATTTGATCCGGTGATATTGCGTTCGGGTATCTACCATTTGAATCGGTCGCATAGGCCAAATTGTCGACTGCAAAAATAACCGAAATCAGCGGGGTAACAGGCATTGAATTACATTTGTTCTTGTCCCTCAAGCCAACCCCATTGAGCCTGCTGATCTATCAATTATTTTGCCGGACCTACCCCCTCCTGCTTTGGATGATGGCACCCTTTCATCCAAAGGCCCGTGCGTGGACGAGCGGTCGGAAAAATATCTTTCAAAAGTTGGAATCACTTAGGGGAAAAGGGCCCTTCGTATGGGTACACTGTGCTTCGTTGGGCGAATTTGAACAAGGTCGACCGGTGATCGAATCCATCCGAGCAAATTACCCCGCACATAAGATCCTGCTAACGTTCTTCTCACCCTCCGGATACGAAAATCAGCTTCACTACCAAGGTGCCGATTTTATTCACTACTTACCGATGGACGGCCCCCAACATGCCAAACGCTTCATCGAGATCGTGGATCCCAAGCTCGTCATTTTTGTCAAATATGAATTCTGGTTCTATTACTTGAAGAAACTCCACTACCGAAATATTCCCTTACTCCTGATCTCGGCCCATTTCCGACCCAACATGTCCTTCTTTCATTGGTATGGCGCCCTCTCGCGTAAAATGTTATCCCGCTTTCATCACATTTTCGTACAGGAGGAAGAATCCAAAAGACTACTGGCCGATATCGGTATTTCAGAAAATGTGTCGGTCAGCGGGGACACGCGATTCGACCGAGTCGTTGACATAGCCAGTCAACCCGATCCATTGCCGATCATCGAAAACTTTCTGGCAAATAAGCGTGCCATCATTGTCGGCAGCAGCTGGCCAACCGATGAGGAACTGTGGCAGGAAACCTGGCGATCGATCGAAACAACAGATTTGAAATTATTGATCGTGCCACATGAAGTTGGTGCTGCACATGTTCGGAAACTGCGCGACCTGTTTCCGGTGGCCGTGCTGTATTCTGAGTTAGAGAAAGAACCGAGTGCCGATGCAAAGGTGCTGATCGTTGATCGCATCGGCTTATTGTCAAAATTGTATCGGTATGGTTGGGTAAATTATGTGGGCGGTGGGCTCTCCCCGGCCGGCGTACATAATGTGTTGGAGGCGGCGGTTTACGAGCGGCCGGTGATCAGCGGACCCTTTATTGAAAAATATCAGGAAGCAGTTGAGCTGGTCAAACAGGGTGGCCTTCAGGTACTTTCCGGACAATCAAACGTAATCGAATTATCACAGCTTCTGGAAAGCTGGGGAAGGAATGACGAAATCACTCGAAGAATGGGCCAAATGTCGGGTGCCTTTGTGCGGGAGCGAACGGGTACCGTGAAAAAGATCCTTACTTATATTCAAGAGAACCGTCTTCTGATCAATTGATCGAAGCGATGTACTAGGGGATGGTCTATTGGCCAGCCTAATTTTGTTTTGAGCTCGCGGTTGATCCAAAAATCGGCTTCCGGAAAGATTTGAAATTGATTGATCGTTTTGATGCTTCGTTCATACATGGCTTCATCGTTTCGAAAAAGTTCTCGTATGAATTGGAAGCGTTCATTGACCCCAATACCTTTTCTCAGGTCCGCTATCGGTCCTTCTTGCAGGGTATCCTGCCGCTCGGTAAAACTATTCTTCAACTGATCATTCAGTGAGATCGTTTCTGTTTGAAGTCGCTCATTCAGCTCTGCATCCCGATGCATGTAGAGGGTGGGCACTTCTTCCATCACATTGTAAGCTTCTGAAACCTCCTCTTTCTTGATCGGTTCAGCCGGAGTCAGCGACTCGACCACAAACTCCTCGTCAAATAGTACCAAAGACGTGGTCTTTTCCCGATTCTTTTCTTTTTTAGATTCTTTTACAACGGCTTGCGGTGTTTCAGTTGCAGGCGCGGGTGTTTGTGGGATCGGGGGGGGTGAATCGGACAAATCCAGGTGGAGGGGCGTTTGGGGTAAAACCACCGCGACTTTCGCAGTACCCAAGGATCGATTGCTTGACCCCATCTCCCTGTCCAGCTCGAGATTCAGTAAGCCGATCGTCTGCCTCAATGCATCGGCGCCAGCACCCGTCTCCAGTTGCCGATTCAATTCCTCCACCAACTGCCTGAATCGTTCCATTCCGCTATTTTTGAATTGTCAGAACAAGGTAAAAATAGGACGCTCCCGGTCTTCTGCCGAGGATCGGCGTAAAAATTAATTCATATGTTCATAGAACCCAATACCAGTGGCTTGCGAAGAGGCAGCATCGAAGTGATCTGCGGCTCCATGTTCAGCGGTAAAACCGAGGAGTTGATCAGACGACTCAAGCGAGTCAAGATCGCAAACCAATCCGCTGCCATCTTCAAACCCGCATTGGATACCCGGTACGATAAGGAGCAGATCGTTTCTCACGATACCAATGCCATTGACTCCAAGCCCGTGCAAAATTCCCGTATCATACTGGAACTGGCCGGTGACGCAGAGGTGATCGGGATTGACGAGGCACAGTTCTTTGACGGAGACCTCCCGGACGTGTGTGATGAACTGGCCAAGAGAGGGATTCGGGTGATCATTGCCGGGTTGGATATGGATTACCTGGGTAAACCATTCGGTCAAATGCCCCACCTGCTGGCCAAAGCCGATTTTGTAACAAAACTGCATGCGATCTGCGTACAGTGCGGACACATCGCCAATTATTCATATCGGAAGGTTGCCAATGATGCGCAAGTGATGCTGGGCGCCAAGGACTCTTATGAACCCAGATGCCGAAGTTGTTACGATAAATAACTCTCCTCAAACCAACTCATGGTACAAGGCATTTGGACGCTTTTCAAAAAAGACCTGTTGCTGGAGATCAGACAGCAATACAGTTTTTACGGCATCCTGCTATATGCAGTATCCACCCTGTTCATTTTATATCTTTCCATGGATGCTCCGGAACCCAAGGTCTGGAACGGACTTTTTTGGGTGATCCAACTTTTTATCTGCACCAACGCCGTAGCAAAAGGGTTTTTACAAGAAAGCCGGGGAAGATGGATGTATTATTATACCCTGGCCCATCCGATCACGATCATTCTTGCCAAGCTGCTTTTCAATATCCTGCTCATGGGGTTGATGAGTCTGATCAGCCTGCTCCTTTTCCGACTGTTCCTGGGGGCCCCTTACTTGCACACCGGTCGCTATATCGGTATCGTTCTTTTGGGAGGGATCAGTCTGAGCGTAGTGTTCAGCTTCCTCGCCGCTATTGCCGCCAAGGCACAACAAAACGCAGCCGTGCTGGCTATTTTGGGATTTCCTCTCATCTTGCCCCAATTGATCCTGCTTCAACAGATATCGACTACACAGTTTAGCGTATCTGCGGGTACAGATCTGGTACCGATCGCCCTTTTGATCGGATTGGATGTGCTGGTAGTGATACTGGCCAGCATCTTGTTCCCATTCATCTGGAAAGAATAAAAAATTAATAAACGAGGCTTCACGGCTGATAAAGCCAACTCACCTTAATTTTGCAGTATCGTCCTACCAAGGACCTTGTTCATGTCCCAAGCACCTCGCTATATGCACCGATCCTGGTGGAAAATCACCGGGATCCTGTTACTGACCTACACCTTTACGGCTGGCTTGTTGGGTCCTGTGCCCAAACTGCCCCTACTTCAGGAAACCATCCGCAATCTGTACTTCCACGTTTGTATGTGGTTCGGGATGATGATTCTGTTTACCGTGTCGGTGGTGCAGGCGGTTCTCTATTTGCGCCGAATGGACCGTAAACACGACATCGCCAGCCGACAATTCGCCGGCGTTGGCATCTTGTTCGGCCTGCTGGGATACTCCACCGGCGCGATATGGGCAGCTTACACCTGGGCAGACCCCAACGTTTCTTTTGCCGAATCCTTTAGCACCATCGCCCGTGATCCCAAGCTCATCGGCGCGGCCATTTCATTGTTAGTTTACTTCGCTTATCTGGTGCTGCGCGACTCCATACCCGACATGGACCGTCGCGCCCGCATCAGCGCCGTCTATAACATTTTCGCATATGCGATCCTATTTCCCGCTATCTGGATACTTCCTCGCGTGCTCGAAAGTTTACACCCGGGCCAGGACGGCAATCCGGCGCTGAATGTAAAAAATGACATCAGTCCTGCCATGCGTGCTGTGTTTTATCCGGCGGTGATTGGCTGGACGCTCCTGGGTGTATGGATCGCGACCCTTCGGATCCGGATCGAATTGTTAAAAGAAAAACGACTTTCCTCATGAATCAGGCCCCAAAACTGGCATTTCAATTACTGCAGCGCTCCGCCGGACAAGCCGTCACCATGGCCGAGCAGATGCGCAGTGACGGCCGTATTTATGTGGTCATTGCCGTGATGTTAACCATTTTGACCGGCATCACACTCTACTTGTATCGAATGGACAAAAAGATCAGTAAGCTCGAAAAACGCTCCTGATCCGACATATATTTTTCTACCGATTGCTCAACCATAAAACACCAAGCATGTCGAACAAACCCTACAGCTTTTTTGGAGCCGTTGAACGCAGCTTCGATAAAGCAGCCGCATTCACTTCCTGGGACAAAGGAATTCTGGCGCAGATCAAAGAGTGTAATGCTGTTTACCAAATGCGATTCCCTGTCAAGCTCGATAATGGATCGATCGAAGTCATCGAAGCCTACCGTGTGCAGCACTCCCATCACAAGACCCCCTGCAAAGGCGGTATCCGCTTCGCTGCCGAGGTCAACCAAGATGAAGTGATGGCCCTCGCCGCCTTGATGACTTATAAATGCGCTATTGTGAACGTGCCTTTCGGTGGCGGAAAAGGCGGTATCAAGATCAATCCCAAAAAATATTCGACCTACGAACTGGAAAAGATCACGCGTCGCTACACGGCCGAACTGATCAAAAAGAATTTCATCGGCCCCGGCACCGACGTACCCGCACCCGATTACGGAACCGGTGAAAGGGAAATGGCTTGGATCCTGGACACCTACACGGCCATGCATCCGGGTGAGATCGATGCGGCGGGTTGCGTGACGGGTAAACCTATCACGCAAGGAGGCGTTCGCGGACGCCGGGAGGCCACCGGTTTGGGCGTATTCTATGGCGTGCGCGAAGTATGCAACATGCCAGACATCATGCAAAAACTTGGACTGACCACCGGATTGGAAGGAAAACGCGTGGTGGTGCAAGGGCTGGGCAATGTGGGCTACCATTCTGCCAAATTCTTCCAGCAAGCCGGTGCTAAAATTGTGGCCCTGGCCGAATATGAAGGTGCCATCGAATCGGATGCCGGATTGGATGTGGATGCCGTTTTCAATCATCGTAAGCAAACCGGATCAATCCTGAACTTCCCAGGGGCTAAGAATTTTGAGAAAAGCTCAGATGCGTTGGAAAAGGAATGTGATATTTTGATCCCCGCCGCATTGGAAAATGTGATAGACGGTGCCAATGCCCCACGAGTCAAAGCTAAACTCATCGGCGAAGCCGCCAATGGCCCCCTTACGCCGGAAGCCGATGAGATCCTTGCGAAAAACGGAACCATCGTAATTCCGGATATGTATCTGAATGCCGGTGGTGTTACGGTTTCCTATTTTGAGTGGCTGAAAAACCTGAGCCACGTTCGGTACGGCCGATTGGAAAAACGATTCACCGAAAACCAAAACGCGCATATACTGGGACAGATCGAAGAGCTTTCCGGTAAAAAGGTCAGCCAATCCGAGCGCGAATCCATTTTACATGGCCCCGATGAAGTGGATCTGGTGTATAGTGGATTGGAAGAAACCATGATCACCGCCACGCACGAGATCATGAACGCCTGGAAAGCAAATCCCTCAATACCTGACATGCGAACCGCAGCCTATGTGGTGGCGATCAATAAGGTAGGAACCAGTTATGCCGAGCTGGGCATCTTCCCATGATCCTCAAAACATTTCAAAGAACATTCAAAAGAGGCGTTGCCCCTTTTTTTATTGCGTGGCCCGATCCACATTCAGCCTGCCCCACCCAAATTGGGTGCTCTTGTACGGATAACTGCTGCTATACTGCTGCAACCGCAGGATCATTTGATCACGTGTCAGGGTCGGAAACCTTGACCAAACCAACGCTGCCATTCCGGCCATGCTGGCCGTTGCCACCGAAGATCCACCTACTGTGGAAGGCCAATCACCCGCATCGGCCAACGTGAGTGGATGCATGCCGTCGGTATTACGTTCCATCGTAACAGAAAAATCAACCTCCACCCCGGTATGACACACAGCGCAAGCCGACAGCGAGCTCAGGTCCTTGACACCGGTGACTGACTGTATCTCGGGCATACTGGCAGGAAAGATGACACCTGCCCAGCCCGACGTCCAACTGAATGAGGTACCTGCGGCCGTGAAGATCAATTTTCCTTTTCCATAAGCATACCGTACCGCATCCGCGATGTATGAACTGTTCGTGATCCTTCCTATACTCATACTGATGATCCGCACATCGGACCGATTGGCGGCGTTGGTAAAGGCATCCACTACTCCCTTGACCTCGCGTGCTTCGTCCAGAAATACATCGGTCGATGCCCGACAGGTTATCAAATTACAGTTGTATGCAATCCCGACCGTATTGCCATCCGAGCATCGAGGAGCCGCGATCGCCCCGGCCATGGAGGTGCCATGTCCACATCCATCATCCGATGTTTCCGGCGAGCCGATCGGGAACCCCAACCAGGTATCCCGCGGTAAGGTTACGATCCGCTCCAATGTACGGCCATACGAGGCACCGGAATTAAACGCCAAACCCAAATTATCCTGTGACCAAGAACAACCCGAATCGATGACATATACTTTTATTCCTTTCCCCGTGGTTCGCCCCCATGCCAGGGAAATGCCATGAGCCGTATAATTCCATGACTGCTTGGCATCCGGTGCGATCGTGGAATAATGCACCCCACTTCGAATATCATAATCGGGCGTATTACTGCCACAACCGCTGGATGACTCCATCATAACTTCCTTCGCCCCCAGATTTTTATCATAACTCAACGGCTCTACATAACGGACCAAGGAGGATTTTCTTAATTGATGAAGCATCTCTCTTGATGAGATCCGAAGAAGTAATACAGGCAGCTGATCTTCTAACCATACTTCTCTGGGCGTCGTGGCCCCCTGTGATAAGATCTCAAAGATCCCCAATCTGGCTTGCTTTCATTCCATTGCATTCAGATCGATGTCTGCGATCCATTGAGGAAAAGGAATAAACCCGCGCGGCTGATAGCCAACAGCCACCAATGAATCGGAGTACGCGATCGCCGACCACAACTCATCATCGTTCCAATCAGACCAACCCGCTGATCCGCGTTCCCGCCACTCCTGACGTAACTTCTGATTCAATGAGTCGACACTGATCAATAGACCGGTTGAACGAACGGAAGAAAGCGGCTCTCTCCCGCAAGACATACACAACAAGAAAATAAATAAAAAGTAAAAACAGGATCGCATTTGAATTGATTGAGCGGGCAAAATAGCCCGACGAGCAGGCGATCTCCAAGTGAAAAAGACGGGAAAGGAAACGTTATTTTCGGAACGACGGCCATTGATCCCGTTCCAACAGATGGCTTTCGGATTTTTCCCAGCAGCGCGTCTCCTCGCCATTACTGATGATCAGAAATGGAACGGGTATCCGGATATGATAGCGAAGCAATTGTTCCATGACGGCTGGACCTAGATGGATCTCCGGAGCCTTGCATTCGACCAACAACCAGGGGGATGCGCTGGTATCGTGCACCAAAATATCGTATCGCTTGGTAAGGCCATTTAATTCGATCTCCTTCTCTACAGCGATCCAGCCGGCTGGGATCTGAAGGACTTCCGTGAACTGTTGTAAAAGCCGCTGCCGAACCCATTCCTCGGGGGTCAGTGCAACCCATTTGCGTCGGCAGGGATCAAAGATCTCCTCTCGCCCTTGCAAGGAGCGCAGCGAGGGTACCGAGAGATCAGGTGAGAGGCTGAGCATGCTTCAAAACTAAATGATTAATTTTGGGAGCATGAAGTCAAAAGAAGAGATCGTACAAAACTGGTTGCCCAGATACACCGGGCAGTCCCTCGACAAATTCGGCAAGTACATCTTGTTGACGAATTTCAGCCACTACCTCAGTCTTTTCTCAACGTGGAACAATGTACCCATCGTCGGTACCGACCGCCCCATGCAATGCGTGACTGCTGAAAACATCACCCTCATCAACTTTGGAATGGGATCTCCCTCCGCGGCCACCATCATGGACCTCCTTACGGCCATCGCCCCCGAGGCAGTGCTGTTTTTAGGAAAATGCGGCGGACTCAAAAAAAGAAATAAGCTGGGCGACCTCATTCTGCCCATCGCCGCTATTCGGGGAGACGGAACGTCCAACGACTATTTTCCGCCAGAGGTGCCGGCGCTCCCCGCCTTCGCACTGCAAAAAGCGGTTTCCACCACCATTCGGGATTATGAGGTGGATTACTGGACCGGCACTGTCTACTCCACCAACCGCCGCGTATGGGAACACGACGACCCCTTCAAAGAATACCTGCAAAAAGTGCGGGCCTACGCGATCGATATGGAAACCGCTACCATTTTCACTGTGGGCTTCTTCAACAAGATCCCAACCGGAGCTCTTTTGCTGGTGAGCGATCAACCTATGATCCCCGAAGGTGTGAAGACCGAGGAAAGTGATAAACAGATCACCACGCAATACGTCGAGAATCATTTGAAGATCGGAATCGACTCACTGAAACAATTGATCCACGGAGGTAAAACCGTCCGTCACCTTAAATTCTGACCGATGCAGTCGCTTCCAATCCTGCTGGCCATCATTCTTTGCAACCTGATCGGTTGTCGCAAAACAGAAAACGGACCTGTTTACACCGGGCGGCTAGAGATCGATGGCATATGCGGGAATTATACCCTCACCGTACTCAATGGAGGGCTGGACACATCGCAGGTGCAGCACAGTTGGACCGACCCGACCACAAACATCACTTATTCGAATGCTTTTGGGTTGACCAATCCCTGCGCATTCCCCGACTCGATCAACGCAGGCGATACTTTCGAGTTCCAACTCGTTACGGATAACCGCACCTGCATCCAATGCCTGGCCTTCTATCCTACCCCCGCAAAATCCCTGTCGATCCGCGTGGTGACTCGCTGATGAATTCTTTGCTCACAATAGAAAACTTGACGATCCGCTTCGGGAAAGAGGCATCGACTCCCTCTGCCGTAAAAGAACTTTGCTTGGAGATCAAAAAAGGAGAATTCCTGGGGCTTGTGGGAGAATCGGGCTCCGGCAAATCCATCACGGCGCTGTCCATGTTGCAGCTCTTACCGAAATTAGCTAACATTCTGATCAGCGGTCGCATCCTGCTACAAAATGAGGATAACACCCGCATCGATCTGTTAGGCCTTTCCTCAAAACCAATGAATGAGGTGAGAGGCAAACGGATCGGCATGATATTTCAGGAACCGATGACCGCCCTGAACCCACTACTGACTTGCGGTGAGCAGATCGCCGAGGTGATCAAAAGGCATAAAAAAACCAGTACTAAAAATGCGCGTACGGAAGCCAAGGATTGGTTGAAGCGGGTCAAACTGCCTGATCCAAATGCCCTCTATGACCGGTATCCGCATGAGCTAAGTGGCGGACAAAAACAGCGGGTACTCATCGCCTCCGCGATCTGTTGCGGACCCGAACTGCTGATCTGTGATGAACCTACTACGGCACTGGATGTAACGGTTCAAAAAGAGATCCTTGAACTGATCCGTACCGAACAAAAACAAAGTGGTATGGCCGTCCTGTTCATCAGTCACGATCTGGCCATAGTGAGTGAATACGCAGATCGTGTGGCGGTTTTGTATAAAGGAGATCTGGTAGAAACAGGGAAATGCCCCGACATCTTTCGTCAACCACAACATCCCTACACCCAAGCACTCATCGCTTGTCGACCGGCCGCACATCAAAAGGGTGATCGATTGCCTCTGATCAGTGATTTCCTATCGCCGACTGTCTCTCAAGAAAAGAAGAAAAAAATCAACCCCACGACTTCACATACCGATGAATCGTTCATGCGGGTGACCAATCTCAGCATCGGCTACAAATCCAAAAAAAATTGGCTGACGGGACGTTCGGACTATTTACCGGTGGTACGATCCGTCAACTTCGACATTCGGAAGGGAGAGATGCTAGGACTGGTAGGCGAATCGGGATCGGGAAAATCCACCCTGGGCAGGGCCCTGCTGGGATTGATCAAACCGATCTCGGGTTCGATCTGGTATGGCGAGCGGGACTTAATGAAATGTGCCCCTTCCGACTGGCCAGTAAAGCGACACCAATTGCAATTGATCTTTCAGGATCCTTATTCGTCACTTAATCCCAGAATGACCATTGGGGACGCGATCGGCGAACCGTTGCGGGTGCATGGCAAGGTGACTACCAAAAAAGAAGAAAGAATAGAAGTGATG
Source organism: Bacteroidota bacterium (assembly GCA_046081925.1). Taxonomy (GTDB): domain Bacteria; phylum Bacteroidota; class Bacteroidia; order Chitinophagales; family Chitinophagaceae; genus JJ008. Next base: position 20,157 of record JBJTWV010000019.1, on the reverse strand, counting down.
CGTTGGCTGGAACGGGTTCAATTGAAACCGGAACAGTATGATCGGTATCCGCATGAATTCAGTGGCGGGCAACGACAACGTATTGTCATTGCCAGAGCCTTGGCGCTCGAGCCTGATTTTGTGGTGTGCGATGAATCTGTTTCGGCATTGGATGTGAGCATTCAGGCACAGGTCCTTAATCTCTTGAATGACCTCCGGCAAGACCTGGGTTTTACCTGCCTCTTCATTTCCCATGACCTGGGAGTGGTCCAATACCTTTGCGACCGGTTGATCGTACTGCAGCAGGGCCAGGTGGTGGAATCAGGGTATACCGAGCGGGTTTGCAACCATCCCGAACACCCGTACACCCAGAACTTGCTTCAGTCAATTCCCAAACTACAATCAGTGGGGTAAAAGGTGACGAAAGTCATTCAAATCCCTTAATTTCGCACACTTTTAATTCACGAAGACCCCACCGGCGCCGTAAGGCCGGCAGGATCTTGGGCCGGACGTTTGCCAGTGAGGTGTCGTGAAGTCGTATCAACGCCCCCATCATGAAACTATCTCAATTCCGGTTCGATCTACCCCTGAATCTGATCGCACAAACCCCCGCCAAAAAACGGGAAGACGCCCGCCTTATGGTGGTACACCGCCATACCGGTGTGATCGAAAACAAACATTTCCGAGACATCCTGGAATATTTTGACGACAAAGATTGCTTTGTCGTGAACAACACCAAGGTTTTCCCGGCACGCATGTACGGCCGCAAGGAAAAGACCGGCGCCAAGATCGAAGTATTCCTGCTCCGGGAATTGAACCGCCCCAATCGGCTTTGGGATGTGATCGTTGACCCTGCCCGAAAGATCCGCGTGGGCAATAAATTGTATTTCGGCGACAACGAGGACCTCGTGGCAGAGGTGATCGATAACACCACCAGCCGGGGTCGTACCATCCGTTTTCTGTGGGAAGACTCAGAAGAGTCGTTCCGCGCACAATTGGAAAAACTGGGAGAAACCCCACTGCCCAAATACATCAAGCGTAAACCCGATGAGGAGGATAAAGAAAGGTATCAAACCGTTTACGCCAAGCACGAGGGAGCCGTGGCCGCTCCGACCGCCGGCTTGCACTTCAGTAAGGAATTGATCAAGAGGCTCGAGATCAAAGGCATCCGTTTTGCAGAAGTGACCTTACATACCGGCTTGGGAACGTTTCGCCCCATTGAGGTGGAAGACCTGAGCAAGCACAAGATGGATGCAGAGTATTATCACATAGATGAAGGCGCCTGCAGCGTAGTCAACCGGGCCAAGGAATACGGACACCGCATTTGCTCGATCGGAACCACCACCATGCGCGCAATGGAATCGTCCTTCACCGCTCAGAAATTATTGAAACCTTCCGAGGGATGGACCAATACCTTCATTCATCCGCCGTACGATTTCAATATCGCCGATGCATTGGTCACCAACTTCCACTTACCAAAAACCAGTCTGCTCATCATGACCTGTGCCTTTGCCGGTTATGAACTGGCCATGGAAGCATATAAAAAAGCCATTAAAGACAAGTACCGTTTCTTCAGTTATGGAGACGCCATGCTGGTCATCTAAAAAATAAACCCCGGAAAACCGGGGTTTATTTTTTTAAAGTCCGAACAGACACTGATTCAGCTGTTGCAATAATTCCTTTTTTCGATCCGCTGCCACCAACAGGGAAATATTGTGTGGACTTCCGCCATAACTGATCATCCTGACCGGAATGTTCGAGATCGATCGCAAGAGTCCTTCCAGAACAATATTTTCTCGGGCTATTTCTTGTCCCACTACCGACACGATACTCTGATTCGCATCCACCTCCACCGAACTGAATACGTTCAATTCGGTCAGGATATCTTGTAAATGGGCGTCTGAATCGATCGTGACAGAAACCGCCACCTCCGAGGTAGTGACCATATCGATGGGCGTACGGTATTTCTCGAACACCTCAAATACCCGCCGCAAGAAACCGTATGCCAGCAACATGCGACTGCTTTTAATGCGTATGGCCCATATGTTATCCTTGGCGGCAATTGCTTTTACGCCAGAGCCTTTCGAGTCCTGTGCGATCAACGTACCGGAAGCAGACGGCTCCATTGTATTCAGCAACTTCACCGGGATCTTTGCTTGCTGTGCCGGCCATATAGATGCCGGGTGAAGGATCTTCGCCCCGAAATAGGCAAGCTCTGCCGCCTCTTCAAAACTAAGTTGTTCGACCGGTCGCGTGCGATCCACTACCCGAGGATCATTGTTGTGCATGCCATCTATATCCGTCCATATCTCACAAACGGATGCGGAGATCGCTGCTGATAATAAGGAAGCGGTATAATCACTTCCACCACGCTTTAGATTATCCACCTCCCCTTTTGCATTTTTACAGATGTACCCTTGTGTCACAAAGATTGATTGGGTAGGTGCTGACTGCAGCCATACCGAAAGTCGATTTCGGATCTCTTCCATCCGAGGCTCATCGTTTTCGTCGATGCACATGAACTCCAACGCCGGCAAGAAAGTATGAGGGATCGATTTCTCCTTGAGGTATACACAGAATAATTTGGTCGACAACAATTCGCCCTGCGCCAAAATATCTTTGTTCAACGATTCGCTGAATGAGATTCGGCTGATCATTCGCAACAGATCAAAGTGCTCCCGAATGATCTCATCGGCCTCACCGATCGCATCATCGGATCGAACCAATCCCCTAACAAATTCATGGTAATGCTGTTCCAGGCCATCAATGGTGGCCAACGCCTGTTCGCGATGGCCTGCCGCCAGTGCATCACCGATCGCCACCAAGGTGTTTGTGGTGCCAGACAGGGCCGATAAGACCAGCATGACCGGTTCTGGCTGACCGATCACCAACTCCGCCACGCGATGCATACGTTCTGGACGGCCCACACTGGTACCGCCAAATTTCATAACCTTCATGATCTTTCTTTTTAGAGCGGCAAGCGCGCAAATATAGGAACGTAAACCGGCAGCCCCTTGTTATATCAACGGGGAAATATCCAATTTTTCAGAGAGGGCTTTCAGATCCATCAGAACAGGTTCCAACAGCGGAATACCTTGGCGAGACCGCTCCTCTTCCGCTATTCTTTCCGGATCACCGGGCACCAATACAGGTTGGGCAGGATCGGTTGGCTGAGCAGAGCGGAAACCGCGAATCCAATGATCCATATGCTTTTTATATTCATCCACCGGGCGAAATGCATCCACTCGCATCGCACCCAGAAAATGTCCGATCCCATTACCCGGTTGTTCTGCTGGCATCGGCACATAGGCCGGAAAGGGCGGAACCCAGGGTGCATAATTGGCCCCGCTTAACAAGGCTGAAAAAAGATCCACCATCGCCCCCAACGCATAGCCCTTGTGAGATCCATGCTCGCGATCCCCTCCAAGTGGCAACAAAGCACCGCCTGATTTGAGGATATTGGGATCGGTACTTGAATGGCCGTCAGCATCCTGTACCCAGCCGGTTGGCGTATTCATCTGTTTACGCTGCAAGATCTCCAGCTTGCCATTGGCAGCCGTGGTGGTCGCAAGATCTGCTACAAAAGCGGGCTCTTCCCCGGCCGGTGCCGCAACACAAATAGGATTGGTGCCAAGTGATCGATCTTTTGAAAAGGTGGGAGCTACAAGCGGACTGGCATTGGTCATAGCCCAGCCGATCATATTTTCTTTCACAGCCTGCATGGCATGAAAGGCGGCGATGCCAAAATGATTGCTATTCTGAACACTGACCCATCCGGTGCCCACTTGTTTTGCCTTCTCGATCGCTACCTGCATAGCCCTCGATGCCACAATGAGGCCCAATCCACGGTCGCCATCCATCACAGCCGTTGAGGGCGTTTCGTGAATGATCCGAATTTGAGGAGTGGCATTGACACGACCCACTTCCCACAAACGCACATATCCGCTCAAACGAGCCACGCCATGCGAATCGATACCTCGAAGGTCTGCGGATAGCAAGGCACGGGTCGCAAGCTCAGCATCCGCGGTCGTGCAACCGATCCGTATAAAAACGGAGTGCGTGTAGGCAAACAACCGGTCATAGGAAATGAGCAATTCCTTCATCACACAAAAATAACCGGATCAATGGAGCTTGAACGGACCTTACAATAAAAAAGCCCCCATTCGGGGGCTTCGGTATGATATGTCATGGACTTCCTTAGAAGGGAAGATCGTCCATCTGATCATTTCCGGAAGGAGCTGGTGCCGTGCTCATCGGAGCAGCGCTTGAATAACCGGCGCCACCGCCTGATTGCTCATTTCGTCCACCCAACAACTGCACATCTCGCACACGAAGTGACAAAGACGCACCGGGTGTACCATCATTCCGTTGAAAGGAACGTGCTTCAGGCTGCCCTTCCACATACACCTGCTTTCCTTTCGTGAGGTATTGTGAAAGCCCGGTACGGTCGGTCCAGTAGGCGCAATCCACCCAAACGGTCTTTTCCTGCTGATTGCTTTGACTGTCCTTGAATCGCTCCGTGTGTGCCACCGTAAAATTGATGACGTTTTTACCATTGACCGTGTTCACCACACAGTCTTTTCCCAAATTGCCAATGACTTGCATTTTGATCATAGTGCTCTGTTTTAGTTCGTAATTAAAATTGGACGACGAATATACTGTTTTTCAACGCATGCCGGTTGCGTTATTCCTCGGTACGGGCACTCCCCAGATCGATCAGTTTACCAAAGAAAACGGCGTTGAGGTATAGTTTGGACCCGCCCAGCCAATAGGCCCTGAGATTGGGATTATCGGCAATGTTGATCACTCGCCCCTGTCCCAAACTGCTCACGACCACCGCCGCACTTCCTTGGGTGGCCTCTAGGTTTTCGACGCTCATCCATCCACTTTGCAGGGGATTGGCACTGTACAAGAATGGAGTTCCAAATGGATTTCGACTCCGTTCCAGATACACCTTATTGGCTTTGAATAAGCTTACCGTTGGCTGGGTATACCCAAACGATAAGGGATGGGTGGCATCATATTTTGCCTCCACGATCGCTCCCCGCATCTGCTGCGCCCCGTCGATCTGATCCCGGTTGCCGTAGGACAACCACTTCGAACTATCCACGCCCGATTTCACTCTTTTTAATTTGACATCGGCAATCCCTTGTTGTTGGGCCCATACAATGGCTTCCTCGGTTAACACCAGCGTACCACCCGATTGCACCCAGGACTTCAATTTATCCTTGTTCAAGTCGGCATAACTGCCGCCAACCATCAAAAGGGTATTGTACTTCCCTATGTCCACCCGGTTGAACTGTGATGGCTCCAATAGCGTCAACCGAACATCCATGCGCTGATCCATCAGATGCCACACCTCGCCGGCATCGGTTGCATTCACGCCTGCCCCCGCGATCAGCGCCAAGGAGGGACGATTCAGCGTTACAAACCGACTACTTCCCAGATCGGAGCCGGCTGCTGACAATCCGGTCTGAACCGATTGGCATGTAATACCATATCGCTTCACTAATGCTTCGAGTTGTCCGTACAGCTCGGCAGAACTCACCGATTGCAGTTGAACCGGTATCAATAAAGTGCCCGCCTCAAAAGATCGATCGGCATCCGCCACGCGAAATTTGAAAGGAGCCATCGCGGCTTTTACCAAACGACCCGTACGTAACAGTTCATTGAGAGCGGCAGGTGCCTGCAGATCAGTCCATCGGATCATATACGCATAGTCAGAGCGCCCACCCTCAACGGCAGCAGGCTTCGTTGGCCATTTCATCTCACTTGACGCAGGCGCAGAACTAAGTTCTTTATATGGAATACCAAAGGCCAGGGGCATAGTCCAGGCCGTGATATCATAGAATAAACTATCGCGATAGCTTCGATTCTTTTCGAAGATGGTACGGATCAAGGTGTGTTGTGGCTGATTCAGATTGACTACATAGGAATGTGGCAAAGAAAATTCCGGACAGGATTTATTATCTGCCAGCGAACGCACGTCGATCTGATGACGCTGTAACATTTCCAAAAAACTTTGTATACGCGAGGGGTCGGATGGATCTCCAAATACATAGGACTTGACCGGATAGGTAGCTGCTCGGGCAGATGCATCCTGATAGAATTTTCGTTGATACTCGAGTAAGTCAACCCGCAGGCGCTGTGCCCCCTGTATTGTTGACAAGGCGGTTACAAACTGATTGCGAATAGTGAATGGAAATGTCAATAATCCGTTGGTGGTTTGTTGACCATGTCCCCGGGAGGAAGCTTGCTCAAACAAAATACCGACCGACCCATTGATGTCTGGATAGGTAGACCCTTTCCCGTAATAGAAATCGTCGTAGTTCTCTTTGGTAAAATACAACGACCCGATCCGGTTCAGCGCCGCCGCATGATATTCAGCGAGCTTACCAGTAATATCCTGATTTTGAGCGGGCGTCAAGGGATTGACACGAGAGGGAACACCCGGTTGAAAGAAGAAGCTGGCATCGCTTCCCTGTTCATGGTGATCGGTAAGCACATTGGGTTTCCACATATGAAACCAGCGAAGACGGTTCTGACTCTCGACATGCTGCGCGGGCAGCCAATCGCGGTTCAGATCGAACCAGTAGTGATTGAACCGTCCGCCCGGCCACACTTCATTGTACTCGCGGGTATTCGGATCGGACACCAGGTTCTTGCTCTTGTGCTGATTGGCCCAAGTGGAGAACCGTTGCAGTCCGTCGGGATTGAAGGAGGGATCTAACAAAATGACCATACTATCCAGCAGGGCTTCTATCTCCGGCCCTTGCGCCGCCGCCAGATGATACGCAGTTAACATCGACGTGTTGGCACCACTGGGCTCATTGCCATGGATGGAATGACCGGTCCATAATACGGCGGGCATATTCTTTACATCCAGTGAGGCGGATCGGGCAGGATCGGTCAGGCGAACATGTTGCTCCCGTATCTCCTCCAACCGGGCATGGTTTCGGGGAGATGTAATGACCAGGAGGATCTGCGGGCGGTCCTCATAGGTCATACCCATGCGTACCCATTGAATCCGTTGCGGAACCGATTTGTAAAGAGCCTGCATATACGATACAAGCCGATCGTGGGTGATGTGCCACTCGCCCACTTGGTGATAGATCACATCGGCGGGTTTGGGAACGGCTGGATCGTACGTAACACCCGAGGGCAGGTAATAACTCAGATCCTGTGCCATGGCAGCAGATCCGATCAAACAAAAAAACACCCGAAAAAATATAGCTTTCATATTCCGTATTTGTGTCGCGAAAGGTAGCCAATTCGGGGGCATTCCACTCGTATCTTTGCACTGCATTTCTGCACAGCATCCATGAGTAAACAAGGAAAGGTTCTAGTGGCTATGAGCGGGGGGATCGACAGCACGGTCACCGCCCTGATGCTGCATGCCCAGGGCTATGAAGTGGTGGGGATTACCATGAAAACCTGGGACTATGCCGCCAGCGGCGGCAGCAAAAAAGAAACCGGTTGCTGCAATCTGGATTCTTTCAACGATGCTCGTCAGGCAGCCGTCGAACATGGGTTTGCGCATTATATCCTGGATATTCGAGAAGAATTTGGCGACTTCGTGATCGAAAACTTTGTAGATGAATACCTGGCCGGCCGTACACCCAATCCCTGTGTGCTTTGCAATACCCATATCAAATGGAGAGCGTTGCTGAAACGAGCTGATGCACTGGGATGCGATTTCATTGCCACCGGCCACTACGCCAAGATCAAACAACATGAAAATGGCCGCTTTGGCATCAGTAAGGCCGTCGACACCAACAAAGATCAGAGCTATGTGTTGTGGGGCTTGCAACAAGACTTGCTTAGCCGCACCCTGCTGCCATTGGGCCCCTATACCAAACCGGAGATCCGACAAATGGCTCATGACATGGGTTATCCCGAATTGGCAAAAAAACACGAGAGTTACGAGATCTGTTTTGTACCCGACAATGACTATCGCGGATTCCTCAAGCGAAACGTAGACGGGCTAGAAGCCCGCGTGGACGGCGGAAATTTCATCGATAAATCCGGCCACGTACTGGGCAAACATCAAGGATATCCTTTTTATACCATCGGCCAACGAAAAGGCCTGATCGCACTGGGCAAACCGGTGTTCGTCACACACATCGATCCGGAAAAAAATACGGTTACCCTGGGAGATGAATCCGATCTGGATGCATCCGATATGACCGTTTCCAAATTGAATTGGATCAAGTACGAGCAGGCACCGGATGGTGCAGAGGTCACCACCAAGATCCGATACAAGGACCCTGGTTCGCTGTCCGTCCTTGCTGCTAGATCCGGTATCGTGGGTGTCCGTTTTTATCAATCGGTAAAATGCATCGCCCCCGGCCAAAGCGCGGTTTTCTACGAGGGGGAAGACGTCATTGGCGGTGGTATCATCCAGCGGATGGATAACCAGTAAGACTCCCGATTCCCATCCATTCAGTAACTTAGTACCTGATCGATTCACCTCCCATGAGAAAATCAATTTTTTCTGCCGGTCTCCTGGTCATCAGCTTGATGCTTGGTTTACTGTCCTGTACGGAAGAAAAAGAAACGCTTAGCTTCCCGGCCACATCGGACTATGCCCCGCTCAGTGTAGGCAAATACATTACCTACCGGGTCGATTCGCTGGTATTCACCAATTTTGGACGCACCATTGAGATACATAAATCTCAAATAAAACACGTGGTGGATGCGATGATCACCGATGGCATGGGTCGCCCCTCCTATCGAATCATCCGATACATCAGCGACTCCACCGCCAGTACCCCCTGGCAGCCAGATGGCACCTATTATGTGACCTCCTTGTCCGACCAGCTAGAAGTGGTGGAAGACAATCGGCGGGTATTGAAACTGCATCAACCCCTGCGGACTGATTTCGCTTGGAAAGGAAATCGTTTCTTACCTGTCGACCCCTACGAGCCCCTTTATAATTTCAGTAACGACGACGCGATGGCCGACTGGGATTTTACCATCGATGCCGATGCGACGGTTTTCACTTACAAGGGACAGACCTATAACAATGTACTCACGGTAGATGCGGTCAACGAGATCTTTAATGTGCCCATCACCAACCAAAATGTGTACGCCTCGCTGACGCGTTCGGTAGAAAAATATTCCAAAAACATCGGACTGGTATTTCGTCAACACGAACTGTGGGAACATCAACCCAATACCGGGGGCAGCGGAGGCCCGTACAAAGTTGGATTTGGCATCACACAATGGATGGTCGACCATAATTGAGTCGTCAATGACAAAGCAGCATCTCTTTTTTCTCTGGCTTTGCCTTACGGGCTGTTTACACTTCCTCCCATTACAAGGACAATTCACCCGGTATATTGTCCGACTGAAACACAAAGGAAACTCCACGTACTCCCTTTCGAATCCGTCATCTTTCTTGTCAGCACGCGCCCTCGATCGCAGAACCCGTTACGGCATATCGATCGACAGCACCGACCTCCCTGTAAGTACCGGTCAACTGAATCAGATCGGAGCCATCCCCAATCTTACCATACTCAATACCTCGAAATGGCTGAATGCCGTTGCTATTCAAACGACCGATCCGAATGTGATCACCGCCATAACGGCCCTGCCGTTTGTTCAATCGGCGGATGCCCTTGCTGCCCGATCGTCTTTGGCAACCTCATCCAATAAATTTGAATCGGAGGAGCAACGGACACAAGAACCCTCTCCCCAACGTATACAGGCCGATTACTTTAATTACGGAACCGGATCCCTGAATGAGATCCATTTACATCAGGGCGAATTTCTGCACAACATCGGCTTGCGCGGACAAGGGATGCAGATCGCGCTACTCGATGGCGGATACTATAATTACACCATTCTAAAAGCTTTTGACAGCATCAATGCGAACGGACAGGTATTGAGCACCTGGGATTTTGTAAGCCGAAATGCCAGCGTAGTGGAAGATCATCCGCATGGCATGCAGTGCCTGTCGACCATTGCCGCCAATATACCCGGACAATTCATCGGGAAGGCGCCCAAAGCCTCTTTTCATCTGTTCCGTACGGAAGAGGTGGCCACTGAGTTTCCAATCGAGGAATTCAACTGGGTCTGCGGCGCCGAGCGGGCCGACAGTATCGGAGCCGAAATGATCAGCTCCTCCCTCGGATACAACACATTCGATAACTCGAGTTTCGACCACACCTACAGCCAACTGAACGGAAATACCACGATGGCTGCGATCGGCGCTGACATTGGCGCAAAAAAAGGGATGTTGATTCTGGTGGCGGCAGGAAATGAAGGGAGCAGTGGCTGGCATTACATCACAACACCTTCCGACGCAGATAGCGTTCTTTGTGTGGGTGCGGTCAATACCAGTGGGGCTATTGGAAGTTTTTCCAGTTATGGTCCTTCTGCCGATGGACAGATCAAACCGGACCTGGCCTCCGTTGGTGTAACTGCGTTGATCCAAGGCACCGACAACACCGTGGTAGCCGGAAATGGAACCTCCTTCGCCTGCCCAAATATGGCTGGTTTAGCCGCCTGTTTATGGCAAGGCTTCCCCGAATTCAATAACATGCGCATTGTTCAGACACTTCGGGAATCCAGTGATCGGTACAATAATCCAGACGATCGAACGGGATTTGGCATACCGAATATGAAAACGGCCTTCGGAAAATTACTGAGTGCCTATGCCACCAGCAGTAGTGCTGTAACTAATTGTAACGTAACGATTCAATGGAATAGCAAAGATGTAGCAACCATGCGTTATGAGATCGAACGGCGGGCGCCTGGCGAATCCACTTTCAGTAAGATCGGTGAGATAGCTGCCAAGCCGGGCGTCGTGCTGAGCAATCAATCTTATCAATTTCAACATACACTTTCCAATATAGGTGCCGGCACCGTTCAATTCCGAATCCGCCAGCTCATCGATACCACTACTGCCAACTTCACGGCGGTTTACATTGATACCACCAGCTTGAACTTACCCAGCGCCTGCTATGTATCCGGCATCAACAATGACCCAGCTGTAACGCTCAAAGTGTATATAGCACCGAACCCCTCCTTGGGCAACGCTGCTCAATTGATATTAGAAAGTGATCGTATCATCGGTTTACTACAATTGGAACTGATTGACACAAAAGGAAGTACGTTGCGAACATTTCAACTCGAAAAAAGAAACGGACGACAACTACTTTCGTTGCCGGCGAATGAATTGCCTTCCGGACAGTACATAGTTCGCATTTCGAAAGGAAATGCGTGGCTCCAAACCCTCCAATGGGTGTTAGTTCGTTGATCGACGTAGCAAGGTGGCGAACATCGTATCGGCCCTCTCTGAATAACCCGCAAATAAAGTAGACTGCACCACTTGTAGTTGATATTCGTTCGAGAGCCAGGCTACCTGCTCTTCATTTTCAGCAGAAAAAACCGAACAGGTCAGATACAACAGATATCCGTTCGGCTCCATATGTGAGACAAGATGGGAAAGGATCTTACGTTGCCGGTTGACATAGTCATGAACAGAAGATCCATCAAAATAATATAACTGCTCGGGTGTACGAGCCCAGGTACCGCTCCCGGTGCATGGAACATCGGCGATGATCAGACCGAAAGTGCCGAAGTCGGAACGGTCACGCTGCCGGGTCAGATCGTCTGCTTGTAACCGGATAACCGGTACGCCGGCTCGGCCCAGTCGCTTCGACAAATTATTCAGAATGGCCGGACGTATATCGGTACAGGTCAATTCAATTTGCCTGACATGATCGAATAGCAACATCGACTTTCCCCCGCTGGCAGCGCAGGCATCCCATACTCGCCAGCTGGGTCGATTTGGCAGTAAATCGAACATCCCTGCGATACGCTGTGAACTGAGATCCTGCACCACCACTTCCTGGTCCAACAAAAAACGGGATTCCAGCAAAGTGGCATTTCCCAAAGCGATCGAATAGTCCCCGATGAGACGGTAGGGAATCGTATCCTTATCCAATTGATGGATCACGTTGGTCTTGCAACCAGGACGAATACGAATGAACAAATCGGGTTGCCTCAAGTGTGACATGCTAAAGGCTGTCAGTTCTATGCCGGATGAAAGCGTCATTGACTTGGAGAAAATAGCAGTCACTTGTATTTCTTTGCCGATGGATTTGGCTCGTTCAAATGGGTCTTCTGAAGTTGGCACAGGCCATTGCGGTCGTAGTGCCTGAAGAAATACAGCAGGCTCAGGATGTATCAGGTAATAGGCAGACAGAATACGCTCTTCCATGTCCAACTCTGTCCATAACTGTCCGATCCGAAAGTAAGCATAGCAGAGATCCCGAAGGATGCGCCGATCGGAAGATCCGTGTTTTCGGTTGGCCGAAAAATACTGCTTGAGGTAGAGATGAAAGGGTTCGCCCGAACGATATCGCTCCAGCAGGTGTTGGGCCGTGATTAACTGGTTATGAGAACGGCTCACCGGCTGCCGGGTAGTTTATTGATAAAAGAATTTGGACGTAGTCAATTGTCCGGCCTGAATGCTGAATAAACTGTCGGGCTTATTGGCCGTGTTATATCGATAGGTATTATCGATCGTAAAATTTTGAGTGGGATCTGTTGCGCTGGCGAATTGATTGGTAAGTACATTGTTCGCATTGAACCAATCGGTTCGACTCAAAATGATCGCTTCGTTCAACAGGATCAGCGGATTCACTTTGGCATCGTGTGTATAGGTCTGGCTGGACACGGGAGAGAGTGGTCCGCCGATTGTAGAGGGAGCGGATTGTTCTTGCTTCAGCAGATTTTTTCCATCGGCCGAATAGGTATAGATATTTTTCAAGACGGGGATGGGGATCGGCAATGGAAGTAAGGAGGATTTCAGTAAATGCTGGTCGGAAATGATCCGTCCATTGGCATCATAGGTGTAGATGGCACTGTCGGTAAAGGAGAGCCCCATAACATTCAATGAAAATACACCGGAGGTGTATTGCGTGCCGTTGTAATTGTATCGGGTAAGGATACTGTCGATTCCCGCAGCGGCCAGGTCGGGTGATTTCAGGACCGAACTAACGATCACGCCCGAGGCGTTTCGATTCAGGATAAATTCGGTTTGAACAGTGTTTCCGGCGGTGGTGACAGCGGATATTTCCCGGATCAACTTGCGTTGTGCGTTATAAGTGAAAGTGGTAACGGTTGAATCAGTGGAGCCCGTCTTCGAAATGGTTTTTACCAGTAATTGGTTGGTGGCACTTCCGCCTGTACCCCAATCAATCTCCTTTTGACAGGCAACGACAAAAAGGGATACAAGGAGCGCGAATACGGAACCGCGAAACACCAGATGGTTATTCATGACAAGGGGTTAAAGTTCAAGTAAGGTTTTGACTGGATCCTTTCCCATCAACATTTGAGCCGGGTTCTCGAGAAGTTCTTTCACGCGCACCAAAAATCCGACCGATTCCCGACCGTCAATGATCCGATGATCATAACTCAGGGCCAAATACATCATCGGGCGAACCACGACAGCCCCATCCACGACCATCGGTCGTTCCTGGATCTTGTGCATACCCAGGATGGCGCTTTGTGGAATATTGATGATCGGTGTGCTCATGAGGGAGCCGAATACGCCCCCGTTCGTGATGGTGAACGTACCACCGGTCAATTCTTCCTGTGTGAGTTTACTGTCTCTGGCCTTGGCAGCCAGTTCAGCCACTTTCTTTTCAATATCGGCCATACTCTGGCTTTCCACATTTCGGATCACCGGAACCGTAAGTCCGCGCGGAGTACTCACAGCAATACTGATATCGGCGTAATCGTGATAAAGCAGTTGATCTCCGTCGATGAAGGCATTCACGGAGGGCCACTCGGCAAGCGCGATGGAACAGGCCTTCGCAAAAAAGCTCATGAAACCAAGCCCCACGCCATGTGCTTCTTTGAACTTATCCTTGTGCGCACTTCGGATCGCCAGGATGGCTGTCATATCGGCTTCATTGAAGGTGGTGAGCATGGCCGTGGTGTTCTTGGCCTCCACCAACCGACGGGAGATGGTTTTACGCAAGTTGCTCATCTTTTCGGCACGCACGTTGCGGGAATACAATTCGGCGCCACCAAAGGATATTTTACCGGGTTGAGAAAGTGCCGCCAACACATCATCTTTCAGGATCTTCCCTTGCGGACCGGATGCCTTGACCGTTTTGGGATCTACTTTCTTATCGGCGATGATAGCAGATGCAACCGGAGTTGCCTTAACGTCATTGGGCACGGCCGTCACGGGTGCAGCCGTGGGCGCAACAGGAGGTGTGGGGGCTTTGTTCTCGCTGACCGTTGCAGGGCCTTCTTTCTTTTCAGGCTTGGTAGCTTTTTCATCGATCCGGGCCAACAGGTCGCCGATGTTCACGGTATCTCCTTCTTTTGCCAGGTGCTCCAGGGCGCCGGCCTTCTCCGCATTCACTTCAAACGTGGCTTTTTCACTTTCCAATTCGGCAATGACTTCGTCACGCTCCACATAGCTACCGGCCGGTTTAACCCATTTCAACAGGGTCACTTCTGTGATGGATTCACCAATGGTTGGAACTTTTATGTCGATCATAGCCAATCGAATTTATTTAAATACTAAATGCCATTTGAATGATCTCAGCTTGTTCTTGCTGATGAACCTTCTGAAAACCGGTTGCCGTGGAAGCAGACGCCTGGCGGCTGATCACGCCAAAGGGAAAACTCTTCAAATTCATCTGCAAAAAAGAGGCAGCGCCCATATTGAGCGGCTCTTCCTGCACCCAAAACCATGTTGCCTTTCCATATTTCTTTTGCAACGCCTCGATCTGTTTATGCGGAAACGGATACAATTGCTCGATACGTATCACGGCCACATCCGTTCGCTGCTCCTTGCTTTTCTTATCAGACAGATCGAAGTAGATCTTCCCGGAGCAGAAAAGTACTTTTTTGATGATTGCCGGATCTGCCTGATCGTCATCCAGGACTTCTTTGAATCCGCCCGTCGTGAATTGATCGAGCGAGGAATAGGTGGCCGGCAACCGAAGATTTGCTTTGGGAGCGAAGTTGATGAGCGGCTTCCGGAACGGCCAGGCCAGTTGACGTCGAAGGGCATGGAAGAAATTGGCCGCCGTGGTGATGTTGGTGACAACTATATTCAACTCGGCAGCGAGTTGCAAAAAGCGTTCGAGGCGCGCGCTGCTGTGCTCGGGGCCTTGACCCTCGTATCCATGCGGTAACAACATCGTAACACCGTTCATTCGATTCCATTTCTGTTCGCCGGCTGCGATGAACTGGTCGATCATCGTTTGTGCCCCATTGGCAAAATCGCCGAACTGCGCTTCCCAGATCACCAACGACAAGGGGTCTGCCATGGCATAGCCGTATTCGAATCCGAGTACCCCGTATTCGCTCAACAACGAATTGCACAACTGAAATTTCCCGGTAGCGCCTGGGATTTGAGACAGGCGGCTGTAGACTTCCGCGGTTTGTTCGTCGCGTAAGATCGCATGCCGGTGCGAGAAGGTACCTCTGCCCACGTCCTGTCCGCTGATACGTACGGATTTCCCCTCCGTGAGTAATGTTCCATACGCCAACAACTCCGCGGTAGCCCAATCGATCTTTTTATCCGTATCGTATAACTTGACCTTATCCTGTAATAATTTCTCGACCTTACGCAGTGGCTGAAATCCGGTTGGCCATTTCATCAGGGCCTGAAAAACCGATTGTAAACTCGACGCGTCCACGGCCGTTTCGGGCGATCGATCGAAATCATTCACCGTGGCGCGGCGCATCTTATTCCATTCCAGTTCAGGTACCTGGTAATGATAAGGCAGCAGATTCTGTTTGACTTCATCGAGACGTTCTTGCAGATCTGACCAGAACTTCTTTTCCATTTCTTTGGCGAGATCTTGAAAGGCAGAGTCCCCTCCTTCCATCAACTTGTGTACATATGCCTCCCGCGGATTGTGGTGCTTCTCGATGAGTACGTACAGTTGAGGTTGTGTGAATTTAGGATCATCTCCTTCGTTATGACCATGACGCCTATAACAGAGCAGGTCGATAAAAATATCTCCGTGAAATTGCTGGCGATAGCAAACGGCTACTTCCAAACATTTTATAACAGCTTCTGCATCATCGCCGTTCACATGCAATACCGGTGCCTGCACGGTGGCAGCCAAAGAAGTACAATAGTCGCTGGTACGTGCATCGTCAAAATCCGTGGTGAATCCGATCTGATTGTTGATGACGAGGTGAATGGTTCCTCCCACTGCGTAGCCTTTGAGTCCGCTCATTTGCAATACCTCGTACACGATCCCTTGTCCGGCTACGGAAGCATCTCCATGTATCAGCACAGGAAGTACTTGATCGTAATGCTGATTGCACAACAGATCCGATTTGGCGCGTGCAAAGCCAGCCACCACCGGATCAACTGCTTCCAGATGTGACGGATTCGGCATTAATTTCAAGTGAATGGAATCGCCGTTGGGCGTTTTCACTTCACTGCCGAAGCCCATGTGATATTTTACGTCGCCGCTACCCATGGTCTGATCGAGTTGGGCGGTTCCTTCGAATTCGCTGAATATCTGTTCATAGGTTTTACCCATGATATTGGCGAGCACATTGAGTCGCCCTCTGTGTGCCATACCGATCACAACTTCCTTCACGTGCAGCGAGGCGGCGGTATTGATCAGCGCATCCAATGCCACGATGGTATTCTCTCCGCCCTCCAGAGAAAATCGTTTTTGCCCAACGTATTTCGTGTGCAGAAATTTCTCCAGGATCACCCCTTGATTCAGTTTCTCCAAGATGCGTCTTTTTTGAGCGATCGGAACCTCCTGGGTGAGTTGTTGCTCCACGGCGGCGGTCATCCATTGAATTCGTTCTGGCTGACGCAGGTAGCTAAATTCGGCACCAACAGGGCCGGCATAGGCCTGGTTTAATTTTTTTAGGATATCGTGCAGGGTGGCCGTTCCCAAGCCTATGAATTGTCCTGCTTGAAAGGGGGTTTGCAGATCGGCCTGGCTCAAGCCAACATCTTTTAACGAGAGCCGAGCGTCGCGGTCTTTGCGAGGACGAATCGGATTGGTATTCGCAATGAGATGTCCTTTTTTGCGGTAGGACTCGATGAGTTGGTAGACGGCCCATTCCTTCCCCATATCGCCGGAAGGAGTTGCGGTGCTTACCCCCGGGGAAGTGCTACTTGCTGCGGCCCCTGAACTGAGCGCAAAATCAAACCCCTGAAAGAATTTGACCAGGTCGGGGACGACCGATTGGGGGTCCTGTAAAAAACTCCGGTAAAGGTTATCGATGTAACCGGGATGAGAATTTGTGATGTAGGAAAAATCCTTCATGGAAAACGGGGATTGGAATAGCCGACCATTCGGCAAAACCGTAGCAAATATCGGACGAAAAAGCTAAAATAAGGCTCAAAATGAGGGTTTTAGCGACGCTTTCAGCCATGCGGTATATTCCTAAAATAGCTGACCCGATTCACCCATGTTCCCCTTCATTTTTTTGGAGAAACTGATGATTCGGCTTACCTTTGCCCTCCTTAAACACGAATTCATGGCCAATCACAGTGCGACCAAAAAAGATGCCCGTCAAGCCGCCAAGCGTCGGGACCGTAACAAATATTACGCGAAGACGACCCGTAACGCGATTCGTGACCTGAAAGCCTCCGGCGCCAAGGAAATGAAGGACGGACTAGGCAGTGTTGCCAGCATGATCGACAAATTGGCCAAGCGTGGCGTCATCCACAAGAACAAGGCATCCAACCTGAAAAGTAAATTGGCCAAAAAAGCCAACGCAGCCAAGTAAGGCATCGATAACTTTTATTACCAAGGCACTTCTCCGGTGCCTTTTTTGTTTCTTTGGAGTAAAGCGTTTTACATGCCACTCCGTATCTGGTTCAGCAGTTATTTATTCCTGTTCGCATTCTGGGCACAAGCACAGGTCAGTGACCTGAAGACCATTTTTGAATTGTCCGAGGGAAAACAAACCCCCACCTATCCGCGTATCATCGATTGGTGGAAGAAGCTGGATGCCTTAACGCCGCAGGTGCATATGGAAACGCGGGGCATGACGGATGCCGGATATCCCTTGCATGTGGTGGTAGTGGCAGCCGATGGAAAGACGGATTGGGCCAGCATCCGAAAATCAAACAAACGGATCATCCTAATCAACAACGGTATTCACCCGGGCGAACCCGATGGGATCGATGCCAGCATGTTGTTGGCACGCGATATCGTTACCCGAAAGATCGATCTGCCCAACAATGTGGTGCTAGCGATCATTCCGGTATACAACATTGGGGGCGCCTTGAATCGGAGCGACAATTATCGGGTGGATCAAAATGGTCCGGAGGCCTTCGGCTCACGGGGCAATTCGCAAAATCTTGATCTGAACCGGGATTTCATCAAATGCGATAGCAAAGAGGCACTATCCTTTGTGCGACTATTCCGCGACATCGATCCGGATGTGTTCATTGACAATCACGTCAGCAATGGTGCGGACTATCAGCATGTGATGACCTTGCTAACGACACAATACGACAAATTGGGAGGCGTAATGGGTGACTACCTGCGTACTAAAATGGAACCCGGTATTTATGCACGGATGAAGGACAAGGGGTACGACCTGGTTCCTTATGTAAACAGTTATGGCGATAAGCCCGAGGGGGGATGGGCTTTGTATTGGGATGGTCCGCGTTACAGCAGCGGTTACGCGGCTCTCTGGCAGTGTTTTTCGTTCGTGCCGGAAACGCATATGCTGAAACCGTATGCGGAGCGGGTGATGGCGACGGTGGCCTTGATGCAAAGCTTTATTGCCTACACCGCGCAACATGCCGGTGAGATCAAATCGGTTCGCGATCAGATGCGTGCGGCGGTGAAAAGCTCAACCGAGCTATCCTTGAATTGGGCGGTTGACAAGACCCGATCTGATACCTTTTTATTCAAGGGATATCAGGCGGGTTATAAACCCAGTGAGGTTTCGGGCATGGACAGACTCTATTACGACCGAACCAAGCCCTTTGAAAAACCCGTGGCTATACAAACACACTACCGAGCCGACCGGGCAATCATCAAACCAACATTCTATGTGATCCCGCAGGGATGGCATCGGGTATTGGAGCGTTTGGAGGCGAACGGGGTTGCTTATCGGAAATTGGCTTCGGACACCACGATCGAATGTGAGGTGTATCAGATCATCGATTACAAATCTTCTGCCAAACCCTATGAGTGGCATCATTTAAATACCGAGGTGAAATTGGAAGCAATGCGGCAGGTGATCTCCTTTCGTAAGGGTGATTGGCTGATTCCGACGGGTCAGATCGCAGATCGTTTTCTCATGGAGGTGTTGGAGCCGCAGGCGGAGGACTCGTATTTTAGTTGGAATTTCTTTGATCCCATTTTGGGTCAGAAGGAAGGATATTCTTTGTACTCCTTTGAGGACGTCGCGGCTTCCTATTTGAAAACGGACACCGTCTTGCAGCGGAAATTAGCGGAGAAAAAGGTGTCAGATCCGGCCTTTGCGCAAAGTGGCCGGGCGCAGCTGGATTTCATTTATCGAAATTCTCCTTGGGCAGAACCGGGGTTTATGCGGTATCCGGTTTACAGGATCACAAGATGAAGGATGAAGGATGAAGGTTGAGGAATGTTGAGGGGATGGGGGGATGAGAGTCGAGGGGCGTTAGGGAGTTTAGAAGGTTTGAGTAGTTATTTAGTTGGGTAGTTAGCTTTTTAGAAGGAGTGGCCGAAACCCTAAGTAATTAGCAAAGCAAATAGAAGGCAAAAAAAAGCCCAATCGAAAACTCGATTGGGCTTTAAATGATTATGGCAGCTACCTACTCTCCCGCATTTTGGTGCAGTACCATCGGCCATAAGGGACTTAACTTCTCTGTTCGGTATGGGAAGAGGTGAACACCCTTGGAAAAACCACCATAAGACGATTGTCGCATAGCGACGAATAATGTCATATTGGGAGTATGTTAACGAGTATCTTATTTTTTACCGAAGTAAAAAAATTAAAGCATACGGGCAATTAGTACTACTCGGCTTTGATGTTACCACCTTTACACCTGTAGCCTATCAACGTCATAGTCTCTGACGGCCCTTAAAAGTAAACTCATCTTGAGGAAGGTTTCACGCTTAGATGCTTTCAGCGTTTATCCTGTCCGTACATAGCTACTCAGCATTGCACCTGGCGGCACAACTGATACACCAGCGGTACGTACGACCCGGTCCT
>JBJTWV010000018.1:0-27983 GCA_046081925.1 Bacteroidota bacterium | reverse complement strand
CAAAAGAAGAAATACCTGCAACCGCTGGCACAGGGAAAAAAAGACGGTGAACTTTATATAGGGGCGTTCATGCTGAGCGAACCGGAGGCCGGTTCCGACGCTACCTCACAACGTACCACGGCTGAAGACAAAGGCGATCACTACTTACTGAATGGCACCAAAAACTGGATCACCAACGGGGGGACGGCCTCCGTTTACCTCGTGATCGCTCAAACCGATCCGGCAAAAGGCCCTAAAGGCATCAATTGCCTGATCGTGGAAAAGCACTGGCCGGGCGTAGTAGTGGCAGCAAAGGAAAAAAAGCTGGGTATTCGCGACAGTGATACACATACGGTGATGTTCAACGATGTAAAAGTGCCCAAGGAAAATCGGGTAGGGGAAGACGGATTCGGTTTCAAGTTTGCCATGAAGACATTGGCCGGTGGTCGCATTGGGATTGCGGCGCAGGCCTTGGGCATCGCCTCGGGTGCCTATGAATTGGCTTTGGCCTATTCCAAGACCAGAAAAGCCTTCGGTACCGAGATCATCAACCATCAGGCTATCGCTTTCAAATTGGCTGATATGGCTACCCGCATCGAGGCGGCCCGCCTGCTTTGTTTGAAGGCGGCTTGGGAAAAGGATCAGGGCCTCGATTATACGGTCAGCTCCTCCATGGCCAAAGTATTCGCATCCGAAACGGCCATGTGGACCACCACCGAGGCGGTACAAATACACGGCGGATACGGATTTGTAAAAGAGTACCACGTAGAGCGATTCATGCGCGACGCCAAGATCACCCAGATCTATGAGGGAACCAATGAAGTGCAGCGGATCGTGATCAGCCGATCCCTGATCAAATGATCGCTTCGTAATTTTACATCATGGCTGTTGACCTGCCCGCGTATCATCGACTCAAAGAGGATTTGCAATCCCGGGGGGTAACCCTGGTGGCCGTATCCAAGACAAAACCCATTCAGGATATTCAAGAACTGTATGAGGCCGGTCAACGCGATTTCGGCGAAAATTATGTTCAGGATCTCTGCGAAAAACAACCTCAGCTCCCCGGCGACATTCGCTGGCATTTCATCGGACATCTCCAAAGCAACAAGGTCAAGTACATCGCTCCGTTTGTTCATCTGATACATGGCGTCGACTCGGAATCTTTATTGAAAGAGATCGATAAACAAGCTCGAAAAAATAATCGGGTCATCGATTGCCTACTGCAAATGCACATAGCACAAGAAGAAACCAAATTTGGTTTGGATGAAACTGAATTAAAGACACTTCTTCCCAAACTCCTAAACTATCCGAATGCCCGCGTAGTAGGCCTGATGGGCATGGCCAGTTTCACCGCTAACACCGACCAAGTCCGAAAGGAATTCCATCAACTCTCCCAAACTTCTCAAACTATTCAAACTTCTCAAACTTCCCAAACTCTCTCCATGGGCATGAGTAGCGACTATACCATTGCGGTGGAAGAGGGCAGCAACCTGGTGCGGATCGGCAGTTTGTTATTTGGTGCCAGGAGTTAACCGCCACGATTTGTCGGAGGGGAATCGGCCGGCGCCCCAAATCACTCCAATAAAAGCCAGCCAAGCGGAATAATTGATCCGCATCAGCAGGATGTCGAACAGGATGAAGGCGATCAGTGCCCAGCAAAGCAAACGATCCCATTTTTTCGTGAACAATCCTGCGAGAAAAGACAGTTCGATCAGGGTTGCCGTCAAGTAAAGTGAGTAAGAGAGGAGCGGATGTTGGATCAGCCACGTGATCGCTCGGATATGAATGCTGTCTGGATTGTACACCATCTCTGTGGCATGTTGCGAGATCAGGATCCCACTCATGGTTTCGGTATCAAAAATGCCTCCGGCCCTGATCTTCCAAAGTCCGGCAGAGAAAAGAATGATCATAAAAGCATAGCGCATACCCTCCAGGGCAAGTGCTCGTGCTTGATCACGCCTAAAACAGAATAGCAGGGGAATCAGATACCAACCGATCCAGCCATTCATACTCAGGATCGTATAGCTGGAGGCCAACAAGACATAGGTAAGATTGAGTACAACAACCGCAATCGCCACCCAGCTCATTTTTTCATTTCGTACGCTCAGCCATAACCATATTGGATGTGTTACGAACAGCAGATCCATTAACTGAAATGCAAATGGATGTGCTGTCAACCAACCATGCAGCCCTGTCGATAATACCAGATTCAAGGTAAGATCCAGCCGATTCAACAAAAAGGTTGGTTCGATCTGACTCAACAGAGAACCGGCCGCATAGACCCATCCCACCCAGCCAAGAAAGCAGATGGTATACACCGCCAGGATCTTCTTATAAATACTATTGGCCGATTCCATACTGAAGCAGGGTGATTGAGTCATGTGGTGTACGTACCAGCCTGTCCGTCCACTTATAATGGACCGCCATCAGACGGCTGATACTGTCAGTTGTGCCGATCGAAACGCACGACCGATTCAGCCAAGGGCGAATCCAATTTTCCAATGAGTTGTTGCCCGGGTTTTCGATTCCGTAGTGTTGCGCAGGCCCTTTGATTCGAAGAAATGACAGGATCGGATCAAAAACGGCCAATACGTGCGCATTGCTCTTTTGATAATTCAGGTTGCTCAAATAAAAAGTGACTTGATCTCTTTTGTAAAAGGTTAGTTTGCCCATGAGATCGTTTCCGTTTTTGTCCAGCAGCTGAAAAACGGTTCGAGATCCTTGAATCGAAACCGGCCCACTGTACATGCCAAATTGATTAAGGGGAGTTGCGACCAGTCCCCATTTATAGTTCAGGTAGATAAATCCGATCAGCAAAAACGAACAAGCCAGGCCGGCCCATCGGTTGTATTTGTATAAGCGGTGAAGAAACATCCCTGCGCCAATTTACCGCATTTCCGTCGCATCATCTTTTTCTGAATACCATCCAGGTTGCCGAGTCGGTTCCCCAGGCCATTTCATTTTGTTTGCGAAATGAAAATCGGTTGGATCGCTCCAAGGCTTTCAGAAAAGTTGGTTCTGCCTCTCCCGGACATTTCAATGTGCTGCTGGTAAGTTCGGTGATGGAAAATTGATCACCATTGGTATTAATACTGCCGCTGAAGCGGTTACAGCCCGTAGAGCCCGATACTATTTTTTGATCCCCCTGGATAAAAAGAAATGGTTTTTGCCGGGGGAATAATTGGTCAACGGTGATGGGCGATTGCGGCAGCTCGATCAGTATCCAACTGCCGGTCAAGGCAGGAGCCACTTGTTCTTGCACCAGGGTCGGCGGATTCGATTTATTGGGCTTGGCCGGCTCCCCATTTGTTCGGGTATCGGTTCCGCAGGCGATCGTACACAGTGCGATCCAGCTAATGGTCAACAGGCGCATACTATCAATTTTTGCAAATCTAACTACTGCCATCTTTCTTACCTTCACCATCTAACCAGATCAGTATGAAATACAGTTCCTCTCTTGCCCTTTTTCTACTTTGTACCGCAACCCTGTTTGCACAAGACCCGGAGGTGGAGTATATGAAGCAGCACTACGATGTTTTTGAATACCGCATTCCTATGCGCGATGGTGCCAGGCTTTTCACGCTGGTATACGTTCCAAAGGACCGCTCCAAGACGTATCCCATTCTGCTGAACCGCACCTGTTACAACGCCTCCCAATACAGAGGATTCCGCACAAGCGGTCATCCCTCCAAATACCTGGTGCAGGACGGATACATCATCGCCTTTCAGGACGTGCGGGGTCGGTATATGAGCGATGGGGAATTCAACAATATGACCCCCAATATCCCCGGTAACAATCCCAAGAATAAAAAGGACATCGACGAAAGCTCCGACACCTATGATGCCATTGATTGGATGGTCAAGAACCTGCCCAATAACAATGGTCGGGTAGGGATGTATGGGATCTCGTATCCCGGTTTTTATACAGCAGCTGCCATACCCGACGCGCATCCGGCTTTGAAAGCCTGCTCGCCTCAAGCTCCGATCTCCGACTTTTTCTTCGACGATTTTCATCACATGGGCGCTTACTTGCAAAGCTATACTGCCGCTTTTGCGGTGTTTGGGTATCAAAAAAAGGATACCACAAGGGATGATTGGTATATGAACGAGATGATGCGGTTCTATGCCAATAATCCAAGGGACGGTTACAATTTTCATTTGAGTCAGGGTCCGTTGAAGAATATCACCGAGAAGTATCACTACGATAATTTCTTTTGGCGTCAGATCATCGATCACCCCAATTATGATACTTTCTGGCAGAAGCGAAGCTTGCTGCCGCATTTGAAAAATGTGAAGCCGGCCGTGCTGACCGTGGGCGGTTGGTTCGATGCAGAAGATCTGTTCGGCCCGTTGAACATCTACAAAACCATCGAGAAATCAACCCCCGGCGCAAAAAATACCATCATCATGGGTCCCTGGGCACACGGACAATGGGCGCGTGAAACGGGCAAGAGCACGCACAATCACCTCTATTTCGGCGATAGCATTCCCACCTTTTTCCAACGCGAAGTGGAGCGTCCTTTCTTTGCACATTACCTGAAAGATGCGCCCAATCCTAACCTGCCCGAGGCACTGATGTACAACACAGGCACCAAAGAGTGGCAGCGATTTGATGTGTGGCCTCCGGCCGATATCCCGCCAGCCAAATTGTATTTTGGCGAAAACGGTACGCTGTCCATCAACAAACCAACCAATGCCACGGCTACCTTTAGTTACGTAAGCGACCCGGCAAAACCCGTTCCCTATACTTCTCAAACGGAAGGATTGACCTTCACACCCCGCAATTTCATGAGCGACGATCAGCGGCATGCTTCCCGTCGCCCGGATGTACTCACGTTCGAGACAGATCCGCTCACCGATCCGGTTACCCTGGCGGGTGAGATAATGGCAAAATTGAAAGTGGCGATCTCCACCACGGATGCTGATTTCATCGTCAAACTCATCGATGTGTACCCCGACAACCATCCCAACTACGATCACAATCCCAAGAACATCGTGATGGGTGGTTACCAGCAACTCGTACGTAGTGAAGTATTTCGCGGTCGCTTTCGAAATAGTTTTGAAAAGCCCGAACCCTTCGTGCCCGGACAGCCAACAGATGTGAATGTGCCGTTGCAAGACGTTCTGCACACCTTCAAAAAAGGACATCGCATCATGGTTCAGATCCACAGCACCTGGTTTCCCTACATCGATCGCAACCCGCAGCAATTCGTGGAGAACATCTACAAGGCCGATGAGAAGGATTTCATCAAATCGGAGATCAAAGTATTCGGGTCCAGTGAGGTGGGAGTGGGGGGAAGCCAGTCTCCCAAACGAGGATTCTGATGCCCGCGAAACAGTGGATCGAGCGGCTTGAACTGCAGCCACATCCGGAAGGAGGGTTTTACAAACGCACCTACTGTTCTGAGGGTGTTTTTGCAGGCGTTATCGATCGCGATCCCTTTCCGGCAGGACGACCTTGGGCTGCTTCGATTTTCTATTTGATGGAAGCCGGCGATTTTTCGTCCTTTCATCGGATCAAAAGCGACGAGACTTGGCATTTTTATGCCGGGGGGCCCATGGAACTATTCATCCTGAAAGACCCCGACCGTTTGGAAACCATCCGGATGGGACAGGGCGAACAACTTCAGATTGTCGTACCAGCCAACCATTGGTTCGCTGCCGCTCCGATTGAGGGCGCCAACTATTGTTTGATGGGATGTACGCTGTCGCCCGGATTTGATTTTCGGGATCATGATATGGCGCGGGCAGACGAGCTGATCAGCCTCTATCCGGAACAAGCCGATACCATTCGCCGCTACTGTCGCCACTGACCCGCTGCATTTTGTATCTTTACAATCCAATATGTCAGAAGAACGCAGCTTGAATTTTTTGGAAGAGATCATTGAAAATGATCTGAAATCCGGCAAATACACCGAGATCGTAACCCGCTTCCCACCCGAGCCGAACGGGTATCTGCACCTGGGGCACGCCTCCAGCATCTGTTTGAATTTCGGATTGACCAAGTCGTACCCCGGATACACCAACCTACGGTTCGACGACACCAATCCCGTTACCGAAGACACCGAATACGTCGAGAGCATCAAAGCCGATGTTCGTTGGCTGGGATTCGAGTGGAAACACGAACGCTACGCGAGCGATTACTTCGATACGCTTTTTGAATACGCCTGCAAACTCATCGATCGGGGACTGGCCTATGTAGACGATCTGACCCCCGAGCAGATGGCCGCCCAAAAAGGCACGCCCACCGAACCCGGGGTGAACAGTCCGTTCCGCGATCGCTCGACCGAAGAGAACCGCGATTTGTTCTTACGCATGAAAGCCGGCGAATTCCCCGACGGCACGCACACGCTGCGGGCCAAGATCGACATGGCGCACATCAACATGCTGATGCGCGACCCGATCCTGTATCGCATCAAGCACGCCCATCACCACCGCACCGGCGATAAATGGTGCATCTATCCGATGTATGATTTTGCACACGGACAAAGTGACTCCATCGAAAACATTACGCATTCCATTTGTACGCTGGAGTTCGTCCCGCACCGCGAGCTATACGATTGGCTGATCGAAAAACTGGAGATCTATCCTTCGCATCAATACGAATTCGCCCGCCGAAACATCAATTATACCGTTACCAGTAAACGCAAGCTGTTGCAACTGGTGCAAGAAGGGCATGTGCAGGGATGGGACGATCCGAGGATGCCGACAATCAGCGGACTTCGCCGCCGTGGCTACACACCCGACAGCATTCGTGAATTCTGCAGTCGCATCGGCGTAGCCAAGCGCGAGAATATGGTGGATGTGGGGTTGTTGGAATTCTGCGTACGCGAACACCTTAACCAGATTGCGTTGCGTCGCATGGTGGTGATCGATCCGCTTAAGGTGGTGATCACCAATCATCCCGGTCCGGTAGAAATGCTGAGCAGCGAGAATAATCCGGAAGCCGAGAACGGGGGGCATCGAGCTGTTCCGTTCAGTTCGGAGATCCTGATCGAGCGAACCGATTTCATGGAAATTCCGCCCAAAAAGTATTTCCGATTGGCGCCTGGACAAATGGTGCGATTGAAAAGTGCTTACATCATTCGCTGTGATGAAGTGATCAAAGATGATAACGGAGAGGTGATCGAATTGCGTTGTACGTATTTTCCGGAAAGCAAGAGTGGTTCCGATACCAGCGGTATTTCCGTTAAAGGAACCCTGCATTGGGTCAGCCAGGCAGGAGCGGTTCCGGTTGAGCTGCGTTTGTACGACCGACTGTTCTCCGTCGAAGATCCGACCGACAGCGAAGGGGATTTCAAATCTTTCCTGAATCCCGATTCATTGCAGGTCGTACACACGGCGTATGCCGAGCCTGCCTTGAAAGCCGCAGAATTAAACGACCGATTTCAGTTCTTGCGCCTTGGGTATTTTGTATTGGATAAAGACAGCACCTCAGAAAAACTCGTTTTCAACAAGACCGTGGGACTAAAAGATGCGTGGGCCAAGGAAGTGAAGAAATCGTGATTGATATAAATCTGTGAATGTTGCAAGCCGGTCATTCAAATGTAAAACGATGAAAAAATTACTTTTTATCCTTTTACTGTTCATGGTTCAATCTAGTTTTGCTCAAATTACAAAAAAGAAAAATCCACTAGATTTCATCCCAAAAGGGTATGTGCTTTTTGAGAAAATAACTGGCGACCTCAATAAAGATGGAATAAATGACTGTATTCTTATAATTAAGGGTACAGATAAAAGACAATTTGTTACCCATGAATTCCGTGGTCTTTTAGACCGAAATAGACGAGGAGTTATTATTTTATTTAATAAAAATGGTTATTACGAGCAGGCTGAAAAGAATTATGACTGTTTTAGGTCTGAGAATGAAGAAGGGGGTGTTTATTTTCCTCCCGATTTGATTGTCTCTGTTAAAAGGGGAAATCTTCGCTTCCATTACGCACATGGCAGATATGGGTATATGACCTTTATATTTAAGTGCCTGAATGGTGGATTTTATTTGATCGGTTTTGAAGATTCCAATAATTCCGGGCCTATCGTGGTAAGCCAAAAGAGTATCAATTTTCTAACGAAGCGAATTAAGGAGCGAAAAAATGTGAACGAAAATCTTTTGGAGGAAGATTCGGAAGTTTTTAAAACAACTTGGAAGCGGTTCTCATTTCCCAAGCTCATTCGATTGTCGAAGGTTGCCGATATGGAAGACTTATATTTACTTTTCTATGATACAGATATTAAAAGTCTATAAATATTTTAATAGGATAAGGGAAGCCGTAATCGAGGATATTGCAAAAATTCAGGTAGTATGAAATTCCGTAAAATAAATACACTTTTTGGTCCTAACCTGATAACTGACCAAGATTGCGAGGGATAGATCATTGTAATTGTAAAGTAGATAAAATTCGAGATGACTCACGAAGACTGGAGGAGTATCAATTGCGTGACTCTTTGAATGGTGTAAAAAGTAAATCTAAACTATATGGTGAGTTTTAGCTTTGAGTCAAGGAAACAGGCGGATAAAATAAACGAAGAAATTAAGTATGCAGATGACCTTTTCCGACTTGATTTCATGCCCAATGATGAACTTGAAAATCGTTTTATTCTGATCATTTCAAAACGAGTATCAGCGGAGGGCATTTGGGCCTGTGTTTTTTCGGAAAAAGAATTGTTATTAGTTGACGTAGGTGATGATTCGATCACCTTGGCATCAAAAAAGGCTTCACCGGCTCTT
Organism: Bacteroidota bacterium; assembly: GCA_046081925.1. Lineage (GTDB taxonomy): Bacteria > Bacteroidota > Bacteroidia > Chitinophagales > Chitinophagaceae > JJ008. Next base: position 19,276 of record JBJTWV010000018.1, on the reverse strand, counting down.
GGTCTGGTATCCGTACATGTATTTTTTCAGGCGGGTAAGGTTATTCAATTATCGGTTTCAGATTTCGAAAACGAGAAAACGCTTACAAGTATCAAATATTATCTTCCGTAGTTGGATGGTATTCTTGTGAGATTGTTTTGATTAACCATGAATTGACAAGCGGGATGTAGTGTACAGATAATTCATTTATGCTCCCCAAACACGCCCCGTAATTCATCGGCGATCTCGCCCAGGGTACAATGGTTGGTAACGGCAGCTAAGACGGCCGGCATCAGATTTTCTCCGGTAACAGCCCTGTTGCGCACTTCGTTCAAGCAGTCGTTAGCCATTGCTCCATTACGGTTCGCACGTAGTTGCTGCAGTCGTTCCGATTGTACCTGTCGGATCGAATCGTCAATCTTTAATATGGGCGTTTGCAGGTGTTCATCGGTGGTGTAGGCGTTTTGCCCTACGATGATCTGCTCTTTGGATTCCACTTTGCGTTGATAAGCATACGCACTTCGGGCGATCTCGCGTTGCATGAATTCCTGCTCGATGGCCGATACACTTCCGCCCAATTCATCGATCTTTTGCATCCACTCCATTGCTTTTTGTTCCATTTCGTGGGTGAGCGATTCAATGAAATACGAACCGGCCAGGGGATCGGCAGTATCGGCTGTACCGCTTTCAAAGGCGACGATCTGTTGGGTGCGAAGTGCGATGCGAGCTGCTTCCTCCGTCGGCAGGCCCAGCGCCTCGTCGTAACCATTCGTGTGAAGCGATTGCGTTCCGCCGAGCACCGCCGCCAGCGTTTGGATCGTCACGCGCGAAATATTATTCAGCGGTTGTTGTGCCGTGAGGGTTGAGCCGCCTGTTTGGGTATGAAAGCGCAGCATACAGGCCTTCGGGTCGGTGGCGCCGAGTTCTTTCATGAGTTGGGCCCAAATTCGGCGGGCGGCCCGGAACTTGACGATCTCTTCAAATAAATTGTTGTGGGCGTTGAAGAAAAAGGAGAGACGTTTTCCGAATACATCGATATTCAGTTCTTTTTCCAAGGCCGCTTGTACATAGGCCTTCCCGTTGCTTAGGGTGAAAGCGATCTCCTGGGCGGCAGTGCTACCGGCTTCACGGATGTGATAGCCGGAAATAGAGATCGTGTTCCACTTGGGCATTTCCATACTGCACCACTCGAAAATATCCGTGATGATGCGCATGGAAGGGCGAGGGGGATAGATGTAGGTGCCGCGGGCGGCGTATTCTTTGAGGATGTCGTTTTGAATGGTACCCGTGAGTTTTTTCAGATCGGCTCCTTGTTCTTTTGCCAATGCCGCATAGAGTGCCAGCAGAATGTATCCGGTCGAGTTGATGGTCATGGAGGTGCTAACCGATTCCAGCGGAATGTCCTTGAAGAGTCGGCGCATGTCTTCGATCGAATCGATGGCCACGCCCACTTTTCCCACTTCGCCTTCGGCCATGGCATGATCGCTGTCGTAGCCGATTTGGGTGGGGAGGTCAAAAGCTACGCTGAGTCCGCTCACGCCTTGCTTCAGCAAATAATGATACCGTTCATTGCTTGCCTCGGCTGTAGAGAACCCGGCATATTGTCGCATGGTCCACAACTTTCCGCGGTACATATCGGGTTGAATGCCGCGGGTGTATGGGAAGCTCCCGGGCAATTCAAGTTCACCGGCTGGAAGGTCATCGGGTTGATAAACCGGCTTGATTTCGATGCCGGAGTCGGTGACCCGTTTAGAGTGGTTATCCATTATTTCATCAGCATTTTGGCTTCCTGATTTAGCGTCTTGGAAACGATCTCATGGAGTGGCGTGCCCGACTGTTGCATCATCATTTCCAATAATCGTTTGTTCAACTCCGAACCGCTGGCTCCTTCCGGCAGGGAGGCCGATACCTGGTGGATCATGGCCAGGTTCTGTTCCTTGAGATTACGAACCGAATCCCAAGCGATGTCGGATACATATAGCTGCTGGGTGCTGTTGTAATCGAATTCTTGTTTGATATTCTCGATCAGTAGCAGTTTCATTTGCAGGGTGGTAAGACCCGGTTGTGCCAGCCGGGAGATCAAATTCGGTAAGGCCATACGTTCGGTCAATAACACCAGCCGCTCATAGGCTTGTAATCGGAGGGCCCGGTTATCCGTACCGGTAACGGGCGCTGGGGTGGTTCGGTTACGAGTGGTTAGGGCCAACAGGCTGAGCATGAGGGCCAGGATCGACAGGATCAGGGAGAGGAGGGTATTGTCCATAATGATAACGCTTTAACAAAAGTAAGCCGAACGAGAAGTAAATGGATCGATTAACTTTGCTCTATGGAAACGATCATGGATACAACGCCGGTGCGGTTGACAGAAGGAGCCGTGCGGGAGATCAAGCGATTGATGGAACAGCCTGCCTTTGATACTTCACAGCAATTGCGTCTGGGAGTAAAAGGGGGTGGGTGTTCAGGTATGACCTATGTGCTGGGCTTTGATCATCTCAAGGAAAATGATATGACCTTTCAGATCGAGGGAATCCCCTGCATCATGGAGAAATCTCATCAACTGTATCTGTTGGGGATGGAGGTGGACTGGGAGGAAGGGTTGAATAACCGAGGCTTTACATTTTCCAACCCCAACGCAAGTGCTACTTGTGGTTGTGGCACCTCATTTGCAGTGTAACGACTTTATGCCAACGAAAAAGCCCCGGAATTCCGGGGCTTTTTTATGTCAGTCAGGTTCGACTTATTTTTTCTCTGCGGGTTTGCCCAACGGACGTTTTCCGCCGAGATCTACCAGGATCGGTGCCGCTACGAAAATTGAGGAGTACGTACCGGTAATCACCCCGATCAACATCGCGAATGCGAATCCTTTGGTCACTTCACCTCCTACCAGGAAGAGGATCAGGACGGTCAGGAATACGGTAAGAGAGGTCATGATGGTTCGACTCAATGTTTCATTGATCGCGCGGTTGATGACTTCCGCCCTTGGCGCGGTGGGACTGATGCGACTGTCCTCACGGATCCGGTCAAATACGATCACGGTATCGTTCATCGAGAAACCGATCACCGTTAGCATGGCCGCGATGAAATGCTGGTCGATCTCCAAGGGGAACGGAACGATGGTGCGGGCGAAGGAGAAGACTGCCAGCGTTACGAATACGTCGTGCAGCAAGGCCACAATGGTTCCCAGTGAATAACGCCAGTCGCGGAATCGGATGAAGATGTACAGGAAGATAACCAGGATGGCGAAGATGGTGGCCTTTACGGCACCGCTCTTCAGGTCATCAGAAATGGTGGGCAGCACTTTTTTGGAAGCTTGCTTTCCGATCTTGCCTGCACCTGCTTCAAACTGCTCCAGGGTCATACCGGCGGGCAAGTATTTTTTCAGTCCGTCGTACAGTTTGCCTTCCACTTTTGCGTCGATGCCGGTACTGTTGTCACGGATCAAATACGCGGTGGTGATATCCAGGGTGGAATTGTCTCCGATCGTTTTGATGATGGGGTTTTCACCGTCAAATGATGCCTTCAGGTCATTCCGAACGGCCTCCACGTTCACTTTCTGATCGAATTTCACCACATAGCTTCGACCACCGGCAAATTCAACTCCTTGATCGAATCCGTTGAAATAGGATGCGATACCCAGACCCAGTACGATCATCGAGATCACATAAGTCACCTTGCGGTACTCGATGAATTTGTATTTGGCATGTTTGAATACTCGTTTGGAAAGGCCGGTGAAATATTCCAGATGCTTTTTCTTGTAGGTGAACATATCAGACACCCAACGGCTTACCAGGATCCCGCAGAACAATGACAACAGGATACCGATGATCTGTGTGGTGGCAAAACCTTTCACCGGACCCAATCCAAAATAGAACAGGATCAAGGCCGTGAGCAGGGTGGTGACGTGTGCATCCAATACAGGAGGCAAGGAGCGCTTGTAGCCCTCTTGAATGGCAGACATATAACTTTTGCCTTTGGACAGTTCTTCCTTGATACGTTCGTAAATGATCACGTTCGTATCCACCGCCATACCAATGGTAAGTACCAGGCCGGCGATACCGGGAGCGGTGAGCGTGGCACCCAATCCGGCCAGAATACCAACTGTAAAGAGCAGGTTCAGGATCAAGGCGATATTGGCTACCCAACCGCTGGTGTTATAATAAACCAGCATGAGGCAGAAGATCACCACGAATGAAATGAGGAAGGCCATGGAGCCACTGCGGATCGCTTCGCTACCGAGGGTAGGACCTACCTGTTGCTCCTGTACGATCTTGGCTGGGGCCGGCAGCTTACCGATCTTCAAAATATTGGCGAGGTCGGCTGCTTCCTGTTGCGTATAGCTTCCGGTTATGGAAGAAATACCGTTTGGAATGGAGCTGATCACGTTCGGAGCCGATTGAACAATGTTATCCAACACGATCGCGATGGGACGGCCGATGTTATCCTCAGTCATTTTTTTCCAGATGGAAGCGCCCTGTGGTTTCATGCGCATTTCGATCTGGACTTTCCCATACTGATCGAAATCCTGACGGGCATCCGAAATGGCATCACCTTCCAATTTGGCATTGGCGCGGTTGAATGTCTTTAAGGCATATAGCGGAACGAATTCGGCTGCTTTTCCTTTGTTATCCTTTTCCGGAACGCCATAAGCAAATACGGCATCCCCCGGGAAATTGCTTTTGAACTCACGCAAATAGCCATTGAAAGCCATCGTGTCTTTGATCGGTACTTGTCCAATGGCAGACGGATAAATGACTTTTCCTTTTTCGTCCTGACTAGGCTGCACCAGCATCAGGAATTTATCAATGGTCAGCTTTTGGGCAGACTCCTTAGCGGTTGGGGCGGCCGTTTTGTTGGCCGGTGAATCGGCACCCAGCTTAACCGTTTTTGAAGTATCACCCGTTGGAGCCGGTGTGGCTTTAGCGGTGGCGGTATCTTTCTTGGTGCTGTCAATCACGCCACCGTATTTAGCATTGAAAGCGGTGATGGTTTTTTGCCATCCGTTTTGATACGATGCATCGGCAAGGGTATAAACCTCCCAGAATTGCAGGTTGGCTGTGCTTTGCAAAAGGCGACGCACACGCTCTTTGTCCTTGATGCCCGGTAATTCAACGCTGATCAGTCCGCGACCGGGGATGGGATTGATCGAAGGCTGGGCCACTCCAAATTGGTCGATACGGGTGCGCAGGCGATCGAAGGTCAGATTGAAAGCGGTGACGGCTTGTTTGCGTATGTAGGCGATCACTTCTTCATCGGAAGATCTGATGTTGATCTCATTGGTGTTGCCAGCTGCAAACAGTCCGGCCAACGGACGACCCGGGGCCAGTTTTTTGTACTCCTGCAAAAAGAGTGCGATGAAGTCGGCGTCACTATTGGCCTTCAGCGAATCGGCACTGACCAAGGCTTTTTGGAAGCTCGGATCGGTGGAGTTATTGGCAAGAGATTTCAAGAGGCTAGTCATTTCCACTTCCATGGTTACGTTCATACCGCCTTGCAGGTCCAACCCTTTATTCAACTCTTCCTCTTTGGCGGTTTTGTAGGAAACGGCCCCATTAATGCCATAGGAGACGGTGGTGTTCTCACTTGCTTTCAGGGCGCTGTCGAGGTAGCGGCGGTAATTGCGGTCAAGCTCATCCTGATAAACTTGTTGAGAATCTTTGTTGCCCGGATATTTTTTATCGGCCGGCGTGAAGTTTTTGCTGAGCCAGGTCTTGGCCTGGGCCTCGATCTTCTCTTCGTGGTTTTGTACAAACCAAGTGAAGGATAACTGATAAACAGAATAAATGATCAGCAGAACGGTAAAAAATCGAACCAATCCTTTCAGTTGCATATGTGTCGGTTTTGGGGACTGTCGCACGGGCGCCAGACCTTCTTTTTTAAGGAGGGCAAATATAGCGGTTTCAGGGGAATCACTGGGGTGTGAATCCACTCGTTTGTACTTGATTTCTAAAAACTTAAACCAAGCGGAATCTTATCTTTGGTACCTATGCGCCCAAACCCCCGCCAGCCCCTGAAATGGGTCCTGTTTTTATTTCCGTTATGGGTAACCGGCGCACTGGCACAAATGTCCCCGAACGCCCCACTCGAAACTCGTGCTGCAATGAGTTCTGATACATTGATATACAACATATTAAAGAGTAAATCGGAAGTTTTTAATCCATTGATCGGCGGTCCGGCAGATCGACGGGTGCAGATCTTTTATACCCGGATCGAGCGGGACAAAAAAGGCCGTCCTCGCTTTGAGGACCATCGCTACCGGGTAAATGGGGCCGAGTATTATTATCCGGCCTCCACGGTCAAATTGCCGATCACCATTTTGGCTTTGCAACGGCTGAATGAATTGAATGTTCGGGGGCTCGACATGCATACGACCATGCTCACCGATTCGGCCTCGCCCGAGCAGACCCCGGTCTTGGGAGACCGATCCGCGGCCGATGGTCGTCCAACCATCGCCCATTACATCAAAAAGATCCTGCTTGTCAGCGACAACGATGCCTTCAACCGGTTGTATGAATTTCTGGGTCCGACATACATCAATGAAGCACTCCATCGACTTGGATACGCAAACACGGAGATCATGCATCGCTTGAGTGTACCGCTTTCGATCGAGCAGAACCGTCGCACCAACCCCGTTCGGTTCTTGGATGCAAGTGGGTCTTTGGTCTATTCCAAATCGACTGAATTCAGCATGCGCATCATTCCCGAAAAAAGCGTCAAACTCGGTACCGGATACATTTCTGGTGGTAAGGTGGTGAATGAGCCCTTTGATTTTTCGCTTAAGAATCGGTTCCCGTTATCGGACCTGCACCGGGTGGTGCGCAGTGTGATGTTCCCCGAATCGTTGCCTAAGAAACAACGGTTTAACTTAACGGAAGCTGACCTGGCCTTTTTGCGAAAGTATATGGTGATGTTGCCGGGTGAATCGGAGGATCCAAGGTATGATACGACGAACTACTGGGACACGTACGTGAAGTTTCTTTATTACGGGTCGGAGAAAGGCACGTACGACCGGAATATTCGTGTGTATAACAAGGTGGGGGATGCGTACGGTTTTTTGATTGATGGCGCCTATTTTCACGATGTAAAAAACAATATAGAATTCCTGCTGAGCGCCGTGATCTATTGCAATTCAGACGGGATCTTCAATGATGATAAATACGATTATGATTCGGTCGGGTTTCCATTTATGAAAGAACTCGGCCGGGCGATACATGAGCATGAGTTGCGGAGATGAGAAGATTAAGAGATGAGAGTTGAATGGCTCATCCCCTCATCTCTCATCCCCTCATCTCTCATCCTTCATCCTTCATCCCACTCCTCAACGATAAACCATGAACCTTTCAACATTTCTAGATCGCTTCAACGAACCGGAAACGCTCAAAATGGCCAAGTTGGGCAGGGATTTGCGGGCCCAGGGCATCGATGTGATCGATCTGAGTTTGGGTGAACCGGATTTCGATACCCCGCCGCATGTCAAAGACGCTGCCATTCAGGCCATACACGATAACTGGAGTCACTACACGCCGGTTGCCGGGTTTCCTGACTTACGCGCAGCCGTTTGCACCAAGCTGAAAAGGGATAACGGATTGGATTATTTGCCAGAAAATATTGTGGTATCCACCGGTGCCAAGCAAAGTTTGGCCAATGCGATCCTTTCATTGGTGGATGAAGGGGATGAGGTCATTATTCCTACTCCGTTTTGGGTAACGTATAGCGAGTTGGTGAAGATCGCCAGAGGGAAAGTGGTTACGGTGCGTACGAATGCCGAACAGGGATTCAAGATCAGCCCCGAACAGCTGGCCGCTGCCATTACACCCCGATCCCGCGTGTTTTTGTTCTCTTCTCCTTGTAATCCCAGTGGCTCGGTGTATTCGGAAGCGGAACTCAGTGCCTTGGCGGATGTATTTCGTCAACACCCACAGATCACCATTCTGTCCGATGAGATCTACGAGTATATCAATTTTACCGGGGCACATGTGAGTATGGCATCGATTCCCGATTTGAAGGATCGTGTGGTGATCATTAACGGACTTAGCAAAGGATTTGCCATGACGGGTTGGCGGATCGGATATATTGCTGCCCAACCGGAAATCGCTAAGGCTTGTGAGAAAGTACAAGGGCAATTTACCAGTGGAACCAATTCCATTGCTCAAAAAGCGGCGGTGACCGCTCTCACATCCGATCTGCGTCCAACCTTCGACATGGTTCAGGAATTTTCAAACCGGCGAAAACGCGTGCTGGAATTGGTCAATGATATTCCCGGTATCAAATGTCCTTCTCCCGATGGGGCCTTTTACATCTTCCCCGACATGCGTTCCTATTTTGGGAAGACGGACGGGGAGACAGTTATCCAGAACGCGGCGGATCTTAGTATGTATTTACTTAACAAGGCGCATGTATCGTCCGTAATGGGCGATGCGTTTGGTGAGCCCACTTGTGTGCGTTTTTCCTTTGCCAATAGTTTACCGAAGATCGAAGAAGGGTGGGCGCGAATCAAAAAAGCCTTGGCCGCTTTGCATTAAGCCCGGCTCAGGTCAAGTAGTTTGGTGTGTAAGGACAGCACTTGATCGATCAGCGATCGCTGTTCATCATTGACGATCACCTCATCGCAAAGTTTTCGTTTTATTTCTTCATCGAGTTGGCGATCCATACGGGCGATCACTGTTTGTTGGTCGACCGACTCTCGCTGCATCACCCGTTGGATCCGCAGGGATTTCGGGGCATACACGCCGATGATCATGTCAAGCCCTTCCGTGGCGCCGCTTTCAAACAGCAAAGCGGATTCCTTGATCACATAGGGTGCTTGTTGGTTGGCCATCCATTTTTGCGCATCGGCGATGGTGGCGGGGTGAATGATCTGATTGAGTTTCTCCAACGCGACAGGGTCGTTGAAAACGATCGATGCCAATTTTTTTGCGTTGGGGCTCTCACCGATGTAGGCATCCTCTCCAAAGGAAAGGGTAATGGCTTGTTTGATGGAGGCGTCCTCCCGCATCAGGCGCTTAGCCTCCACATCCGAGGAGTAGACAGGGATGCCCAGGCTTTGAAAGATCCGTGCAACGGTCGATTTGCCGCTGCCGATCCCGCCGGTGAGTCCGATGCGAAGCATGATTGAAAATACGAGTGAAAAAAACCGGCACGAGGCCGGTTTGGATTTATTTTTTCTCTGTGTTGGCCGGTTTGTTGATGGCGGCTGTCCAATCCATACTGATCGCGGAGCGCTCGATCTTCAGGTAACTGCCCGGGCTCACTTCCAATTGGAGGGTGCCATCTTCATTTACTTTATTAATAGTACCGTGGATACCGGCGATGGTAACTACTTTGTCACCTTTGCCCATGTCCTCGATGAATTTTTTCTGTTCTTTCTGTTTTTTGGATTGGGGACGGATGAAGAATAACCAAAATACCAGGATGATCATACCCATGAACAGAAGTGAACCATAATCACCCAAGGGACCGCTGGGTTTGCCGGTGGAGGTGCCACCGGGAGGGGGCATACAGGAGGCGAGAAATACGAGTGAAAAGATGCTGGCGTTTCGGATGTAGGTGAACATAAATAAAGTTGATGAGGTGTTTAATTGGTTTCGATCTCCCCGGTGAAGCTCAGGGTTTTTTCGCGGTTTGGCTTCAGATTTCCGAGCACATGAACTTGCTTGAGAATGGTGCCTTGTCCGCTGCCGTTGAAAGTGGCTTTGATCTCACCGGTTTCTCCGGGGGCGATGGGCTTTTCGGGTTTGGAAGGTACGGTACATCCGCAAGAGGCGGTGGCATTTTCAACGACCAGCGGTTTGTCGCCTACGTTCTTGAAGCGCCAGATGATGTCGACCGATTCGTTGGCTTTTAATTTGCCCAGCTTGCGATCAACGGAATCCAGCCACTCCACTTGCGTCAGGTTCGTTGTATCGGCCTGCGCCTGGGTGAAGGCCTCTTTTTTAAGACGCTCCGCCTCGGTGGGTTGATTGCTTTTATTCGTTTCGGTGCAGGCCAGCACAAAGACGGGCAGTGCAAAGAAGAAAAGTATCTTTTTCATAGTCGAAAGGTTGGCACAAAGATAGAATGATGCTCAGGATTTGCGGAATTCGATCTTTTTAAGGTCGCCGGAACGAACCAGCTCCTGATGAATGTTATCCAGGATACCGTTCACGAACTGACCCGATTGGGCCGTGCTGTATTCCTTGGCCAGATCGATGTACTCATTGAGTGTGACTTTGGGCGGGATGGTTTCGAAATACAGTAGTTCGGCCAGTCCCATTTTCATCAGGATCATATCCAGGCTGGCGATCCGTTCCGAATCCCAGTTTTTCAGCTTGGGAACGATCAGGCTATGAAGATGTTCCGATTTGTCCAATACGGTGGTCAGTAGTTCTTTACCGAAGGCACACTTGTCGGCCGGGATCAACTGCTCAAATGAAACGCCTTCTTTTTTGCCGCTGAGTTTACCGGGTTTTTGCAAGTACTGTGTCAGTAATTGAAGGATCGCTTCGGCATCGTCCTCCCAATTCGAGAAATGATCTTCGAGCCATTCTTCATATTGATCGAATTCTATAATCTGGTCATTCAATATCTGTAGCAGAATCTTTTTTTCGTCGGCACGGGTGCGTTCCGGTTTGGCTATGTAAGCTTTGTAATGCTCGGATTCGAGCAACCGGGCGTGCATGCGCTTGAGGAGGTCACCGGCTCCCTTTCGGGCCGTCTGTTCCTTTTTGAGGTGCTCGGAAAGGGTCTTATCCTGCTGGATCTCCCAAAGGATCTCATTTCCGGCCAGCTTGGTATTCACCTGCATATCCGCCTCCGTGGGCAGGTGTTTGGAGGCCTTTCGGTGGGCGTATTTTTCGACCTGACGGCCCATTTCGGTCAGGGTCCAGAGCAGGAACACCAGCAGTTCGCGGGTTTGGTCGAAGTGTTTTTGAAGGGATTTGACGGGGTCGGGACGAGGGTCGGCCACATCCAGGGTGGACAGGGAGTAGAGGGTCTGCATGACTTTGACCCGGATGTTACGACGACTGATCATGATAAGAACTTGCGGCCGCAAAGATAAGGGCTATTGAGACACCCACTAAACTGACAGTTTTGCGGAAATAACAACGTTTGGGATCAAGATTTGCCACTTTTTTCAGGACGAACTGCAAATATTGCAGTCGACCGCAGCCTGGCACACTATTTACCGTACCTTCGCCGCCCGACGGAAACGGAGGGTTTCATTCAAAAAACTTTTAAAACCAATACGATTATGGCGAAGAAAGTCAACATTACCCCGCTACATGACCGGGTGATCGTGAAAGCAGCAGCTGCTGAAGAAAAGACCGCAGGAGGGATTATCATCCCCGACACGGCTAAGGAAAAACCACAACGTGGAACGGTGATTGCCGCCGGACCCGGCAAAAAGGATGAGCCAATCACCGTTAAACCGGGCGATACGGTTCTCTATGGAAAATATGCCGGAACCGAGATCCAGATCGAAGGACAGGACTATCTGATCATGCGCGAGTCCGACATCTTGGCTATTGTTTGATTCAATTCATAACTATTAAAACAAAATAACAATATGGCAAAGCAGATATTCTTCGACATCGAAGCCAGAAATAAGATGAAGAAAGGCGTGGACACCCTGGCCAACGCGGTTAAAGTTACCCTTGGCCCCAAAGGGCGCAACGTCGTGATCGAAAAGAAATTCGGAGCCCCCGCTGTAACGAAAGATGGTGTAACCGTTGCTAAAGAAATCGAATTGGAAGATCCCATCGAAAACATGGGTGCACAAATGGTGAAAGAAGTGGCCTCCAAAACCGCCGATATCGCCGGTGATGGAACCACCACCGCAACTGTACTCGCTCAAGCTATTATCAGCGAAGGTTTGAAAATGGTTGCTGCGGGCGCAAACCCAATGGACCTGAAGCGTGGAATCGATAAAGCTGTGTCCCTTGTCGTAGAAAGCCTGAAAGGTCAAAGCCAAACCGTTGGCAGCGACAGCAAAAAGATCCAACAAGTAGCCACTGTTTCTGCGAACAACGATGAGACCATCGGAAAACTCATCGCAGAAGCATTCGGCAAAGTTGGTAAAGAAGGCGTAATCACCGTAGAAGAAGCGAAAGGTACCGATACCACTGTTGATGTGGTAGAAGGTATGCAGTTCGATCGTGGATACATCTCTCCATACTTCGTCACAAACAGCGAGAAGATGGAAGCCGAGTTGCAAAATCCATACATCCTGATCTATGATAAGAAGATCAGCAACATGAAGGACATCCTGCATATCCTGGAGAAAGTAGCTCAAGGCGGTCGCCCGCTTTTGATCATCGCAGAAGACCTCGAAGGAGAAGCGCTGGCTACTTTAGTGGTGAACAAACTCCGTGGCACGCTAAAAGTAGCGGCCGTGAAAGCGCCAGGTTTTGGCGATCGCCGCAAGGAAATGTTGCAAGACATCGCGATCCTCACAAAAGGTATCGTGGTGAGCGAAGAGCAAGGATTCAAATTGGAAAATGCCGACCTGACTTATTTGGGTCAAGCCACTTCTGTTACCATCGATAAAGACAACACGACCATCGTCGGTGGAAAGGGTAAGAAAGAAGATATCACCGCGCGTGTGAACCAAATCAAAGCTCAAATTGAAACCACTACTTCCGATTACGATAAAGAGAAGTTGCAAGAGCGTTTGGCAAAACTCAGCGGTGGGGTAGCGGTACTGTATGTTGGTGCTGCCACCGAAGTGGAAATGAAAGAAAAGAAAGACCGCGTGGATGATGCTTTACATGCTACCCGCGCGGCCGTAGAAGAAGGCATCGTGCCAGGTGGTGGCGTTGCCTACATCCGTGCAATCGAGTCGCTCGAAGGAAAAGTACGCGGACAAATGGAAGATGAGCAAACCGGTATGGCAATCGTTCGCCGTGCCCTGGAAGAGCCCATGCGTACCCTGACTGCCAATGCTGGTATCGATGGATCCATCGTGGTTCAGAAGATCAAGGATGGTAAAGGCGACTTTGGATTCAATGCCCGCACCGAAACGTATGAGAATATGTTCAAGGTAGGGGTGATCGATCCAACCAAAGTAAGCCGCGTTGCCCTTGAAAACGCTGCTTCCATCGCCGGTATGTTGCTGACCACCGAGTGCGTGGTGGCCGACAAACCCAAGAAGGAAGAGCCACATGCGCACGGCGCCCCCGATATGGGCGGCATGGGATATTGATAATCAACGAGCCAGGCGCTCGTTTAAATACCCGGTTCAGATCCCGGTCCTACCTCGGACCGGGATTTTTTGTTCAAAAACGGCCTGCTTGGATGTCCGGGAAATCCCTAATTTTAACGGATGTTAGGTGCCCATGGTTTTGGGACCTGATCGTTGTCATTTCTTAAAACTAACACATGAGAAATTTTCTACTCTCCTTGCTCGCGGTGTTGCTGTTCTCGACCTCATATGGTCAGGCTAGGTATTGGACACTTCATTCCGAGACGATGCCCGTGGCCAAGCACAAGCAAACGGCCCGCGCTTCTTTCCCGAAAGAATTCAAGGTCTTTGACCTGAACGTCGATGCACTTCGTCAAGAACTCTTTCAAATCGTTGGAGCAAATCCTGCTCGTCGATCTACGATCATCTCCCTGCCAAACGCAGCCGGACAGATCGAGCAGTTCGAAGTATTTGAAGCATCCAACTTTGTACCCGAATTGCAAGCACGTTTCCCCTTGATTCGTGCTTTCTCCGGAAAGGGGATCACCGACCCGGCTTCGATGCTTAAGTTGAGCGTCAGTCCTCAGGGAATTCAGACGATCTTATTCCGTGCCGGCACTGCCAATGAATACATCGAGCCGTACTCGGCCGATAACAATTCATACGCTGTATTCCAAGCCCAACGCAACAAAGGCGCTCTTCCTTGGGTATGCTCGACTCCGGATCGTGACCTGGCAATCGGTTTAAATCGCGCTGTTCAGCGGGAGGTAACGCCGGAGGCTGATAACGGTGTGTTGAAGACCATGCGCCTGGCTCAATCCGTAACAGCCGAATACTCCAACTATTTCGGTGCTACCAGTGCTGCTCAATCAGGATTGGTACTCGCTGCTGTAAACGCAACCCTTACTCGTACAAATGGTTGCTATGAAAAAGACTTGGCGATCCACCTGAATCTGATCGCCAACACGACCAGCGTATTCTACTACGATCCTGCTACAGACCCTTATTCGCCTCCCGCTCAAATGGGGCAGTGGAACAATCAATTGCAGAGTACCCTTACTTCTGTGATCGGTGAATCCAACTACGACATCGGTCACCTTTTCGGTGCCTCCGGTGGTGGTGGTAATGCCGGTTGTATCGGTTGTGTGTGCGTAGACGGACAAAAAGGACGTGGTATTACATCACCCGCCGATGGTATTCCTCAAGGGGACAATTTCGACATCGACTACGTAGCCCACGAAGTTGGTCACCAAATGGGAGGCAACCACACATTCTCTCATGCTTTAGAAGGGACGGGTGTGAACAAGGAAGTGGGTGCCGGTATCACCATCATGGGATATGCCGGTATTACCTCCTACGACCCCGCTCCACACTCGATCGATATCTTCCACGAGGCAACCATCCAGCAAATCCAGAACAACATGGCTGGTAAGACCTGTCCGGTTTCAACCTCCTTGGCCGCTACCAACGCTACACCCGTTGTTGCTACACTTACAAACTATACCATTCCCATCACCACTCCATTCGAGTTGACCGGTTCGGCAACCGATGCGAACACCAGTGATGTATTGACTTATTGCTGGGAGCAAGATGATAATGCAACCACATCTGGAGCAAATAGTGTGGCATCGCCCACGAAAGCTACTGGTCCAAACTGGTTGTCTTTCCCTGCTACAACCAACCCAACTCGCATTTTTCCTCGCTTAAGTACGGTATTAGCTGGTAACTCCGTCACGGGTCCCTTACCCGGTGGCGATGCCGTATGTAACATCGAAGCACTTAGCTCAGTAGCCCGTACCTTAAACTTCCGGTTGACGGTGCGCGACAACGTTCCGTATAGCTCTACGGCTCCGATCAAAGTTGGTCAAACTGCTTACAAGGATATGACCATCACTGTATCCAGTGCGGTGGGGCCATTCCTGATCACTTCTCAGAATACAGCTGTTACCTGGACAGCCGGTACCACCGAAACGATCACTTGGTCTGTTAACGGTACAACCGGTGCTCCGACCAACACAGCGAACGTAGATATCTTCATCTCAACAGATGGTGGTAATACTTTCAGCTTGTTGTTGGGTAATACACCGAATGATGGAACTGAGTCGATCAGTGTGCCCAATACACCTTCTACTACGGTTCGCGTGAAAGTAAAGGCCGTTGGTAACGTGTACATGGACATTAACAACGCCAACCTCACCATCATCCCGCCACCATTCGGATTCATCTTTGGATCCACTACGGCCGCTACCGCATCCTGCCCGGCTCCGGCCAGCATGAGCGTTACCCTGCCGGTCAACTCAGCGGGTGGTTATAACAACCCGGTTACCTTGTCTACGACCTCTACTTTGCCTGCCGGTACCACGGTTTCTTTTGGAACCAACCCCGTCACGCCAACCGGTTCGAGCGTAGTAACCCTGAACGGAACCAACACCCTCAATGCCGGTACATACACCGTAACGGTACAAGGAGTAGGAACCGGCGCGTCCAACCAATCGGCTACCCTGACCTTCACGGTCAACCCCGGTTCAGGTCCTGCCATCACCGGACAGCCAGCTGATCAATCTGTTTGTATCGGTCAAAGTGGTTCCTTCTCTGTTACTTCCAGCGGTACCTACCAATGGCAAGTGAGCACCGATGGCGGTACCACCTGGTCCAACATCGGCAGTGCCACCGCCACTTCCTATTCAGTAACTGGCGCAGCCAACCTCAATAACAATAAGTATCGTTGTATCGTGACCGGGCAATGTGGAAGCACTACCTCCAGCGCGGCTACACTCACGGTAAACCCCACAACTGTCATTAACAGCCAGCCCACAAGCTTGGCCCTTTGCCAAGGTAGTTCCGCTACCTTCTCGGTAACTGCAGCTGGTGCAGGTCTAAGTTACGTATGGCAATTGAGTACCGATGCCGGAGCCAACTGGAACCCGATCTCCGGTGCCAACGCGGCTTCTTATAACATCCCTGCTGTTACAACCGCACAAAACAACTATCAATACCGCTGCGTAGTAACCGGAACTTGCGGAAGCGCCACTTCGAACGCAGCTACGCTTCAGGTTTCTGCCAATATCACCATCTCCACACAGCCAGCGAGTCAAACCGTGTGTGAGGCTACCAATATCAGCTTCACCTCCGGCGCTGCTGGTTCGGGTATTGCCTACCAATGGCAGGTGAGCACCGACGGTGGTACCACCTGGAACAACATCAACAATGGTGGTGTTTACTCAGGTGCCACAGCGGCCACGCTCAACATCACGGGTGTGTTGCCAACCCAAAACGGATATCGCTTCCGCGCGGTGGCATCTAACGGAACCTGTACTCCTGGTATCTCCGATGCAGCAACTCTTACGGTCAATACTTTCCCCAGCATCACTACACAACCTCAATCGGTGGCAGTTTGCGAAGGCGGGAATGCGACCTTCTCCGTTGCCGCTAGTACCGGTGTAGGTGTGCTTAGCTACCAATGGCAGTTCAGCACCAATGGTATTACCTATACCAGCATTCCGGGTGCAACCAGCGCCAGCTATGCTATTACCGGTGCCGTGGTTGGACAAAACAACTATGTCTTCCGTGTGGTCGTTACAGCCGGTTGCGGATCCGTAACGTCCGCCCTGGCATTGCTCACGGTCAACCCATATCCGATCGTAAGCTTCAGTCCGCAATCCACCATCTGTAAATCAGATAACCCGATCACGCTGAGCGCTACGCCTTCTGGCGGAACTTTCAGTGGAGCCGGCGTTACCGGTACTACGTTCAATCCGACCGTAGCCGGCGTGGGGGCGAAGGCGGTTAACTACAGTGTAACCGTTGCCGGTTGTACATCCTCTGCCGTTCGTACCATCCTGGTGAACGAATGCGCCGAGCGTCATTTGACGATCGATAAGTATCCGGCCATCATTGTATATCCGAGTCCGAACAATGGTAATTTCAACATCGGTATCAGCACCGATATCATTACCTATCTCGATATCCGTATCTACAATGCACTTGGTCAGCTGATCAAATCACAAACCGCCAGCGGTCTTCGCTACGGCTCTGTGATCCCGGTCAACATTTCCGGTCAACCCAGTGGCACCTACCAGGTGTACATGATCAACGACCAGAGCGGCAAGGTGACCACCAAGGCTACCAGTATCGTTGTCTATCGGTAATCGATCATAATCCTGCTTTAAAAAGCCCTTCAGGAAACTGAGGGGCTTTTTTAGTTGAGGAGATGAGGGGATGAGAGTTGAGGGGAGAGAGTAGAGAGTAGAGGGTTGAGAGTAGAGAGTAGAGAGCTCAACCTTAAACTTATTCGTAACTTTGCAACCGCTCAACCTTCAACGCTCACCGCACTACCCTATAGACTCTACCCACATGATTTCGGTTAAAGACATTAAACTCGCCTACGGCAAACGCGTTCTCTTCGAAGAGGTAAACCTCAATTTCACCAAAGGCAACTGCTATGGTATCATCGGTGCCAACGGGGCCGGGAAAAGTACTTTTCTGAAGATCCTTAGCGGCGAGATCGAACCCAACAAAGGAACGGTCGACATCACCCCGGGCGAGCGGATGGCCGTGCTCAAACAGAATCAGTTCCAGTTCGATGAGGAGACGGTCCTGAACACCGTGATGATGGGCCATACCAGCCTTTGGTCCGTTGCCAAAGAACGCGAAGCCATCTACGCCAAATCCGATTTCTCCGAAGAGGATGGGATGCGGGTGGGCGAACTGGAAGCGGAGTTCGGAGAGATGGGTGGTTATACGGCCGACAGCGACGCGGCCACCTTGCTCAGCGAGTTGGGTGTGGGGGAGGACTTCCACCAATCCCTCATGAAGGATATCCCTTCCAACTTCAAGGTACGTGTACTACTGGCGCAAGCGCTTTTCGGAAATCCGGATATCCTGTTGCTCGATGAGCCGACCAACGGTCTGGATATCGAGACCATCAGCTGGCTCGAGAATTTCCTGGCCGACTACGAGAACATCGTATTGGTGGTGAGTCACGACCGTCACTTCCTCGATGCCGTGTGCACGCACGTGGCAGATGTGGATCGTCAAAAGGTCAAGATCTTCACCGGTAACTACACGTTCTGGTATGAGTCCTCCCAATTGATGGCCCGCCAAATAGGGGACAAGAATAAAAAAGTAGAAGAGAAACGCCAGGCTTTGCTCGACTTCATCGCGCGTTTCAGCGCCAACGCTTCCAAGAGCAAGCAAGCCACCTCCCGGAAAAAAGCCCTGGAAAAACTGACCATCGAAGAGATCGAGCCCAGTTATCGCAAATACCCCGGCATCATTTTTCAGCCTCTGCGTGAAGTGGGCAATCAGATCCTAAACGTGGAGAAGCTGCAGAGCTCGGCCGACGGACGCATCCTGTTCTCCAACGTCAGCTTCACGGTCAACAAAGGCGACAAGATCGCCCTGATGAGTCGCGACCCCCTGGCTATCACGAATTTCTTCGAGATCATCACCGGTAAGATGAAAGCCGATAATGGCCTGTATGAGTGGGGAACTACCGTCACACATGCCTACTTGCCGCAGGAAAACAGTGAGTTCTTTACCGGAGAACATAATTTGATGGACTGGCTTCGTCAGTATGTGCCCGATCACGTGAAAGATGTAGATGAACCCTTCCTCCGTGGATTTTTGGGGAAGATGCTGTTCAGTGGCGAAGATGTAATGAAAAAGACGAACGTACTGAGTGGGGGAGAGAAGGTTCGGTGTATGCTCAGTCGCATGATGCTGCAAAATCCGAATGTGGTATTGCTCGACCAGCCCACCAACCACCTCGATCTCGAAAGCATCCAGAGTTTCAACGAACAGTGCACCGATTATAAGGGGATCGTGTTGCTCACCAGCCACGACCATACCTTCATGCAAACCGTTGCCAATCGCATCATTGAACTCACGCCCAAAGGCGTGATCGACCGGCTGATGACCTTTGATGAATATTTGGCGGATGAACGGGTGAAGACATTGCGGAACGAATTGTATGGTTGAGGAGATGAGAAGATGAGGAGATGAGAGTTTGTGGTTTGAGGTTGAATGTTTACTTTGTATGTTGTTGGGAACTAAACGCCTTAACTACGTCAACCTAAAACCAAAAACATCTCATCTTTCAACTCTCATCCTCTCATCTCCTCATCTCCTCATCCCCTCATC
>JBJTWV010000017.1:0-62494 GCA_046081925.1 Bacteroidota bacterium | reverse complement strand
CATGATGTATTCACCTACGTAACCTCCTTACCCGATCCCGAAGCAAAAGAGGACACAACTTCGTTTCGTCAGCAAACCATTCGAACCGGTGATACGATCTTTTACGGAAAGGGATTCATTACAGTAGGGGCTCCTCGATCGCTAGACAGTTTGCCTGAACAAATATTTGGTAAGGATGGTAAAGTGATTGAATTGCCTGCGCAAATACATCGGCGTAGCGGGGAATCAATTTCCCTCACGCTAAAAGCTGCCTATGCTAAGAATCAGTGGTTACCTCTGCCAGATACGCTTCAGGCAGAAGGTATGATTTTGCAACTAGAGCAACAGATTAATATAAATGAATCGATTTTTTACGAGACCAACCATTTTAACACGCAGAAAGCACACCAGCCAATCCTTAATTCTATCGCAAAACAACTAATATCAAACCCTTCAAATTCTATCGAAATTACTTCCCATACTGATGATGTTGGATCGGTAGAAAACAATCTTATACTTTCAAAAGACCGTGCTGAAAATGTATCAAACTATTTAATTAAACTTGGCGTAAAGGCAAGTCAGTTGCAAGTTAAAGGCATCGGAGAATCAAAGCCACTTGAGCCAAATAGTATAAATGGAAGGGATAACCCAACTGGTAGGGCAAAAAATCGTCGAACAGAGATAAAGTCAAATAAATGGAAAATTGGTATAAAAGAATCGGATTCGCTGTTGAAATATGTTACGCTCAAGGCCTTTCATTATCCGTACATACAATTTCTGTGGTTTGGCATTTGGCTAACTGCGGCCGGATTGCTGATCAGCACCCGACGCCGGATGTTGCAGTGGCTGCATGACAGCAGATCTTGATTTTAACAGGGCGCTAACCGGCGGAGATGTTGAAATCCCTGCCGCATTGTTTACCTTGAGGTATGTTCCGAAAATGGATTGGCATCACGGGTTCTTTTTTTGCCATCACTGCGACGGTCCATGCGCAAGAACTTCCTCCGGTCGATACGATCTTACCCATTCCACCCCTCAGTGTACGAATGAAAAATTGGGGACCGAACGATACCATTACGGTGCCTGCCATCTGGCATCGGAATGAGATCCATACCTACCTGGAAAATCAAGGTGCCTGGATCGGAAGAGGAACACCCGGTCAGCAGGCAAAACAGATAAAGGAATGGACCCGGTTGAGAAATGCTGTGTACGTCACCTATCCGTATGCGCGGATCGCCGGATCGACCATAAACGACATACATAAGAATCTGCAGGGTCTGACCGACAAGAAGACGCGAAAAAAATACCTGGACAGCCGGGAAAAACAATTAAGAAAGGAGTTTGCCGATCCGCTCACCAACCTGTCGGTTTATCAGGGTAAGATCCTCATGAAGCTGATCAATCGGCAAACCGGCAATAACTGCTACGATATTCTGAAAGAATACAAAGGCGGTTTCAATGCACGCGTATATCAAACCGTTGCCTTCTTTTTTGGCGGAAATCTTAAACAAGACTGGTCGCCGACCTTGAATGCCACCGATCGGGACATAGAGAGCATTGTTCGAGAGATCGACGGTGCCTGGTACAACAACCCCAACAGACGATGAATACGGCATCAATTCACTAATTTCACACCGATATGAAAGTTGATATTCTGGCCTTTGGCGTGCATCCCGACGATGTGGAATTGAGTTGTTCAGGCACACTGATCAATGAGATAAAATTAGGCAAACGAGTAACGGTAGTGGATCTCACGCAGGGCGAGCTGGGCACCCGGGGCACGGCCGAAACACGGGCGCAGGAAGCGGCAGATGCGGCTCGCATTATGGGCATACAGGCACGTGAGAATCTGGGGATGCGAGACGGCTTCTTTCAGAACGATGAGGCCCATCAGCGATTGGTGATCCAAGCCATCCGAAAATATCAACCCGATATCGTACTGGCCAATGTGCTTCAGGACCGTCACCCCGATCATGGACGGGCCGGCCAATTGGTACGAGAGGCCGCCTTTCTTTCCGGACTCAGCAAGATCGAAACAACGGATGCCACCGGGCAACCACAGGACAGATGGAGACCTGCCTATGTGCTTCATTACATTCAGGATTCGTACCACGAGCCCGATTTGGTCGTGGATATATCCGATTCGTTCGATCAACGAATGGAATCCATCAAAGCCTACAAAACACAATTTCTAAGTAAAGAGAAAGAGGGCCCGCAAACCTATATCTCCTCCCCTGATTTCTATGATTCCATCATCGCCCGCTCCCGATTGATGGGCAAACGGATCGGCGTGAAATACGCCGAAGGATTCATCGCGGAGAAAAAGATCGGCGTTGCGAACCTTAACACACTGTTGCTCCGCGAAACATAAAACCCTTTCAACTTTCTCAACTCTTTCAACTTTCTCAACCCTCTACGCTCAACACTCAACCCTCCTCATGCACCTCCCCAAATTTTCCGCAAAAGGACAACAATTTCACGCCGAACTCAAAAAACGAATCCAAGCCTATTTTCAGGAATCCGGCCAAAAGATGACCGGTAACTGGAAACTATACTCCAAAGCCATCCTGCTGGTGGTAGCGATGGTGGCCGTGTACACACACTTGATCTTTTTTACACCCGCTACGGTATGGGCGATCGTGGAATGCCTGGTGCTTGGCGGACTCACCGCTTCGATCGGTTTCAATGTGATGCACGACGGCATGCACGGCAGTTTCAGCAGTAAAAAATGGGCAAATGAACTAGCCGGACTCACCTTGAATTTTTTGGGGGCCAACAACTTCATGTGGCGATCCAAACACAACATCATTCACCACACCTACACCAACATAGATGGAGTGGATGATGATCTGGAAGCACGTCCGTTGCTTCGCCTAAGCCCCAACCAACCTCGGTTGAAAATCCATCGCCTGCAGCACTGGTATTTTTGGGCTGCGTATTCGCTTTTGTACATCTGGTGGATCGTTTTTACCGATTATAAAAAATATTTTCTGGGACGCATCGGTCAAATTCCGCTACAGCCCATGAAATGGACCGATCACCTCAGCTTTTGGGGATTTAAGCTTATTCATGCCGGCATTTTCATAGCCATTCCGATCGTTATTCTGGGATGGAAAGCCTGGCTGATCGGATTCCTGGTATACGGACTGTTCACCGGATTGGTGTTGAGCTTGGTATTTCAACTCGCACACACGGTGGAGGATACCTCCTTTCCGGAGCCCCTTCCGGATCAGCAAATCATGGAACATGAATGGGCGATCCATCAGTTGCAAACCACCGCCAATTTCGCCACGCGAAATCGCTTCGTTTCCTGGTGGGTGGGTGGCTTGAACTTTCAGATCGAGCATCACCTTTTCCCCAGAATATCCCATGTGCATTACCCCGCCATCAGCGAGATCATCCGAAAGGCCTGTGCCGAATTCGATATTCCGTATTTGGAACACCCGCGGGTGAGGCTGGCCATTGCATCCCATGTGCGGCACCTAAAAAGTTTGGGCCGGTAAAAAATAACACATTGAACACGTTGGGCGGATTGGGGTTTTCGTACTTTGCACCGCCTTTTGCAAACTCCCTATGGTCAACCTTTCTTCGTACGATCCGGACCTGGTCAGCAACCCGGACAATAACATCTTCGGATTACCCACTGATGAGGACAATGCCCGCCTCATCGTACTGCCAGTACCCTGGGAAGTGACCGTCAGCTACGGAGCCGGAACTGCCCGAGCACCGGAGCATATTCTTCGGGCAAGTCACCAGATCGATGTGTTTGATGCCGATATGCCGGACGCCTGGCACCAAGGTTACTATCAACGCCCCATTGATAAAAAACTATTGCTGAAAAGTGATTACCTAAGAAAGGAGGCCGAGCTATATATCGATTATATCGCGCATGGCGAGGTGGTCAGTGCCAATCCGTTCATGAGCAAAAGTCTGAAAGAAGTAAATGAGGGATGCACCCACATGAATGAATGGGTTTATGAGCAAACCGGTAAGCTGATTGATCAAGGGAAATTAGTGGGTTTGCTGGGCGGTGATCACAGCACCCCGTACGGATTCATCAAGGCATTGGGTGAGCGAATAGGGTCTTTTGGGATCTTGCAGATCGATGCGCACTGTGATCTGCGAGAGAATTACGAAGGTTTTCTGTTCTCCCATGCCGGCATCATGTTCAACACACTGCGCGACATTCCGCAAGTGGAACGTCTGGTGCAGATCGGCGTGCGCGACTTCAGCCCTTGCGAATGGAAATACATACAGGACAGTGATTTCAAGGTTATCACTTATTTCGACCGTTCCATCCGACAGCGTATGTTCGAGGGAGCCAACTGGAAGCAATTGGCCGAAGAGATCGTGAATCAATTACCTCAACAGGTTTATATAAGCTTCGATATTGACGGTCTGGATCGAAAACTTTGTCCGGATACCGGTACGCCCGTCCCCGGCGGTTTCGAATTGGAGGAGGTATTTTATTTGTTCAAAAAGGTGATCGATAGCGGTCGCACCCTGATCGGATTTGATCTTTGCGAGGTGGGAGTTGGCGATAATGACTGGAATGCCAACGTTGGCGCCCGCACACTTTTTAAACTTTGCAATCTGCTCACCACTAGCAACCCATCCATTTGAGCCGATCTTTCACGATCTTGTTTCCCACAGCCAAAAAGAATCTCTACCGTTGGATGGGGCGGTTCGTATTGTTGGGAAGCTCGGTACTTTTCATCGGCCTCTCTGATGCATCGAACCTCAAATACAGCTGGCCTGCCCTCGGATTATCTTTTCTGATAATTGACCTGTTTTGGCGTCCCTTGCTGAGCGTAGGATTGGCTTTACAGGTAGCCGCTTGGACCTTCGTCGGTCAATGGCCTTTTTCGGCTGCCATGCTGTTGTTATATCTGTTGCACCGACAATCCATCAAACAACAGTATGCACGAATCGATGAAAGCGGCATACTCCTATCGTTTCCCTGGAAACGCCAAATTACCTGGGAAGCCGTCGAGTTCATTGTCTTAAAGGATGGCTTGCTCACCATAGAGTACAAAAACGGGCGTGTGCTGCAACAACCCATTTTAAAAGATCCCGTATGGAACGAAGCGGATTTTAACGAGTTTTGCAAACAACAATGCAAACACTAAGCCACTCCCCCTATTTGCTGTACAGCGATGGCCAAGGCAACATCTTCGAGGACCGCACCTTGTATGTGACCGGTCGAAGTGGCTGGGATGCCCTGCCCATTCCGGCAGATCAATGGATCGAACTGCCCAACGGAGGAAGTTTGTACGAACTGCCGGGCCGCAGAGGCATCGGAATCGATGTAGAGACAGGAGATATGCGTTTGTGTGAAAAAGGCTGGGCCGTGGCTGCATTCATCCCCCCGGCACATACCGGATTTTTTCTGGCTGCATACGAAACGGCTCCGGAGGCGCCCACCTTACCGTTGTTCTGTTATACGGCAGTGGGCTGGCATGACAATAAATTTTATGTGCCCGCCACACGGATCGAGCCGGATGTTCGTCAGGATTGTGACGGATACGATCAAGCTGCAATCAACAAGGGAACGAAAAATTTACTGGCTGCCTACCCGCACAATCGGCTCGTGAAACACCTGATGGAAAACTGTTGTCAGACCTACCAATGTCCGGCCGCACGAAATTTTTCATTGGGCCGTTGGGAATGTCCGGTACCTGCCTCTCCTGCTTGCAATGCAAATTGTGTGGGATGCATTTCGCTGCAACCCGATGAGGAAACGATCGTATCCACGCAAGACCGGCTACAGTTCAAACCCAGTCCCGAAGAGATCGTGGAGTTCACGGTGCCGCATCTGGAGTCCGCGCCGTTTCCGATCATCAGTTTCGGTCAGGGTTGCGAGGGCGAACCCTTGCTGATGTGGGAAACCATACGGGAGGCGATCATCGAGATACGAAAGCATACGTCCAAGGGCAGTATCAATATCAATACAAATGGCTCCAAACCTGATGCTGTAAAGGCACTTTGTGAAGCCGGATTGGATTCCATTCGGGTGAGTACCAACTCGGCCCGACGGGAGATCTATATGCCGTATTACCGCCCAAACAATTATGACTTCAACGACATCATCGAAAGTCTGAAAGTAGTGACGGCCTATGGCGGTTGGACCTCCATCAACTATTTTGTCTTTCCCGGAATGACCGATTCGGTCGCCGAGTATGAAGCCCTCCGAGCATTGATTCGCGAGACCGGATTGAAAATGATCCAATGGCGTAATTTCAATATCGACCCCGATTGGTATTTGGGCAAGATCGGCGTCACTGAAACCGGCGAATGCATGGGCATCGGGCAACTCCAAAAATTGATCCGGGAGGAGTTCCCTTCCCTTCGATTCGGGTATTTGAATCCGCCGATCGAACGGATCCGAGGTGATTTTGCCTTGGATTTTGCCCATTGACACCCAAATCTTAACAATTTTTAGGGCCTTCCGTATGCAGGAAACGGGTTGCGTGCATCGTTTTAACAGCTGTGTATAATCCCCGCGTGGTTTTGCCGCGCCCTTAAACTAGTTTTACATGAGATCGAATTACGTCATGGCACAATCGTTGGATGCTCGTCACAGAAATCATGCTCTCCTTTACACAGGAGCCACCGCCTTGCTGCTGACGCTGCTCATTCTATTCCTTAAGTGGCGAATCGAAATACCCGTGAAGCAGGAAGAACCTTCTTCCATTGAAGTGGAGTTGAACCTACCTCCCGATCCGCCCACCGAAACTGAGGAAGATGGTGGTGGCGGAGGAGGTAATCCGGCCCAGGCCATCGGTCCAACCGGAGTGGCACCCGAAGCTGACCCTCCTGCTGGCGATATTAACCCGGCTAAAGAAATAAATGAACCGGAGGAAAAAGACGCGAGCATCATCAAACCGATCCTGACCAAAAAAGAAGCGCCGCTGCTCGCCAAAACTTCTCCCAACAAAGCGACGCCGAAAACGGAGATGCCACCCGCGCCAAAACAACCGAAAAACGTTTTGGGAAAATCCATCAAGGGACCCGGTACCGGTGCCGACACGCCCGACGATTTCAACAAATCAGGAAATGCAGGCACCGGTTCAGGAGTTGGCAGAGGACCAGGATCTGGTGGCGGTTCCGGAACCAGTGTCGGAGGTGGTAGTGGTTCAGGCGTTAGATCTGGAGGGGCAACCAAAAATTACACCTTCACTGGCGACCTTGCCCCACGTAAAATAATTGTAAGAATTCTCGTTGCGCCCAACGGAACTGGCACATTCCTTGGATTTATAGGTGGCTGCATAGATTGCAAACAATATGAAAAAAAGATAAAAGAAGTACTGTCAGAAATTGAATTCACTAAGTCTGATAAAGAGTATACCATAACTCCTACAATTAATTTCACGAACTAATTTGCCGCATGACCTACGCGGAAACACTGGAATATCTTTTTGCCCGGTTGCCCATGTACAGTCGGATCGGAGCGGCAGCATACAAAGAAGACCTACACAACACGATCGCTCTGGTAGCTGCGATCGATGATCCGCACCACCGATTCAAGAGCATCCACATCGCAGGTACGAACGGCAAAGGCTCGGTAAGCCATATGCTGGCGGCCATTTTACAAAAAGGCGGTTACAAAACCGGGCTATATACCTCTCCGCATTTGGTCGATTTTCGGGAACGCATTCGCATTAACGGGACGATGATCCCTGAGGAAAAAGTGATCGCCTTCACCGAACGCATGAGGCCTGCTATCGAAAAAATCGATCCCAGCTTTTTTGAACTCACCGTGGCCATGGCATTCGATCATTTTGCACAGGAACAAGTGGACATAGCCGTGATCGAAACCGGTTTGGGCGGACGACTGGACAGCACCAATGTGATCGATCCGGAACTTTCCATCATAACCAACATCGGATGGGATCACATGAATCTGTTGGGCAACACGCTGAGTAAGATCGCCTATGAAAAAGCCGGGATCATCAAATCCAATATCCCGGTCGTGATTGGAGAATGGGTAAGCGAAACCAAGGAAGTATTCGAAGAAAAAGCCGGATCAATGCAGGCTCCCATCACCTGGGCGGGCTCGCATTTTCAAGTAGTGTCATCCAATGATGCGAATAATTATCTGCAAGCGGATGTACTTGAGATCGAAACAGATCGAATTCACACCTATTCGTTAGAACTCCTGGGCCATTATCAGTTGACAAACTTGAAAACCGTGCTGGAGGCAGTGCGGGTGCTGAACGGATCAGGATGGAATATACCGGAACATGCGATCCAGGAAGGGCTGAGACAGGTCAAGTCCCTCACCGGATTTTGGGGTCGGTGGGACGTGCTCAGAAGAGAACCCTATGTGATCCTGGATGTAACCCACAACGTACACGGATTGGATCAGGTGTTGCAGCAACTGAAAGCGATGTCATTTCAGCAACTGCATATAGTCTTGGGTATGGTGAACGACAAAGACATTCAGGGCTTCTTGGAAAAATTACCCAAGCATGCAAACTATTATTTCACGCAAGCGTCTATCCCGCGCGCGTTGCCGGCCAGCGAATTGAAAACAAAAGCGAATAGTCTTGGATTAACGGGCGATGCCTACACTCAGGTGAACGAAGCTATCGGACAGGCCAGGCAACAGGCAATGCCCAACGACTTGGTTTTAGTTACCGGCAGTATTTTTTTGATCGGGGAAGTAAACCCTACAACACTTCAATAAGCTCCACTTCGAAGATGAGCGTGGCACCGCCGGGAATATCTGCGCCTGCTCCGCGATCGCCGTAAGCAAGATCGGACGGAATCCACAAGCGCCAGCGGCTTCCTTCACTCATCAGGGGCAAGGCGATCTGCCAACCTTTGATAAGAGCTTTTAATGGCGCCGTAAATGGCTGATTGCGACGAAAAGAACTGTCGAACTCCTTTCCATTGAGCAATGAGCCGGCATAATGAGCTTTAACGGAGTCGGATGGGGCGGGTTTACGTCCGCTCCCCTCTTGCAATACAAGGTATTGCATGCCCTCGGGCAGTTCTACTACACCCGGATTTGTTTTATTCTGTGCGAGGAAGGTGGCGCCCTCCTCCTTTTGAACATTCAGTTTCTCTTGCACAAAGGCTTTGATCTTGTCTTGTGTATTCATAATTAATCTTCGCGAAGGGAGTGACCGGTCAGACGGATGAAGACATCTTCCAAATTGGCCTGTTTCATTTCTTTTGGACGCTCAAAACCCGAGGCAACCAATTGATCGATCAATTGATCGGGGGTATCCATTGCTACGATTCGACCGGAATCAATGATTGCCACGCGATCACACAAGTACTCTGCCTCGTCCATATAGTGCGTGGTGATGATCACCGTGGTACCCCGGTCGCGTATGCGTTTGATCAGCTCCCACAAACTTCTTCTGGCTTGCGGATCCAGACCGGTGGTTGGCTCATCCAAAAAAATGATACGGGGGTTGTTGATCAAGGTGGTGGCCACGGAGAATCGCTGTCGTTGTCCACCACTGAGCTCTTTAACCTTCGATTTGGCTTTGTCGCGCAAATTGACCAGCTCCAACAGTTCCATCGGGTCTTGATCGCGGTTGTACAAGCCGCAAAACAGTTCGATGAGTTGTACCAGGTTCAATCCGGGGTAATAGCCGCTGCTTTGCAGTTGTACGCCGATGATCTTTTTGATCTCGTCGGGCGAGCGGTCCAGGTCCAACCCATCGACCAATACTTTTCCGGATGTTTTGGTGCGAAGGGTTTCGATGATCTCCAATGTTGTCGATTTGCCGGCACCGTTCGGCCCCAATAAACCGAATATCTCCCCTTCCTGCACTTGAAAGGAGATCCCTTTTACGGCCTCGAACGATCCGTAGTTCTTTATGAGCGTATCGACAGAAATGATCATCGCCATTGCAACAAAGCTAATGTATTGATCCCGCTTGCGGCGTTCCTTCTTTTCCAATGGAGTAACTTCCATCCGGGCCGATCAGTACGATGGGCAGGCGATGTGTTCGTTGAAAATGGAAGTACGCAGGCTCCAGTTGCTTGACGAATTTGCCGAGTTCCTGATCGTCTTTTGTTAACCCCTTCAGATAGGTAACACTGCGAGGCACATCAAATCGGATCGGAAATACATGTACCGGAATAAATTGCTGTCCCTGATCAAATGCGTAAGAAGTCAGCATATACAACTCATCTACCTGTTGATCCAGGATCGGGATACATCCGACGGTTACGCAACTGCCATGGATATAGATCTCCCCACCGGGCTTGAGCGAATCACTTAACACCCGATCCGAACTGTTGGGGTAGTTGAGCCCCAGCGCCAGGAAATAACTGGAATTTGGATTGAAATCGTTGATGTAATAAAATCCTTCCGGTACCTGATAGTCGCCCTGAATTCTCTTTGGACCCATATACCCTGCCAGGGCGCAGATCCGATACGTCTTGAAATGCTGAAAGGTGTCGGAGATCTTATCCTTCACCCACACTTCCAGTTCGCTATCGTACTTGAAGGATCGGATGTACAGAAACTTGGCTGGCCAGGACAGTTTCTTTTTTTGGAACTGCTTTCGTAACGTGTCTTCTTTTTTGGACCAGGCCAAGGCCGGATTGGGAAGGGATCGTTGATACTCCACAAATGAATTGACACCGGAACGGTCGGAGGACAAGAATTGGGCAGCGACCGGATGGTTACTGAGGAAGACCAGCAGAAAGGATATGGATAGATAACGGTACATCATCGTGTTACCGAACGTAAAATTAGGTCGGTTCGCTCAAACAATGCGTTAAAGATTGCCACGAAGCGCCTGTTCCCGCTCAATCGCTTCAAACAAGGCCTTGAAATTTCCCTTGCCGAAGCTCTTGGCTCCTTTTCGCTGAATGATCTCAAAAAAAAGTGTGGGCCTGTCTTCTACGGGTTTGGAGAAAAGTTGCAGCAAATAACCTTCATTGTCCCGATCGACCAGAATACCGAGTTCCTTGAGGGGTTCCAGATCCTCCTCGATGGGCCCCACACGGTCCAGCAGATCGTCGTAATATGACGTGGGGACTTTCAAAAAATCTACCCCGCGCGATTGCAAGGACCGAACGGTATGTACAATGTCATTGGTAGCCATGGCTACGTGCTGCACGCCCTCGCCACGATAAAAATCGAGGTATTCCTCTACCTGACTTTTCTTTTTTCCCGCTGCGGGTTCATTGATTGGAAATTTCACGAACCCGTTCCCACTGCTCATTACTTTACTCATGAGGGCCGAGTATTCGGTGGAAATATCCTCGTCGTCGAACGACAGGATGTTCTTGAAACCCATCACCTCTTCGTAAAAGGTTACCCACTGATTCATTTGCCCCCACCCTACATTACCCACACAATGGTCGACATACAACAGGCCGGTCGATTCGGGCGCATAGTAGGGATTGGACCAAGGCCGATACCCGGGCAAAAATGCGCCAGTATAATTCTTTCGTTCTATGAATAAGTGCACCGTATCACCATAGGTGTGGATACCGCTTATCACCACCTCTCCGTGCTCATCATTCAAGGCCACGGGTTCCATATAAGACTTTGCTCCTCTGCTGGTGGTTTCCTTCCAGGCCGATCGGGCATCGGGTACCCGAAGTGCCAGCGCTTTCACTCCATCTCCGTGCAACCGAATGTGATCGGCCATCGGCGATTCGGGGGTCAGTGGGGTGGTCAGTACAAAGGTCAGCTTGTTCTGTCGCACCGCATAGCTGGCAATATCCTTTCGTCCGGTCTCTGGCCCGGCATAGGCCAATGCCTGAAACCCAAACGCACTCATATAGAAATGGGCCGCCTGTTTTGCATTTCCCACATAAAACTCAACGTAATCGGTGCCTTCCAACGGTAAAAAATCGGTGGAGGAAGAGGCGGAATCGGTTTTTTCGGCAAGCAAGGTTGACATCGGCATAGATTTCAGGGATGAGAAAGAAAAATCCATCTCAAAATTAGCATATTTCCCTGCCTTCCTTACCTGCCCGCCTGAGCTATCTTTGCCATATGAAACGAGTGGGTATATTAGGCGGCGGACAACTGGGACGCATGTTGTTGCAAGCGGCTGGCAACTACCCGGCAGAGACCTTTGTGATGGAAAAAGAATCAGATTGTCCGGCTGCCAGTCTTTGTCACCATTTCCAACTCGGCAACATACAGGACTATGATCAAGTGCTTGCCTTTGGCCGGAAGGTTGACGTGCTTACCATAGAGATCGAGCAAGTCAATGTGGATGCCCTGGAACAACTGGAACGGGAGGGCGTGCTAGTGATCCCCCATCCATCGACCTTGCGAATCATTCAAAATAAGATCCGGCAAAAAGAGTTCTATCAACAGAACCAGATCCCCACCGCCCCTTTTCTGGTCACCCAAAAAAAAGAGGAGCTGATCGACCACCTGGCTTTTCTGCCGGCCGTGCATAAACTGGGTGTTGGTGGCTATGACGGCCGCGGAGTGACCATGCTGGAAAACGAACTGGACCTGCCCAACGGGTTCGATGCGCCAGCCATTTTGGAAAAAAAGATCCCCGTCAAAACCGAAATTGCTGTACTGGTGGCCGTGGGTGCCGATCAACAGAGTCGGTCCTATCCCAGTGTCGAAATGATATTTGATCAAAAATTAAATCTGCTTAATTATCAGATTTGTCCAGCTGCTATTTCAGTTAAAATAGAAGAAGAAGCCCGTACACTAGCGCAACGAGTGGTTCGGGCGTTTGGGTCGCCCGGTGTTTTTGCGGTGGAGATGTTCGTGGATGAAGATGACCGGGTTTGGGTAAATGAGATCGCCCCCCGCGTTCATAACAGCGGGCACCATACCATAGAAGCACACTACAGCTCGCAGTTCGATATGCTTTGGCGGATATTGATGGGACTTCCGCTGGGAAATACGGATGCGATCCTGCCCTCTTTGATGGTGAACCTGGTTGGTGCGCCGGGGCAGGCCGGGGAGGCTGTTTATGACGGGTTGGATGAGGTGCTTCAGCTCCCGAATGCATTTCTGCATCTATATGGAAAAAAAGAGACCAAACCGGGTCGTAAAATGGGGCATGTAACACTACTCGGCAACAACCCCGAGCGATTGGTACAAGAAGCTTCGCGGATCAAATCCGCCCTTCGGATCCGTTCCTGAAACGGACATTCCGCTGGGTTACAGACCCCCCCTACGTCTAACTGCCTTTGGTTACCTTTGACAGCTACCTTTCTGCCAACATGAGATCAATACCCATTGCCGGTTTGTTGCTATGCTCCTCCCTGATCGCCTGCTCCGATAAGGAGAAGGGATCTGCCAGCGGGCCTGCCAAGCCGATGCCTCCCGTCAAAGCGGAAGTTTATATACTACGTCCCGCTTCCTTTCAGGAAACAATCGAAGTACCGGGCACCCTGATGGCGGCCGAATCGGCCGAGATCCATCCGGAGAGTGCCGGACGTATCGTGCGTCTGAATTTAGCGGAAGGTAAAGCCGTTCCGGCCGGATACCTCATTGCCAAGATCGATGATGCCGACCTGCAAGCGCAACTGATCAAATTGCAGACACAATTGGAACTGGCCGAGCAAACGCAATCGCGCCAATCGAAATTATTGGCGCTGCAAGGGATCAGCCAGCAGGATTATGATCTGAGCGTGCTGCAAGTTCGAAACCTGAAAGCGGATATTGGAATATTAAGAACGGCCATCGACAAAACCGAGGTTCGTGCACCGTTCGCCGGGAAAATGGGGCTGAAGAACATCAGTATCGGTGCCTTTGTAACGTCGGCATCCGTGATCACCACCTTGCAACAAACACAACACCTGAAGGTCGACTTTCAATTGCCTGAAAAATATGCCCAAGGGCTGCGTACCGGGGCCACTGTCCAATTTCGGACCGGCGGATCTGCCGGTTCCTTTTCGGCAAAGGTCAGTG
Organism: Bacteroidota bacterium; assembly: GCA_046081925.1. GTDB lineage: Bacteria > Bacteroidota > Bacteroidia > Chitinophagales > Chitinophagaceae > JJ008. The sequence continues at coordinate 48,645 of JBJTWV010000017.1, read as the reverse complement.
CGGTCGCACCCGGATTGACGGAAACCAATCGCAGTCTTAATTACCGGGCAACCGTATCTGCTGCCGACGGCTCTTTGTTACCGGGCGCCTTTGCCACGGTCACCATCCAACTCTCGGAAAAACCACAGGCCCTTTTATTGCCCGCCCAAGCGGTGATTCCACAAGCAAAAGGAAAACGAGTGATCCGTTACCAGGGCGGTAAGGCGGAATTTGTTGATATTACTACCGGTGCACGAACGGCCGATCAAGTGGAAGTGTTGACGGGACTCGCTGCCGGGGATACTATTTTGGTAAGTGGATTAATGAGCGTGCGTCCCAATAGTGCGGTGCAGATCGGAAAGATCCAAAACGCCACACCTCCTCAATAAAAAATCGGGACAAGAACATGAACATTTCCGAATTGAGTTTGCGTAGACCGGTGCTTGCGCTGGTCATGAATATCCTGATCGTACTTTTTGGGGCGATCGGATTTCGTTTTCTGGGCGTTCGGGATTACCCGGCGATCGATCCGCCTAACATCAGTGTACGCACCGCTTACCCCGGTGCCAGCGCGGCGATCATCGAATCCGAGATCACGGAGCCCTTGGAAAAAGCCATCAACGGCATTGCGGGTGTCAAGAATATCACGTCTACCAGTAGCAGCGGAACCAGCAATATCAATGTTGAATTTGAACTAGACCTGGATTTGGAATCGGCCGCCAATGATGTGCGTGATAAAGTATCGCAGGCCGAACGAAATCTTCCACCCGACGTGGACGGCAAGCCGGTTGTTTCAAAAGCGGATGCCAGTTCCGACCCCATTTTGTCGATGACGGTTCAGAGCAACACCCGCAACCCGCTTCAAATGACCGAATACGCCAACAATGTGTTGGTAGAGCGGTTGCAAACCATTCCCGGTGTTAGCGGCATACAGATATGGGGCGAAAAGCGCTATGCTATGCGGGTCTGGCTGGATCCGAACAAAATGCAATCCCTGCAGATCAGCGGATCGGATATACAATCGGCCTTGGCCCGAGAGAATGTGGAATTGCCCGCCGGAAAAATTACGGGCAATGCCACCGAATTAAGTGTGCGCACCTTCGGACGATTGAACACGGAAGAGGAGTTCAATCAACTCATCATCAAGAATGTGAATGGCACCGACATCCGCTTACGCGATGTTGCCGAGGTGATGCTTGGACCGGTAAATGAAGAGACCATATTAAAAGGAAATGGCGTGCCCATGATCGCATTGGCCGTAGTACCCCAACCGGGCTCGAACTATGTGTCCATTGCCGACGAATTCTACAAGCGCCTGGAGCAGATCAAAAAAGAAATGCCTGCCGATGTAACGATCAGCATCGGATTGGATCAAACCAAATTCATCCGAAAATCCATATTGGAAGTGCGGGAGACACTGATGATCGCCTTCTTGCTGGTGGTTATGATCATTTATGCTTTCTTTCGCGACTGGATCATTGCCATTCGCCCCCTGATCGATATCCCGGTATCGCTGATCGGATCCTTCTTCATCATGTATCTGATGGGGTTCTCCATCAACGTACTTTCTCTTCTGGCAGTTGTATTGGCAACCGGCCTGGTGGTGGATGACGGGATCGTGGTTACCGAGAATATCTTAAAGAAGATGGAGCGGGGCATGAATAAATATCAGGCGGCGCTGGAAGGATCGAAGGAGATCTATTTTGCGGTCATTGCCACCTCCATCACACTGGCCGTGGTGTTTCTTCCCATCATTTTCCTCGAAGGATTCGTGGGCAGATTGTTCCGCGAATTCGGTATCGTGGTGGCCGGGGCCGTGCTTATCTCCGCCTTCGTTTCCCTCACACTCACGCCCATCTTGAATGTCAAGTTGGCGAGGAAGAATGCCAACGAACATCCCTGGTTATATCGCAAAACCGAGCCTTTCTTCCGTTGGTTGGAAAAGTCTTACCGCCAAGCGCTGGAAAAATTCATGCGCGTGCGCTGGGTCGCATTCGCGATCGTATTGGCTTGCGTGGCTGCCATCATTTGGGTTGGCGGTAATTTACAATCGGAGTTGGCTCCCATGGAAGATCGCAGTCAGTTCCGGGTGCAAATGACCGCACCGGAGGGCACTTCTTATGATGCCATGGACAAACAAGTGAATCGGGTAACCGATCTGATGTTGGATTCAGTGGGCGAACGAGATATGGTGTTAAGTGTAACCTCTCCCGGATTTACCGGCTCGGGTAATGCCAATACCGGCTTCGTACGGGTAACCTTGCAACCTCCCTCCGAACGCAAGCGAAGTCAAGCCGATATCGTGAATATGGTGAACAAGAACTTGTCGAGTTACAATCAGGTTCGCGCGGTTACATTCGAGGATCAAACCATCTCGGTCAATCGCCGGGGCGGACAACCAGTTGCCTATGTGATCCAGAGCAATGATTTCAACAAACTGACCAAGGTATTGCCGCAGTTGTTGGATGCAGCCAAACAGAGCAAGATCCTCATGAACGCAGATGTTGACTTGAAATTCAATAAACCGGAACTTTCCATTGAGGTAGATCGCTTGCGCGCCTCCCAGCTGGGCGTATCGGTGTCGGATGTTTCACAAACATTGCAAATGGCCTATAGCAATCGTCGGCTGGGCTATTTCACCAAGGAAGGAAAACAGTATCAGGTCATGGGACAAATGACCCGCAGCTTTCGGGATGAGCCCGGCGATCTTCGTCAACTCTTTGTTCGAAACAACAAAGGGGAATTGATCTCGATGGACAATTTGGTGACCGTTACGGAAACCACTACCCCACCCACCATTTATCATTTCAACCGATACAAATCCGCCACGATTTCAGCTGGTCTCCAGCCGGGATACACGATTGGTGATGGCATCAAGGAAATGGAGCGGATCACTAAAGGGGTGCTGGACGATAGTTTTTCTACCGCACTCACCGGATCTTCCCGTGATTTCAAAGAGAGCAGCAGCAACATCAGCTTCGCCTTCTTGCTGGCCCTTGCATTGATATTTTTGATCCTCGCGGCACAGTTTGAGAGTTTTATCGACCCATTTATTATCATGCTGACAGTGCCACTGGCGTTGGCCGGAGCGGTCATCTCCTTGTCGGTATTCGGACATACCCTGAATATCTTTTCACAGATCGGCATCATCATGCTGATCGGGTTGGTGACAAAAAACGGAATCCTCATTGTGGAATTCGCCAACCAAAGCCGGGAAAAAGGCATGAGCAAATTGGAAGCCGTCGTATTTTCCGCATCCGAACGTTTTCGTCCCATTCTGATGACCAGTCTGGCAATGGCCTTAGGTGCATTACCACTGGCCCTGTCGCTGGGTGCTGCCGCCACGAGCCGTATCCCATTAGGCGTGGTGATCGTGGGAGGTATTTTGTTTGCCTTGGTACTGACCTTGTTCGTGATTCCAGCCATGTACAGTTATCTGTCTTCCAAAAACCGGACCTCCTTTGATCAAAAAATGGTCGCCTCCTCATGAAACGAAAATTTGTCACCCTCCTTCTGATCCTTGTTGCTACGGGATCTGGCACCTCGCAGGCGCAACAAATGCTGACGTTGCAGGAAGCCATTGCCCGAACGTTGGAAAATAATCTGGATATCCGTATCGCTCAAAACGATTCGGTGGTGGCTTCCATCGACCGGCACTATCGAAATGCCGGACTGCTGCCCAATGTGAACGGGAATATCGGACAGGTTTTCAATAACAATGATCAATATCAAAAATTTACCGACGGCACGGTGCGCGAAAGAAACAATGTGCAATCCGGAAACCTGAGCGGCAATGTATCTCTTACCTGGACTTTGTTCGATGGAGGGCGCATGTTCGCCACCCGGGCCAAATTGGATGAACTCTTGCAACAGGGAGAGTGGACCATCCGCAATCAGATCAACAACACTATCGCCCAGGTGGTGAACGCCTACTATAGCATCGTTCAGCTTTCACAACAGACAAAAGCACTCGAGAAACAGATCCAAGTATATGAGGAGCGCGAGAAACTGGCGAAAAATAAACTTGATATTGGTGTAGGGACCAAACCCGATTGGTTGCAAAGCCAGATCGATCTGAATGGTCAAAAAAGTCAACGACTATCCCTAAATGAAAAGATCCTGCAAGCCAAGCAAAACTTGCGGCGTCTGATGGAGCCTTCCCTTGCGCAAAGGGAAAAAAGCACCTCCAATTGGTTTGATGTAACAGACAGCATCCCCATTGAATCAGCCCTTTCACTTGGCACTATACAGGATTCCATATCAAAAAGTAACCCACAATTGCAGATTCTGAAAGGAAACATTCGGCTGGCAGAAAGAACCCTGCAAGAACGAAAGGCCGATCGGTATCCCACTCTCAATTTCAATTCGGCCTTCAATTTCAACCGACTTGACAATAAAGCGGTCGTCAACCCATTCCAACCTCTTTTCAGCCGCAACTCAGGGCTCAACTATGGCTTCACGGCTTCTATTCCGCTGTTCAACCAGTTTCGGACACGCCGACAGATCCAGCAGGCCAAACAAGACATTCAGTTCCAAGAGCTTCGATTGGAACAACAGGACATTAACCTTCGTATCGATGCCTGGAATGCGTTTCAACGTTATTTACTTCAGATAGAGACCTGGAAACTGGAAGAACAAAATATTCGATTGGCCGAGGAGAATGTCAAGATCGTATTGGAAGTTTATCGACTCAACTCGACCACCCTGCTACAATTAAAGGAGGCACAGCGCAGTTTACAGGAAGCATATGATCGGCTCATACGGGCCCGCTTTGAGGCAAAACTGGCCGAAACCGAACTCCTCCGTCTGCAAGGAAAATTCATCCGATAGCCCTTCTGACGGATTTTCAGTTTCTTTGCCAAAAGCATCATACATGAATCCCCGCGTTGGTATCATAATGGGTAGTGACAGCGATCTGTCCGTCATGCAGGCTGCCGCCGACATGCTGAAGCATTTTGATGTGCCGCATGAAGTAACTGTTGTGTCGGCCCATCGTACACCCGAACGGATGCGGGAATATGCACAAACCGCCCGAAGCAGAGGTCTGCAAGTGATCATTGCCGGTGCCGGTGGCGCAGCCCATCTTCCAGGCATGGTAGCTTCCCTGACAACCCTTCCGGTGATAGGCGTACCGATCAAATCCTCCAATTCCATAGATGGATGGGATTCCGTGCTTTCAATATTACAAATGCCCAACGGGGTTCCGGTTGCTACGGTTGCTCTCAACGCCGCCAAAAACGCGGGCATCTTGGCCGTACAGATCTTGGCCGCCTCCGATCTTGCTTTGGCAGATAAATTAAAATCCTATAAAGACGGGATGGAATCTGATGTGATGAGTAAAGTGGAGCAACTTCGAAAAGAAGGATGGGCCAATCAGTTTGACTGATCAATCCGTTTCGATCAACCAGGTAAATTGACCGTCAAAGGCATTGATCGCCTCGTATACTGCCTGCAAGTACGCTTCTCCATACAGGGCATAGTAGTATCCAACATTCTCCCATCGCTCCTGCAAGCCATTTCCGGGAAATAAGGAACGCTGTAAGGATTCTATTTGATTGCGAAGGGCCAACAGTTTTCTTCGCTCCGCCCGCATCATTTTCTTTTCCAACTCTTCGATCTTTTTCAGTGCCCGCACGCGAAGCGATTCGACATGGGGTCCTAAAGTTGGATCCACGGTAACCGCCTGTCTCGCCAGCTCGGCGTATCGATCGGCTAGTTCACCGCTAACCCGGCTCAAGTCAAAAAGTCCATCTCCCTCTGCCCGAATCTTTTCGTTTAGATAACTATCCACCATCTTGAACAGATCCGACAAATGCAATTTCAAAGAGTCAAGTCGAGTCGCGGAGGATGAATCCATCCACTGAATCGAAGCACGGAGCTGTAAAAGTGGAAAAGGAACCTGTGCCGATTCAAAAACAGAACGAAGCTGCAACCAATATGCCAACTCCCCGCCACCGCCAACATACAGTATGTTGGGAAGTATGGTTTCTTGGTAGAGACCCCGCAGAATCACGTTCGGACTGAATCGCTCGGGATGTGCATCCAACTCAGCCCGTAATTGAGTTTGATCCCATTTCGTTTGTCCATCCACCACGACCCATTCCTCGTCGGATCGCTCGATCCGTCTGCGACTGCCTTCCTGTAAATAAAAAAGATTGATGGACCGGGCATAGGCCTGCGGCGAGTATCCCAGCGCACGCAACGACTCACTGCTTGTTGCAACATCCTTGATCGATCGTTCCGTCGTCAGCTCATTCCAAAAAAGTTCTTTCATGGATGATTTCAATGACGACCGATCCGGCTGAAGAACGAGCAGGCCCCGGAGAGCGAACATCTCATGAAGCATACGAAATGTTGCCATAGCCATCGTGGTCCCTTTCAAATATGCCTTTCGGATACGTTCGATCCACTGCGCTCCATGAGGAAAGTTTTCGATCAATTTCTCTTGACGTTCGATCAGCTCCAGCAACTCGTCGTCAACCAGCATTCGTCCTACAGCCCCTTCTTGCTTAGTATGCCAGACCAACTTTTCCTCCAGCAAATGAATATGATTCAATTCATCCAGATCGGCATCCTCCGACCCTACATAAAATACCGGCACAAAATGATGGCCGGGAAGCATCGAATTCAACTCATCGGCTATGCGTATGGTGTGCATTGCTTTGAAGACGATGTACAGCGGACCTAAAAAAATATTGCATTGATGTGCCGTGGTAATCGTAAACGTTGATTCACTCAGCAAGGTATCGATCTGCCGATCGCTTCGATTTTGATTCCCGAGTAACTGATACTGTTCCCTTAGGGCCTCTACCAACCGAATACGGTCGGTCTGAAAACTGCGACGGCGTTCCAAGGCAGCCTTCACATTTTCCAACGAAGGCAATCCATTATGAAAAGGCCTCAACGAGGGGGTATCATCCAAATAGTCCAGGACCAGCGAAGAAAATTTGCCCGTATCCCGGTACGGGTGATGTTCATTGCGGATCTTCATACAGTGTAAAAGTACTGCTTCGAAAGGGAAGCTGGCCGCTTTCGGTGATCATCGGAAACGATCGGGGCTGAACGGACGTAAATCCATATCGGTAGATGTTTGTCCAATGATCTGCGACACTAATTTTCCAGTGCCTGCGCCCAGGCTCAGTCCCAGCATGGAATGACCGGTTGCCACAACCAGATTTTCAAATTGTCGAGCCCGTCCAATATAAGGCAACCCATCTGCCGAACAGGGCCGGTAGCCATACCAGATCTTATCCGTTGCCGGAAAGGGTAGTTCAAAATCCGGATAGAAACGCTTCACGGCATCCAGTATACCCTGCACCCGGGATAAACGAGGAGGCCTTTTATGCGAGGTGATCTCCATGGTGCCACCAAAACGCATCGTATTACCATCCAACGGAGTGAGAGCCACTCGCCCCTCCATCAAGATCGCGGGATGTTGTAACATGATGGGGGGCTGATCGGTGGTGACGGAATATCCTCTGCCGGGCATTATGGGCAAAGAAAGTCGCATGGCCTTTGCCAGCTCACCACTCCAAGAACCGGCCGCCAAAACAAATTGATCGAATGAATGACTGCCTGACCGTGTTTTCAGTGCTGAAATTTTCTTGCCCGATGACACGATTCCGCTGGCTGCATCATTCCAGCGAAATTGTACGCCCATTTCATTCAGACGGATCCGTAACGATTGCATCAATTGATTGGGATAGCAATGGGCATCACAAGCAAATAGAATGGCCCCGCGTGCATTCATGCGTACCCCCGGCTCTCGGGCATCCAATTGATCCTTATCAAGCCATTCCGTATCGACCAAGCCCAGTGAAATGGCTCGCTCCACCGTCTCCTTGGCATGATCCTCTCCGGAGGAGGTCTGTACGATCTCCAGCAACCCTTTGTGTTGATATTGAAATGGCAGACCGGACTCATGCCAGTCGATATAGGCCTGCTGGCTGATCAAGGCGATATCCCGGAGCGGACCGGCGGATCGTAATACATGCTTGGGATTGGCCGAACGCATGAATAGCAGTCCCCATTTCAGCAGGTCCCAATTCAATCGTGGCTCTACGTAAAAAGGAGATCGACTGTTCCACATCCATTTCAATCCCTGTTTTACAATGCCGGGTGTTGCCAACGGAATAAAATGACTAGGGCAGATATAACCGGCATTCCCAAAGGAGCAATTATCGGAACCATCCGACTGATCGAATACAGTAACCTCGCATCCTTGTTTTCGCAGATAAAAAGCCGAGCTCAACCCAATGATACCACCCCCAATGATAGCAACTCTCATTGCGCAAAATTACAAATGAAGATCATAGCACCTGAAATCCGTACGCAAAAGGATCATCGTCCGTATCGATCGTTATGCGATTTTGTCCATACACTTTTGCCCATCCCTCAACAGAGGGGCGTATGGCCGTACGGCCATGATAATCCAAGGCCGACTCGACCCTACCGGTGAATACACTCCCAATGATGCTTTCGTGAATGAATGGCTGGCCTTCTTGCAAGAATCCCTTGTGATACCATTGGGCCATACGGGCCGACGTCCCTGTACCGCAAGGAGAGCGATCAATGGCTTTGTTGCCGTAAAACACGGCATTACGGGCCGTTGCCCCCGGGTCCATCACAGCACCCGCCCATAAGATATGCGAGCAACCTTGTATGGTGGGATCTACTGGATGAACAAATGAACGGATCGCATTGATCCGCTCCCGTAACGTACTTGACCAACTGATCAACTGATCGATGGGATAATCATCCAACCCGCTATAATTGGTTTGTATATCCACTATGGCATAGAAATTACCGCCATACGCCACATCCACAAAAAGCGTTCCCAGACCCGGACATTCTACCTCCAATGACTGCGTATCCAAGTAAGCCGGCACATTGGTCAGTTTTACGGCATCTACGCGGAGGGACCCATCCGATCGTTCACTGCTTTTGTATTCAATATCGATGAGTCCGGCCGGCGCCTCCATACGGATCCTGCCGGGCACCTTGGGCGAAATAAGTCCGTTTTCGATCCCGATCGTGATCGTGCCGATGGTACCATGGCCACACATGGGCAAACAGCCACTGGTTTCGATAAATAGTACAGCTATATCATTGGACGGGTCATGAGCCGGATATAGAATGCTACCGCTCATCATGTCGTGTCCGCGTGGTTCGTACATCAACCCCCGCCGGATCCAATCATATTCGCGCATAAAATGTTGACGCTTCTCACTCATATCCTTTCCTGCCAATACCGGCACGCCGGAGCGCACCAGCCTCACCGGGTTGCCGCAGGTATGACCATCGATGCAATCAAAAACGTATTTCGCCATAAACAAACACACGTACTGAGTGTTTTGTAAATTAGCGCAATATTTCTGTCGATGGAGACCTATGGTAAAATATTATTGATCGCCATTCCGATCTTTTTACTTTTCGTCCTTTTTGAAAAGTGGTGGGGCTGGCGAAAGGGGTTTGACACGGTGCGAAACCTGGATATGATCTCCTCGCTGAGTTCGGGCATCACCAATGTTACCAAGTCGGTGCTGGAGTTGACAGTGATCATTGCCATCTACCCGTTCATGCTGGCGCATTTCGCCTTTACCCAAATCGAGAATCAATGGGTGGTATATGTGATCACATTCATCATTCTGGATTTCAATGGCTATTGGATCCACCGATGGAGTCATCGCATCAATTTGTTTTGGAATCTGCATGTGATCCATCACAGCAGCGAGGAATTCAACCTGGCCTGCGCATTGCGACAAAGCATCTCGGCCTTCTTCAACCTCTTCACGATCTTATTATTACCGGCGGCCATGCTTGGCATTCCGCAAATCGTGATCGCCACCATAGCCCCCTTGCATTTGTTCGCCCAATTCTGGTATCACACGAGACACATCGATAAAATGGGTTTCTTGGAAAAGATTCTGGTAACCCCCTCCCACCATCGGGTTCACCATGCGATCAATCCCGAATACATGGATAAAAATCTCGCCCAGATATTTATCATTTGGGACAAACTGTTTGGCACCTTCGCAGAGGAACGGGCAGATGTACCTCCGGTGTACGGGATCACCCGTCCGGCTCGTACCTGGAATCCGATCCGGATCAATTTTCAACATCTTGGATTATTATTCTCCGATGCCTGGCACACAAAAAGCTGGAAGGAAAAATTCACCCTTTGGTTTAAACCAACCGGATACCGGCCATCCGATGTAGTTGCCGAGCATCCGGTACATAAAATTGAAAATGTTTATCAGTTCGATAAATATGAAACCCCCGGCAATACGGCTTTTACAGTCTTGGCCTGGACTCAATTATTGGCTTTGCTGGCATTCATCAGCTACTTATTTGGAAATATTGCCCATCTGAACAGCCTAAATGCCTCCTACATTTATCTATATGGTGCATTTATTTTTCTATCCGTGCACGCTCTTACGGAATTGATGGATGGAAGAAAACTGGCTTGGGTATGGGAATTTATTCGTTGTTCCTTCGGGTTTGCACTGCTGTTTAACCAAAGAGATTGGTTTGGCATAACATCCCAACTACCCACTGTTCCTTACCTGATCGGCATATATTTATTGCTCTCTCTGTTGATCTCGACCTATTTTTCGAGGGTTGCCAACCGGACGTAGAAGGATCAACCTCCTTGCTTTCGCAGGTATTTAGTCAGGATCACGATCAATTGCCCCTCTACCCTGCCCTAGATTTGCTCAACATTGTCACGAACCAATCGAATATTTCGAACAACGGTTCCCAAGCAAGCATTCAGTGTGGAGCCTTTCACATCCAAAGATTTGGTGAGTACCACGGTATCGCCATCCTGTAGTATCTGCCCATGGCAATCACGGTGCAACTGAACGGAGCCGTCACTCTCATGATCTCCGGATGCCTTTGCCCATTCGAGGCGACTGTCATCCAAATAGATCATTTCTAACAGATCGGAGGCCCAACTCGCCTGACGCAATCGATTCAGCAAACGCCATGCCATTACTTGAACTGCGGAAACCTCACTCCACATGGAGGTTGACAGACATTGCCAATGAACTTGATTCAATTCCGCTCTCTTTTCAATTTGGGTTAAGCAAATTTAACAGATAGCTATGGTATCATCCGGATCTTCTGAGGCGGGCGGAACTTCGTACGCATACAACTCTGTAACAGCCGTGCAAAGTTCACATTGATTGTTGCAGCGTTGTTGTAAAGCAGATAAAATTGACATATTATAGATTAGTTATTTATTTTCCCAAACGCCATCGATCTTTCGCCAGATCTTCAGCGGATTGGATGTTTTTAATTCGTCTGGCAGGAATTCCTCGGGGCAATTCTGATAACTGATGGGCCTGGAAAACCGCAGGATCGCATCACTTCCGACGGCAGTGAAACGCGGATCAGTGGTAGCAGGGAATGGACCACCATGATGCATCGACTGAACGACCTCAACCCCCGTAGGAACATTATTAAAATTGAGTCGCCCGCAATGCAAGGGCAATGTCTGCAACAATTCCGCTTGATCAGCAAAGTCTGTTGTTGTGCCAAACACGGAACAAGTTAATTGTCCCTCCAAGCTGTTAGCTACCTCCAACAGTTGCGCTGCATCGTTGCAAACAACTAACAATGTAGCCGGACCAAACACCTCCTGATGCAATCTCGTGTCAGAAATAAATCGTTCCGCATTTACCAGCGTAAGCTGTGGGGTGGCCATTTTTTCTGACAGATCTTTCGCAGCTAAAATTGTTTGCACAGCTTCTTGGTCTCGAAGGGTTGCTGCGCGTAACTGATAAGCTTGCTGTATACCCGCATGCAACATGGCTGCCGGTGAAACCTGTTGTAATTTTTCAGATAATTTTTCGGAGAAGTGCTCCAATGCCTCCCCCTGAACAGCTATCAGAATACCCGGATTGGTGCAGAATTGTCCAACCCCCATGCTGACGGATGCGGCAACTTTTTCGGCAAGCGAATCCGTTTCCATTTTCAACAAAGAGGGTAAAACGAAAATGGGATTCACGCTGCCCATTTCTGCAAATACCGGGATGGGATTCAGTCGCTGATTTGCCCAATCAAACAGTTGCTTACCACCTGAAAAAGATCCGGTAAATCCAACGGCTGCCGTAAGCGGTTGTTGCACCAGCTGCTTCCCAATTTCAAATGAGGCGCCGTATACATGTTGAAATAGGTATTTGGGCATTCCGGTCTTCTCGATCGCCAACGAGATCGCCTGGGCTGCTAAGGCAGATGTTTCCGGATGCGCGGGATGTGCTTTTACGATCACTGCACACCCGGCGGCCAAGGCAGAGGCCGTATCCCCTCCTGCCGTGGAGTATGCATACGGAAAGTTACTGGCTCCAAAAACGACCACCGGCCCCAGCGGTATCATCATCTTGCGAATATCCGGACGGGGCGGATTCCGATCGGGCAGGGCGGTGTCTATGCTGATACGCATCCAATCGCCCTGCGCGCAAGCCATCGCATACGATTCGAGTTGATAAATGGTACGGGCCCGCTCAATTTTCAATCTTGCTTCCGGCAAATTCGTTTCACGATGTGCTGTCTGTATCCATTCATCGCCCATTTCTTCGAGCTCCGAGGCGATCGCCCGCAATAACGCAGCACGCTTGGCAAGCGACAATGTACGATAGGCATTGAATGCCATTCGGGCCCGATCCAATAGCGGATCGATCTCTTGCGGGGGAATATCAGTGTAGGTTGACATAAAAAACTATTCGAAGGATGGACGATTGACCAAGGCCGATTCAATGATCTTGCTAACCCGAATACGCTCCTCTCCCTCCAATAACAACCTTGGCGCACGTACGTATACACTTCCAATACCGGTGTACATGGCCGCCAGTTTGATGTACTGAACAAGTTTGGGATGTATGTCCAGTTCCAGCAGTGGCATGAACCAACGATATAAATTGCGTGCTTTCTCCAACTCGCCGTCCTTGACCCATTCATACAACCTGACCGTTTCTGCCGGAAAGGCATCAACCAATCCGGCCACCCAACCATGAGCACCAAGGCATAACTCTTCCATAGCCAATGTATCTACGCCGCAGAGGATCTTGAATCGGTCACCGAATCGATTGATCATTCGGGTGAGGTTGGTGACATCCCGGGAACTTTCTTTAAGCGCCTGCACATTGGGCAGATCCAGGAGCGAATCAAACAGTTCCGGCCGAAAATCGATCTTATAGTCGACCGGATTATTATAGATCATGATGGGCAGACCGGTGGATTGAGCAACGGTTCTAAAAAAGTGAATGGTCTCTCGATCATCCGATTTGTACGGCATAGGTGGCAAAAGCATCAATCCATCCACCCCCCATTTTGCCGCCTCTTGCACCCGATCCATTGCGGAACGAGTGCTCGACTCAGCGATATTCAGGATCACCGGGATTCGGCCGTCAGAAACCGCTTTCGCACAACGAACCATCGCGTGCTTCTCCTCTTCCCGTAGCGTACTTGCCTCGCCCAGCGAGCCACCAATAATTACACCGTGCACGCCCGCCTTCAGTTGCGCAAGCAAATTCTTCTCAAAAAGAGTCAGATCGATTTGATCATCGGGCCCGAAGGGGCTCAGTAAAGCCGGGTAAACACCGGTCCATTGGGGAGTCATGGCAGATTATTGTTGAAGCGGAAAGGTACAGTTTTCAGCAGCTACTACACAGAATTGGATCGCTCCAAAAATTCTACCAACGAATTGTCGTTTTGTGTTATTTTACAAATCTAAAATTGACACTATGCTCGCTTATATCTATCGATCGCTATTCATTGCTTCTATCCTTTTTTTGAATATCAATATACAGGCACAGGCCGATCGGTTCCGATTGAAACTGCGTGGGGGCGAATATTTCCCTGAAGCCAATACCGACCGTGTACAGGTACAGGCCGATTATTTGACACAGACTGTTTTTGGATCCAAGCATTATGTAGTCCTGCAATTTCAACAGCTACCTTCTTTCACGGAACGTCAAGCCCTGACCGCACAAGGCATTGAATTGTTGGAATACATCCCCGAATTGGCCTACACCGCTATTCTGTCCAGCGGTTGGTCATCCGTTGGAATACAACAAGCAGGTGTTCGTAGCATCACATATTTGCGGCCCGAACACAAAACTGTGCCTGCCTTATTACAGGGACTGGCACCCAGTCATGCCATAGCTCAACCCGGCTGGGTCGACTTGACCATCTTGACCTATGAGCGTTTAGACCGATCAAGCATTATTGGAAGTCTTATCCCCTTAGGCGCACAGCTCATCGAGGAAATGCCTCTATTCAAACGGTTCACCGTAAGAGCACCCATCGTGAATATGTCCCGCATTGCCTCTCTTCCGTTCGTACAGTGGGTCGAATTCATCGATCCGCCAAATCAATTGGAGAATCTTCCCGGCAGAACATTGCACCGCGTAAATGTGCTCAATGATGGCGTACGCAATCTAAAAGGAGATGATATCAACGTGGGCATTTGGGATGGCGGAGAAGTTAGCCCACACCTCGATTTCTCTCCTGCGGGAAGAAGAACGTTGATGGAAAACAGCAGTCCGGTGGATCATTCCACCCATTGTGCCGGTACCATTTGTGGTCGTGGACTGATCAATCCGATCGCCAGAGGGATGGCGCCAAATGCCAAGATCTACTCCTATAATTTCAATGGCAATATCCAATCGGAAATGGCAACGGCCATTCCAAGTTTGGGTCTGAATGTGAGCAGTCACTCATACGGCAGCACGCAAACCTGTGGATTGACCGGATCAGGAGTTGCCTATTCAGCGACAAGTGTCGCAACCGATATCAACCTCAATAATTTCCCCTATCACTTGCATGTGCATTCGGCAGGCAATTCTCAGTCCGCCTGTACCGGTGGGTGGTCAACGATCACCTCCAGCGGAAAATCGGCCAAGAACAACATTTTGGTGGCGAACATCACCAGCACGGAAGCCCTGTCTACCAGTTCCAGTTGTGGCCCTGTTCAGGACGGCCGGGTGAAACCAGAGATCAGCTCTATGGGTACCAGTGTATTTTCCACCACCACCCCCTTGAATGCCTACACCACTATGAGTGGAACCTCGATGGCCACGCCCGGTGTGGCCGGCTCCGTTGCGCTGTTGGTACAGCGATACAAACAACTGAACAGCAACCAGCTTCCCCCCTCTGCGCTCATCAAGAATACGGTATTGAATACCGCACGCGATTTGGGAAATATCGGACCTGACTACCGTTTTGGATATGGGCGGATCAATGCCCTCCAAGCGGTCAGGATCCTCGAAGAGAATCGATATCGCCTCGGCACGGCCATCACTGGTTTTTTCTATCCGGAAGAAATCGTGGTTCCTGCCGGCGCAACCCGACTGAAAGTCATGCTCACCTGGAACGATCCCGCTGGTACCGCTAATGCTACACCAGCACTGGTAAATAATCTGGACCTGAAAGTAGTCACGAGTGCAACAACCTATCTGCCTTGGATTTTGGATCCAAATAATCCCGGAAACCCCGCCACCACCGGAGTTGACAATGTAAGCAACATCGAGCAGGTCAGCATTGATAATCCTGTAGCGGGTAACTACAGCTTACGGGTCTTTGGTACGGCCGTTACGACGGGATCCAACCAACCATACACACTCACGTGGACCATCGAATCACCCGCGATCGAGGTGGTCTATCCAAATGGCAATGAATCACTGACCCCGGGAACCAATGAGGTCATCACCTGGGACAATGCCGGTATCACCAGTCCTCAAACGGTTGAATACTCATTGGACGGAGGGGCCAACTGGACGACCATCGCTTCCAATATACCAGCCGCCACCAGCCGGCTTACCTGGGGAGTTCCCACCGCAAATACATCGACCGCACTGATCCGTGTATCGGCTGGTGGGGTCATTGATGTCAGTGATGTCACATTCAAGATCCTTGGAACGGTTAGTGGCTTTGCAGGCAATGGGACAAGTTGTACGCCCGGTGAGATCAACTTCACCTGGAATGCAGTAACCAATGCGAACCAATACGATCTCTATCGATTGAATGATGTTACGGGGGAGTTCGATCTGTTGGTACCGAATATTTCCGGTACCACGTATACTGCCATTGGTCTAACCCCGAACACATCCTATTGGTTCACCATTCGGGCAAAGAACAGTACCACCAATGCCGTTAGCGAGCGAGCGAATGCCATTAACGTCACAGCCTCGAATGGCGGCGGCGGTTTAGGGGCCGTGGGTAGTATCAGCGGAAACCAAACCATCTGCGGGGCACAAAATAATGTCAGTTACAGCATTGCTGCCGTGGCCGGAGCCACCTCATACAACTGGACCGTGCCGACTGGAGCAACGATCGTATCCGGTCAAGGTACCACCAGCATTATCGTAAACTACGCGGCAGGAGCCAGCAGTAGTAACATTTCAGTGAACGCATCAAATGGAACTTGTTTTACCACCCCTGCAACTTTAGCCATCACGGTCGGAAGTGGTTCGATTTCGGCACCCCTCAGTGGTGGCAACCAATCGCAAGCAGTTTGTCCCGGCGCAAGCACCCCCACCCTGGTTGCCAGTGCTACGGTTCCAACCGGTCATACCCTTCGCTGGTATGATGCAGTCACCGGTGGTAATATCGTGGCAAATCCCTCCTGGAGCACAGTGGGCACGATCACTTACTATGCAGCCAGCGTAAACAACCTCACCGGATGTGAAAGCAGTACGCGCACCCCGGTTACACTTACCATCACCTCAATTCCCGCAGCGGCCATTACGGCGAGTGGCCCCACTACTTTCTGTCAAGGCAATGCCGTTCTGTTGGCTGCCAACAGCGGTTCCGGATATAGCTGGAGCAATGGAGCCACTACCGGATCCATATTGGTGAGCACGGCAGGTACGTACACCGTTACCGTAACTAGCAATGGATGCATGAGTACTTCCGCGCCGGTAACCGTTACGGTCAATCCGATCCCAAGTGCTGCGGTTACGGCAAACGGACCACTTGCCTTTTGTGCAGGTAGTTCTGTTACCCTTTCGGCACCTGCCGGCAATACCTACAGTTGGAGCAATGGCGCTACCACGCAAACCATCTCGGTTTCGAACAGTGGCACATACAATGTAACCGTCACGAACGCATTTGGATGTACGGCCACGTCGGTCAATTCATCTGTAGCCGTTAGTCCAAATCCGATCGTAACGCTCACAGCCTCGCCTTATCAAAATCTATATCCGGGCTTACGCACCAATCTGAATGCACAGGTAACCCCAACGGGAAGTTATTTGTACACCTGGTATAAAAACGGAGTGGTTGTCAGCGGTGCCAACACGCCCACACTAAACAATATCGATCTGGGCCAACTGGGCCAATATACCGTTCGAGTGCAGAACCAAACAGGATTACCATGCAGTAACCTCTCAAATTCGGTCACGATCGGTGATTCGGTCACACAACGATTGTTCATTCTTCCCAATCCCAGTAAGGGACAATACGAAGTTGCCTATTACGCAAGTGGCAGTGAGCAATTCACGTTGTCGGTTTACGATGGACGGGGGGCATTGGCTTTCCGTCGGAGTTATGCGATCAGCGGTGCTTACCAAAGAATGCCGGTCGATATGCGAACGCATGCGAGTGGTATCTATCAGTTGATACTGACAGACCGATCCGGAAAACGATTGGCGAACGGAAAAGTATTGATCCGATAAATAAAAAGCCCCGAACGATTCGGGGCTTTTTATTAGGGAACGATCTCTCCTTCGAGATCGTAATCGTATGCTTTGTCAATTCGGACATTCACAAATGAACCGATCGCTAGTTTCTGATCGGTTTGAATGATGACTTCATTGTCCACCTCTACCGAATCGAATTCGGTACGGCCCAAATAGCGGCCAGATTCTTTCTTGTCTACGATGGTCTTAAAAACGAAACCGACTTTTTCCTGATTCAGTTCGTATGATATTTCCTGTTGGGTTTCCATTACCTGCTGAGCCCGGCTCTCTTTTTCGTCGGCGGGTACATCATCGACCAGATCATGCGCAGAGGTCCCTTCTTCGTGCGAATACGTGAAGATGCCCACTCGATCGAACCGATGCTGGATCAAGAAATCCTGCAAGGATGTTATATCTGCCGGCGTTTCGCCCGGGAAACCGGCGATCAGGGTGGTACGTAAGCAGATGCCGGGTACTTTTTCCCGGATCGCCTGTATCAACTCATCCATCTCCGTACGTGTGATCTGACGTTTCATAGCCTTTAGCATCCGGTCGGAGGCGTGTTGCAGCGGCATGTCCAGGTAATTACAGATATTAGGTCTGTCACGCATCACGTCCAGGATCTCCAACGGAAATTTGGATGGATAAGCATAATGCAGGCGGATCCATTCGAGTCCTTCAATATCCGCCAATCGATTCAACAGATCGGGTAAACTTCTTTTTTTGTAAATATCCAATCCGTAATAGGTCAGCTCCTGGGCGATCAGCATGATCTCTTTTACACCGCTGCGTACCAGTCGGGTCGCTTCGGTTACCAATTGTTCGATCGGTTTGCTGACGTGTTGTCCGCGCATAAGAGGAATAGCACAGAAGGAACAGGTGCGGTTACATCCCTCCGAGATCTTCATATACGCATAGTGGCTTGGCGTAGCCAATAACCGTTCACCGATCAGTTCCTCTTTATAATCAACCTCGAATTTTTTGAGGATGGCCGGAAGTTCGAGGGTTCCGAAATACGCATCCACCTCGGGTATTTCCGCTTCCAGGTTGTTTTTGTAGCGTTCACTCAAACAACCCGTCACATAAACCTTATCGAGTTTACCTTTTCGTTTCAACTCCACTTGCTCGAGTATGGTTTGGACACTTTCCTCCTTGGCCTTGTCGATGAATCCGCAGGTATTCACCACAACAATATTGTGATCGCTTTTTTTATTCTCGTGTACCACCTCAATGTCATTGGCCAGCAGTTGCCCGCTCAGCACCTCACTGTCTACCAGATTTTTGCTGCAACCCAGCGTGATGATATTGACCTTATCTTTTTTTATGGTACGGGCTTTCATGCAGTGGGGGTTTCATCCAATGAGAAAAGGGTTTGTACAAATGCTTCTTTATCGAAGACAAGCAGATCCTCCATTTTTTCGCCCACTCCGATAAATTTCACCGGGATGTTGAATTCGTGTGCCACGGCCATCACCACGCCCCCTTTGGCCGTTCCATCCAATTTCGTAATGGCCAGGGCATTGACGGAAGTAGCCGACTGAAAATGACGGGCCTGCTCCACGGCATTTTGCCCGGTTGATCCATCCAACACCAATAAGACCTCGTGGGGGGCCTCGGGGATCACTTTTTGTATCACGCGTTTGATCTTGGTGAGCTCCTCCATCAGATGCGCCTTGTTGTGGAGGCGACCGGCCGTATCGATCAACACTACATCCGATCCGCGCGCGACGGCACTTTGAACGGTATCAAATGCGACCGCTGCGGGATCGCTGCCGGTGGATTGCTTCACGATCGGCACACCGATCCGTTCGCTCCAGATGGTAAGCTGGTCTACGGCGGCGGCCCGGAATGTATCGGCAGCCCCCAGCAATACTTCTTTACCTGCTTCCTTGAAACGGTACGTCAGTTTTCCGATGGTGGTGGTCTTCCCCACACCGTTCACTCCCACCACCAGGATCACATGGGGTTTGTGGGGTAATGCCGATTCAAATCGATAATCGTGTATGGGATCGGGTAATACGGCAGTCATTTCCGACTGCAGGATCTCCCGCAGCTCATCGGTGTTGAGGAATTTATCCCGGCTGACTCTTTTTTTGATCCGATCGATGATGGCTTCGGTAGTGGATATGCCAACGTCGGATGTGATCAGTGCCTCTTCTAAATTATCCAGCAATTCGTCATCCAAACGCGACTTGCCCGACCAGGCCCGGCTCAGCTTTTCCCAAAAACCATGCCGGGTCTTTTGAAGTCCCTGATCCAATGCTTCCTTCTCTTTTTTACCGAACCAGAGATCGAATAGGCCCATAAATAGAAAGGGGTTAAAAAACAAGAGCCATTCGGGAGGGAACAGCTCTTGAAAATTTTTGTGTTGAACGGAGGATCATTTCTGCGCCAGGAAGTCCTTTACCTTGTCCTTCTGCACCATTTGCTCTTTGAACGTGTACGCACCGGTCTTTGGGCTGCGAACCGCCTTGATCACTTTGGTATAGTTCTTGGCTTCGGCCGCCAGTTTGGGGTCCTTTTTGATCGCCGTTTTTGCTGCTTTTGCCATAGGTATAAATTATAAAGGGATTATTTGATCTCTTTGTGAACGGTTACTTTTTTCAGGATCGGATTGTACTTCTTGAGTTCCATTCGCTCTGGATTGTTCTTCTTGTTCTTAACGGTGATATACCGGCTGGTACCGGGCTGTCCGCTGGTCTTGTGCTCGGTGCACTCCAGAATGACCTGAACGCGATTGCCTTTCTTCGCCATGATGTTTACTTTTTAAACGATTAGATTTTTTCGCCTTGGGCGCGGAGTTGTTTGACCACAGAATACAAACCATTCTTATTGATGGTGCGAATGGCATCGGCGGAGACCTTCAGGGTCACCCACTTGTCCTCTTCGGCCAAATAAAACTTTTTAGTTTGCAGGTTGGGCAGAAAACGACGCTTGGTCTTGATATTTGAGTGAGAGACCTTGTGCCCTCCGATTGGGGTCTTTCCGGTAACCTGACATACGCGTGCCATAACGAAACAATTTTGGGAGGGCAAAAGTAAGGGAAATCAGCCAATTAGACGAAGATTACGGTTTTTTTCTGGGATCGGGGTTTGAAATCGACGAAATCGGCCGGTTGGCAATTCCCTCTTTTAAAATAACTTTGCCTCCAAACAGGGCCCAGCCAGGCCCTATCACCTTAAAATTCAATCATTTTATGGCATACGATGTGGTCGTTTTGGGCAGTGGTCCCGGTGGTTATGTAGCTGCCATCCGGGCGGCTCAATTTGGGTTCAAAACTGCAGTCATTGAGAAGGAAAGTTTGGGGGGCGTTTGCCTCAACTGGGGTTGTATTCCCACCAAGGCCCTTTTAAAAAGCGCCCAGGTCAACGAGTACATCAAACATGCGCAGGAATTCGGGATCCAGGCCAGTGGCACGCCACAATTTGATGCCGTGATCAAACGCAGCCGTGGTGTTGCCGATAAAATGAGCAAAGGGGTGCAATTCCTGATGAAGAAGAATAAGATCGAGGTGATCATGGGCTACGGGAAATTGATCACCAAAGGAAAACTGGAAGTGAGCGGATCGGATGGCAAGACACAAGTGGTCGATGCCAAACATATAATTGTAGCCACCGGTGGTCGCAGCCGTCAGTTACCTTCAATGCCGATGGATGGCAAAAAAGTGATCGGTTACCGGGAGGCGATGGTCCTACCCCAAAAACCAACCTCCATGATCATCGTGGGAAGCGGTGCCATTGGGGTGGAGTTCGCCTATTTCTATAACAGCATGGGTACCAAAGTGACCATCGTTGAATTCATGCCCCGCATCGTGCCGGTGGAAGATGAGGATATCAGCAAAGAACTCGAAAAGCAATACAAAAAGAGTGGCATTGAAATAATGACCAGCAGTGAGGTCACGGCGGTAGACACCTCCGGTGCCGGCGTAAAAGCCAAAGTAAAAACCGCCACTGGCGAGATCACACTGGAAGCCGATATCCTGCTCAGCGCTGCCGGCGTGGTTGCCAACATCGAAGGCATTGGCCTGGAAGGCGTAGGTGTCAAAACAGAAAAAGGAAAGATCCTGGTCGATAAATACGGACAGACCAATGTACCGGGTATTTATGCCATCGGTGATTGTACACCCGGACAAGCCCTCGCACACGTGGCCAGCAAGGAAGCCATCAATTGCGTGGAGTCGATCGGATACAACGAACGAAAATACCATCATCAGCCCGAGCCGATAGATTACAACAATGTACCCGGTTGTACCTACTGCGTACCCGAGATCGCCTCTGTCGGATATACGGAAAAACAGGCCAAGGAGGCCGGCTACGAGATCAAAGTGGGCAAGTTCCCCCTCAATGCCAGCGGAAAGGCCTCGGCGGCCGGACATACAGAAGGGTTCGTGAAAGTGATCTTCGATGCTAAATACGGCGAGTGGCTGGGCACACACATGATCGGATACAACGTGACCGAGATGATCGCCCAAACCGTCACCGCACGCAAATTGGAAACTACTTATCACGAAGTATTGAACTCCATTCACCCCCACCCCACCATCAGTGAGAGCGTGAAAGATGCCATCGAGGTAGCCTATGGAGAAGCGATCCATCTGTGATCGATCCAACGACCCAATAAACTAAAAAGAGAACGCGTGAACGTCCTCTTTTTTTATGCCTGTTCGCTACGATGTACGCGGAACACCGATTTATAATTTCAGGAATTTGGTCTTGTAAACAGATCCGTCGGTTCGTCTTGCTTCGAGTATGTAATATCCCTTCTCCAATCCGCCGATATCGAACCGGTGCAGTTTAGCCAACAAGGTGCCTTGCTGACGAATACGGCCCTGCAGATCCATGATACGGAAGGATTGTCCCACCCAACGGGCAACAAAAGAAAGATCCAATTGCAACGTTTGGTTAGCGGGGTTCGGAAACAATTTGGGTTCGAGCCAGGTGGGATCCTGTTCGGCAACTGGTATCTCAGCGATCAACGGAAGTTTTAAACCGATCGAATTGATCAGTGTGGATCGATAGCCGCCAACGGCCAACATTGTGCGCATCCGACGCTTTTGCCCCTCGGTGAACAACGTCATACAGGCGTCATTGGTGAAATCCATGTAATTATTATACATGTCCCCTGTCGGATTGTTACCACAGGTGATACGGATCGTGCTGGGACAACCCGATGTATAACTGGCTTGCTTGGGTGTATCCGATACACCATCATCACCGCAGTATTCATCACCCCACAGATGCTTGAGCCCGAGCCAATGCCCCACTTCATGCACCAATGTTTTTTGTCCGCCCCCGATCGCACCCAGGTCCAACACAATGCCGTCGATCTTGGCATCCGAACCCAACACGCTGGTAAAACCAGCAAACTTATCCAAGCGACATACCCAGATATTCAAGTAGCTTTTAGCATCCCATGCATCGGCCCCCATCTTGTCGGCAAATTTCATGTCATCTCCCATCTTCCAAGAGGCAATGGGCGTGTAGGTTCGTACGATGCCTGTGGTTGACCGGCGACGCGGATCGGAAATGGCCAGCCGAAACTCGATCTCACAATCAGCGGCAAAGGGTTTGAAAACGGAACGGGTATTAACAGTATCCGAATTGCGCATCCGGAAATAATCATTCAATGTTTTGATTTGGGCCTGTACTTGCTGATCGGTGATCTTATCGCCGGGGAGGTGATACAGGTTATGAAAGACAACGGGGATCACCAGGGTTCCCTCTTGTGTACGTTGCCACTGCCCCGCCTCGGCATTGGTTCGGACCCACTCTTCCAGCTGGAAGAGACGAGCCCCCAATGCCGGCTCCGCATCCAACTGCGCCTGGCGGTATTCGGCACCGGCACAATGAACCTGCGCCTTCCCCAGGAAGGGAAGCAAGGAGCATACAATAAATAAAATTCGGAACGTTTTCATAGTTCCAGTTCGGGTAGGGTTTGGTACGGATAGCCGGCCGAGGCCGGCTGCGTGAGATACAAAATAGAACAAATACTATTTCCCTGCGGGTTTTCCCCTATCGTATTTATACGTTTTTACTATTTTACGAAATAACTGTACCTTGTAAGCCATGAATATTACTTTCTATAGAAGCTGTAAAATCTTCACAATCATTGTGTTGGCTCTTTTGGGATGTGAAGAAAAGAAAACCGGATCGGTAGACACACCCCCGCCGGCCCCCAAGACTCTCACCTACTCGATCGTAAAAACCTATCCGCACGACACCAGTTCCTATACGCAGGGACTTCTCATTTATCAAGGAGGACTTTATGAGGGCACAGGCAATTATGGCAAATCGGAGTTGAAGAAAGTGGACCTCGGAAGCGGTCGAGCCCTTCAGGGGATCAAACTGGGGGAGAAATTCTTTGGAGAGGGTATTACCATTTTACGGGATACCGTTTATCAGCTGACCTGGCAAGAGAAAAAGGTTTTTGTATATACCCTGCCCGCTTTCAAGAAAGTAAAGGAGTTTGATGTGCCTTTCGAAGGATGGGGCCTCACTAACGATGGCACACATCTGATCGTCAGCAACGGCAGCGGAGAGATCTACTTCTATCAACCCCAAACCTTTCAATTGATCCGGTCACAGACCGTGACCGAATCCGGTTCGCCCAGTTTCAACTTGAATGAGTTGGAATATATCGACGGATACCTATTTGCGAATCAATATACCCTTCCCTATTTGCTGAAGATCGATCCCACCAACGGCGAGGTGATTGCCAAAGCCGACTTAACAGAAACATGGAATCGAAATAAAAGTCTATACCCGAAAGCCGACGTACCCAACGGCATAGCGTACGATCCACAGAGCAAAAAGATATACATAACCGGAAAATGGTGGCCGGAACTTTACGAGATCCAATTTGCCAACTAAACGGATCGCAATTCATAGATCAATGAACTTCCCCGCTCTTTATTGAAAAGAGCGTTGAGGTTAGCGATCGATCCAACCCATCCCGAGCGGAGCCAGCGGCTATTGCCATACTGGTGTTGATGGCTCAGCAGCGCTATATAAAAGGCATCGTACCACATGGGGCGGATGGAGTCGACGGAAAACCGATGCGCCTGAGCCAATGATCGAATGGATCGGGGGCAGAAGTGATATAAGTGACGGGGCACATCATAGGCCGCCCACCAGTTACCGAAATGAGTGGCATCCCAGGAGGTGTAGTTCGGCAGGGCTATCAATAAAGTACCTCCGGGTTTTAACAATCGATGAAACTGTTTCATATACCCGTTCAGGTCATGCACATGTTCCAATACATGCCACAGCGTGATCGCATCAAATGATGCCTCCGGCAAGTGAAACAACCGGTCGATGTCCAGTAGGTTGGTCCCAAAATCGGACAAGGCTACTTTTCGCGCAGTGGGATCGGGTTCCAATCCATCGGCCTGCCAGCCCGCTTTTCGCAAAGCAGAAACAAAGGCCCCTGTGCCGCTGCCCACATCCAAAACTCGTCCGTTGGATAGACCCGTGCTTGCACTCACCAAACGTACCTTTTGCAGCAAGGTCCGCTTTCGCACTTGCTGATAGAGACGGTTGATCCACCCACGGTTGGTATTGCTGTGAGAGATGTAATCCGTGGATTGATAATATTTGTAAGAAGAAGCCTGATCAGGCGCTCCCTGTGTCAATCGACAAAGACAATGACCGCATGCAACCAAGGTGAACAATTCGCGACTTACCAATTGGTCGATCACCGGAAAAACCTCGGTCAGTTCAGCATGCCCACAAACCGGACAATGAGTATAATGAATGAGATCAGACATACTGGCTGTGCATGATTGGATCAACGCATTTCCTGATAATGCGAAGGCATCTTGTTCGCTGGCCCAGATTTCACACGAATGAGCGAGCTTCCCACCTCCGATTTAAATCCATTTTGGATGCAAAGAAAGAGAGTCCATGCCAATCCGATAATAGTCAGAGCCAAACCAATCCAATTCGCCACGTCCCACCGACGATACAGATAGCTGGCAGAAAAAGGAATGTTCACTAATGTAGCGGTCGGTAACGGTTCCGCCGGCTGACATACCCATTCCACCGGCCCGGAACTTTCTTTCTTCAACTCGCCCACTCCAAAGATCCGGACCCGGTACTCATCCGAACGGAACTGCTGAAGCCATCCCCGGTATTCTGATTCTACTTGGGGCAAGGGTCTATTGGCAAAAAGAGACAATCGATTCAGAAAATCAGCGGGCACGACTGTGCTGGGGTCTTCCCGAAAAATCAACTCCCACGTGGGCGCATCGATCTGAGAGGACCTGCCCCTACGAGCAGCGGCCTGCCGGTTCCAGGTAAAATATCCAACGCCTTCAATGGGCAAGGTTTGGAAGGAAGCCAGCCAATTATCTATCAAGTGCGACATCAAGGAATCGATTTGTCGAGTGAAAATACGACTCCCCCCACAAAGTGAAATCCATAGCTTGGATATTGTGACCAGCGGCTATACAGCTGGTTGAACAGATTATTGAATTGTAACCAACCCTGAATCCGTTTCGTGATGGGCATTTGTGCACCGAGATTCAGATCAAAAGCCCCATCAGTTCGGCTGGGCAGACCGCTTTTACTCAGAAAATAAGGTGCAAACCATGAATACAGGTCGGCCTGTACGCGTAACCGGTTCTGGAACCGATGCATCGCATGCAGGTTCCATTCAAATGGAAGCAATCCCCAGGGTTTCTCTGCTCCTCGAATGCCATGATAATTATTCCAGCCTGCCTCCGCACGAACCAGCCAGCGATCGGCTTCCCGATAGGTCAGTTTCCCTTTGGCATACAGATTCTGTATTCGATCGGCATAGAGCGTTCGGAACGAACGACCATCGCCCGTTGTACTGGTGTCATTCACAAACAAGAACGCATTTTGCAGGGTGGCATAACCGAGTTGGATCTCATAGACCCAATGGGCTCGACGATTGTACTGTCCCAACAAAGAACGATCTATCCTACCGGTATTTCGCCACTGGTCCGGCATCCACAACCAAGGATTAACCGTATAAAGTTCGCAATAGCCCGTACGCGCCAATTCGCCGGTCCATTGTATTCGGAACAACCAGGGCTTTTCAGAACGACGCCAAAAAAACTGGACGTCCGGATACAAGTGGACTCCTGCAGCATCCCAGCTGGGACGAAAGCCGGCATGAAGTCCCCATTTTGGCCAATCAAACCGAAGAGAAGAATGTAAACTATACACCGATTGATCGAATGTGGCTTTACCCTCCGGTCGAATCCGTCCCCAATGAACCAATCCGTTCAGGTGGAGGGATATCCGATCATGAAAAGTATACTCGATCGGAACGAATAACTGGGCATTCATATCCCGATTGCCGAAGCCATCCGCGTTTATCTTCCAATCCAAAACAGGCGCCAAGACCCATCCGGTTCGAGCCGGACTTTTTCCTCGATAGGCCAGTTGAAAGCCGAATTGATGAAAGACCTGTCGAAGCGAATCAAGAATCGGTTGCGGGCGGCTTCGGTCGAATCCGTATTTGTAATACACTTGCCTGTCAACCGATACGGCCGTCAGCCACTCCCCCTGATGGCGATCCGCCTTTTGCCAAAGAAGCTGACCGGAATTCACGGAATAATCCTGGTACGATAACCGACCCGAGGCGGACTGATGTTCCCCATAAAAGCGAAGCGGCGATCGGTCACCAAATTCCAATCCGACCGACAAAAAAGGATTTTGCAAACTGCCATACCCCAATTTCACATACTGAGCGGGTGAGAATCCTTTGTTCGAATCGGATTGATAGGCCAATGGCTTCAAGGTTCCGGGCTGATAGGAAATGGAAAGTTCTTGATTGGGGATTCGATAAGCCAGTTTCGGGCGACTGCTATCGGGCAAAGGAGTCGCGGCCGTGAATTGAATTTTAATGGGATCTCGGAGTGTAGGCTTGAAGGCAGAGATGATATCAATACTGCCAACGCCTGCGGTATCTTTTTTATCGCGCTGCGACAGTACCTGCCCGGGCATCAAACAAATGCCCAGTACTAAAAATAGGAGGGGAAGGGATCGCTTCACGAATCGAGTTTTGTTGATTTACGTTCCAGCTCCACTACCCGTTGCAATTTTTCTTTTGCTTCGTTTTGCAGGGCCGGATCAGTGGCATTATCCACTACACTTTGATAGGTCGCTTTGGCATTGAAAAAATCCTTTTGCTGAGCGTAGATGTCGCCTAACAATATATACGACTTCGTGGCCCATGGCTCAAAGGAGCCGGATCGGCGGATCGTTTCCTCAGCTGCTTTTTCTGCTTCCGCGTATTTATTCTGCTGAAACTGTATCCACGAGATCTGATAGCGAGCTTCTGCCGCATGTGATCCTCGATTGCTGACCAGGATATTCTTAAACGCCTCTAACGACTCATTCCAATTTTTCTGCTCGAGCGCTTGTTGTGCGATCAACATCTGCGCGATGGACCGATCATCCGGGGTGGCATCTCGCTCATTCAACAGCGAACGGGCAGCTTGTATTCCCCCCGCCCAATCCTTCATCATATGATAACAACGGACCGACCCGCGAAGGGCTTCCATCCGGAATGGTTGATTTCGGGTCATTTTGTATAATCCGCCGTAGTAGCGTAAGGCAGTGGCCGGATCTTTTCGTTCGAAGTAAGAGATGCGGGCGGCTTCTCGCAAGCACCATTCTTCATAGACATTGGGCTGTTTGGCCAATACCGAGTCCATGCTCGACAGCGCACCCGACCAATCTTTCTTGTCGACCTGCAACTGGGAAGTCAGGTAAAACGCTTTCAAGCGATGTTGGCCGTTAGGATATTCTGTCAGATATGTTTGGAGTGCAATCAATGCATCCGCATCCTTACCATCTTCATACAGATGCGCAGCCGTCACAAAGGTCAATGAGTCCGCCACCGGATTTTCCAATGGTTTTCCGATCGCATTCATGTAGTTCACAAAATCCGCCGACTTACCCATCTTCACATACACCTGACGGATATTATCGATCGCATCGTCGGCCTCTTCCCCATCTGGATATCGCTTAACAACTTCCTTCAACCGGGCCAAGGCCTCCTCGTAAGCATCCAGGTTGTATTGACAGATCCCTTGCATCAACAAGGCTCGCGAGATCCAACTTTCCTGTTTGGCAGTGGCGATCACCCGGTCGAGGACGGGAATGGCTTCCAGAAATTTACGGTCTGCCATATACGCATTCGCCATCTCTAAGTAAGTATCGGGCAGCAAAACCGATTGCGGGTATTTATCGGGTATTACTTGCAGCAACTTGATCTTCTCGCCTATATTTCGGATACCGGCGATCATCGCCACTTGGAACTGCGCATAATCGGCGGCAGGCCATTGCTGTGTGATCGCCCGATCATAATAGGGCTTCGATTTGGTAAAGTCGCGACGCATATAAAAACAATCACCCGCCCGCAACCAGGCGTCCTGCAATAGCGCCGAAGGCTGACTAGTCAAACTCTTGGTGATCAGCTGAAACTGATCGCCTGCCGACGCGTAATTGGCTGATTTCAGATAGGCATAACCCAGCGTATAGCGGGCATTGATCGCATTCACCTCCCCACTGCTTGCGAGAGGCGTACTCAAAAAATCAAGCAAGAAACTCACGGCCGATGCGTGATCGTTTTGACGGTAAGCGATCTCTCCCGACCAGAATTTTGCCTGCTGCTTCCAATTGCCGGCATTGGGATCCTGCATAACCTTATTCAATAGTTCTTGCGCCTGCACCGGCAATTGATCATTCACTAATTCCATGGCCCTGCCGAACCAAATACGAGGGAACGATTTTTTCAGACCAATGGAAGGTTGATCGATCCGTGCCACCCACTGCTCGGCTTGACGGAAATTATTGGTTGCCGATAGCACCATCACCATCAGTTCCTGGGCTTCTCCTTTGGAGACGGATCGGGGATAGTCCGAAAGAAATTGCTCCAGGCTGATCTGTGCTTCGGTTAGGAAAGATAATTCGTAGGAAAGCTTGGCATATTGCAGCAATGAAATCTCTCGCTGATCGCGATAGCTGTTATTTCGCGCACAGAATTGAAAGGCGTTTCGGGCGCTGTTTAGGTCACCGGTCTTGAGGTAGGCATCCCCCAGCAAATACATGGCATGCTGACTGAGCGAATCCTGCCCGCCACCCAATTCGCGAAATCCGGGAATACTAGCCGCATACTGACCCGATTGGTGATAGCAATAGGATAACTCGTAGATATCCTCTCGACGCACTTTCTCGGACTTGGCCACATATTCCTTCAACAGTGGCAGTGCCTTATCAAACGCTCTCTTCTCGAAATAGGCATGCCCAAGTAATTGTTTCAAGGGCCATTCATAGTATTGAGAGGTACTGTCTGATAATTTGCGCTCCACGTACTCGATCGCCTCCGACTTTTTCCCTTGCAAATAATACAACTGACCAATGTAATACGGAACAATGCTCCGATACTCCGGATGTTTTTCCACCAACTGGAGGCTGGACAACGCCTCCTCATACCGACGGGCTCGCAAACAAAGAAACCCGTAATAATAATTGGCAGCTGCATAGTCGGGGTGCTTGACCTTGGTGCGAACACTGTCAAAAAAACGCAAGGCCGGGTCGAATCGCTGAGCAATGAAATGGGTATAACCCATCATAAAGCGGTAATGGATTTGCTCGCCTTCCCGCAGGTTGCGCCCGTCCACCTGTTCCATCCGCTGCTGCGCCTCGGTGAATCGCTGGGCCCGAAAGTGATGATCGGCTAAATAATAGGACAGGGAGTGTATATAAGCAGCCGGATGAATTCGCATTACATAACGGCTGGCCTCCTCCACCGCCAACTTTTCATCCAAGCGAACTCCACAGGCCAATCGGAAATAATCAGCCTCGGACGGATCTATGAGGGGCTGGGTACTTGCCCGCTGCCCCTGATGGAGTTGTAAGAATACCGGATAGGCAAGCGACTCTTTCCCTTCGTAAAACCATTGTGCCGCCTGATCCCACCGACGTCGCGGATCGGAGTCGACCGCCGTGCGTTGCGCCATCACTTGAAAAGTGAGTAAACAAAAAAACGCTATGATCGGGTTGCGAATCATGGATGTTGTTATCCTAAACGACCCAATTTCCATATTTATTGGGGCTTTCGGCAAAGTTGATTGCAAACAGCTGTGGATAATACAGAAGCGAGACATTTTAACATTCCCTACAGGAGCTCCATTTTGCGTATTTTCGGGTACAAACTGCAGCGTATGAGTCAATTTTTCAGCACCAAATACAGACAGGGCGCACTTGATTTTTCCCTGTTCCTATTGCGATTGACCGGCGGCGGACTGATGGTTCACCACGGATTCGACAAGCTCATCCATTTCCAAGATAAAGTCAGGACCTTCCCTGACCCGATCCATATCGGACCCACGCTGACCTTGACGTTAGTAATATTCGCCGAATTCTTTTGCGGGGTGATGGTGACAGTTGGCCTGTTAACCCGACTGGCTGTAATACCACTGGTCATTTCCAGCTCGATCGAACTTTTATTGGAGCACAAGGGGCGGGTATTCACCGACGGCGAACCTATCGCTTTGTTTCTGACCATGTTCCTTTGCTTACTATTTACAGGTGCAGGTAAATTCAGTCTCGACCGATTGATCGGAAAATAAAGCGAATGTTTTCACATGAAACCTCGATCCGGGTCCGCTACGCGGAAACCGACCAAATGGGAGTTGTGTATCACGGCCATTATTTCCCATTCCTGGAATCCGGACGGGTGGAGGCCATTCGCTCGCTGGGGATCTCCTACGCCGATTTGGAAAAAATGGGGATCACGATGCCGGTCGTGGAGGTTCAGGTAAAATACCTGCGCCCTGCCCGATACGACGATCTGATTTGCGTGCGCACATCTCTTCCCCAACTTCCCTCTGGCCACCGAATAGAGTTTCATCAAGAGATCTATCGCGGACCGGATGAGTTGCTCCTGAAAGCCGTGGTAAAACTGTATTTCTGGGACGCGGTCCATCACAAAAAATCAGACATACCCAGCGATCTCCTGGAAAAGCTGAAATCGTTTTACATTGATTGACATCACCACCCAAGAGACGTTGCCCACAAATGGACTGCCTAAATTTCCAGCACCCGTCCAAAAGGAAAATGCCGGCTTGAGCCGATCGGCGCTGAGTCTGATCCTATATCTGCTCGCCGGCTATTGGTTATTGGGCAATTTGCAAAGCTTGCTGCTCATCACCTTCGTATTGCTTCTGCACGAAGCTGGCCATTTCATTGCCATGCGTCGGGTTGGCTACCGGGACTTGGGCGTATTTTTTCTTCCCTTGCTAGGTGCCTATGTATCGGGCACGAAACGCGTCATTACCCAAAAAGAATCGGCCGTTGTTTTACTGGCCGGACCACTCCCGGGCATCTTACTGGGTTGCTTGCTGTATGTTCTTTTGAAATTTGAGCACCTCTCCTACATCGGACCCTTCGGCGTGAATTTGATGACGGGTGTGTATTTCTTGATCGTACTGAACGGGATCAATCTGCTTCCGGTGTATCCGTTGGATGGGGGACAATTACTGAACCGAGTGTTTTTGGACGAAGATGGGTTGATCAGTAAGCTGTTTGTGATCGCATCGGCGGTTTTCATGAGTTATTTGGCCGTACACTATGGCATCTACCCGCTACTATTGATTCCGGCAGGATTGATCATACGGATCTGGAGAAGCTCATCCGGCAAGCGGATCGAGAAGCTGCTGGAAGAAAACGGCATTAATACCGAAGTGGGCTATGAATCCTTGCCCGACGAGGATTACTGGCGAATCCGTCAAATTCTGATCGAAGAAAATTCATCCGTCCGGTCCTGGGCAGCCGATCATCCGTCCGTCTATGCCCCGGCCGAAGAACAAATACAGCAGGCGGTAGAAGCACAATTACACAGAACCCTGATACATGACCTGTCCGTTTCGGCCAAGGTTCTGATCCTTTTGATTTGGAGCAGCGGACTGATCCTTCCCGGCTGGCTCTGGCTGAGGTAGACGGAAAAAGCTACTTTTGCGACGCAGCGAATGTCAACCAAAAATCCCACCGCCTCCATCATCACCATTGGCGATGAATTGCTGATCGGCCAAACGGTCGATACCAATAGTGCTTTTATCGCACAGGAATTGAACCGTGTTGGCATCTGGGTGAAACGCCGGGTGGCCGTGG
This sequence comes from Bacteroidota bacterium, assembly GCA_046081925.1. Classification (GTDB taxonomy): domain Bacteria; phylum Bacteroidota; class Bacteroidia; order Chitinophagales; family Chitinophagaceae; genus JJ008. The sequence goes on along the minus strand of JBJTWV010000017.1, from coordinate 15,836 downwards.
GAGACAACTATCAAGATATCCTGAGCGCACTCGATCAGGAGTCACAAGTATCAGATCTGATCCTCATCACCGGAGGGCTGGGACCCACCTCCGATGACATCACGAAGCCATTGCTCTGCAAATATTTTGGAGGAAAACTCGTTCGTGACGAATCCGTTCTTCGGCATATTGAGTATTTATTCCAGGAAGTTTATCGCCGGCCCGGTCCGCTACTGGAAAGAAACATACGTCAGGCCGATGTACCGGATGTATGTGACGTTTTACCGAATTCCATTGGTACAGCCCCGGGCATGCTTTTCAAAAAAGAGGGAAAAATATTCATCTCCCTTCCGGGCGTTCCGGCCGAGATGAAAAAATTGATGACCGATCAGGTCATCCCCCTGATCACCCAAGAATGGACGATGGCATCGATTCAGCATCGAAATGTGCTGACCGCAGGAGCAGGAGAATCGGTGTTAGCAGAAGCGCTCGCCTCCTTCGAATCCACCCTGTCGCCACTACTCAAACTCGCCTACCTCCCCAAATATGGAATGGTCAAATTACGTCTCACCTATGTGGGTGATTCCGAAACCGCGGGAAAAACAGTTTTGGACGAGGCCACTCCCCGTCTCACATCAGCTGTACAACAATGGTTGATCGCTGAAGAGGATCTGGGCTTGGAGGTGCTGATCGGAAATTGGCTCAGGGATCACAAAAAAACCATGGGGACTGCGGAGAGTTGTACGGGCGGAAGCATTGCGCAATTGATGACCTCCATTCCCGGTTCATCTGAATACTTCATTGGCAGCGTGGTCAGTTACGCGAACCGTATAAAGGTCGAACTCCTCGATGTTCAGCCAGAGACACTTCAAACTGTGGGCGCCGTCAGCGAACGTGCCGTCACCGAGATGGTGCAAGGAGGCCTCAAAAGAATGGGAAGCGATTTCATGGTATCCGTCAGCGGCATTTTAGGACCCGGAGGGGCAACGCCCGAAAAACCGGTAGGCACGGTGTGGATGGCAGCCGGAACAAAGGAGAAGATCATCACACGTAAGTTGAGTTTGCGTTTTGACCGGTCCAGAAATACGGTCATTACCACCCATCAATGCTTACTTCTTTTGTGGGAATTGCTGCGGACTAACGAAGGTTAGCGAAGCGCTTGAATTCCCTACCTTTACCGCGACAAAAAATCACTATGGCACTGGTCGATCTCGTCATGCCCAAATTGGGTGAAAGTATTATGGAAGCCACCATCCTGAAGTGGCACAAACAACCCGGCGATGCCATTGCGATGGACGAGACCGTGTTGGAAATTGCGACAGACAAGGTCGACAGTGAAGTGCCGAGTACTACGGCCGGCGTCATCGAGGAGATCTTATGGAATGTAAATGATGTAGTCCCCATCGGATCGGTCATAGCCCGAATTCGCACCAATGCCACGGAAACAGTATCCCCATCCGCTCCGGCCCCCATTCAGCAGGCGGTGGTTGTTGAAACAAAACAGGCTCCCGCACCGGCTCCAAAACCAATTGCCTCTCCAGTAGCCTCCAACCGTTTCTACTCCCCACTGGTACTGAACATCGCAGCCAGCGAAGGCGTCTCTATGTCCGAATTGGAATCAGTTCCGGGGAGCGGAAATGAAGGCCGTGTAACGAAGAAAGATATTCTTCAATATGTTTCACAAAGGCAACAACGGCCTGCGGGCGCTGTTGGGCCTGCCGCACCGGCGATCGCATCCACAGAGATGCGGATACCGATACAACAGATCACACCCGAAACCAATCATCCGGCCCCTGTCGTTTCCGGCAATGTGGAGGTTATGGAAATGGACCGGATGCGGAAGCTTATTGCCGACCATATGGTCCGCAGCAAGCAAACCAGTCCCCACGTCACCAGCTTCACCGAAGCCGATGTAACCAACCTGGTCATGTGGCGGGAGAAGTGCAAGAAAGAATTTGAAAAACGGGAAGGCACCAAGATCACCTTCACTCCTCTTTTTATCGAAGCCATTGTTCGTTGCATCAAAAAATTCCCGTTGATCAACAGCTCCCTAGAGCATCATCACATTCTGATCAAGAAAGACATCAATATCGGTATGGCCACGGCCCTTCCATCCGGCAACCTGATCGTACCCGTGATCAAAAATGCCGACCAGTTGAATCTGGTGGGACTGACCAAGCAAGTGAATCAATTAGCCGATGCGGCCCGCAACGGGAAATTGAAAGCGGATGACACACAGGGCGGAACATTTACGCTTACCAATGTTGGCAGTTTTGGCAGCCTGATGGGAACGCCCATCATCAATCAACCGCAAGTAGCCATCTTAGCCATAGGGGCTATCAAAAAAAGACCCGTGGTGGTGGAAACTCCTGCCGGCGACAGCATTGCCATCCGGCACATGATGTACCTAAGCATGAGCTACGATCATCGAATCGTAGACGGAAGTCTGGGTGCCACCTTCCTAACCGCAGTCGCAAAAGAGTTGGAGAATTTCGATCCGGAACGGGACTTTTAAAAAGTCGCCGATCAGTCAACCAATTCCAATCCCCACTCTTTCCCTTTCATGATTGCCGGAATGCCTTCGGTGATCCAGCGGGCAGGTTTCTCGCCTTTGAGTAACCAATCGAAGAATTGCTGTTCCCGTACGGAGATATCTTTTTGATTTTTTCGCTCGCGTAAATTGTGTGCTTCCCCATTGTAGTTCAGCAGCCACGAAGGCTTGTTCAAGCGGCGCATGGCCGTGAACAACTCAATCCCCTGATACCAAGGAACTGCGCCATCCGCATCATTGGCCATGATCACCATAGGTGTAAAGATCTTCGGTACCTGAAACAGCGGAGAGTTCTTGATGTAAAGACCAGGGCGCTCCCAAAGTGTGGCGCCGATCCGACTTTGTGTCTTTTCATATTGGAACTGACGATTCAATCCACTCTCCCATCGAATGCCACCATAGGCGCTGGTCATATTGGCAACGGGGGCACCGGACCAAGCTGCTTTGAATAGGTTGGTCATGGTCACCAGCTGCGCCACTTGAATACCGCCCCAGCTTTGTCCCTGAATACCCATATTCTTTCCATCGATCCAAGGCTTCGAGGCCAGGGATTTGGCCGCGCTGACCACATAATTATATGCACTCTGCGCAGGTTGCCCGATCGTATAATGTATATCGGGAGAACAAACGACATATCCCCTGCTCACAAAAAATGAAATGTTCAAGCGGCTTCCGGTCGGCGTGGGCGGAATGTATTGATGCAAAGCATCCGTGTGCGTTTCATAGAAATACAGGATCAATGGATACTTTTTTTGTGGATCAAAATTTTCAGGCTTGTATAGGACGCCCACAGCAGGCTTCCCATCAAAAGCAGTCCACCGATATAATTCGGCCGTGCCCCAATTGTAATCACGTTGCTGTGGATTCAGATCGGATAATTTGACCGGATCGGTTGCATTGGAGCTGGTATACAGATCGGGCGATCGCAGATAATTCTCCTTAGTATAAATCCACCTGCTTGCCCGACTCGCCTTTTGAATAGCGCCGAACATGTTCGATGAAAAATCCGTTAATGGCTTACCTACCAACGACTGTCCATTCCAAGCCGCATCGATCAGCATTTCCTTCTTGTCGCTTTCCCGAAAGCCTCGTAACGCTATTGTTTGGCCATCCTGCATAGGTCTTTCGTCGGTTTGCAGGCGAATCAATCGGTAGCGTATTTTATTTTCGCGTCCGCGATCGGTCAATCGCAGCGGCGCAATCGAAGATGTGGTATCCAGTTTCCACAGATCATATCGGTCGTAAACCATACAAGCACTGCCATCGGACAGCCAGCCGGCAAAACCATGGGGGTTCGGATCATCCGGCACATCGTTCTCTTCATCCCACAGCGGGAATTTGATCGACCTAGATATTTCACGGATCCGATTTCCATTCCAAAAAAGATATTGTCTTTTTTTCAGATCGTACCAGACCAGCCCACTCCCATTTGGCGAAACACCTGAATTGGAAATGACCACCGAAGCATCGTGCGTGATCATCGTTCGTTTACCTGATTGCGCATCGATCGAAAAAATATCCCGGTCCAGTCGGCCGGTCCACTGACTCACCAACCGATATCCGCTGTCGGCCAATGCATAAAACTGTTCACCATCTCCTTCATCACTCAAAAGCACCTGTGGCATAGCGGGGGATGCCAGTTGCACCAAATGAGCGGCACGCAGGTCGTAGTAAGCCAGATAATTTCGCTGCAGATCTCTGGACAGGTTATATAGTTGTTGCGTTTGCAGATAATCATCCTGATAATGCCACACATCCAATTTTACGAGATCGATCTCCACTCGACTGGTGTCTTTAGCCGGTTGTATCGGTGCCGTTCCAAGGAAAAGCCGACGACCACTGGGACTGAATTTCAAGTTAGCAAACTCACTGGGGGCATAACCGAGAGGCATACCCGCGCTGTGACGATCCACGAGCAGGCGAGCACTGTCCATTCCTGAACGGTAATGCCAAATGCGGTAGTACTTCTGTAATTCCTTGGGGCGGGCATCTCGCTCGGCCAGAAAAACCAATTGAGATCCATCTTCGCTGAACGTAAATTGACGAAAATCATTTCCACCTTTGCTGACCAGGTGTAAGGAATCGGTGATCAGGTCCAGACACCATACACGGTTTTGGCTGCTGGAATCGGACCGATCGTACGAGCATTCCAACGCCAACCGAAATCCCTTTTTGCTGAATTGATAATCGAGTACCCTTGGGATCGTACGAGCTTTTCCGGTGCGCAAATTCATGACCACCAGATCACTTCCGGTCTCCGAATTCGATGCGCCCATCGGATCTTCTTCCGCATCCGCATCTGCATCTAGATCATCGTCGCGTTGTTTATTTTTTTTGGAGGGTTGAGAAAGCAATTGAATACGGAGTTGTAACGAATCAATGACACGACCGAGACTATCCATTTGGGGATCCGTGGCGGGCGTGCTTTTTTTAGGTCTTGCTGCCAAGGTCTTTTCCAGATGCCAGGCTACCCAACCGCCGGTAGAATCGGGAAATTTATAACTCTTCACGTTCGGGATCTTTCGCACCGAATCGGTAGTTAGATCGATCAATAAAAAAGAATCCTTTGGCATATCCTCTGGTTTTCTTTTCTTGATCTTGGCTTCGCGAACGTCTGCGAAAGTTGGCTTGATCTTAGCGAATAGAAATCGGCTATTGGGCTCGAATTGCACATTGTACCCGCGTCGGACAGACCGATCAGTGATGCGTTGGCCAAAGCTTCTCCAAAATAAAACGCCATCACCCTCCTGCGGGTCTACCGTATAGGCTACCCAGTTCCCGTCCGCACTGAGCTGTTTTTCCCCTACACGCTGCCAGGTATCATACACGGTATGATCCAATGGTTTTTTTTGACCGATGGCCTGAACGAACATCAACAAACAGATCAGGCAATAAACAATTGGTCTACATACCAACACAGGGTGAAGTATGCCTCTCATATTATATTTTTTTTCTTGTTCGAATCAATAACACTGCATGCAGGGCAAGTGCAGCCAGTATGATACTGGCGCCTAAATAAAAGCCGGCATGGAGGAGTTTATCCTCCCGAAAGATCCAAAAAGCCAGCAGGATGCCGTATACGGGTTCCAGTCCGTAGCTCAGATTGACCGTGAACGCCGATAATTTTTTCAACGCTGCAGCAGAAAGTTGAAAGGCCCATACCGAACAACCACCAACCAGAAAAAGGATCCATCCCCAATCGGTGAGCGTGGGTGTGGTGGTGCCGATCGATGAATACGAAAGATAGAGGGGAAGGATAGCCGTCAAAAAAATAAAGCCCCCGGTTTGTTGCCAGGCCAGTAAGGTTGTTGAAGAGACTTCCCTCAAAAAATAGCGATTCCAGATCGGGAAGAGGGAGGCCAAAAGGGAGGAGACGAGACCCAACAAGATCCCGGTACGATATTCCCAATCAAAATGAAAGATCAGATAGATGCCCAGCAAAGTGACCAACCCCAGGAACAAGTCTATCCATCGGAAGGGCGTTCGAAGCAGGAGTGGCTCAAATAGGGAAGTGAAAAATCCGATGGAGGAAAAGCAAACCAGCCCAATGGATACGTTAGCATATTTAATAGAGGCATAGAAAGTGACCCAATGGGCTGTGGCGATCATTCCCACAAGCATAATGGATAGGATCGTTTTGGCACTGATGATACTTTTTTCTTTTCGAAAGAAAAGTAAGATCCAGAAGGCAAGAGCAGTTAGCCCTACCCGATACCAAACCAACCACGCCTCATTGAGTTGAATCAGCCGTCCCAATATGCCTGTAAATCCTGCCAGCAGGACGGCCAGATGCAATTGTATGTAGGCTTTTTTCAAAATTACTATTGATCAATCGCCGAACCAGGCATGCCACCGAAGCTTCAGAACGCCCCAGATCCCTTCCTCGATGATACCCCGATGCATTTTGGAGACGCCCATTGTGCGATCCTGAAATGTAATGGGGACTTCCTGGATCTTGAAGCCGGCCCGCCATGCTTTAAATTTCATCTCGATCTGAAAGGCATAGCCAACAAATTTGATCTTGCTGAGGTCGAGATGCTCCAACACCCTTTTGGAATAACACATGAATCCGGCCGTTGGATCTTTTACGGGCATACCAGTTATGATACGAGTATACAGCGAAGCGCCTTTCGAGAGTGCGATCCGATTGAAGGGCCAATTAACTACCGCCCCGCCTTTGACATACCGGGAACCGATGGATAAGTCGGCACCTTGCCGGGTACAGGCATCCAACAATCTGGGTAGATCGTTCGGATCATGTGAGAAATCGGCATCCATTTCAAAAAGATATTCGTAGTGGTTATCCAGTCCCCATTTGAAACCTGCCAGGTAAGCTGTACCCAAACCCAACTTGCCGGAGCGCTCCAGCAAGTGCAATTTTCCGGGGTTGGTAGCCTGAAGTGTTTTCACCAATTGAGCGGTACCATCGGGCGAGCCGTCGTCCACGATCAATACATGAAAGGCCTGTGGCAGTGAAAACACTTTCTCCAGTAGGGCCGAAATATTCTCCCGTTCGTTATACGTCGGAATTATGACCAGTGCGTTCGTCAATTCGATCAGGATTTCTTCAAAATGGTGCGGGTATAGATCTCCGTGAGTTTTTGTTTGGTATGTTGCGGAAAGTCGCCTTTCATCATCCAGTCGTAGTACTGAGGTTCGGCACGTAGCACGTCTGAAACCGGTTTGCCTTTGTATTTACCGAAATTGAATACTTCCACCCCGTTTTCCCATATGAAGCGGCGGGCGAAATCAACGATGGGCTCCTCCCCGATTGTTTTGAGGATACTGTCGAGGTTATTGCCCAGTTGTGGGTATCGGGTTATCTGAGCCTGCAGGATCTCGTAGGTCGCTTGTGCATCGGCTTCGGCGCTGTGTGCGTCTTCCAGGATGCGGTCGCAATAAAATTTATAAGCGGCACTGAGGGTGCGGGGTTCCAGTTTGTGAAAGATGGTCTGCACATCTAGCAACCGGCGGCCCTTCATATCAAATTCCACTTGGGCGCGCAGGAATTCTTCCATCAGCAGGGGAATATCGAAACGATTGGAATTGTATCCGGCCAGGTCACAACCATCCAGCATTTGCTTTAGCTCCTGCGCCAGCTGTTTGAACGTGGGGGCATCTTTTACCATTTCGTCGGTGATGCCGTGCACGTCGCTGGAGGCGGTGGGGATGGGCATTTCAGGGTTGATGAGTTTTCGTTTGACACTGCGCGTGCCATCGGTCAGGATTTTCACAATGGCGATCTCCACGATCCGGTCATTCCCCAGGTTGACGCCGGTGGTCTCCAAGTCGATGAATGCCAAAGGTTTGGTCAGTTGCAACATGAATGAAACAGGTTTGGGTAAAGGTAACTGATTTTGATACTTTTTGAGGTAGGCCGGATTTCTGATTATCTTTGAGAATTATGACACGCCTGCTATCCTTTTCGATCCTGTTATTGGCCACGATCGTCCTGCTGGGTTCTTGTGCAGCCCCTAAGTATGGTTGCCCTGCCAACACTATGGGCAACGGTAAATTCCGGGGATAATTTTATGTGGCTCGATCTGACTGACCGGCAACAGCTGGATGAATTGACGATCGCTTCTCATGGATCGACGCAAGTGATCTTCAAACACAGCACTCGCTGCTCCATCAGCCGGGTGGCATTGAGCCGATTTGATCGTCAGCCTACATCTGCTGGTGTTACTTCCTTTTATCTGTTGGATCTATTGCAACATCGGCCGCTGTCGCAGGCCATCACCGAACAGTTTGGTATCCCGCACGAATCGCCTCAGGTTTTGGTCATTCGGGATGGTGCTTGCCAATATCACGCCAACCACCTCGATATTGAACCGGAGGAGGTATATGCCCATGCGGGCATTACGGGATCAGAGTCCTTGTGAATTGATAAAATTGGCCAGCGCGGCGGTGTTCTTCAGATTCAGCTTCTTGAGGATGTTGTAACGGTGTACTTCGACTGTTTTGAGAGACAGATCGAGTTTCTGTGCGATCTCCTTGGAGGAGAGTCCCTCCTTGATCAGTTGAACCACGTCGAGTTCTCGGCGGGATAACAGGTTCAGGTCCGGACCGCTTTCTCCGGAGTCATCCAATTCCTGGTGAGCTAAAATATTCTTGACCTCTTCGCAGATGTATCTGTTTCCTTTTTGAACATCAACCAAGGACTCAAACAACTCTTCCTTGGAGGAATTTTTGGTGACGTAGCCCGAGGCGCCACTTTGCAACATACGGCGGGCTTAGGCCGGCATCGAGTGCATGGACATGCCGATGACCTTGGTGGCAGGAACGTATTTACGGATGAGTTTGGTGGCCTCAAACCAATTTACCGGGGTCATATTGATGTCCATTAGAACAATGGTCGGGTGTTTTTCCCGGCAGGTATCGAGGGCGGCATCCACATTATCGGTTTCCCCGATCACGTGAAAGCGCGGATCGGAATTGAGCAGCAAGGCCCAGGTTTCCCGTATGAGCTTGTGGTCATCGACCAATAAGATGGTAATTGTTTCCATGGCTGATCGGCTAATGTACAAATTTCACCCGAATCAACTCAAACCTCCAAACTTTCCAAACTTCTCAAACTGAAAAATCCCACCTCCGGTGGGATTTTTCAGTGGGCTTTACTACCTTTGGTTCTAACGAAGTCAGGGCCGATTTGTCGGCCCTGATGGATACTTGAAGTAAAATATATTGGTGTGCATTAATCTCCTTGCTCCTAGCCTTCAAAACCTATAAATTTAAATGCACCATTTATTAGTTTAAAATACGCCTTATAGCCGATCGGATCATTTTCATTTCCTTTTTCTGAAATTACACAAACATCACTCAAATTTCCATAGGTTTTTAGAAAGTTGTTTTTAAGGTATTCATCTATATATAGATTAGTATAAGTCTTAATGCTGAGGCTGCCTGGGGGTAGGTCAAGTGAAGATGAAATGAACGCATTACCATTTACAAATATTTCAATGCCTTGTTCCTCGAATTCCTTTTTTTAATTTGGCCGGGTTCAGATAAATAGTTACAACTATAGAAGTAAGAAAAATTGATATTCGAAAGTAAATAAGTTTTTACTTTCAAATTCTTTTGAAACGTTGACCAAAACAGACAAATGATTGGCTGCCCATAGATTTGACCTGAGCAAACGAAGCGTTACAACAAATAATGATAAATAAAAGTGCAAAAATCTATTTCATAAAGTGAGTTTTAATAATTGAGGTTAATACAAATTCTTTAACCCTAACCCAAAAAAAAGATATTCCACTGCAGGTGAAATATTCTAAAACAGCAAATTGTCTCGACAAACATTTTGCCTAAGGCAAAACCCTGTCACCAAAATATAAAATAGTAGACATCTTTTTTGCTTCGCCTTTAGTGACAGGCATTCCCCGATTCATCAAAAATTCCTTTCAGAGCAATGGGATGTCTATTAGATATACACGACCACCATACGTCTCCGGCAAACGCCGCTCGTTCAGCTTTATTTGTTCGGGTCTCCTTTATATAGTTGTTAACTGCTTAGTCCAATATTAAATTTGAACTTAAAGCCAGCATGACAGTCATTGCTTCGGTGATGAATGAACGTTTCATGTGAGCTATTTCAATACCGAATAAATCTATTCATCATGCTAAACACTATCCATTTTTGCATTAATTATTTCGCTTTGCTCGAATCACTTTGAATGCGCCGGTGAACTTTACCACTTTATCGTCTTCCTGGTAGGTTAATACTTTTAGACGTTTTGTTGGTGCGTCATACTTGAAAGATAGAGTTGTAAGATATCTGCCCATGTCAATTCCTGATACGGTAATTTTACAGTTACTATGTTCCAATGTATTTACCATGTGCTCCCAGTCCAGCAAGTAGTATGATTTATTCTCTCCAAGTATTTTGCTTAAATAGACTAGGATTGCGTTTTTTTCTCCTTCTGCTAATACTACCTCATCCAAAATATCATCTCCATCTAAATCACATTCGGTAATGACTTGTTCTTCATTTCTCTTGAAGCCATCGGGGATTAAACTCGGAACATTATATACATATTCACCACTTGTTGTTTCCCATTCTTGTAATTCTCCCTCGCCCTGCATCTCGTTGCTGTTTTCGTTACTAACTTTTGCCACCAGTGGTTTATCGCTGTCCCAGATAAATTTTATTGTCAGGGCCGGACTGTTTTTGATTAAGAAAAACCCTTTGATTGGGGCATCGTCTCCGGGCAATACACCTTCTACGTATACAAAAACACCCTTATCGGTTGTAATGCGACTCCCTGCGAGGGTTCTTATTGCAAACTTTGTTTCCTTATATCCTGGGTACGCTAATGTTCGTATGGTTAAATATTTCTTTTTATCAGTCGGATTCACTTGCTCGAAAAACTGATATCTAAGGGCATCTGTTTCATAGTTCCAATAATCGCCAATTAGGTCTTTAACGACGACAGGGATTGTTTTGAAATTTTCAATCGCATAGGACGCTTCCATTACGGACCCGTTACCCAAATCAATCGTTTGAACCTTTTTTAGCTCGGGTATACCCGACTGAGCGGACAAGAAACTGGGCAGAACAATGATGATTATTGCGAATACTTTCTTAAGGCCACTAAATCGCGTCATAAAAATATTTACAGTAAATATACACTTTTCGCATATTTCACGATCATACTGGGATTGTACTTTATTTGAGACGCTCGATACATTTTCCGGTATGTAAAAGCAATCGTAATAACTCATTTGTAATCCTAGCTTTTTATCTCAGACGGGTCCATTTATTTCGTTTTAATATTTGATTGATCTGTTTTTTGGTAAAATTTGAATGCGAATGTTATGATTCTCTAAATTATGTCTCTAAAGTGATTATCAGTTAAAGAATACCTATTTAATTATAATATGTATTAATACCAAAATAAATATTGTTTATTCATAAGATGCTTTGAAGTTTTCATTTCGATTAATAATTGATGTTTTATGAAAAAGTTTTTTTGATTTTGTTTGGTATGGTATTGGCGCTGGCATTGCGTGCTGAAATTATACAGCCCCGCCCCCGGCGGAGTCTTTTTTTATTCTGGAAGCGGCATAAGCTTGCTTATGCACGCGAACTGAATAGAAAAAGAAAGGGCCATTGGCCCGCTATTTTCTGTTCGTTGAGCCCTCAATGGATCGCTGAGCGAAGCGCATCCGAAGCGGCAAGGCTGGCTGTATTGGTGATACCCATTCGATGCCTCCGCGAAAAATAGGTAGATCAATAAATTATACTGTCCAGTAATATTCATATGCGATAGTCCGGTAAGGCAAAAAGAACCATCAACTCTCACTTAAAACGATCAAAAAGTCTTCTGCTGAAAATGTCTGTTCATTAGACTTCTTCGGATTAATTTTAATTCCAAAATTGTCTTCGGATATATCCTTCTTCGCATGAATTCGATAGCCAATAGCTGTTTCGTTCATCATCGATGCCCTTTCAATTAAGGTGTAGAAATCAACGGGCACATTCGTTTTAATATAACGCTGAATTGGCTTTAAATATATTTCGGAGCCTTCTGATTTAAACAGCACATCGAATACTTTTTTCAATTCCCTATTTTCAGAAAGTTGAGATAACATCAAGCTGATGATATTATCGCCAATAATGAAATCATCCGCACGTGTCACCAACCCAATTTCGCGGTTTCTCAGATCGCGCATCTCAGAGACTATACTCAGATTTTTATTCAATTTAAAGCCGATGTTACGTAAATGAAGCAGGCATATTAATGTTTGCGCGTCACTTTCCTGTACATCAATATCGCTGTTGCTCAAGAGAATAATGTGATTGAAATTCTCTGGATGAATTTCATCTAATATTTTTCTGCTTATAATTTTTCCAACCTGGCTTGTCACCGTTTGATTGGTTACCGAAAATTGAGTCGCATCAATTACACTCTCGCTCAGAATGACAACACTTGAATTTGGAGCAACATATTCATCAAGTTCTGCAATTATTGTTTTGGCATTTTTATTCCATCCCAGAATAAGTGTTTTTTCAACTGAACTTCCGGACACATCTAATTCGCTGTATAAGTGAGATTTAATGTCCGTATTCTCAACCTCGTTCAAAATGATCGTATCATCATCCTCTGAAATGGCAATTATTTGATCCCCCGGTTGATAAACAGTATCCATCGGCGGATTGATCACGGCCTCTTCATTGGAGAAAATCCCGATGACGGAGGACGTATCATACAAACGGAGAATTTCTTTATACGTTTTACCGATAAGACTCGTTTGCTCTTGAAAGTAAATCTCATCGCCCTCAAACTGTATCAGATTCGAGTAAATAACACTTAAACCGGACTGGCGACAGGTCTGAGCGGTGATACGTGAAATCAAATCGGATGTATGAACAAATACCGCCTCCCCATTTCCGGCAACTTCGGCAGCCTCCAAGTTCTCCTCTTCCTTGATCTCAGCTACTATATTGTAGGGCGATGATTTCCTGTTTTTCCCTTTGGTGAATGACATTACGGATTTGATCACGAATGTATCCGCATTTTCAGTCTCCGGACTCAAAATAATTATGGATCGAGCCAGATTCGGATTGACAACTTCTATGTCACTTGAGATTAATGGATTTCCTCTACGAACGATGATTTTACTCGTTTTAAAATCTGAAATTTTTGCTTTGATCTCATCTTCCATCACCACTTTGTCGATCCAGGCAAGAATCACGATCGCACGTCCTTTGTAATTTGTATTCGCCTCAATGATTTGCTCAATGATCGAAAAGATCTTTTCAGACCAGCCTAAGATCAACGTATGATCTGACTCGAGTACTTTCGATTTGCCCTTTCGCAATTCATCCAGTTTTCCATCGATCCCAGATGAAATAATACCGATCAATATAGAAATGATAAAGATCCCAAGTAAGGTAGCGCTGAATCGAATTAAACGAAATGCCCAACCTTCGTCTGCTCCCATCGTTCCGGGATCTAATGTTGCCATTAAACTTTTCCAAACACCTTCAATATATCCGATCGAACTATCTGCGTTTGGGTCGGCTTTGATGCCAAACACGATGATGATTAACCCCAAGAATAAAATGGCAGCCAAGGAGACTATTCCCAACCATTTAATCACGCCAACCGGACCGGCCGAAATCGTATTTTCAAAATAATAACGTATTCGATCTTTATAACTATACTTCATAGCGAACTATTTTAATTTCAAACTTTCAAACGTTGATTTTCAATATCCTACGTTTATTTTGACTTAAAAATAACCAAAGCTTGTAAAAGTCTGCATTTCGAGTTCCTAAACAACCTGTCTGTTTCATCCAGTCCTTAACCCTTATCTATTTTCTCTACTTCTAATACCAATACTTCGCCAAGATGCTACACTCGTTATAACTGAACTTTGTCCCCTGTCCGTGTCACCCGAAATCCAAATTGCTTGACTTTCCGAATGATCAAATTATCATGCTGCAACAACGGATTCGTGTGATTGAAATGGATCAGGTAGGCTTAATTATCGTTGGTTATCAGGAAGTTATGACTGATTTGACTGCCCTGATCGATTTTTAGCTATCTATATGTTATTCTTTATAACTATTATTATTTTCTGAAATAACATGTAGACTTGATTACCGTTGGTTCTAACGAAGTTAGGGCTGATTTGATGACCCTGATCGATTTTTAGTGGTCTATATGTTATTCTTTAAGACCATTATTAATCAAATTGTCAAATGAATCAAATAAATTCTAATCCCTGAGGCAACGAACAGAAAACCCTACGTCCTTATTGGAGTAGATCCCTAGATCGCCATCGTAGTAAAAAATGGGGGAAAATTCTTCAAACCCAAGTGATTGAACTGTGGGGAAGCCTACAGATTTTTAAAATAACATTATTTGTAAGACCCATCCGATGCTCGAGCGCAGCGAGGGACACCCGAAGTCTCCACAAATTAAAAGCGCAAAAGATTATAGCAGCTATTTACACTTATTTATTATTTTTTTTAATCTAAAGTTCAATAATTAAATTTGTATTCATTTTACTGCTGTAATGAGAAATTACTTTTTTATTCTTTTATTTCCCGTATTTACTAGTTCTGTCTCTGCTCAAAATGTAAATACAAATGCTCTTCATTTTGACGGCATTGACGATGTAGTAGCGACTGCAAGCAATATATCTGCTCTTAACATAACTGGAGATATTACCATTGAAGCCTGGATTAAAATTTCTAGTAATACAACTGATTGGTCACGCATTTTTGGTAGAGGAGATAATACAAATAGAACTTACGGTTTATGGATTGGAAATCCAACTTACCAAAATCGACTTTTGTGGCAAATATGGGGCACTGGTACGCTCCCCAACCTTCAGTCAGCTACAACTTTAAATTTAAATACTTGGTATCATGTTGCAGTAACAAGATCAACTGGTGGCGATGCTAAGATGTATATTAATGGTGCTTTGGACTGCAGTTCAACAGGAAACACCGGGACACCACACTCGACAACTTTCCCCATTAAAATTGGCTACGGGGATTTACATGTTTATTTTCCCGGCACAGTGGATGCTTTACGCATCTGGAATGTTGTTAGATCTCCAGAACAAATAAACCTTAATAAAAATGTACAATTCACTACGCCCCAAAGCGGGCTAGTATTAAATTATAATTTCAATCAAGGTACCGCAAACGGGACTAATACTGGGATAACCACAGTGTTAGACGCATCGGGTAATAGTTTTAATGGCACATTAAGTGGCTTTGCTCTTACAGGTTCCACCTCCAATTGGGTAACCGCTGGTTTTACACTTCTTCCGGTTGCTTGGCAGTCATTCACTGCTAAAAAACAACCCACCGGAGTTGAATTAAATTGGTCAACAGCGAGTGAGCAGAATACAAAAGACTTTGAAATTCAGCATAGTGCCAATACGCAACATTGGACAGTATTAAATACTATTGGTGGTGCGGGTAATAGCTCCACTTCTCGAGTATATAGCTATATCCACCTCAGTCCACTTAAAGGAGGGGCATATAATTACTACCGCATACTTCAACGTGACCTTGATGGCAGGTTTAGTTATAGCAAAATAGTCAGTATTCTATATGACGAACCTGGTAGAGATTTAATGGTTTACCCAAACCCTGCTAGCGGCGTACTCACAATATTCTTAGCCGATACACAGCACATTCGCATACTGAATATGGCTGGAACTACAGTTTGGCAAGGAAGACTTTCTGCTGGAAGAAATCTGCTAACCCTAGATTTTCTACCTAAAGGCGTCTATATGCTTCACTCTCAAATGGGGCAAAAACAAATTATTATAGACTAATTTT
>JBJTWV010000016.1:0-2279 GCA_046081925.1 Bacteroidota bacterium | reverse complement strand
TCGGCGCAAGCGCCAGCCAGCGAATCGAGTGCATCCTTGTTTTGTATCAGAACTTCACGCGCGCCTGGAACAGCACACTGCCAACCTTCTCACTACTGGACAACCCCTGTGCCTCGCCACCGATGAAACCGACCTCGAGTTCCTCCAACCCTTCAAAGATCGTTTCGACCTCATTCAGTTCAGCGATCTCGCATCAGCAACCTTGACCCCATATCACTGGGCCGGCATCGTGGAGACACTCATTTGCGCCGCCGCTCCCGAACGCTTCAAGGGCACACGCCTCAGCACACTCAGCGCCCGCATCGCGACACTCCGTGGTCACCTCTCGATCACAACGGGAATAGACGCCGCGATCTATTACACACAAGCGCCTCTGTGGAGCGGTTCCCAAGAACCGTACTCCAAGCCGACCCAAAAGCACATTGATGAATTCGGAGAGACAGATACCCCATGGTGGGTATCCATGTATCGAGAGCCCATTTGGGGCAGAGCCTATCGATCCACGTGGACAGAGACTCAATAGGGGGAACGGATTGGAGTTGTCCCCAAATTTGAGACACGAGTCTAGACACACAAAAATTCCCAAAGGAGAATTTGAGTCATGTCCGTGTCACGAAGAAAGTTCAACCGCGAGTTCAAACTCGCGGCGGTCAAGCGCCTGGACGCCGGGGTCCCGGCGGGCCGCGTAGCGCGTGAACTGGAGGTCAATCCGAACCAGTTGCATCGCTGGCGTCAGGAGTATCGCAGGCGCCCCAACAGCGCATTCTCAGGAGAAGGCCGTCGGCGCGAGGAGGAAACGCAGGTGGCCGAGTTGGAGCGAAAGATCGGCCAGCAGGCGATGGAGATCGATTTTTTAAAAGGCTGCTTGCGGCGGATCGAAGATCTGCGGATGTCGCAAGCGGAGACGTCCGATCCGCGCTCTTCCAGCAAATCCGTGAAGAGCAAGAAGGGGGCTGCGCGATGACGATCTCGACGATGACTGCCTTGGCCGGTGTAAGCCGCGCCAGTTTCTACCGGTTCGACCCGGAAGCCAAACCGGCTGTACGCGATATCGAATTGCGGCACGCCATTCAGCTCATAGCCTTGCGGTTCCCCACTTACGGACGGCCACGCATCACGGCTCAGTTGCGCGATCAGGGCATCCAGGCCAATCACAAAGTAGTCGGCCGCATCTTGCGCGAAGATAACCTGCTGTGCATCCGCAAACGCAAGTTCAAGATCACCACCGACTCCAATCACTCCTTTCCGGTCTTTCCCAATCTGGCGCGCGGATTCATACCGGCGTCGGCCAATCAGCTTTGGGTGGCCGACATCACCTACATTCGCTTGGACGAGGAGTTCGTCTATCTCGCCGTCGTGCTCGATGCGTTCTCGCGGCTCGTGATCGGATGGGCGTTGGAGCGCACGCTGGAATCGGATCTCGCCCTCGGCGCACTGCGCATGGCGTTGGCCAAACGCGGCGCGCCGGATGGATTGATTCATCATTCCGACCGCGGCGTGCAATACGCTTGCCACGACTATACGCGGTTGCTCAAAGAACACGGCATCCGCGGCAGCATGAGCCGCAAGGGCAATCCCTACGACAACGCCAAGGCGGAAAGCTTTATGAAGACGCTCAAGTACGAGGAGGTCTACCGCACCGAGTACCGCGACATTGCGCACGCTCGCAAATGCATTCGGGAGTTCTTGGAACGGACTTACAACAAGCGACGGCTCCATTCCGCACTGGGTTACAAATCGCCGGCTGCTTTCGAATCGGCAGCAACAGCTCGAAAGGTGCCGGCGTGAGTTTTCTTAGGTCCTTCGAAGATCTGTCAGCCGAGTATCGAAAAGCCGGGGTGGCGGATGCCTCCCGTTGTGGTCATCCGTTGGCCCAGCTCATTCGGTCAGCCGGGAGGTTGCGTTCCGACGATTCTCGTCTTGACGAGTCTTCGAGCCGAGATCCCTCGGCGAGTTGCTCTCCAGCAGAGCTCGCTTCCGTCTCTTCGACTACTGCGATTCTGCTAAAACTGAAACTAGCTGTCCACTGCTTTTTTGCATGGGCCGCCAACTGTGTCTAAACTTTTGTCTCACGGTTGGGGACAAGCTCAAAGCGGTGCCGAGCGCCTTGATTCATTGATAAGGGACCTCAACACATGTCGTACCGTTCCATCTCCGCGGCCCGGAGCGGACCGCTTCACGACACCGGAGACGAAGGCGTTGGGCATTGCAATCTACTCTAGTGACGCCGAACGGGTGAAACAGGTCCTGCCGGCGGTCAACAATCTGAACCAGCCTCT